>NZ_JBLQUK010000001.1:0-779806 GCF_047872805.1 Qipengyuania sp. ASV99 | reverse complement strand
GGGCGCGAACCTCCGGCGAAAACTTGTTCGTTGTCTTGCTCATAAGGACTCCATCTACTCAAGAGTTGGAGCCTCCGACAATCCCGGGGCGGTTCACCGCCGCCGCCGCGCAGCGCCGCGAGCTTGAACAACTGGGACTTTCTCCCGGCGCCATCGAAAGCGTGATGCGGCCTTTCTCTGTTGAAATCGAGCGCGCCCATTTTGCGCCCATCATGGTCATCGAACCCGCAACCGAATTGTACGATCGGCTTGAATTCGACCCCGCCTTGATTGCCCGCAATATTGAGCGTGGCCGCCAAGCGGTGCGCGACCAGTGGAGCGTGCTTGCCAGGTTCCTTGGCGTGGCAGAGTAACTCCGCCTATTGGTCAGCCCGCGCCCGAGCGCCTGCATCTCCCGGTTCCAGCTTGCGGATCATTGTTACCCGGCAGCGCTGCGGACCCAGATTATCGTCGGGCACGATCAGATCCACGTCCAGCCCGTTGCATATCCTGCCCGCGCCGGTCTGATCAAAGGCAATGCTGCGGGCAAAGCGCAATTCAGGACAGCGGCTTTGCAGCTGAAATTCATACGTATCGCGGGGCCCGACATCAATCAGGACGCGCCGGTCGCTTTCCTGCCCGCCCGCATCATCAATATTGCGAAACCCAGTGACCTGCGCCGCAAAAAAGCACTGCCGCCCGCCCGCCTGCCGCGCCGAAAGCGCGCTATCGTCTTGAGCGGAGGCGGCGGCCTGACGTTCTACACCGGCGCAGGAAGCCAGCGACGCAGCAAATGCCAACGCCGCCAGCGCTGCGGGAGGAAGGGGGCGATATGTCATCATCCGATCATCCTGTCATACCGCGATGAACCCATGCTTTCCCGGCTTGGTTGGCTTGATCACAAGACCTTGTCGGGGCGCGGTTCGTGCTTGTGCTTTTCGCCTTTGCCAAACAGCCGGTCGAGCCGCTGCGCCATCGTGTTCGCCGCTTTGCGCGCGGCATCGTCAACCTTTGACGCATGGTCGGTGACGCCAATCGGCTTGCCGCCGCGCGGGCGCGCTTCGATTGTGCAGGCCTTGTCATCAGCACCGTGTTTGCTGCCGTTTTCATCGGAGACATGGACCTCGACCCGCGTCAGCCGGTCTTCGAACCGGGCGAGCTTTTCGCGGACCATCACCTCAATCCGTTCTGCGACGTTCTCCGTGCCCATAACCGAACTGTCGGAGTTGAACTGAAACTGCATCATGGCGAGGCTCCTCTGGATTGTTACGCTGTGGTTTCAATCTGGGTGCGATGCCTTGGTTTCGCAATGTAATTTAGGGGTTTCGCAATGTAATTTAGGGGTTTCGCGTGGCAATCTAGGAATCAGCCCGCGCGTTATTGCACGTCCAGCGCTTCTGCGGCGCGGCGCTCTGCGCGTTCGGCGTCGGCTTTGGCGCGGTCTTCGGCGACCCTGCGCGCCTGATCGGCCAGCGCGCGCCAGGTTTTCTCCGATCGCAATTCCCGCATCCTGACGTTGTCCAGCGTTGCCTTTTCGGCAGCAGCAGCAGCGGCATCGGCGCGTTCGCGGTAAAAATCGAAGGTCTGGGCCATGATTGGCTCCTGTGGGAGGATACGGAAGGCAGCGCCGGGAAGCGCGCCAGTAATTTTAACGGGTGGCGGCCGGGGCGCGGCACCAAAGCGCCGCACCCCGATCACTCAATATCAGTCAGCCGACGACAGGTTGGTCGCGCTTTCCTTGCCATTGCGGCCGGTTTCGACGTCATAGTTCAGACGCTGTTCCTTATCGAGGCTGTGCATGCCGGCGGCCTGCACTGCGCTGATGTGGACGAAGCTGTCAGCCGAACCATCGTCGGGCTGAATGAAACCATAGCCCTTGTCGGCGTTGAAGAATTTGACGGTGCCAGTTTTGGCCATGAGAGTGTTCCTTTCGAAGAACATAGGTTGCGGACCCGCGAACATGCGGGGCCGGTCGTGCTTAGGATCGTTCAGGGGAAAGGAAGTCGTCGTCTGGTTTACGCCGGGGCCTGTTGAACACTCCGTTCAAAGGCAAGCGGCGGTCGTCAAATCTCGAAGTCCGTCGCAAATTCCGACGTCAGCGCAGACTGTGTAGCAGGAGATCGCCGTTTCTCCTAATTATCATTGCTCCAGAGCCATTACGCGACCCGAACCGCGCCAGATATGCGCCAGCAAAACCACCCGATCTGCTTGACACAGTGGACATAGTGTCAAGCGCCATTTTTATCCTCAAACCTCTCATATCACACGATTTTCTGTCTTTTTGGGCGCTTGACACTTTTCCAACATTATTCCTCTTCGTCGCTGTCATGATCGCCTTCATCCGCGTCGCCCTCTGCTTCCGCCGCCGCTGCGTCGCGCGCATATTCCTCATACAGCGCGATGCGTTCCTGCCGGTCCTGTTCATCCCAGGTTTCCGGCCCGGCCTCGACCCGTTCAACCAGCCGGCCGAAATCATCCGAGCCATAGCGCGCGGCGACATCGTGCTGGCGCGCATGCGGCAGGCGAAAACTGTCGCGCATCATCAGCAGCGCAACCGTCAGCCGCTCATCATATTTGCGCGAGGTGCCGATCAGCTCGCCGCGGTGATAATGCGGCACTTCGACCCCGTTGAGCGCGCGCTCCATCGCGGCCTCTGCCAACGCATCAAAGCGGCACCGCAGCGCCGCCGTCCAGGCGTGATCGAACGGCTCCCCCTTTAATCGCGCGCGCAGGGCATAGGCGGATTGCCGCGACATCCCCGCCACCCGCGCCGCATTGGCAACCGAATGGGTGGAAGCCAGCGCCTGCAAGAAAGTCGCCTGCCGCGCCGGTGTCCACCCGGCACCGTCCTCCAAGGGAGCAGCGATCAACGCATGGGCGAGGGTGGGGTTGGGGGTGGGGGCGGTGTCTTCGTCGAATGTGTGGGTCATCTGCAAGGTTAAGGCAGAATTCGCGCGTGTAGGAAAGTTTTTGGTGGGGGGTTACCGTTTCGCAAGCATTGGCGTGGCACATGCCTGTCATGCCTGCGGAGATTCTCGCCCTCCTCGACAAACCCTGGCCGCTCGCCATCCTGCTGGCGATCGGCGCGGTCATTGGTATGGCCATCGAACGGTTCGTCGAAGGCGAAAAGCGCGAAGAGCGCCGCGCCTATTGGCAGGAGCGCAAGGCCAAGAACCGCGGACCGAACCTCAGAACAATCGAGCGGGCCGAACGTCAGCAGGCCCAGCAATCGGACTTTGCCGCCAACCAATTGAAGGCCGTCAGCAAGGCCGCCTTCACCTCGCGTGCATTGCTCAACAAATCAGAGGCCAATGTGTTCGCCGCGCTGGACAAGGCGGTGATCGCGCGCAATCCGCGCTGGCAGGTGATGGCGCAGGTTTCGCTCGGCGAATTCCTTGCCAGCCCCGACAAGGACGCCTTTCGCGCGGTTAATTCCAAACGCGTAGATTTCGCGCTGATGGACGACAAATGCCGCGTAGTCCACGCGCTGGAATACCAAGGCAGCGGGCACAACGTCAGCAATTGTGCGCCCGCAAGGGACGCGGTGAAAAAAGAGGCGCTTCGCAAAGCCGGGATCGGCTATCACGAGATAGTGGCCGGGCATACGACGCCGGCGGAATTGCGGGCTTTGGTGGAGAAATTGGTGGCTGGTTGAAGGGGACGCCGCGCTGCTTTAAGCGGGGTTCAATGACGCCAGTGACCATTCTTGTCGATGCCGACGCCTGCCCGGTGAAGGAAGAAATCTACCGCGTTGCCGAGCGTTACAAGGCCCAAGTGCGGGTCGTCAGCAACAGCCCTTTCCGCGTGCCGGTAAGCGAGCGGGTGAAGCGCGTGGTGGTCGATGACAGCTTTGACGCGGCGGACGATTGGATCGCGGAGGCTGCGGATGCGCGATCTGTCGTCATCACCGCCGACATATTGCTCGCCGCCCGCTGTTTGAAAGCGGGCGCGCGGGTGCTCAAACACAATGGCGAGGAATTCACCGCAGCCAGCATCGGCAGCGCAATCGCCACCCGCGCGATCATGGCGGACCTGCGCGCTGGGATGGATGGGGTGGGAGGCGGACCGGCGCCGTTCAGCAAGGCGGATCGCTCGCGGTTCTTGCAGGCGCTGGACCGGGTGCTGGTGGGGATGGGATGATGGGGAAGGTTCTATAGGGTGAGGGGAGTGAGCTAGCAAGCATATCAAAAATAATTCTACTCATGCTTGCTAAATAAGCAAGCATCCGGTATCGATTGCTGCAAGCATAAACGATTCGGAGATTGCAGATGGCTGACCCACAGAGCGCAGGAGGGAAGGCACGAGCGATTTCCCTATCAACTGAAAGGAGGGCGGAGATCGCGAGAAAGGCGGCCGAGACACGGTGGGCGTCACCCAAGGCTGCCTATGAGGGCGACTTGGCCATCGGTGACTTGAGCTTGCCCTCTGCCGTTCTCCAAGACGGTCGCCGCGTTTTAATCAGCAGGGCATTTCTTACAGCGTTGGGTAGGCCTTGGAAGGGTACATACCAAAAAAGCGATCGGCCCAATTTTGTAGATGCCCGTAATCTTGATTCATTTATCACAGAGGAAGTTCGAGATTTTCTTGAGCCGATCGAGTTCCGGAACCTCCGAGGCCAAAAGGTTCAAGGCTTTCGAGCAGAACTGCTCCCATTGGTTTGTGATGTCTACCTGAGAGCAAAAGATGCTGATGTTCTAACCGATGGCCAAAAAGCAGTAGCGCGTCAGGCCGAAATACTTACTCGCAGCCTCTCCAAGATCGGAATTTTGAGCCTTGTCGACGAAGCAACGGGCTATCAGTCGGTCAGAGCTCGAGACGAACTCCAGCGAATTCTTGCCGCATACATATCGGAAGAGCTACTTCCATGGGCGAAGAGATTTCCAGACTCGTTCTACGAGCAAATTCATCGTGTCTGGGGATGGGCGTATGCTCCGGGCAACAACAAGCGAACTGCCTACATCGGGAAGCTCACGAATTGGCTGATTTACGAACAGCTTCCTCCGGGCGTAATTGAAGAGCTGAGGCGGAAGAACCCACGAAATGTCGCAACAGGCCGGAGAAATTCTACTCACCACCAGCATCTTTCGGAGGAAATTGGGCATCCATCGCTTGAAAAGCAAATCACATCAGTGACAACACTTTTGCGAGCGACGCCAACAGGGAAGCCGGGCTTTTTCAAACAGCTTTTCACTGCTGCCTTTCCTCAAGACCAAGGCGAGTTGTTCCCTGACTTCGATACTGGAGAGAAGCCACGGAAGACATAAAAATCCCCGGAATGTGAATGCACCCCCCACATTGACACCGTCCCCCATCAGGCCCACGCCCGCTCTCGGGCATCTCGCCCCCGATTGGAACGACTTATGGCCAAGGGCCAACAGAAGAAGAGCAAGGAAGCGCGTAAGCCGAAGAAGGAAAAGGTGAAAACCAACGCCTCGCAGCCATCGCAAAAGCCCGGCGGGATCAAGGGGCTGGAGAATATGCGGAACGGGTGAGGCGATTAGCCCCTTCCCCTTGGGGATGGGTGTGCGACGCGCGGAATCATGCCCTGCCCTCTCACCGCCGAACCCCCATCCCCGACCCTTCCCCAAGGGGAAGGGAGAAGATGCCTCAATCGTGTTCGCGGCCCCCTGCCCCGACATACAGCTCGCGGCCGCCTTCGTTATAGCGGCGACTCATCTCCTCCATGCCCTTCAGCGCGGCCTGTTTGCTGGCCTCGGCGGTGTCCGCGCCCAGTTTTTCGGAGGCGAGGAAGCTTTCGGGGCTTTCGTTCTGCTTGGCGGCAAAGTCGCGGACTTCCTGGCTGATCTGCATCGAGCAGAACTTTGGCCCGCACATGCTGCAGAAATGCGCGGTCTTGGCGCCTTCTGCGGGCAAAGTCTGGTCGTGATATTGCTCGGCGGTTTCAGGGTCGAGGCTGAGGTTGAATTGATCGCGCCAGCGGAATTCAAACCGCGCTTTCGACAGGGCATCGTCGCGGACCTTGGCCGCCGGGTGACCCTTGGCAAGGTCGGCGGCGTGGGCGGCGAGTTTGTAGGTGACCACGCCGACCTTCACATCGTCGCGGTCGGGCAGGCCCAGATGCTCCTTGGGCGTGACATAACACAGCATCGCGGTGCCGAACCAACCGATCATCGCCGCGCCAATGCCGCTGGTGATGTGGTCATACCCCGGCGCAATATCGGTGACCAGCGGGCCGAGGGTGTAGAACGGAGCCTCCCCGCAGACCTCAAGCTGTTTCTCCATGTTCTCTTTGATCTTGTGCATGGGCACATGGCCCGGCCCCTCGATCATCACCTGCACGTCATGCGCCCAGGCGCGGTGGGTCAGTTCTCCGAGGGTGTAGAGTTCGGAGAATTGCGCCTCGTCATTGGCATCCGCGACGCTGCCGGGGCGCAGCCCGTCGCCCAGCGAATAGGCGATGTCATAGGCCTTCATGATTTCGGTGATGTCGTCGAAATGTTCGTAGAGGAAGCTTTCCTTGTGATGCGCGAGGCACCATTTCGCCATAATGCTGCCGCCGCGCGAGACGATGCCGGTGACCCGCTTGGCCGCCATCGGGACATAGGCGAGGCGCACGCCTGCGTGGATGGTGAAGTAATCCACCCCCTGCTCGGCCTGTTCGATCAGCGTGTCGCGGAAGATTTCCCACGTCAGTTCCTCGGCCACCCCGCCGACCTTTTCCAGCGCCTGATAGATCGGCACGGTGCCGACCGGCACGGCGGCGTTGCGAATGATCCATTCGCGGGTGTCGTGAATGTTGCGCCCGGTCGAAAGGTCCATGATCGTGTCCGCGCCCCAGCGGGTCGCCCACACCATCTTGTCGACCTCTGCCGCCACGTTCGACGCCACCGCCGAATTGCCGATATTGGCGTTGATCTTGACCAGGAAATTGCGCCCGATTGCCATCGGTTCGGTTTCGGGGTGGTTGATGTTGTTGGGGATGATCGCCCGACCGCGCGCAACCTCTTCGCGGACGAATTCGGGGGTGATGACATCGGGGATTACCGCGCCCCAACTTTCGCCGTCGCGGACAAAGTCCCTGGCCAGCTCACGGCCCAGATTCTCACGCTCGGCGACATATTCCATTTCGGGGGTGATAATCCCTTGTCGGGCATAGTGCATTTGCGACACGTTCATCCCTGCACGCGCGCGCAGGGGGCGCTTCACCGTGTTGGGGAACTGCGGGACGCCGCCGCTGCGGTCCGGGCCCAGCTGGCCGTTATCCTCGGGCTTCACTTCGCGTGCGTCATATTCCTCGACATCACCGCGCGCCCTGATCCAGTCGGCACGCTTGGCGGCGAGCCCGGCGTTGATGTCGATGGCGATCTCTGGGTCGGTGTAGGGGCCAGAGGTGTCATAGACCCGCACGGGTGCCTCCCCGCCCTCAAGGTCAATCTCGCGCATGGCGACGCGAATGCCGCTGCCGGTGCGCGCACCGACGTGAACCTTGCGGCTACCCCGGATCGGTCCGGTGGTGACGCCGATTTCGACAGGTGAATTGATGTCGGCCATGCGCAGTCTCTCCAAATGGCGAAAGTGCGGCCCTTCGACAAGCTCAGGATGAGCGGGTCAGACCACTCCCTCCGCCGATGTTAGTCGGTTCAGGTTCAACGGGTCGGGCGGCGCTTACCCCGCCCCTCTCAGCGCAAAGCTGCGCTCCCCGGGGATGACGCACAGAGTTACGCGCCGACTGCGCCCATGTCCAGCCGTCTGACTGAGTTGCGCGCAAACCGGCAGTAATGAAAATCCATCGCGGGGCACGAAAAAGAACTGGCATCCCGCTCAAATATAGAGGAAATTACGGATTGCCGGGCCAATTCAGGCCTGCCGCATTTTCACAAGCGTCAACAGCAGGGGCGGCACATTGATGCCGCGGTTTTTTTGGGGGAATTTTGACAATGAACATTTCTCGTCTTTCGAGCGCGATGCTGCTGGCGTCGACCGCAATAGTTTTTGCCGCTCCCGCCTATGCCGACACAACACCCGAATGCAACGCATCGGAGGGGCCGAACGTCGCTTCGCAGGACGATGGTCTCGAATGCGGGGTCAATGCCGCTGCCAGCGGCGCGAACTCCACCGCGCTGGGCAACAATACGGTTGCAAGCGGTGCCAACAGTGTCGCGGTCGGCGATACTGCGAGCGCAACCGAGACCGGCAGCACCGCAATTGGTCAATTCACGATCGCAGAAGGTCTTGGCACCACCGCGGTCGGTCAATCTGCAAGAGCGCTTGTCAACGGCGCAACAGCGGTCGGTTCGGCGTCAAGGGCGGAATCGACCGGATCGCTAGCGGTTGGCAATGGTGCTGTGTCGAGCGGCCTTAGCGCGGTGGCAATTGGCCGTTCGGCGGCGGGCGTTGGTGCGGATTCGGTCGCGGTCGGCAATGCCTCACGCGCAGGCATGGCAGAGGCGGTGGCGATTGGCGCAGCCGCCGAAGCGGCAGCGCAAGCGGCCATCGCCATCGGAATCAGCGCCGATGCGGACAGCGCCTTTGCCATCGGCATCGGTTCGGGCGCGAATGCTGCTGGCGAAAATTCCGTCGCTATCGGGGAACTGGCTCAGGCGAGTCAGGACGCCATCGCACTGGGGGAAAACTCCGAAGCCACGGGGCTCGGTTCCATCGCCATCGGTGCCAACACCGCAGGCAATGACAATTTCGGAACCATCGCCGGCGGCATTGCCACTATCGCGATTGGATCGGAGACTCGCATTAGTGTGGACGGCGCGATTGCGATTGGCGGCGATATGGACGGTGACGGGCTCGGTTCCTTTGTCAGCACCACCGGCAGCATCGCCATCGGCGCGGATTCCTTTTCGGTAGGCTTCGACGCGATTGCCATTGGCGCGGGTTCGATTGCAGACCTCGACCATTCGGTGTCGGTCGGCAGCGAGACCAATCGCCGCGTCATCACCAATGTCGCGGACGGTTACCGCGACGATCATGCGGTGACGCTGGGGCAGGTCAACGCACTGCTGTCAGGGGGCGGAACGCCGGGCGTCGTCGTCAATATCAATGGCGGGTTTTCGCCCACTGCGACCGGAACGGGCTCCATTGCGATTGGCGACGGGGCGTTTGCCGATGGCAGCGAGGCGGTGGTGGTCGGCGCGACTTCGGGCGCGGATGGCGACGGGGCGACCACCTTTGGCGGCTTTGCCAATGCGACCGGCACCAATGCGACGGCGCTGGGTTTCAGCGCCAATGCCAGCGCCAGCAACGCAACCGTGCTGGGCAGTTCTTCCAGCGCAGGCGCCAATGGCGCAGTGGCAGTGGGCACCGGGGTTCAGGCCTCGGGCGTCAACACGGTGGCCATCGGCACCGGGTCGAGCGCGAGCTTTGCCAATTCGGTTGCAATCGGCGCGGGATCGACCGCAACGGACGAAAATACGGTCTCGTTTGGTAGCAACGGCTTCGAACGCCGCCTCACCAATGTCGCCGACGGTGTGTTCGACACCGACGCCGCCACGGTGGGGCAATTGAACGCGATTGCTGGAAACCCGCTGTTCGATTCGAGCGGCACCACTGGCACCGCTTCGGCCACCGGGATCAATTCGCTGGCAGTGGGATCAGGTGCCTTTGCCCAAGGGCGCAATTCGATTGCCATCGGTCTCGACACCAGCGATCCTGGCGATGTTGGCGTCTTTGCGAACGGAGAAGGCGCGCTCGCCATCGGAGCTGAAGCGCAGGCCAATGCCGACAATGCGGTGGCGCTGGGGGCAGGATCGCTGGCGCTGCAAGCGGACACGGTTTCGGTCGGCAACGATACGCTCAAACGGCGGGTCACCAATGTCGCGGACGCGGTAGAAGACAATGATGCGATCAATCTCGGTCAACTCACCGAAGCTCTTATGGATGCAGCGGGCAGCCCCTTCCTCGCTGTCAACGCGGCTGGCTCTGCCGCTTCGGCCATTGGCACTCAGGCGATAGCCATCGGGGCAGGCTCCGATGCCCAGGCTGCCAGTTCAGTAGCGATTGGTGACAACGCCCGCACCGCGTTTGGCACTGGCAGCATTGCCATTGGCGCAGGCACCAATTCCTCCGGCGAAGGCGCGGTCGTCATCGGCCAAAGCGCATCAGCCTCTGGCGCAGGAGCGACCGTGCTGGGATCAGGCGCGAGCGAATTTGGATCGATCAATGGCACCGCGCTGGGCAAGAATGCCTTTGTCTCGGGGGTTAATTCGGTCGCGCTCGGCTCCGATTCCTTTGCCGGACAGGACAATACTGTCTCGGTCGGAAGAACCGGCCAGGAACGCCGCATCGTCAATGTTTCGGCGGGCACCGCTGGCACAGATGCCGTCAATGTGGCGCAGTTCAACGCCGCGCTAAACGGGATTTCGGGGGCCAACAACCGCTTTTTCGGGATCAATTCCGATGGCACTTCTGCACTGGCAAGCGGGGTGGATGCGCTGGCTTTGGGTGAAGGTAGCGTTGCGGCGGGCAATCGCGGTATTGCCGTTGGTGTTTTAGCCACCGCCAGTCAGGAAAGCGCCAACGCCTTTGGCACCAGAGCCCGCGCGGACGGGATCAATTCCGCTTCGTTCGGAGCGGATGCAAGAGCATTTGCGAACAACTCGATTGCTGTCGGCGCTGGCTCGATTGCAAATGCCAACTTTGCGACCGCTGTTGGCCGTTCGGCGAGCGCGACAGGCGACAGCTCCACCGCCTTGGGCCGGGCGGCCGATGCCTTTGGCGCCAACAGCGCCGCATTTGGCACCGGAGCACGTGCGGCGGCGCAAGGGGTGGCCTTTGGTCAGACGGCCCGGGCAACAGGAACCAACACCACTGCGCTGGGCCAACAGGCACTCGCAAGCGAATTGCTCGCCACCGCCGTAGGCAATTCGGCCTCGGCTTCCGGGCAAAGCGCAACCGCTATTGGCTCGCGCTCAGAAGCATCCTTCGCTGGTTCAACCGCCGTTGGTGCCAATGCCGAAACCACCGCCGCCAATCAGGTGGCGCTGGGCGGCACGGGCAGCGCTGTTCGGATTGGCGATATCGAAGCCAGCACCATGGCGCAGCAGGGACCGGTCGATGTGGTCACCATCGACCAGAACGGCACTTTGGGCCGCCAGACCGTCGCCACGGCTGCCTCGGTTCAGAACATCCGGGTTACGATGGACGGACTGCAGGCGATCACCGATGCGCAATTTGACAGCCTCTCCCAAAGCGTCTCCGCGCTTGACGGGCGGATCACCGGCCTCGCGTTTCAGCTGGAGGATCTCGACACACGTTCACGCGGCGGGATTGCCGCAGCTATGGCGATGGGGGGCACGATGATCGTGCCTGATAGCACGTTTTCGATGAGCGCCAATGTCTCCACCTATCAGGGCGAACAGGGATTTTCCGGATCGCTCGCCGCGCGTGTGGGAGAACGGGTGTATGTCTCCGCCAGCGTCGCGGGATCGACCGCAGAGAAAAGCACCGGCGGGCGCGTGGGCGTGGCGTTCGGGTTCTGAATGGGGAGAGGGGGCGGGCAAGCGAGGCTCGCCTGCGGGCTCGCCCCTATTCCGGCCCTTGCCTCTTGTGCAGCCAACAACACTCTGGTTTGTATAGGAGATCACCCAAACTAGGCTTTATCGAAAGGTCATGCCCATGAAAACACCAGTTGCAATCGCGGCGCTCGTGCTTGTCAGCGCCTGCTCTCCGGCTGAGAATGCGACAAAGGATGCAGCGACAACGGAAACAGCGATGGCTGAAGATACAGCCACGGTGAAGGAAGCCGAAACGCCAGCCCCAGAGGATCAGGCTTCCTCGAAGGAACCAGAGCCGGAGCCGGCAGCTCCAAAGCCAACCTCAACTGCGATCAAAGTCACGGGCACAGTGGACTCAATAATTCTGGACGCAGAAGAGCCAATGATCGAAATCTCCGGCCAAGGTGGCGCGAAATACCTTGCCGTCGTCGCAACAGGCCAGATTGACGCAATCCTCGACAACACGCAGGGGATCGGCAGTGCGATCAGCCTCAATTGCCAGAAAAGCGACCTCCCACCCGAAGATGGCTATATCTGGATAGAGGAGTGCAAATTGTCGTGATGCTGCATCAATCAGCCCCCTGACTGGCAGCGCCGCTCGCCGCGCCGGGCAGAAGTGCGCGGCCTTGCATCATTCGATCACCCGGCCCCGCACCATCACGAAATCGACATCTTCCAGAACGGTCACATCGGCCAGCGGATTGCCGTCCACCGCAATCAGATCCGCCGAATAGCCCGGCGCGATCCTGCCGATCTCATTCTCCAGCCCGATCACCCGCGCTGCCACCGTGGTTGCGCTGGCCAGCGCCTCGCGGTTGGACATGCCCTGCGCGGTCATCAGCGCAAATTCCTCAGCGTTGCGGCCATGCGGGAACACGCCTGCATCGGTGCCGAAGGCGATGGGCACGCCGAATTGCCGCGCCCGCGAAACCAGCGTCGCCATCAACGGCTGAACCGCGCGAATCTTGCTTTCGACCACCGGCGTGTAGGTGCCGCTGCCCAGACCTTCGGACACACCTCTTAGCGCCATCAGCGTCGGCACCAGAGTGGTGCCACTGTCGCGCATCACCTGAGCCGCCTGATCGTCGAGATAGGTGCCGTGTTCAATCGTATGGACGCCCGCGCGCGCTGCGGCCTCGATCCCGCGCGCGCCGTGGGCATGCGCGGCAACCCGCAGCCCCAGCGTTTCCGCCGTGCTGACAATAGCGCGCATTTCCTCGTCGCTGAAATGCGCCTCCAGCCCGCGGCCCTGCTGCGACAGCACCCCGCCGGTCGCGGTGATCTTTATCAGATCGGCCCCGTATTGCGAGGCAAGCCGCACCTTGGCAGCGCATTCGACCGCGCCGGTGCAGGTAAACCCGCTATCAAGCACATCGTTCACATGTTCGGTAAAGCCGTTCACGTCGCCGTGCCCGCCGATAATCGCGATGGTCCGCGCAGAGGTAACAACACGCGGTCCGGGCACCAGCCCTTCTGCCGTGGCGCGGCGCAGCATCTGCGTCACCTGATCGGTGCGAGAACCAAGGTCGCGCACCGTGGTAAAGCCCGCCAGCGCGGTCAGTCGCGCGTTCTTGGCCGCGATGAAGGTGAAATATTCGGGCGGAGTCGTCGCCGCGCGCCAGAACTCCCCGCTGGGATCGCCCGACAGATGCGTGTGCAGGTCGATCAGGCCGGGCAGCACGGTCTTGTCCGACAGGTCGATAACGCGCGACCCTTCGACCGCGTAAACCTCCAGATCATCGCTGCCTGCGGGCAGGATGTCGCGGATCGTCCCGTCGATCACAACGATGGTCATCGGCCCGCTCGGCTCGCTGCCTGCGTCCATGATGACGCTGCCCGCTTCGACAAGCAAAGTCTCCGCCGCTGCCGGTGAGGCCGTCAATGCGCCCAGTCCAGCGGCCATGCCCGTCAGCACACCCGCCCAGTTTTTCAGGAACCTCATGCGTCACTCTCCCCTTTTTATACTATGGCGCAAAGTGATGACCCGCCTGCGGGCCGCTTGCAAGCCTTGCCGCAGATTTGCCATTCGATGTTGGACCGTTATGGATGGAGCCATTCATGAATTGAAGAGAGGACTATTCGACCATATGACCCGCATTACGTTTGCCTCCGCTGCCCTGCTGGCCTCGGTTTCGCTGACCGCCGCCGCTGCCAATGCCCGCCCGATGACCCCCGAAGACGTCGCAAAGCTGGAAAGCGTCGGCGCGGTGGCGATCTCTCCCGATGGGTTGCGGATTGCCTACACCACCGCCAGCCTGCCTGACGTGACCACCGGCGAAGATAATGGCGGCACCACCAGCGAACTTTCAATCGCCACCGCGCCCGATGTGGCGCGGCAATTCCTGCCCGAAGACATCAGCCCCGGCGATGTGGCGTTTTCCCCCGATGGCCGGATGGTGACCTTCACTTGGGGCAAGGACGAGGAAGACACCGCCGTATGGGGCATTCCCGTCGATGGCGGCACCTATACAAAACTCGCCGCGATCAAGGATGCCGATGTCCGCGATTACCATTTCAGCCCCGATGGCAGCACGATCTATCTGCTGACCGGCGCGGCGAAAGACAAGCAGCGCGAGGCGCAGCGCAAGGGCGGTTTCAACGCCCGCGTTTATGAAGAGGAATTTCGCCCTGCACGCCTGTTCGCCGCCACCATCGGCAGCGCGGTCGACGAAAACCCGCGCGAAATCGCGCTGCCCGGCTTCGTCAGTGCATTCAAGATTTCCTCCGATGGGCGCATGGCCATCGTCGACACCGCGCCAACCCCGTTGGTGGATGACAGCTACACTGAAAAACGCGTCAATGTAATCGACCTCACCAGCGGCGCAGTGACCGCCGTGGTCGAAACGCCGGGCAAGATTGACGATGTCGAGATTTCCCCCGACGGATCACAATTGTCGCTGATTGCGGGTGTGGACATCAACGATCCCGCGCCGACCACGCTGCATCTGGTGGACACCGCCAGCGGCAGCTACCGCGCGCTGAACGCGGGCGCAGCCGAAGCGGCGGTGGATGCCGAATGGCTGCCCGATGGCCGGCTTGCTGCGGTGGTGCATGTCGGCGTGCAATCGCTGCTACGCATCTACAATGCCGATGGCTCGTTCGCAGAGGAACACGACCCCGGCGCGCTGATCCTGACGCGGGTGGAGGCTGCGGGTGACCGCATCGCCTTTGCCGCCAACGCGCCGCAGCATCCGACCGAACTGTTCGTGTGGAACCCCGGATCGGGGTCCGGGGCAAGCAATGGCGCGTTCGAACGCTGGACCAATCACAATGACTGGCTGTCAGAGATCAGTTTTGGTGAACAGCGCGCCTATTCCTACACCGCCACTGATGGGCAGACGGTCGAAGGGGTGCTGATCCTGCCGGTCGGCGGGGTTCCCGCTGGCGGAGCGCCGACAATCATGAATGTCCACGGCGGGCCAGAGGCGCATGACAGCAACGGCTGGCAGACCGCCTATTCAAAGCCCGGCCATGTCGCTGCGGGTCAGGGCTATGCGGTGTTCCTGCCCAATTATCGCGGATCGACAGCTTACGGTGTCGATTTCTCCAAACAGCATCAGGGCCGCTACACCGATCCCGAATTCCGCGACATCGTCGATGCCAAGACCGCGCTGGCGGCAGATGGCATCACCGACGCGGCGCGCACCGGCATCACCGGCGGATCATACGGCGGCTATGCCAGCGCATGGGGCGCGACCTATTATTCGCAGGAATTCGCCGCCAGCGTGATGTTCGTCGGGATTTCCGACCAGATCAGCAAGTTCGGCACCACCGACATTCCTTACGAGATGTACAATGTCCACAGCCGCGCATGGCCGTGGGATAATTGGCAAAAAATGCTTGAGGTGTCGCCGATCTATTACACCGACCGCGCGCGCACACCGCTGCTGATCATGCATGGCGAAGACGACACCCGCGTCGATCCCAGCCAGAGTATGGAACTGTACCGGTTCATCAAGGTGCGCCAGCCCGAAACGCCCGTGCGGCTGGTGTTCTATCCCGGTGAAGGGCACGGCAACCGGCTTGCCGCCAGCCGCTATGATTACAATCTGCGGATGATGCAATGGTTCGACACCTATCTGAAAACCGGCGACCGCTCCGCCGCCATGCCCGCCCCGCGCCCGCAACTGGCCGAAGGAGCAAAGGGGGCCGAGGCACCAGAGGACGACGCGGAGTAGGCCGCCGGACCTGCCCGACGGCGCAACACGCGCCGCGCGTTGGGAAACCGGCGCGCGGCGCGTGTTGGCGGGCCCTGCAATATTGCCCCTTGGCCCGCCCTGCCCTACGGCTTTGCGGGCATGAGCGATTCCCAATTCGATGTGGTCATTGTTGGCGGCGGCCTCGCCGGGGGCTTGACCGCGCTGGCGCTGCACCGGGCGCGGCCCGAATTTCGCATCGCTTTGATCGAGGCTGGGCGCAGCCTGGGCGGCAATCACCGTTGGAGCTGGTTTGACAGCGACCTGTCGGAAGACGGGCGCGCCTTGCTGAGCGGGT
This sequence comes from Qipengyuania sp. ASV99, assembly GCF_047872805.1. Classification (NCBI taxonomy): domain Bacteria; kingdom Pseudomonadati; phylum Pseudomonadota; class Alphaproteobacteria; order Sphingomonadales; family Erythrobacteraceae; genus Qipengyuania; species Qipengyuania sp. ASV99. The sequence goes on along the minus strand of NZ_JBLQUK010000001.1, from coordinate 763,868 downwards.
TTCGGCAAACGGGCTGGAATGGCGGGTATGACGTGCAATTCCCCAAATATCGACGCACTTTGGGGACCGCCTATCGGTCCATGGCCTCGCATGATTTTCACGAAGGCCTGACGCGCGAATTGCCCGCCAGCGCGATCATGCTGGAACGCAAGGCAATCAGCCTGGATGCACGCGGCGTTGATCTGATCGGGGGAGAGCGACTGGACGCGCGCGCCGTGATCGATTGCCGCAGTTTCCAGCCGAGCCCGCATCTCAGCGGCGGCTGGCAAGTGTTTTTCGGGCGGCACATGCGGCTGGCCGAACCGCACGGGCTCGAACGTCCGATCATCATGGATGCAACGGTCGATCAACTCGCCCCGCACGGCAATGGTGCGGCCTATCGGTTTGTCTACACTTTGCCGCTGGGCGCGCATGACGTGTTTGTCGAGGACACCTATTACGCCGATGACCCCGTGCTGGACCGGGCGGCGCTGTCGGCGCGGATTGACCAATACGCCCGCGCCCATGGGTGGCAGGACAATGCGATCGTCGGGCACGAAGCGGGGGTTCTGCCGGTGCTGACTGGCGGCGACTTCCGTGCCTATCAAGCCGAAATCCGCATCCCGGGAGTGGCGGCGGCGGGCGCGCGCGGCGGCTTCACCCATCCGCTCACCAGCTATACGATGTGCGCCGCGGTTGAAAACGCGCTGATCATCGCGGAAGAGGCTGATCTGACTGGCCCGCAGCTCGCCGCGTTGATGGAGGCGCGCGCGCGGCGGCATTGGCGCAGGACCGCCTATTACCGGCTGCTCGCGCGGTTTCTGTTCTTTGCTGCGGAACCGGATAAGCGCGTGAAGGTTTTTCAGAGGTTCTACAAATTGCGGCAGGGGTTGATCGAACGTTTCTATGCCGCCCGTTCGCGGCCATTGGACAAGCTCCGCGTCTTGTGGGGTGAACCCCCCGTATCTATCCCAAGCGCCATTCTGGCCATGTTCAAACGCGGCGCGCCCTTACGGCCGGACACTCAAACGGAGAAGAAAAAGGCATGACTGCCCCCACTACGCCATCGGCCTCCCCCCTGGCTGCCGCCAAACTCGATCTTGCCCCGGCGCTGCGCGGCAAACAGGGAATCGATCCCGTTCTGGCTGAGAAATATTCCGGCAAATCGGCCTGCGTGATCGGTGCTGGGTTCGGCGGAATGGCATTGGCAATCCGGCTGCAATCGCATGGCATTGCAACCACCGTGGTCGAAGCCCGCGACCGGCCCGGCGGGCGCGCCTATTACTGGGAACGCGACGGCTTTACCTTTGACGCCGGCCCCACCGTCATCACCGACCCCCCCTGTCTGGAGGAATTGTGGGCGTTGACCGGGCACAATATTGCCGACGATGTCGAATTGATGAAGGTCATGCCGTTCTACCGGCTCAACTGGCCCGACGGGACCAATTTCAACTATTCCAACGACGAAGCCGATCTCAATTCCGAAATCGCCAAGCTCAACCCCGATGACGTGGTGGGGTATCAGCGCTTCCTCGAATATTCGGCTAGGGTGTATGAGGAAGGCTATCTCAAGCTGGGCACGGTCCCGTTCCTCGATTTCAAATCCATGCTCAAGGCTGCGCCAGCGCTGATCAAGGAACAGGCGTGGCGCAGCGTCTATTCAATGGTGTCGAGCTATATCGAGCATCCGAAACTGCGCGAGGCGTTCAGTTTCCATTCGCTGCTGGTCGGCGGCAATCCGATGAACACTTCGTCGATCTACGCGCTGATCCACAAGCTGGAAAAGGACGGCGGCGTGTGGTGGGCGCGCGGCGGCACCAACCGGCTGATCGCGGGAATGGTGCGCCATTTCGAACGATTGGGCGGCACGATGCGGGTGGGCGATCCGGTGGTGCAGGTCCACACGATGGGCACCCGCGCGGATGAGGTCGAAACCAAGTCCGGCTGGCGCGAGCGGTTCGATGCGGTCGCCTCCAACGGCGATATCATGCACTCATACAAGGATCTGCTGTCGGGTTCGCCGCGCGGACCGCAAATGGCAAAGTCACTGAAACGCAAAAGTTTCTCGCCCTCGCTGTTCGTCGTGCATTTCGGGCTGGAGGGGACATGGCCGGGGATCGCGCATCACATGATCCTGTTCGCCAACCGCTATAAGGGGCTGCTCGACGACATCTTCAAGAACGGTGTCCTGCCCGAAGATTTCGCCATCTACCTGCATCACCCCACGGTGACCGATCCGAGCATGGCCCCGCCGGGTAAGAGCACGTTCTACGCGTTGGTGCCGGTCGCCCATATGGGCAAAATGCCGGTTGACTGGGACGAGGTCGGGCCAAAGCTTGAAAAAATGGTCCTCGACGAGGTGGGCCGCAGGCTCATCCCCGATATTCACGACCGGATCGTGACCAAATTCAGCTATGCTCCCAAGGATTTTCAGCAGGACCTGTCCGCTTACATGGGCAGCGCCTTCAGCCTCGAGCCCTTGCTGTGGCAAAGCGCCTATTTGCGCGGCCACAACCGCGATGATGTGTTGGGTAATTTCTACCTCGTGGGTGCAGGCACGCATCCCGGCGCAGGCATCCCCGGCGTGGTCGGCAGCGCGAAAGCGACCGCCGGGCTGATGCTGGAAGATCTGGCGAAGGTGGGCGCGTGAAACGTCTCGCCGTCTATTGCGGGTCCGCCAGCCCGGCCGATCCGCGCTATGTCGAACTGGCCTATGATGTCGGTGCGGCGCTGGCGCAGCGCGGCATAGGCGTTGTCTATGGCGGCGGCAGGCTCGGGTTGATGGGCGCGGTGGCCAAGGGGGCGAAGGAAGCGGGCGGCGAGGTGATCGGGATCATCCCCGAAAGCCTGATCCGCGCCGAGGTTGCCAACCACGATTGCGACGAACTCATCTCCGTATCGGGCATGCACGAACGCAAGCAGAAATTCACTGACCTGTCAGACGGATTTGTGACGCTGCCCGGCGGGGTCGGCACGATGGACGAATTGTGGGAGGCGATGAGCTGGGCACAGCTGGGCTATCATTCGGACCCGGTGGGCGTGCTGAACGCCTTCGGCTTCTATGACGATCTGCTCGCCTTCAACGCGAAGATGGCGGCGGTCGGCTTTGTCCGGCCAGCGCATCAGAACATCTTGATCGCAGCGCAAACCCTGCCCGATCTGCTGGAACGGATGGCCGCCTATGTTCCGCACACCCCGATCTTCCGCATGAAGGCAGAGGAACTCTAGGGCACGCGCTATGGCTGTCGATGCGGAAACACGCGCCGCGCTGGTAAACCACGCGCATCAGGCGATCAAATATGGCTCGCAAAGCTTTTCCGCAGCTTCGCAATTGTTCGACAGCGACACGCGCGAACGCGCCTGGCTGCTCTATGCCTGGTGCCGCCGGTGCGACGATATCGCCGACAATCAGGAACTGGGCGGAGTGCTGGGCGATCAGTCCGATCTCGACGCGCGGCTTGCGCTGATCCGGCGGCTGACGGCACTTGCGTTTGAGGGTAAGCCGACGGGCGATCCCGCCTTCGATGCGCTGGGCGTGGTGGCGCAGGAATGTGGGCTGACCCCAGCGATGGCAGAGGACGTGATCGCGGGATTTCAGCTTGATGCAGAGGATTGGCGGCCCCGAACCGAAGCGGACATGATGCGCTATTGCTATCACGTCGCCGGGGCGGTGGGCGTGATGATGGCGGTGGTGATGGGAGTCTCGCCCGAGGATCAGGACACACTCGACCGCGCCTGCGATCTTGGGCTGGCGTTTCAACTGTCCAACATCGCCCGCGATATTGTCGAGGATGACGCCGCCGGGCGCTGTTACCTGCCGATGGAATGGCTGGTCGAACAGGACATCGAACCGGGTCAGCACACCAAACCGCACCACCGCGCTGAACTTGCGGAAATGGCCGCACGGCTGGTGGCGCTGGTGGAAAAGCACGAGGCGGCGGCGCGGGTGGGCGCAGAACGCCTGCCCTTCCGCAGCCGCTGGGCAGTGCTCAGCGCCGCGCGCATCTACGGCGCAATCGGGCGCAAGGTGCGCAAACGCGGGACCGAGGCGTGGAACAGCCGCACCTTTGTGCCGCGCGGGGAAAAGGCGCTCTACGGCGTGCGTGCGTTCCTGTCGGCGATCATCAACCGCGAAAAGCATCCCGACGGGCCGATCACATGGGGCATCTCGGATTATCGGCCCACCACCTCATAATTGTCATTGCGGGCCGACGCAGTCGGCGCGGCAATCCAGAGCCGCATCGCGCAACGCTCTGGATTGCATCGACTACGTCTCGCAATGACCAAATTTTTGGGCTAGCGCAGCCCAATGAGAGGACTCTTGAAATCCGTCGCCGCGCTGCTTGGCCTTGTCGCCGCACCGCTGGCTGCCACCACACCTGAAGCAAAGCCCTCGCGCGAACAGGCCGAGGTCATGCTGGCCGCTGACGCCTTCTTCGCTGCCCTGCGCAGCGAGGACCGCACCGCGCTCGCAGCGGTGATGCTGTCCGAAGGCGTGATCTTCATCCACAGCCGGATGAACCCCGACCTGCCGCGTGTCGATGCCGTGCCGGTCGCCGATCACCTGGCACGCTGGGGCACGCGCTCCGGCGATTTCGACGAGCTCATGTCCTACGATCATGTGTTGGTGGACGGCGACATGGCGCAGGTCTGGGGGCCTTACCGCTTCCTGGCAAACGGCGCGACGTCGCATTGCGGGGTCAATTCGCTGTCGCTGGTGCGCACCGAGAGCGGCTGGAAAGTCGCCAACACCAGCTTCACCATGGAGCCACCGACGCGCTGCGCCGCTCTGGGCGCGCCTGAGGCACCCGAGTTCGCGCTATGATCACCAAACTCCTGATCGCCAATCGCGGCGAAATTGCCTGCCGGATCATCCGCACCGCGCGCGCGATGGGCGTCGCCACGGTCGCAGTCTATTCTGATGCCGATGCCAAGGCGCTGCACGTGCGCCAAGCCGACGAGAGCGTGCATATCGGCCCCTCACCCGCGGCGGAAAGCTATCTGGTGGGCGCGAAGATCATCGCCGCCGCGAAGCAGACCGGGGCGGATGCAATCCATCCGGGCTACGGATTCCTTTCCGAGAACGCCGACTTCGCGCAGGCCGTGCTGGACGCCGGGCTGATCTGGGTCGGCCCCAAGCCTGCCAGCATCCGCGCGATGGGTCTGAAGGACGCGGCCAAGCAGCTGATGCGCGCGGCGGGCGTGCCGGTGACGCCGGGCTATGACGGGTCGGACCAGTCGGTCGAACGGCTGACCAAGGAGGCCGAAGCCATCGGCTACCCCGTCCTCATCAAGGCGGTCGCGGGCGGAGGCGGCAAGGGGATGCGCAAGGTCGATGCCCCGGCTGATTTCGCCGCCGCGCTCGAATCCTGCCGCCGCGAGGCCAAGGCCAGCTTCGGCAATGACGAGGTGCTGCTTGAAAAGTGGATCACCTCGCCCCGCCATATCGAGGTGCAGGTGTTCGGCGATGCCCACGGCAACGTCGTCCACCTGTTCGAGCGCGACTGCTCGCTCCAGCGCCGCCACCAGAAGGTGATCGAGGAAGCCCCCGCCCCCGGCATGGACGCGGCCACCCGCGAGACGATCTGCGCCGCCGCCGTGCGCGCCGCCAAGGCGGTCGATTACGAGGGCGCGGGCACGATCGAATTCATCGCCGATGCCTCAGAGGGCCTGCGCGCGGATCGCATCTTCTTCATGGAGATGAACACCCGGCTTCAGGTCGAGCACCCCGTCACCGAAGAGATCACCGGGGTCGATCTGGTCGAATGGCAATTGCGGGTTGCAAGCGGCGAACTGCTGCCCAAGCGGCAGGAGGAACTGTCGATCTACGGCCACGCGATCGAGGCGCGGCTCTATGCGGAAGACCCGGCGAAGGGGTTTCTGCCGAGCACGGGGCGGTTGGAGCACCTGAATATATCGCCGCATTTTGCTCGCGTTGAAACCGGCGTCGATCGAGGAGCCGAGGTCAGCTCTTACTACGACCCAATGATCGCGAAACTCATCTGTCATGCTGAAGACCGTGACGCTGCGATCGCCGCACTACGACAATCAACGGGTCATGTGCAGGTCTGGCCGGTCAAGCAGAACGCCTGGTTCCTGTTCCGCCTGCTCGATCTGCCCGCATTCAAGAGCGGTACGATGACCACCGGTTCCATTGCGGAGAACATCGATACGCTGACAGGCCCGCCATCGCCGCCCAAGCTGTCCTTGGCGCTCTACGCGGAAGACCTGCTCTACGCTGACGCTTGGGGGAACAATTACGCCCGCCAATCGGGGATCGGTGGCTTTCGTCTAAACGCCGAACACAAACAGTCTGTGCGATTGCTGGTTGACGGCGTGGAGGTCGAAGTCGACCCGGCATTCGATGGCGACGACCCGGCATTCGACCTCACCATTCAAGGCAACTCCGGCAAACTCTATTTCTGCGACGGCGCAACGTTCCACATCCAACCCTATCGCCATGACGGCACCGGCCAAGCCTCAGCCGCAGACGGCGCGATCATTGCGCCCATGCCGGGCAAGGTCATCGCGGTCGATGTCGCCGAAGGCCAGGCGGTCACCGCCGGGCAGCGGCTCTTGGTGCTCGAGGCGATGAAGATGGAACACGCCCTCACCGCGCCCTTCGACGGGGTGGTCGAGGGGCTGAGCGTCAGCGCGGGCGCGCAGGTGCAGGTTGAGGCGGTGTTGGTGACGGTGGTGCCTGCCTCGACAGAAGAATAATCCGTAACCCCAGCGAAAGCTGGGGCCTAGGGCGGCAAGCACTGCACCATGAGGCCCTAGGTCCCAGCTTTCGCTGGGATGACGGTTTGCCTATGGGGTGAGAATGAGCTGGCAAAAGGAACTCGAAGAACTGCGGCAACGCGAGGCGCTTGCCGAGCAGATGGGCGGCGCGGACAAGGTTGCGCGGCAACACTCACGCGGCAAGATGGATGCCCGCGCGCGGCTGGCGGCGCTGTGTGACGAAGGCTCCTTCCGCGAGATCGGCAAGATCGCAGGCAGCGCCAAGTATGACGCCAATGGCGACCTCCAAGGCGTCACCCCCGCCCCCTTCCTCTTCGGCAAGGCACTGATCAACGGCCGCCCCGTCGTCGCCACAGCGGACGATTTCACCATCAGAGGCGGCGCGGCAGACGCTGGCATCGCGCGCAAGATGGTGCAGGCCGAGATGATGGCGCACGAGCTGAAGCTGCCCATCATCCGCATGATCGACGGGACGGGCGGCGGCGGCAGCGTCAAGACACTCGAACAGATCGGCGCAACCTATATTCCTGCCGTGCCCGGCTGGGGCGATGTAGTGACGAACCTCGACACCGTGCCGGTGGTGGCGCTCGCTCTGGGGCCGACGGCGGGCCTCGGTGCGGCGCGGACGGTCGCCAGCCATTACTCGATCATGGTCAAGGGCCTCAGCCAGATCTTCGCCGCGGGCCCCGCCGTGGTAGATGGGCTGGGCGAAGCTTACAAGGGCGGCGCGGCCAATCACGAGGAGGCCAAGGAAGTGCTCGGCGGATCGGCGATCCACACCCGCAACGGGGTGGTGGATGACGAGGTCGCCAGCGAGGCCGAAGCCTTCGCCCGCGCGCGGCATTTCCTCAGCTTCATGCCCGAATATGTCGGCCAGCACGCCCGCCGCGCCGCCTGCGATGACCCAGCGGACCGGCGCGAAGAGGCGCTGCTCAGTCTCGTTCCGCGCGATCCCAAGCAGGTCTATTCGATGCGCCGCTGCCTCGACATGCTGTTCGATCACGGCACCGTGTTCGAGATCGGCAGGCACTGGGGCCGCGCCGCGATCACCGCCTTCGCCCGGCTCGACGGCTGGCCGGTCTGCGTGGTGGCGAGCGATCCAAGCTACCTCGGCGGATCGTGGGAGGCCAAAACCAGCGAGAAGGTCGAACGTTTCGTCAGACTCGCCGACCAGTTCCGCCTGCCCATCGTGCATCTGGTGGACAATCCCGGCTTCATGATCGGGCGCGAGGCGGAGATGGCGGGGACGATCCGCTACGGCGTCAATGCCATGAACGCGATTTACCGCGCCACCGTGCCGCTCGCCAGCGTGGTCCTCAGGCGCGCCTATGGCATCGCAGGCAGCGCGATGAGCAATGCCGAGAGGTATCAATACCGCTATTGCTGGCCGTCTGGCGACTGGGGCAGCCTCCCGATCGCGGGCGGGCTGGAGGTTGCTTACAAGGCCGAACTGGAAGCCGCCGATGATCCGCAGGCGCTGCTGGAGGACATCCGCGAACGGCTGGCCAAGGTCACCTCGCCGTTCCGCAGCGCCGAACGTTTTAATGTCGAGGACATCATCGACCCGCGCGACACACGCCCGCTGCTCTGCGAATTTGCGGGGCTGGCGTGGCGAAGGTTGGAAAGCGAGCGCTAGGCCGGCCTCCAACCCCTCAAATATTGCGCATCTTCGTCGGCCCCAGCGCGGCATCGGGCGGACCGAACAATTTGCCCTTTTCGCTGAACAGCACCAGCGCAAGGCACGCCAGCCCGCTCGCCAGCAAAGCCAGCGCCAGCGGCTGCGCCGTTCCATCAAACGAATATCCGATCAGCCCGCCCAGCAACGCCGCCGTGGTCATCCTGACAAAGCCGTGTGCCGAACTGGCCGCGCCCGCAATCGCAAAAAACGGGTTCATTGCAATCGCGCCAAAATTGCTCCCGATAAAGCCGAGCAGCATCATGTTGATCGCCATCAGCGGGACGAATTGCCACAGCGTCTCATCGGGCTGATATGCGAAATAGACTTGCAACGAAGCCACGCCGATGAACACGAACAGCGCGGTGTGGCTGACCCGGCGCGCACCAAACCGTTCGACGATCCGCGAATTGGACCAACTGGCAAACGCCATTGAACCAGCGCAGATGGCAAACACAAAGGGGAAGATATCGCCCGCGCCAAATGTCTCGGTGATCAATTGCTGCGCGGAATTGATAAAGCCAAACAGCGCCCCGAACACCAGCGAGCTGCCAATGATATAACCGGCCACGCTGCGCAGGCTAAGCGCGCGGGCCATGTTGCGCGCAATCACGCCGGGCAGGATCGCCTGGCGGTTTTCATCCGTCAGGCTTTCGGGCAGACGGAAATACACCCAGCATCCCACCAGAATGCCCTGCACCGCCATCGCCACGAATATTGCGCGCCAATCGGCGACCAGCAGGATCAGCTCGCCAATGCTGGGCGCGATGGCCGGAACCATCAGGAATATGACAAAGATCAGGCTCATCATGCGCGCCATCTTGTCGCCGCCCACCCGGTCGCGGATGATTGCTGGTGGCAGCGCGACTATGCCTGCGCCAAAGAACCCCTGCGCGGCGCGCACCGCGATCAATTGATCGAATGTGGTGACCATCGCGCTGGCGAGCGAGAGCGCAATATAGACCGCAATCGAACCCAGCAGAACTGGCCTTCGCCCGAAACGATCGGCCAATGCGCCCGGCACCAGCGCGCCGATTCCGGCGGTGAGCAGATAGACCCCGATCACAAATTGCCGGTCGTTGCCCTCCACCGTCAGCGCCAACGCGAGTTCATCAAGCGCAGGCAGGATGGCGTCAATGCCGAACGCCTGCAGCGCCATCAGCATCGCCATCATCCAGATCAGCTCGGTTTCGTGCAGCGGCTTGTGCGCGGGCTTGGGACTGGTAGCGGGCGCAGAAAGAGAGGTTTCAGCAGACATCGCAGGCTCTTTGACGCCTGCTCCGCCCGATGAAAACTCTTCATTTCGCATGTGCACAAAAAACATCGCGGCCCGGATAGTTCCGCGCGGGCGCAAATGAGGCTAGATTACTCACCATGAGCGAGGATCTGCGCGATGATGGTGAGGCGGCGGGGCTGCGCAAGATCATCCATGTTGATATGGATGCCTTCTTTGCCAGCGTCGAACAGCGCGACGAACCGGATTTGCGAGGCAAGCCGGTGGCGGTGGGCGGCGCTGGCGGGCGCGGGGTGGTTGCTGCGGCGAGCTATGAGGCGCGGCGATTTGGCGTGCGCAGCGCCATGCCCTCCGTCACCGCAAAACGGCTGTGCCCCGATCTCATTTTCGTGCGCCCGCATTTTGACGCTTATAAAGAAGCGAGCCGCCAGATCCGCCGGGTTTTTGAACATCACACCCCGCTGGTCGAACCATTGAGCCTGGACGAGGCCTATCTTGACGTGACCGAGGACCGACTGGGTATCGGCAGCGCCACCAGGATTGCCACGCTGATCCGGCAGGAGATCAAGGCCAAGACCCAGCTGACCGCGAGTGCCGGGGTCTCCTACAACAAATTTCTCGCCAAGCTGGCGAGCGACCAGAACAAGCCCGATGGGCTATGCGTCATTCGTCCGGGCGAAGGGGCGCAATTTGTTGCGGGCCTGCCGATCCGACGGTTCCACGGGGTCGGGCCCAAAGCGGAGGAGAAGATGAAGCGGCTGGGGATCGCCACTGGTGCAGACCTCGCGGCCAAGGACATCGCTTTTTTGCGTGCGCATTTCGGATCGTCCGCCGATTATTTCTTTCGCGCCGCGCGCGGGATCGACCTGCGCCCGGTCAGCGCGCATCGGCTGCGAAAATCGGTGGGCGGAGAACGCACTTTCAGCGAGGATATTTCCAGCGGAGCGGCGCTGCGCGACACGCTGGAGACTATCATCGACATTGTGTGGGACCGGATAGAGGGCGCCGATGCGCGCGGGCGAACGGTGACGCTGAAGGTCAAATTCACCGATTTCCAGCTGATGACCCGCGCCAAGTCCTTGATCCATCCGGTCGCGGACAAAGCGGATTTCGCGCGGATAAGCCGTGAATTGCTCGACGAAGCGCTGCCCTTGCCCTCACCGATCCGGCTGATGGGCCTGACGCTGAGCAATCTCGAAGGCGCAGAGGAACGCAACGCGCCGCCGGATACCGCGCAATTGTCGCTGCTTTAGGTTCAGGGCTTATCCGGCTGTCCCGCGCGCTTTCCATGCGGCGATCCGCCGCCGCGTGACCTCGCCCAATGGTTCGGGCAGCGAATGCGAGGGGAAGAACCGTGCCTCCACCACTTCGCGCTGATCCGGATTGGGTTGAGCATTGATCGTCGCTGCAAACAGATAAGCGGTGTGCGGCGAACCCGACAGCACTTCCTCCAGCGTGGCGAAGGCTTCAACCGCGCCCAGCCGGATGCCCAGTTCCTCTTGCACCTCGCGCCGCACGCAGGCCTCGGGCGCTTCGCCGGGCGCAAGGCCGCCGCCGGGCAGCCCCCACACCTCGGGACCATAGGAATGGCGCAGCAACAAAACCTCGCCATTGAGGTTCATCAGCACCGCGCTCACCCCGGCAATTGGTGCGCCCCGCCAGATGCGCCAGCGGTGCCGGATGCGATGCGCAAGCGGCATCAAGGCGCGCTGCATAGGCGCAGGCAAAATGCGCTCTATAAGATTGGCGATCAGGTGAAGCATGTAACCGGAATTCCGCGCGCCCCTGCTGCGCGTAGCAAACGCGCGACGGGCAGATCATGCTCGCCCGCCATAGCCGCCTCGAACACGCCGCGCTTGTCACCCGCGCCCCCTAGCGTGAACAGAATTGCATCGCTCGCCAGCAAGGCTGGCAAGGTCAGCGTGATGCGGTCAAACGGCGCGTGTGAGGGCAACGGATCAGGGGTGAGGCGACGCAACATCTGCGGATCGTCCACTTGCGGATCGGTATTGGGAAACAGCGAGGCGGTGTGTCCGTCCGGCCCCATGCCTAGCCAAGTCAGCGCAAAACGGGGCGGGACCAGCCCCTCTTCCAGCCCTACAATAGCCGCGCCTTGCGGTTCCAGCAGGGCGCGGATCTTGCCGGTATTCGACGCTTCGTGGTCTTCGGGCACAATGCGGTCGTCATTGGGCCAGACTTCGATTCCGTTCCAACCTACCTCGCCCGTTTCGATCAGCGCTTTGATGATCGGGAATGGGGTGGACCCACCCGGAATGGTGATGGCAGCGGGCGCGGCAAGGCAGCCCGACAACCATGCGGCGATGGCAGCAGCATCGCCGCCTTCAATGATCGTTACATTCTGCATTGCCCACGCATAGCAAAAGGGCCGCTCCCGCAAAGCGGAAACGGCCCTCTCCTTCGAACGCGAATTCTCGCGTATCGTTTGTCTTATCCTAGCCAAGCAGCGAGTTGAGGAACCACACGCGCTCTTCGGCCATGTCGGTCCAATCGTCGATGAGTCCGTCGGTGGCGTTGTCGCCGGCGGCCTCGGCAAAATCCTTCATCTTCTTGAGCCGGGCGACCATGTTGGCGTTGTCATCGCGCAGTTCGCGGATCATGTCTTCTGCTGAAAGTGCGGCATTATCCTGATCTTTGACCTGGCTGTGCTGCGCAATCATGCCCAGCGAGGTGATCGTATCACCGCCCAGTTTCCGCGCGCGTTCACCGATGGCATCGATCTGGTCGCGGATGGCAATCGCCTGTTCGTCAAACAGCAGATGCAAATCGCGGAAACGCGGACCTTTTACGTGCCAGTGAAAATTCTTTGTCTTCACAAAAAGCGCAAAGTGATCTGCCAGCAAGCCGTTGATTTCGGCTACCATCTGGGTGGTCGAGTTAGCGTTGGGGTCAAGCATGATTATCCTCCTTTTCTATCTGTCGGGCACCATTGTCGGGGAATAGGCACCGCTAATATCTCCACTCTATCAATGATTGAGGAGGTCGTTTGATCCGAAAAATACCAATTCGCAGTGATCGGTTCAGTGGTTCACAAAAACATGAAACGAGCATTCAATCCGATCACTATCGCCGCAACTATCAAACCCCCGCCCATCACACTGCGGATCGCGCGCAGCGGGAATTGCGAGAGGCGCGAAAGTCCCAGCGACCAGCCGAGCGCCGCCGCCGCGATCCCGCCGATGGCCCCGCCGATCAGCGCGGTAGCGGGATAGGTCGCCTGCGCGGCAAAGGCGAAAATCACGAAGCGCGCTGCATCGCCGACTTGCCGCGCCAGCACCACGATCCCGATGGCGATCAGCGACCGGGTCGGCTCCGCCATCGCTTTCAATTTTACGGGCCAGATCAGTTCAAACGCTGCAATCATCAGCGCAAACGCGACCAGCATGGCGGCGGCGCGCGGCGGCAGGATGGCGGCGAGGCTGGACCCGGCATAGGCCATGATCGCCGCGCTCAGCAGCGCGCAGAACGCTCCCGTCACCAACAGCGGCAGACCGCGTTCGAGACTTTCGGAAAACTGCGCGACGATCAATTGCTCGCGCCCGCCAAAGGCAATGGCGAAGGTCATCACCAGGCAGAGCAGAAAGGAATCCATAGCACGCGCGCTGTATCACGCGGCCTGCAATCCGCCATCCCCCGCCGGAATGGACCTAACGCGAAGCGCCGCTTTCCAGCGCGGCAAGCACTTCATCCCAGCGCGCATATTTGAAATTCTGCGCATTGGGCGGATTGATCCCGTCCTGCGCGACGAACAGCCCGCCGGGGAAACCCGGGCCGAAATCGCGGATATCGAGTTCGATACCGTCGGTTTCCTCAGTGCTGCCATAGGTGCCCGCCGCGATGCGGAAACGGCCCACCGGGGTCACATCCGGCAGCCGCAGCACGGCGTAGGCATTGTCGCCCTGCGACGAGGCGACCAGATAGCCGCCGTCAGCGCCTTCTGGGGCCAGCGCCAGCCCTTCGACATCAGCAATCAGCAATTTATTGTCGACCCGCGCGACCATCCGCTTTTCACCATTTGCGATGTCGATCGCCCAGATGCCCGCCAGTTCCTCGCCAATGTAGAGCGTGTTGGTGCGCGGATCGGCAACGCAGCCCTCCGGCTGGCTCGGCACGGTGGCAAGCGTTTCTGTGACGCCTCCGAAGCTATTTCCGCCCGCTGCGATAGTCGTGCGGTAGATTACGCCGTTCTTGGGCGCGCTGAACACGGTGAATTCATTGCCCGACACTTTGCCTGAAAGCGGGCGATCGATGCAGATGCCGTAACCCTCACCCGGACCGACCGCGATGCTGCCAGCCGCGCTCAGCGTGCCGGTCGCGGTGTCGAGCAGTGCCAGCATGATCTGCGCCGTGGCCAGATTGCTGCGGTCGCTCGCCGCGACCACCACCCGGCCATCGCCCAGTTCGATCAGATCGACATTGTTGAGCCCCGATGCGGCGAAAAAGCTCTTTTCGCGGCCCATGAGATCATAGACATACAGCCCGCCCTTCTTGTCGGTGCCGACAATCAGGCTTTTCGCGGGATCTGCTGCATTGCGCCAGATAGCCGGATCGTCCGCTGCATCTTCATTGGCGGTCCCCACTGGCGGAGTTTGCACCCGCGCGGTCACCGTGACGGCAGGATCGCCCATCACCGGAATCGACGCACAGGCTGCCGCGATTGTCAGCGTGATCAGAGCAAAGCCGTGAAAGGGACGCAACATCAGAACGCATACCTCGCAACGAGCTGAAACACCGGACCGGCGCGCTCGCTTTCGATTTCGAACTCGTCAAAGTCGCGGGCCAACTGGTCGGCAACATTGTCGAATTTGTTGAACACTTCGTCCTTTGTGCTGTCCAGCAGGTTCGAGCCTACCGCGCGGATAGTGAAGCGGTCACCGATGCGTTTCTCGACAAAGATTTCAAGGTCCGCGCCGTAACTGGTGGTGACTTCTTCGGCGATCACTCGGCCAAATGCGGTGCCCTGTTTGCGATAGGTTGCCCCGAACGCCGCTCCGAATTCGGGCAAGTTCTGGATCGCGCCGAAGTTGTAGACATATTCGGACTGGTCGTTGAACCGCCGTTCACCGGCGAAATCGGTGATGTTGCTGTCGAGCAGCGCCAGATTGCCGAACACGCCAGTGTCGCGCAGGCCGATAAAGGCAAGGCTGAACGAGGCGTCGAACTCGATTCCGTAAACCTCGCCGCTACCCACATTCTGCGGCTGAAATACGAATGTGCCGGGCCCTTCCGATCCTTCGACCGCCATTCCCGTAAGCGGGTCGATAACCGTGGTCAGCTCGACCAGATTGGTGATGTCGCGGTAAAACACATTGACCCCGATCACGCCGGTTCGGCCAATTTTGTGCTCATAGCCCAGATCACCGCCCCATGCGGTTTCCGGGACAAGGCCTGGATTGCCGAGGAAATCGCTGTCTTCCAGTTCCTCTTCGAGCAGAACCGGCGACAGGAAATCGAGCCTTGGACGGCGCAGGGTCCGTGCCACCGAGGCGGTAAGGCGGCCTCGGCCCAGCTCATATTTGAACGAGGCCGACGGCAAGAACTCGTCATAATCCACGCTGGTAAAGGCAAGCGCAGCGGGGACGGTCGCATCTTCGATATCGACCGATGTGTTTTCCCAGCGAATGCCGATCTCTGCGGTCAGATCGCCGCGTTCAATGTCGAACAATGCGAACAGGTCGGTGCGGTCTTCGGAGATGGTGTTGACCCCGCCGGGGATGTCTTCGAACGGGTCGAACTGGCCGGCGACATCGAATGGATTGTCGCTGAACTGATCCCAGCTTTGCAGCGCCGGATCGAGGTCGATCTCTTGTTCCGCCACGGTTAGATCGCTGTCGCGTTCCTTGAACTGCAGAAACCCACCGATCACAAATTCGATGCCATCAGCGATCTCAAACTCGTGATCGATTTGAAACGACAATTCATCATCGACCACATCGACCAGTGAATTTTCGCCTTCGAGCACCGGCTCGGCGTCTTCGAAATCAATCTCAAATTCGGTGCCGTTTTCATTGCCGTCAAACCGGGCAAAGGTCGCGCGAAAGGTGGTTTCTCCGAGCGACCATTCCTGTTCGAGCCGCGCCGAAATCGACCATGTATCCTGATCGATGTCAGTAAATTCAGCATTGTCTGTAAGCAGATTGCCGCCGAGGAACACCGAGCCGCTGATAGCGGTCAGATCGTCATATTCAAACGAGCGTTCGCTTTCAGTCCGATCCGTGTGCACGAAATTGCCGAGGATTTCGAATTCCGTCGTCTCGCTCTCAATCCCCCAGCTGGCGTTGAAGGCGTAATCAGTGCCGTCGCGCGTATCGGTCTGGTCTTCGCGGTTGTCGAAATCGTCAGCGAAGAAATTCGGGTTGTTTTCGGGCGAATCTCCGAACCTCAGGCTCGATTTGATCTTGGGGTTGTAGCGCCCCTGAATATTGGCCCCGATCAGCACCCGTCCGCCAGCCAGCGCGCCGCCATAATAGAAACCACCCGAAGGCTTGAATTCGCCATCATCGAAAAGCAATCCGCCGCCGCGCACATATCCGCCGTCCAGCGAAAACCCATCGCGCAAAACGATGTTGAGCGATCCTGCAACCGCATCGCCAGTCCGGCGGGCGGAGGAGGAGCGGACGATTTCGACTTGCTGGATCAGTTCGGCCGGGATGCGGTCGAGGAAGAACGAGCGGTCCGCATTGCCGCCGGGCACGCGTTCGCCATTGATCAGGATCTGGGTGTAGCCGGGGTCCAGCCCGCGCAGCCGCGCGCCGTCGCTTTCAATCACGTCTGAAAGGAATGTCACCGAAGGCACCCGTTTCAACGCGTCGCCTGCGGTCAGGGGTTCGAACCGCTGGAAATATTCCTCGTCATAGATCAGGATCGGTTCGGCATCGGGGCTGCGATTGCGGAACCCGATGTCGCCCTGGACCACGATTTCGCGGGCGGTCTGGATTTCATCCTCGCCTTCCTCTGTTTGCGCGCCATCGGTGCCCTGAACCTGCTGAGCTGAAAGCGAAGGAGCAGCAATTCCAGCCGCCAATGCGAGCGCGGCGCTACCCGTGAAAAGACCAATACGCATGACCTGAAACCCCCGATAGTCCCGCGGCGCGGGATGCTGTTTCGAGGATCGCGGCTAGCGCGCGCAGATGACCGCAAGGCGACCGAACGGTGACACGGTCGTTACGGGCCGGGAATATGTATTACAGTTTGGTCATGGTGCCGCCGCAGCGACAGATTACCGAGGGGCGTTGACCCGAAAGTTGCTTTAGATCGCCGTCATTGAAACGCTGAGCCGCAGCACACCTTTCAGCCCATCGGCGCGCAGCGCAATCGGAACCCGCTTCAAAATCGGGCCGGTGCGATTGATCAGTTCGGTGCGCCCCAACGCGCTGAGTTGCAGACTGCGCGAATCGTAATCGATCATGACCAGTTCGGTTGGATCGAGTGCCCGCGTTGTCGCCGCGATCTGATAGCTGCGGCGCGAATTGCACGCCTCCCACGCAAATCCCTGCGCGCTTGGCTGCCCTTCGGCAATCACGAGGTCGGAGGCATCCAGCCTGCAACTTTCGGGAATCGACGCAGTCACCGTCACACGTTCGGTTTCGGCCTGTGCGGTCTGATGAAAGGCGGTGCAGGCAAGACCTGCAAAAATCACCCTGAAATAGCGCGGCATATTGGGCTCCGTGGCTGACTACGGACGCTTATCGCCGGATTTGCTTACCAAATGCTTCAGACCGGCGGCAAAAACGTGCCGCTCGGCAAATTAATGCATGTAACAGTGAAGAATAAAGCGGCTCAGCTTGTGCCATTATAGAACGACCTGCGCATTACCAAAATGAATCTCCGAAACTACGTAGAACTACTCTATACCTAAAGTTTAACACGCGGTTAAACCCGCCCCTGACGGCGTTAGTTTGTTGTCAACGGATGGTCAGTTGGCGCTATTTGTCCAGCTGTTTGCTCCGTTAATATGTCGGACCATCGAGAGCCGACCAAACAAAGGGGGGGTGGTGTAAAACCTCGCAAACGGGACCCCTTGCAATCGCGATCAAACCGGCGTGCGCCCTGCCCGCCGGCTTCAACGGAACAGGAAGGTATCCAGATGAAAAAGATTCTTACAGCTTCAGTGATTTCCATGGCCATGGCGACTTCGGCAATGGCTCAATCGAATGCCCAGAGCCAGGACGTGGTGGTCACTGCTTCGGTTCCACAAGAGTGCAGCATCGAAGACATTGCTGACCTCGCCTTTGCCTCGCTGACGATTAACGAAGCGCCCGGCATTGATGCCTTGCAGCTTTCTGAATTTGAAGCCGCCGGAAGCCAACAAGCCTGGGTGAGCTGCAATTTCAATAATCAATTGACTATCTCAACCCCGTTGCCGTTGACCTCGGCCACCGCAGCCGGTTTGACGGTCTCCCCAGGCAGCGAGCCCTTTACGAGCACGATTAACTACGGCTTTCGGGCTCAAAATTATGGGGGTGGGGAAGTCGTGGCCAATAGCTTGGATCGTCTAACTGCAACGCGGTCTACAGGCCCGATTCATCGGCAAGTCAGATTCAGCGCATTTGTCCGGGACGACCAGAATGCGGGCGCCCGTCCAATTGCCGCAGACGATTACACGGCGACGGCCACGGTGGAAATCACCACCATCTGATCCAACGGGTCTTTGGTTGTAACTGGAAAGGCGGGGAGGCGTTCCTCTCCGCCTTTTCGTTCTCACATCTATTGCCGTCAAAATGGACGCAGTTCGAATATCCAGATCGCATCCGTTTTGTATGCCGTGCTGCACTTGAATTTGATCCTTTGGGGGGAGACTGAATTGTGATCAGGCTATTGCGCGCGTTCGCCGCGTTCCTTGCTTGTGCGGGCCTGTTTACTGCACCCGCCCATGCCTCCCGCGTGTCGCCAATGGCGGTGGAACTTGATCCTTTCGGGCGCGGTTCGGTCGCGCGGATAGAATTCACCAACACCGCAGACCGCGATTTCCCTATCGAAGTGCGCGCCTATGTCGGCGAAATATCTGAGGATGGTCAGCTTCAACTGACGCCCGCCGACGATGATTTCCTGATCTTTCCGCCGCAATTGGTCATCGCCCCGCTTCAGGGTCAAGTGGTCCGGGTGCAATATGTCGGCGAACCCGACCTGGACGAAGCGCGCGTTTATTACATCGCACTCAGCGAACTGCCGATCGAACTCGAAGCCGGATCGCCCAAAGTTCAGGTCACGGTCCGCTTCAACGTGTTCGTGAGCGTGGAACCTGAAGGTGTCAGCGCGGTGCCGCGTGTCGACACGATAGAACCCGCAATTGTCGAGGAAGTATCCGGTATCAATGTGCGCGTTGCAAATGACGGCAAGGGGATGCTGCTGGCTGGCGGCCGCAATTGGACAATTGCGGGCACCACCACCAGCGGAGAACCTTTCACCCGAGAATTTGACGGTGCGCAAATGGGCGGGACGTTGGGTGCGGGCATTGTCGCGCCGGGCAAGGCGCGGCAGTTCTTCATCCCGCTCGACGTCGAGGTCGAGCCTGCGAGCGTCACCGTCGAAATCGAATAGATCAATGGCTATTCGCAATTCAGCGCAGGATCGCCTCAGAGACACGGATTATCGGCGACTATCTGCGCGCCCGGTATCGCTGATCGCTATGGCAGCCGCCTTGGCATCGGCTCCGGCGACGGCGCAATCCAGTGGCGAAGGGCAGTCATCTCCGCCCTCGCCCGATTCGGCACTAGAAGCGGTAGGGGAAGCCGCCGTGTCTCCTCAGCCCGACGCCGTTCCTGACCTTCCAACGCAGCGGCGCGCGACGATCCTGTCGCTGCCGTTGATACGCGGGGAGGACGCGCTGGGCGAAATCAATGTCGAAATCGACGGTGACGGTTCCGTGCGTTACGACCGGTTTACTCTGCTTAGCCTCCTCGGCCCGCTTCTTTCGGTGGATGGCAAGGCCAGGATTGCCGAAGCACTGGCAGCCGATGCCACAGCGGAGCCTTTTGTCTCGCCGCGTGTGCTGGCCGATGCCGGGGTTGCATTGCAATTCGACATGTCACGGCTGGAGGTGCAACTGCAAAGCCTTGCCCCCGAATTGACTCCGGTGATTGATCTTGATGCCCGCAACCGGCGGTTGGAGGATCGCCCGCCGACGATTCAGCCCGCAGGCTTTTCCGCCTATATGAATTTTGCCGGAAACCTCGACTATCTCGACAGCCCGACCGAAGGATCGCGGGTCAGCAGCCCGGACATCATTGCCTTTGGCGCGGCCCGAATGGGAAATTTCGCCCTGCAATACGAAGGCGGATCGACCATTCGTGAAAATGGCGAATACGGAGTGTTCCGCAGGTTCGTTCGCGGGATTTACGATATTGAAGGGCGCGATATGCGGATCAGCGCGGGCGACCTTCAGGCCCCCTCGCTGCCCTTGCTTGGCACGCAATTGCTCGGCGGCATCGGGATCGAACGCCGGCGACGCATTTTCGAACCGTTCGAACCCGCATTTCAGCTTGGCGGGCAGCGGCTGCGCATCTCCAGCCCTTCGACAATCGAAATCTTGAACAATGGCAATCTGGTGCGCACCATTCCGGTCGAACAGGGGATTTACGACCTCACCGAATTGCCCCTCACCTCTGGCGCAAACGATGTTGAAATTCGCATCCGCGATGCAGCCGGCAGGACCAGCGTTACCAATTTCAACTATTTCTTCGACCCGGTCGATCTCGAAGTCGGAGAGGTAGAATATGGCGTCTTTGCAGGCGTTATTTCCGAAGTGGCAAACTTGGAGCCAACGTATAATGGGCCCTTAGGCGCTTCGGCATATTATCGTCGCTCATTTACGCCATCATTGCTGCTGGGCGGGGCGCTGCAATTGTCAGAAGCGGCCCAATCTGCCGCAGCGGAGGTCCGCTGGGTCCCGCAAATCGTGCCTGGCGTGTTTGAAACCCAGTTCGCCATTTCCCGCGGTGGTGATGACAAGGTCGGGTTCGCCACCCGAACGGGCTATCGCTGGGCGCAGAACACGCCCACGGGCAGCCGCCAACTGGCGTTGGTGTTCGATTATGAAAGTAGCGGTTTTCAGCTTGCTGGTCAAAACGACGTCTTCGACGAAGAACGCATCACGCTGAACGCAACTTATGGGCAAAGCCTCGGCCTGCGCACCTTCCTCAATGTCGGGCTCAATCATCTTATCCGGGACACCAGCCCAGCTCGAACTAATGTCTTTGCCGACGTAATTCATCAGCTCAACAGCCGCCTGCGTATGGTGGCGGGGGTCGAATATGGCCGCAATGACGGCTTCGATACAGCCTTTGGCGCTCGCATTAACGTCACCTATCTGTTCGGCGGTAATAGCCGGCTGAACGCCGATGCGCGAAGCAGGCAATCGCTGTTCCGCGTCGGGGCCAATCGCGGGGTCGAAAACCGGGTTGGCGCGTGGGGCTATGACGTAAACCTGCAGCAAAGCGACGGGGACAACCTCGCCGATGCAGCGTTTCAATATCGCGGCAACCGATTTGACGGGCGATTGCTGTTCCAGACCTCTGGCGACGGGTTCGGCAACATCACCGATAATCGCCGCGCGCAAATGCAGCTTGCAACGTCGATTGCCTATGCTGATGGCTCCTTTGGTATCGGCAGAACCATCACCGACGGATTTGCGCTTGTCGAACCGGCCGGAGGGATCGCGGGTGAAGCGATTGTCGGCAACAGTCTCAACGATGGCGAATATCAGGGCCGTAGCGGGTTGTTCGGAGCAGCGCTGGTCCCCGACGTGCTCGGCTATCAGACCCGCGAGATCATCTATGACATCGATGCGAAAGGCACGGTCTTTGACGTTGGCGAAGGTCTCGACAGGATCCGCGTTGCGACCGGCGGCGGGGCGAGGGTCATTATCGGCAATACGCGGTATATCTCTGCGGTCGGCACGTTGTTGATCGGCGACGCGCCCGCATCGCTGCTGAACGGCCGGGTAGTGTCGGATAGCGATGAGGGTTTTGAACCGCTTCAGTTCTTTACCAATTCTGCCGGCCGGTTCTCGATCATCGGCTTGGCCCCGCGGCAGACCTACCGTATAGAGTTGAGCGATGGCAGGCAGTTTGAACTGATCGTTCCGGACACCACAGAGGGGCTTTATCGGATTGGCAGCATCGCCATAGAGGAGACGAAGCAATGACGTTCGGCAATCGGATCACCGGGTTCAATCGGATATTTTCACCGCTGGCCAGTGCGGCGCTTCTGCTCCCCCTTTTTCTGCCTGCCCCGGCGCTCGCTCAGCCAAGCGATGAATGTGACGTCCGGTTCGCGCAGGACAGCGCGACGATTGCCATGCTCGCGCCGGGACTTGGTATGGGTCAGCAGGCGATCGGCGAACAAACGATCACGGTCACACTCGTTCAAAGCACCGATGGGGACGACGATCAGCGCAGCGGAACTTGTCAGGTCGACCTGCGCCTGTCGCGGCTAACCAGCGATCCCTCTTTCCCCGAATACCGCTTGACTGCGTCGGGCCGTGCGCTCGAAGCGGGATTCAGCGAAACCGTCTCAAGCAGCCAGAATCAGATCATCGTCACAGTCCCATCGGGCCGCAGCGGACGCAGCATCAGTCTTCAGGCGTCCGCCCCGGCCGACTGGGGCACGATTGCGGGCCGCTATAATGAACAATTGCAACTTGCGCTGGTAGGCGCCAGCGGCGAAATCCTCGACCGTCTCGCGCTCAATCTGGAACTCGATATTCCCAAAGCGGTGGATGTGATGTTCGTCGGCGCGACAGGCACTGGGCAGACCAGCCGGATTGATCTGGGTGCGCTGTCAGCGACCGAACCGACACGCTCGCCGCCCTTTGGCCTCAGGGTCTGGAGCAGTTCGGGATACAAGGTGGATATTTCATCGGAAAATGGCGGAAATCTGGCGCATTTGCAGGCGATGGACGCGATCCCCTATCAGTTTGAAATCGACGGACGCAATGTGGCTCTGGGCGCGGCTCCGGCGGCCTTCACGCGCGCCAACGCCACCAGCCGGTCCGGCGATCTGTTCCGCTTGGGCGTTTATGTCCCGGCGCGGCGCAGTGTCGCGGGGGAATATCAGGACCGGATCACCGTATCGGTCAGCTCGATCTAGGCTCAGGATTCAAGCGTTCCGGGCCAGGATCAACGCGCCCGTGATACCGGAATCCTCGCCTAGTTTCGGGGTCTCGATCCGCTGACAATGGCTGCCCGGCAAATATCCCCGGTCCAGCAACGAGGCATGTTGTCTGACGCGGCCTAGCAAGCCGTCTGTCTGCATCACGCCCCCGCCCAGCACGATAATTGGCACCGCTGTCATAGCGAACAGGGTGTGGCAAAGCTGCGCAAGGTAGAATGCAACGATTTCATGCGCCGCATGGTTTGAGGGCAGCTCAGACAGGGACATCCCCCATCGCGCGGTGATTGCGGGTCCACTGGCCAGCCCTTCGAGACAATCACCATGATGCGGGCAAACCCCGTCAAACACTCGGTCGCCCGGATGACGGCGCGGTATCATATGACCCATTTCCGGATGGGCGACACCATGAACCGGCACGCCGCCGATAACCAGCCCGCCGCCGATCCCGGTGCCGACGGTCACATAGGCGAGCGAATTGTTCTCACCTGATTCGCGCGCGCCGAATTCAGCGAGGGCGGCGGCGTTGACGTCGGTTTCAAATCCGACCGGCACCTGCAACCGACGCTCAAAAAATCCGGCAAGGCTGCATCCTGACCAGCCCGGTTTGGGCGTGGTCGTGATCTGGCCCCAGCGCGGTGAAGCGCGGTCCAGGACGACAGGACCGAAACTCGCAATGCCCAGCGCTGACAGCCTGCCCTGCCGTTCGAACCAATCGGCCGCATCGGCAAGGGTTGTGGCCGGGTCACGGGTAGGGATGACATGTCGAGCCGCGATTTCATAAGGCGAAGCGCCGACCGCCAGCACGAATTTGGTGCCACCCGCTTCAATCCCGCCCAGCATTATCGGGCGATCCTCGCGATGGAGTCAGAGCCTTGCACCAATCCGCAGGCATCGCCGTCGATCTCCAGTTGCAGCAACGGCGCGGGCACACCGCCGAAATGCCTATTTTCCGGCACAGAGCCCGCAAGGCCCCAGAAATCGACGAAACTGCAAACTTGCAAGGATGCATCGACGAACCAGCTGTAGGTCTGGAACGGTTCGCTCTGCGGGTTGGCGATCACCAGGCCGGTGCCGTTGAGCGGACGGTAATCCCCGAAAAGACTGTCCGCCACCATGCCATACAATCCGTTAGGCGCACCGCGCAGTTCGGGAGCAAAGGTGCTGCGTTGGGTCGACCAGAAGACATAATAGCGGCCATCGTGGAACACCGCATGAGCGCGCTCCAGCTCATTGTTCACGCCGTCAGCGGCGATGAGCGGCGGCAACAGCTGCCAGTCGCCCGCAGCCCCCTTGCGCGCAGCCCCGACCGCGCCATTGAATGCGCTGACAGAGCCAGCGAGTGAGGCCGAGAATATCAGATATTCGCCGCCATCATCAGGATCGCGAAAATAGGCCGGATCGCGGAAGGCCTTGATCTTGCCCGCCTCGCCTTCATGCGCGTCGGCAGGCGTGTAATGCAGGCCATAGTCTTTCACCGACGGGTGCGGAGCGCACCAGCCCGAAGGAAGCCCGCTCTCATCAAGCGCGGCGGTCGTTTCCCACAGGCGCTGCTGATATCCGCCGGGGCGCTCTCTTGAGCCAGCGGCGGTGAAATAAAGCGTTACGCAGCCATCGTGAAACAGCGCCGATCCGGCCCATTCGCGTTCATACACTGCGGCGCGGTCAAGGCTATCGGGGAGCAGCGGCCCGAAATCGTGCCAACCGCCGGAGCGATGCTCGAGAAGGTGTATCTTCGCCTCGAAATGGCGCAGCGACGGATCACCCCGGTCGGGCGCGCTCAGCGCCATCCACAGCTCACGCCCTCTGATCCTTGCGACCCGGCCATCGGGCGATTGGATGGGCCACATGTCCCAATAGACCCGGCCCACTTGCAGTGCGCCTTTTTCAGCGCTGCTGACCAAAGGCACTTCGGAAAAACGACGCGGATCGATCAGGCGCACATGTGCTGCTGTCCAGGCCGTGGTCATGCGGTTACCTTAGGAGATTGAAGCTTGGGAACAACATTCGTGAAAAATGGGGCCAGCCAAAGGGGAAGGTCTCGGCTGGCCCCGCCTGCTTCCGAGCGGTCAGAAATCAAACCGCACGGATGCGAGTAAGGTCCGGCCAGCGATTGATCGCGCGCGCACGATACCATTGCCCGGAATCGAACCTTCCTCCGCCTCGGTATAGCCTGTGACGTCGAACAGGTTCTGCGCGTTGAGCCCGATCTCGACCCGGTCAATCGGACGCACCGCGAGGAAGGCATTGACCTGCGCAAAGGCAGGCAGTTCGAGCTGGTTGCTGTCTTGTGTGAAGCTGTCGGTGGTGCCGACAACATTGGCGCCCAGCCTGAACATGTCGGTGTCATATTGCGCGGTCGCCTGATAGACGAAATCGGCCTGGCGGCGCGGTGTGTTGCCGATCACCGTCACATCGAGCGCATCGACAATCTCTGCATCGGTCCAGGTTACGCCCGCAGACAGGCTGAACGGTCCGGTGCGATATGCGCCTTCGAGTTCGAGGCCGTATGCTTCAAATTCAGTGTCGAACAACACCAGCGGAGCAATATCGACATTCGTTTCGGCGGTCTTGGCAAAGAAGCCAGTGGCGAACAAGGATACCCCGCCCGACTGATATTTAAGACCCGCCTCCAGTTGATCCACCGTCGCCACCACACCCGCATCACCGCCTGGCAGGCTGCCGTCAGTGGTGCTGACTGCAGGCGAAAACAGGCTGCGGTCGGCGGTGTGACGCCCGCCCTGACTGTAACGTGCGAACACGCCCAGATCATCGGTGACAAGATAGTTCGCGCCGAGCGAGAAACTAACATAACCGAAATCGTAATTCACGGGCCTTGCATTGCCCAGCGGCAGGACGCTGGTCTGCGCCTCTGCCGGGCTGATGACACCATTGTTATCGAAATCGAAGCTGGTGACGCCAATGCCAAAGCCGCTGTCCGACCCGGTAATCGTACCGCTGGCATCGCCGTAATCATAGCGGATGCTGGCGTCGAGCGTAAGCCGGTCAAGCTCCAGCGACAGCGAGGCAAACGGCGCATAGGTGCTGTAATCGACATTGTAATTCCGGCGGCAACAATTGCCGAAGAAACTCGCGCCGAACCCGACCGTGCCATTTTGCGTCACCAGACCGCCGCCCGCGTCGCGGATATCGACCAGCACAGCCTGCCCATCGCCCTGCACTGTCTGGACGTGCGAAGTCCACACCCAGTCAGTGTCGATGGTCTGGCGCGATAGGTAGAAGCCGGTGGTAAAGTTGGCTGAACCTCCGCCAAAATCGAATTGTTTGTTCACGCGGAAATCATTGGTGACATTATCAAGGCTGTTGAGCCGGACGTTGAACACCACGACATTGGTCAGCAGTCCGTTGCCGCCGATTGTCGCCGCGCTGGCGGTCGCTCCTGTATTGGGACCGCTGGCAAATTCGATAGTCGAACCCGCGCCGCCAATGCCATCGGCAATATCCTGCGCCGCGCCCGCGCTGGCCGGGAATGGCGACTGGAAGCTGCCCGAATTGTCGGCAAAGCGGAACCGGTTGGTCAGCGTCCACCCGCCGCCCACTTCGATCTCACTCTCGATCCCGAAGGTCAGGCTTTCGACAGAAAGTCCGTCACGGAAATCGAAACTGGCGACATTGTTGTTTCCGTCCAGCGTCACAGCCGGGGTCAGGAAAGGGCTGTAAAGCGAATCGGTGCGCGGGTCGAAGCCGGGAATGGCGCTGTAATCAGGGTCGCCATTGGTGCCGCCGACAAACACCGGTTGCGGCAGAATCGTCGGGGTCTGATCGTCGAGATATTTGGCGCTGAAACGCACATATCCGCCATCGAACCTTTTGGTGATATTGGCCTTGATCTGGCCGCCATCATAACCGTTATAGCCTATGTCCCGCGGCCCTTCGCCGGTCCGATAGAATCCGCCGACGTGGAAGCTGAGATCATCGCCCAGCGGCGCGCCGTAATCGAAATCGAGCCGGTAGCTTTCGTAATCGAGCCCGACGCTGCCCTGAATCGCACCGCCTTCGCGCTCTCCCGTCTTGGAGATGAAGTTGATGACTCCACCGGGCGCGTTGGAGGCAAAGGTCGAGGCAGAGCCGCCGCGCACCGCTTCAACACGGGCTACGCTGCGATCAGCGCGCAGGAAATTGTCGGCATTGCCAAAGATAATGTCGCCAAATTCTAGGATCGGCAAGCCATCTTCCTGAAGCTGAATATAGCGCGCGCCGCCGGTGGAAACCGGGATGCCGCGCACCGCAATATTGGCGTTGCCTTCACCGCCGGATGCCTCCGAACGGATACCGGGTATCTGGCGGATCAGATCGGCTGAAGATGGTGCGCCAAGATTGGCAATGGCTTCGGCGCCAATCGTGCTGACCGAAACGGAGCTTTCCAGCCGGTTCTGACCGCGCGCCACCGCAGTGACGATGATTTCATTGCCCTCTGCCGCCGCGCCCTGCGAACCGGTTTGCGCATCCTGTGCGAAAGCCGGGGTAGAAAAAGCACTGAGCGCGACCCCAAACGCCAAAGCGTGACGAATTTTCATGACAATTCTCTCCTGGTCTTTCGCACTGTTGGCGTGCGATTCGGATTAAGGCATAAGTCGATTGCAAACGATTGCAACAAGAATCTTGCAATCGTTTGCAATCAGCCAGATTTTGTGTCACGCAAATGCAACGAAACGTCCGGCAGCGGCGCGCGTGAGAGAGGTATCCTGATGCAAACCACCACAAAGCCGCGGCTTTCGTTGCTGCGAATCATCGAAATGAACATCGGCTTCTTCGGTCTGCAATTCAGTTTTGGATTGCAGCAGGCCAATATGGGGCCGATCTATGGCTTTCTTGGTGCAGAGGAAGCGACGATGCCGCTGCTCTGGCTTGCCGGGCCGATGACAGGCTTGCTGGTTCAACCCATTGTCGGGGCGATGAGCGACCGCACCAATTCGCGGCTGGGTCGCCGCACGCCTTATTTCCTTGTCGGCGCGATCATCTGCACGATCAGCCTGTTTGCCATGCCCTATTCCTCGGCGCTGTGGATGGCTGCGGCGCTGCTGTGGATCCTGGACGCTGGCAACAACATCACGATGGAACCATATCGCGCCTATGTTGCGGACCGGCTGGTGCCCGCGCAGCGTTCGGTCGGCTTTCTGACGCAGAGCGCCTTTACCGGGCTGGCGCAGACGCTGTCCTATCTCGCGCCCACGTTGCTGACAGCCTTTGTTGCGCAGGATGTGCTGGACGACAATGGTATCCCGGTGATTGTGCGGATCGCCTTTGTCATCGGCGCGATCCTGTCGATCTCGACCATCGTGTGGTCGGTCTGGCGGGTGCCCGAATTGCCGCTTACCCAAGACGAACAGCAATTGCTCGAAAGCAAGCCGCTCACTGTTCGGTCGACGCTGGCCGAAATCACCGACGCCATCCGCACCATGCCAAGGCCCATGCGCCAGCTTGGGGTCGCAATGCTGTGTCAATGGTATGCGATGTTTGCCTATTGGCAATATGTGACATTCGCGGTCGGAAGGGCGATATACGACACCAGCGACCCTGGCAGCGCCGCCTTTCGTGAAGCCACGCTGACCACACAGCAAGCGGGCGCACTCTACAATTTCATCGCCTTTCTCGGCGCGCTCGCGCTGATCCCGATTGTCGCCCGCCTGGGCGCGCGAATGGTCCATGCCGCTTGCCTGACCGCATCGGGCGCGGCGATGCTGATGCTACCGGGTGTCGAAACGCCTGCGGGTCTGTTTGCGCTGATGCTGGGCATCGGGATTGGCTGGGCGGGAATGATGGGCAACACCTATGTCATGTTGGCCGATTCCATTCCCGCAGAACGCAACGGGATTTACATGGGCATCTTCAACATGTTCATCGTGATCCCGATGTTGATCCAGACCTTGACCATGCCGCTGATCTACAATCCGGTTCTGGGCGGCGATCCGCGCAATGTGTTGATGCTGGGCGGCGCGTTGATGATTGCCGGAGCCTTCGCCACTTTATTCGTTGACGCTGGACATCGCGTGCCGCGAGAGCAAAAGGTGCTGGCAGGATAGAACCACCTCATGCCCGACTGCACGCCCTCCCCCGAACAACCGCCGCGGCCTGTCCGCACGATAACCGACCTCGCCCGGATCGCCGGCGTGTCGGCAGGCACGGTTTCGCGGGCGCTGTCAGGCAACAGCCTGGTCAACACCAAGACGCGCAAGCGGATTGAGGCGATTGCCCGCGAACACGGTTTTCACCCCAATCAGATGGCCAGCCGCCTCAGACGCCAGAAAACCGGGGTGATCGGGGTGGCGATCCCGCTCGGCCATGATGTCCGCCAGCAGATTTCCGACACTTTCTTCATGACCTTGCTGGGCTATCTGGCCGATGAGCTGACGCAAAAAGGCTATGACCTGATGCTGCGCCGGGTCGTGCCGAGCGCGGACGAAGACTGGCTTGAACGCTTCATCGGTTCCGGCATGATCGACGGCGTGGTGGTGATCGGCCAGTCCGATCAGTTCGAGCGGATAGAGGACGTTGCTGACGGCTATCTGCCCATGGTGGTGTGGGGCAATCATCAAGAAGGGCAGCGCCACTGCGTTGTGGGCACCGACAACCGTTTGGGCGGCAAACTGGCTGCGGAACGTCTGATCGCGGCAGGATCGAGGAACCTCGCCTTTCTCGGCGACCCGGACCCGATCGAATTTGCCGCGCGCTATGCGGGCGCGGTGGAGATTGCGGGCAAGCATGGGGTTCCGATCCGGTGTTTACGCACCCATTTGTCCCCCGATCAGGTATCAGCCGAGATTGCCGCGCATCTGGCCACAATTGCCGATGAAATTGACGGGCTGTTTGTTGCAACCGATGCGATTGCCGCTGCTTGTCTGCAGGAAATGCGCAAGCGCGGCATTGCCGTGCCGGAAAAGATCCGGGTGGTGAGCTATGACGATCTGCCCATCGCCAGCCAGACTGTGCCGATGCTGACCACGATCCGTCAGGACATTGCCGCCGGGGCCAAGGGATTGGTCGAACTCCTGCTGCGCCGTCTGGCAGGGGAGGACACCGAAAGCCTGGTGCTGCCGCCGCATCTGGTGGTCCGGCAAACCGCGTGATCCAGTCATCCCGGAGCAACAGCAAAGACCATGCCCGCGCGCGGAACGCAGCGCTGGAGCGGGTGAAGGGAATCGAACCCTCGTCGTCAGCTTGGGAAGCTGCTGCTCTACCATTGAGCTACACCCGCTTGGCGTGCGGGGCCGCATCTGTCGCGAATGCCTGGTTTCGTCAATCCACTTTTGCCATGAGGGCACCGAGCCGGGCTGACAAACCCTACACGATGGAACACATGGAACACGGTCCTGAAGCGAATATGCACGACTGTCGCCCTTGTGCGTCCCAAGCGCCACCCTAGCCCGCAAAGCGTCACCCGAAAGGGCCCGCGCGGCGGGGGAATGGCTGGCGGGTTGAAGGGCGTCCATGCCCCGTTCGTAACACCGTGAGGCGATGTAGGACAGCATCACCGCCGAGGACCTGCTGATCGCAGCGCTGCGCATGCGACCGGACCGCATCATCCTTGGCGAGCTGCGCGGGATCGAGGCGTTCACCTTCCTGCGCGCGGGGCTTCACCGGGCATCCCGGATCGATGACCACCATCCACGCCGACACACCCCAGCGCGCGACCGAACAACTGGCTCTGCTGGTGCTGCAGGCCGGATCGAAGCTCAGCCGCGATGATGTGCGGCATTATGTGCGCGAGAGTGTCGATGTGTTTGTGCAGCTCGAACGGCGCAGCGGCATCCGGCGGGTGAGCCAGGTGCTGGTGGCGGGCTAGAGCGGAGGGATGGGGACATGCGTGGTAGTCTGTTCGAGACACAAGCAGAGGTCGGTATCGGCACGTCACTCGATTGGGTCGAAGCGCTGGTGCTTGGCGAAATCGCAACCGCGCTCGCGATCGTGGCGGTGGCGATAGCCGGGTTCATGATGCTGACTGGACGCGTGCGGATGGCCGGAAGTATTCGGGTCATTCTGGGCTGCTTTGTATTGTTCGGGGCTTCCTCGATTGCCGCGGCGCTGATGGGGAGTGTTGGCGAACCCAGGCAGCCAGTTCAAGTTGTGTTCGACCGCGAGAAAATGCAGCCTCGAGAGAAGTTGCCACCGTCGGAAAATAGTCCGTATTCGCGAGCTTCGGTGAGAGGCGGCGATTAAAGTGCACGAAGTTCAGCACCGCATCGAGCTGGTCCCGCTGGCCGACCGAACTCGCCTGCTCGCAGAACAGCTTGGTGCAACCCGTTGCAGCGAGCGCCGTCTCCTGCGCCTCCAACCCCGCCACATGGTCCACCGTCGATGTCCGTGCGTAGCCGATAAGCATCTGTAATCTCTCGCTTTTCCTTGCGAGAACAATGCCATCGGGTCACAGCTAAGTCACGGAGTTTGTTCGACTTTCTTCGTCAACACCGTCCCGCATGGGCCATGGCTCTGCGAGGCAGTGTCTCGCTCGAAGCGTAACGGGTTCAATGAGACGGCGGTGGGCCGGACTAGGCCGGAGTCAGATGACCAGGAACGTGTGAGGCGAGCCTTCTAAATCTGGCGTGCGCACGCATTCAAGATACACCTACATCGTCAAGGTGATTGGGAAGCCCCGCTATTCAAATCGTCCCGCCCGAAGTCGCAGCAGACACAATTTGTCCCACAGTTAGTTCGGCCTTTGGCCCTTCTTTCGCTTTGAACAATGATAGAAGGCTAGGTTCAGAGTGAAAATACATGTCCGCCTGGAATCCATCCAAACTCAAGCCGGTAACTTTAGATATTTCCAACAAAGCATCAATTGCGTCGTCGCCATCGAGCTTCAAATCTTGGACGAGACGTAAGCCGCGAGATATTTCACAGAATTTCCGACCGCTACGCCTCGCAATCACAGAGACAACAAGCTCCTCTGCATCGGCATCAGTATCCATATCATTCGCTTCCACTGTTGTAGCACTGATATGTATCATACCCTATTACCGCCACATCCACTGCAAGAAGTGCTCCGAAAACATAAGGATTAGCGCGCCCAGCCACACGAAACAAGTTACTGCTATTGAGCATACGCGGAACATTTATCTCAACATAGTGCCCGATAACACTGAGTAGATTCGTTGTCTTGGCCCCAATCTCTCGATAAGGCGGCACAATAGCCTTAGGAAGCGGTATCGCGGCAGCTCCTGAAGCAGCTGTTGCAGCACCCAGCCCATAATGATTGAGGGCACTGTCTTGAAGGCACTGGCCCAACTTCGACCAGTCTATCGAATCCTCAGGCTCATCACTTTGCGGCCTTCTTCCTGTTACGACAATCTCGTTCCCAAGGCCCGGGCCGAGGTTGGGAGTGGGGACCGAGGGGAATACTCCCGGGAATAAATCGTCAAGAATCGAATCACCAGGATAGGCGCAGACGCCAACACAATCATCTTCGCCAGGGGTTACACAAATACCTGGTCCTCCGTTGCATGGATCAGGCAGCTCATCCTGTAATCCGAACGGATCCACCCTGTTCACCGGATCATTCCCCACATACCCATACATATTGAGCCCATCGCCATATCCGATCGGGTCGGTCTGCATGAACCGCCCGAGCCCCGGCGAGTAGGCACGCGCCTTGTAGTGATAGCGAGCAGGAACCTTATGCCGGGGGCATAAGGAAGCCCGCGCAGCCCGATTTCGGGGATATATATCTGCGCTCGCTTCTCGAGGTGCCCCCGGCACCTCTGCGAGGCTCGCTGTAACGGAACCTGCCGCTGTTCTGCGTCCCGCCCGCAGAGCCGGGCATCCCGAACTCGTCATAGGCATTGATCGTCTCCAGCCCGCCGCTCCGGTTGAAGCTCGCCACAATCGAACCAAGCCTGTCGGCGTAGAGATATTCGGCAACGGTGTGATCGGCATTGGAGCCCGGATAGGCAATCGCCGGATCATCACCTCCTGACACACCGTGGACATAGCGGTCAAGCATCGTGCCTGCGCTGTTGTATTCCGCGATCAGATCGTTGCCTGGCCCCCCGCCCAGCAAATTAGGCAGGCCGCACCCCCTTGCCTCAAACGCTGCGTATCGTCATTGGATGGTCGCAAGAGACAGGAGACTTCCCATGCGTCAGATCGACCATTTCATCCTCGGCGACACCCCCGCGCCAACTCGCAAACATCAAGTCTGGAACCCTTCGACCGGCGAGGTGCAGGCCGAGGTCGCGCTGGGCGATGCGGCGCTGCTGGAACGCGCGGTGGCGACCGCCAAG
The DNA here is from genome assembly GCF_047872805.1 of Qipengyuania sp. ASV99. Taxonomy (NCBI): domain Bacteria; kingdom Pseudomonadati; phylum Pseudomonadota; class Alphaproteobacteria; order Sphingomonadales; family Erythrobacteraceae; genus Qipengyuania; species Qipengyuania sp. ASV99. Next base: position 730,873 of record NZ_JBLQUK010000001.1, on the reverse strand, counting down.
CAGGTCCAGCCCGGCTGGGCCGCGACCAACCCTCAGAAACGCGCCCGCGTGATGTTCCGCTTCAAGGAACTGATCGAGGCGAACATGCAGAGCCTTGCCGAACTGCTCGCATCCGAACATGGCAAAGTGGTCGACGATGCCAAGGGCGATGTGCAGCGGGGCCTCGAAGTGATCGAATTCGCCTGTGGTATCCCGCAGGTGCTGAAAGGCGAATACACCCAAGGCGCGGGGCCGGGGATCGATGTCTATTCGATGCGTCAACCGCTGGGGATTGGGGCAGGCATCACTCCGTTCAATTTCCCGGCGATGATCCCGATGTGGATGTTCGGCATGGCAATCGCGGCGGGCAATGCGTTTATCCTGAAACCGTCAGAGCGCGATCCCAGCGTTCCGGTGCGGCTGGCGCAGCTGTTCGTCGAAGCGGGCGCGCCAGAGGGGCTGCTGCAGGTCGTCCACGGGGACAAGGAAATGGTCGACGCGATCCTTGACCATCCCGATATTCCGGCGATCAGCTTTGTCGGATCGTCCGATATCGCGCATTACATCTATCACCGCGGCGCGCAGAACGGAAAACGGGTGCAGGCTTTCGGCGGGGCGAAGAACCACGGGATCGTGATGCCCGACGCCGATCTCGATCAGGTGGTGAACGATCTGGCAGGCGCGGCCTTTGGTTCGGCGGGTGAACGCTGCATGGCGCTGCCGGTGGTGGTGCCGGTGGGCGAGGACACGGCCAACCGCCTGCGCGAGAAGCTGATCCCGGCGATCCACGCCCTGCGCATTGGCGTTTCGACCGATCCCGACGCGCATTACGGCCCGGTGGTCACGCCCGAACACAAGGCGCGGATCGAACAATGGATCACCACCGCTGAGGAAGAGGGCGCGGAAATCGTGATCGACGGGCGCGGGTTCAGCCTGCAGGGGCATGAGAAGGGCTTCTTTGTCGGGCCAACCCTGATCGACCGGGTGACCCCGCAGATGAAGAGCTATCAGGAGGAAATCTTCGGCCCCGTGCTCCAGATCGTGCGCGCTGATGATTTTGAACACGCGGTGCGCCTGCCAAGCGAGCATCAATATGGCAACGGGGTCGCGATCTTCACCCGCAACGGCCACGCCGCGCGCGAATTTGCGAGCCGGGTGAATGTCGGCATGGTTGGGATCAACGTGCCGATCCCGGTGCCGGTCGCCTATCACAGCTTTGGCGGGTGGAAGCGTTCGGGATTTGGCGACATCGACCAATACGGGACCGATGGCCTCGCCTTCTGGACCAAGAAGAAGAAGATCACTCAGCGCTGGCCCGATGGCTCACCCGATGGCGCAAACGCCTTTGTCATTCCGACGATGGGGTAGGCGCGGTGCGGGTAACCTTTGCAGCGTTCCTCGCCCTCGCGCTGGCTTCCTGCGGGGGAGCACCCGAACCAGCAGATGAGACCGTGCCTTCCGAAACGCCTATCCCGGTCGAGCCGGACGGCGGGCTCGGCGATGGTGCCGGGCCGCCTCCGGCCGATACTCCGGGGATGATCCCCGCGCGCTATCTTGGCGTTTGGGATTATGTCGGCGGCACCTGTTCGCGCGACAGCGACATGCGCATGGAAATCGCCCCGCGTTCGATCACCTTTTACGAAAGCTTTGGTCAGGTTGCGGGCGTCGGGCAGGATGGCGATGATGCAGTCGCCGACCTGGTGATGGAGGGCGAAGGCGAAACCTGGGTCAATGTTCTGCGGCTCTCGCTGGTCGAGAAAGGCGGGCAGACCTTGCTCCACACATCCGATGGCACCGCCCCCAAGGTGGCAGACGAATACCCGCGCAAAAAATGCAGTTAGGAGCCTTGTGATGATCCGCCAGATTGCCCTCTGTGTGCCCGCCACGCTTGCTCTGATCGGCTGCACAGGCAGCTCTGCTCCGCCCGCAGCACAGGCCCCTCTTGAACCAGCGCGCCCAGCACCCGGCAACTGCGATGCTGCGGCGGCGCAATCATACATTGGCCAGCAGGCCAGCACCGCGAGCGGCGCGGCGATCCTTGCCGCAAGCAAGGCGCGCACGCTCCGCTGGGGCCCGCCCAATTCGGCATGGACGATGGATTACCGCGAGGACCGGGTGAATATCCGCTATGATGACGCGATGATCATCACCCAGGTCACCTGCGGATGATTGGCCGGCGGCGCGTTTCCTCGGGCTCCCCCTATGAGGCGCAGTTCGGGTTCTGCCGCGCGGTGCGGGTCGGCAACCGGATCGTGGTCGCAGGCACCGGACCGGTTGAGCCCGACGGTTCGACCACACCCGGGGGCGCCGCCGAACAGGCCGACCGGTGCTGCGCCATCATTGTCGCCGCGATTGAGGAGCTGGGCGGTTCAGCCAGCGATGTCGTGCGCACGCGGATGTTGCTCACCGATTTCGGCGATCAGGCTGCCGTTGGCGCGGTCCATGCGCGCTGGTTCGGGCAGGCGCGGCCCGCCGCCACCATGGCAGGCGTAGCATGGCTCTGCCGGAAAGAATGGAAGATCGAGATCGAAGCAGAAGCGTTGATCGGTTAGGCCACGTCGCGCATATTCACGCCGAACACCTGTTCGCTGATCAATGCCTCTTCCACCCGCTCCATCAATTGCGCCGCGTCCGTCATCGCATCGAGTTCCTCGGCCGCAATCAGGACCTTTGGCTTGGCGTCGCTATCGGCAACCAGAACCGCTGGCAGCGCAATGCCGTGACCAGGAAAAGCGGCGGCAAAATCATCCTTGTGATGAATCACAATGTCCATCGGCAGACTGTCGAGAAATCGCCGCCATTCGCCCCGCATCGACACCGCGCCATAGGTGATCGCGCATAGCGAGCAGGGATAGCTCGATGGAAATATCTGCTTGTGCACCGCATGCATCAACGCATTGATGATGCCGCTGTCGGCATTGTAAACCAGCACAAGGCGCGGACGGGTTACGGGCGAATCCATGATCATAGCGATAGATACGCGATTGCTCGCGATTCGGTTACGTCTTTTCGGCAGTTCCGGCGCATTCCGGCGAAACTGCCCAAGGGTCAGGACCTAACAAACAAAGCAGGCCGCGCGCCCTTTTCTAAGCTTCTCAACCCGGTTAGAGCATTGCCCATGACCGGACAATTTTCTCTCACCGAGGATCAGCTTGCGATCCAGGAAATGGCGCAGCGTTTCACCGCCGATAACATCACGCCGCATGCCGGGGAGTGGGACGAGAAGCACATTTTTCCCATCGACACGATCAAACGCTCCGCAGAGCTGGGCTTTGGCGCGATCTATGTGTCGGAGGAATCGGGTGGGATCGGGCTAGGACGGCTTGAGGCTGCGCTGATCATGGAGGCGATGGCCTATGGCTGCCCCTCCACCTCCGCTTTCATCTCGATCCACAACATGGCCGCTTGGATGATCGACCGCTTCGGTTCACAGACCGTGAAGGACAAATATCTCCCCGATCTCATCGGCATGGAAAAGATTGCCAGCTATTGCCTGACCGAGCCATCAAGCGGATCGGACGCCGCAGCGCTCAAAACCACGGCAAAGCGGGACGGTGATCATTACGTACTGAACGGCACCAAACAGTTTATTTCGGGCGCTGGCTCGAACGAAATCTACGTCGCAATGGTCCGCACGGGGGAGGATGGGCCCAAGGGCATCACCTGCATGGTGATCGAAAAGGACATGCCCGGCGTTTCCTTTGGCGCGAATGAGAAAAAACTCGGCTGGCATTCGCAGCCGACCGCACAGCTTATCCTTGAGGATGTCCGCGTCCCTGCCGAAAATATCGTCGGCGGCGAAGGCGAAGGGTTTCGCATTGCGATGATGGGGCTCGACGGCGGACGGTTGAACATCGGCGCCTGTTCGCTGGGCGGGGCGCAAAGGTGCCTTGACGAAGCGATCCGTTACACCAAGGAACGCAGCCAGTTTGGCAAGGCTGTGGCCGATTTCCAGAACACCCAGTTCACGCTGGCCGACATGGCAACCGATCTGGAGGCCGCGCGCGCGCTGCTTTATCTGGCCGCAGTCAAAGTGACCGAGAACGCGCCCGACAAGACCCGCTTTTCTGCTATGGCCAAGCGGCTGGCGACCGACAACGGCTCCTCGATCGTAGACCGCGCGCTGCAATTGCACGGCGGCTATGGTTATCTGCAGGACTACCCGATCGAACGTTTCTGGCGCGATCTGCGCGTCCATTCGATCCTCGAAGGCACCAATCAGATCATGCGCATGGTCGTGGGCCGGGATTTGTTGCGCCAGTGAGGCTGCTCACGGTACTTGGAGGTTATGCCTTTGCTGCTGTGTTCGGGACAATCGTCACGCTGGTGGGCCTCGCCTTCTACTTCAACGTGCATTTCATCCATCTTGATTGGCTCGCCCAAACTTCCTTTTTGGTGTTCATAGTTGCCCTATTGTTGGGTGTTATTCCCGCCATCCCAGTCTTGGTCTTTTCCGAAATCCAAAGCCTTTTCGGTTCGGCCTGGGTTCGACACTGGTTCGTCTACACACTGACAGGAGCAGTTTGGGGGTCCATGTTGCTGATATTCTTCAGCCATTGGAACGACTTCAGCCATTGGAGCGAATTGCTAGAACCTTTGATTCTTGTAGTTTCAACCTCAGCTGCTGGGTTTGGATACTGGCTATTTGCTTGGAAGTTGTTTCCTCCAAAGAGTTTTGGCTCTCGGCAACGTCATATCGCGTCATGACTACGGAAGCCCTCGGCATGATCGCGCTCGTCGTGCCGGATTACGACGCGGCCATCGCCTTTTATGTCGGCGCGCTCGGGTTTGATCTGATCGAGGACTGCGACATGGGGTCGGGGAAACGCTGGGTCGTTGTCGCGCCGTCGGGCGGCGGTACAAGGCTGCTGATTGCCAAGGCTGTCGATAATGCCCAGCGCGCCGCAATCGGCAATCAGACTGGCGGGCGGGTGGCGTTTTTCCTCCAAACCGATAGCTTCACCGATTGCCATAACCGCTTTACGGCAGCAGGGGTGACTTTCCATGAAGAACCCCGCCACGAACCCTATGGCACAGTTGCGGTGTTCAGCGATCCGTTTGGCAATCGCTGGGACCTGATCGAACCGAAAGACACGGCCCTATGACCGACGACGTTCTCACCCGCACCAACGGCCCCATCGGGCATATCAGCCTCAACCGGCCCAAGGCGCTCCACGCACTGACGCTGGAGATGTGCCACACAATGTCAGCCGCTCTCATGGAGTGGGAAAAGGATGACGCAATCGAGGCGATCATCCTCGATCACGATGACGGACGCGGTTTTTGCGCAGGCGGCGATATCGCTTTTTTGCGGGATTCAGCGCTCAATGATGGCGGGGTTTCGGGCCGCAAATTCTTTCACGACGAATATCAATTGAACCACCAGATGTTCACCTATCCCAAGCCAATTGTCGCCTTCATGGACGGCATCACCATGGGCGGCGGGGTCGGCATTTCGCTGCCCGCAAAGTTTCGGGTGGCGACAGAAAACACCCGTTTCGCCATGCCCGAAACCGGGATAGGCCTGTTCCCCGATGTCGGCGGCGGCTGGTATCTTTCGCGGATCGGCGGACGGATCGGGCAATTTCTGGCGCTGACCGGCGCGCGGCTTGAAGGGGCAGAGGCGCTGTGGACCGGCCTCGCCACGCATTACGTGCCCAGCACCATGATCGATGATCTGAAGGCGCGCATCGCCGAACGGCCGGGACGCATCGCGGGCATTCTGTCCGAACCGGTCGGCACACCGCCCGATGCCCGGATCAAGAACAACGCGGACAAGATCGCCAAACATTTCTCCTCCGACCGCTATGAAGACATCCTCGCCAGCCTCGAAACAGCCATCGCGGACGGCGACGAATGGGCGCAAAAGGAACGCGACACGCTTGGCACCAAAAGCCCGCAAACCTGCAAGGTGGCGCTGCGCCAGTTGGCGATAAGCGCGGGGCTGAGTGATTTTGCCGAGAATATGCGGATGGAATATCGCATTGCGTCGCGCGTGCTGACCCGCCCCGATTTCGCCGAAGGGGTGCGCGCGGTCATCACCGACAAGACCCACGATCCCAAATGGAACCCGGCAACGCCCGAGGATGTGACCGAAGAGCTGCTCGACGCGATCTTCGCGCCGCTCCCGTCAAAGGAAGAATGGAAATCGCTATGACCTACGAAACGATCACCGTCGAAACCGACGCGCGCGGGACCAAGGGGGTCACGCTGATGACGATCAACCGACCGCAGGCGCTGAACGCGCTCAACAGCCAGGTTCTTGCAGACCTTACTTGCGCTTTCGCAGGGTATCAGGCTGACGACACTCAGCTGTGCGCGGTGCTGACCGGTTCGGGAGAAAAGGCATTCGCCGCAGGTGCCGATATCAAGGAGATGAGCGAGAAGGCCGCGGCCGATTTCTATCTCGACGATTTCTTTTCGCCGTGGACCAGCGAGATCGTGAAAAAGACCCGCAAGCCGTGGATCGCAGCGGTCAACGGCTTTGCGCTGGGCGGCGGGTGCGAGCTAGCGATGATGGCGGATTTCATCATCGCATCCGACAATGCGAAATTCGGCCAGCCGGAAATCAAGCTGGGCGTGGCGCCGGGCATGGGCGGATCGCAGCGCCTGACCCGCGCCATCGGCAAGTCGAAGTCGATGGAAATGTGCCTGACGGGCCGGATGATGAGCGCCGAGGAAGCCGAACGATCGAACCTGATCGTGCGCGCGGTGCCGCAAGCGAACCTCATCACCGAAGTGCTGAAAACCGCCGCGACCATCGCGTCCATGCCGCCAATGGCTACAATCGCGAACAAGGAAATGGTGAATTCAGCGTTCGAGATGACGCTGGATCAGGGCCTGATCGTCGAACGCCGCATCTTCCAGATCCTCACCGCGAGCGAGGACAAGGCCGAGGGCATGGCTGCGTTTATCGAGAAGCGCGAAGGGCAGTGGAAGGGGCGCTGATATGAAAATCGCATTTATCGGTCTTGGCAACATGGGCGGCGGGATGGCCGCGAACCTTGTGAAAGCGGGCCATGATGTGCGCGCCTTCGACCTTAGCGATGCCGCTTTGACCGCAGCGAAGGCCGCTGGCTGCACAACATTCACCGCCGCAGCGGAAGCTTGCGCGGAAGCGGAAGCTGTCGTCTCGATGCTGCCAAACGGCGCAATCGTTAAATCGGTCTATGAAAGCGATGTCATCGGCACTGCTCCTGCCGGAGCGGTGCTGCTCGATTGTTCGACCATCGACGTTGCCACCGCCAAAGACGTCATCAAAAAGGCCGAAGCCGCAGGATACGCCATGGTCGATGCGCCCGTCTCAGGCGGGATCGCGGCGGCGAATGGCGGGACGCTGACCTTTATGGTGGGCGGGTCTGAACCGGCCTTTACGCGGGCCGAACCGGTCCTTGCCGCAATGGGCAAGGCGGTGATCCACGCAGGCGATGCAGGCGCGGGTCAGACCGCCAAGATATGCAACAACATGCTGCTCGCCATCACCATGATCGGCACCGCAGAGGCCATGACGATGGCGCAGAAGCTGGGTCTTGATCCGCAGAAATTCTACGAAATCAGCTCGCAAAGCTCGGGCTACAACTGGTCGCTCAATGCCTATACGCCGATGCCGGGTGTGGGCGTCGAAAGCCCGGCGGACAAGGATTACCAGGGCGGCTTTGCAACCGCGCTGATGCTCAAGGACTTGCGGCTTGCAATGGAAGCTTCGGGCAATGTCGATGCCACGACGGTACTGGGCGCCAAGGCCGCGCAGATTTACGAGGAATTTGCCAAGGAGAATGGCAATCTCGATTTCTCTGCGATTATCAAGACGCTCTGATCGCCGCGATTATCTGCGTGAGCCATTTGCGCGGGCCCTGACGCTGGCCGATATTGGCGACGAATTCCTGCCCGCGCGCCGCGCTCTTTAATCTCCCCCCGTCCAGCCAACGGTCGGCACGGCCGTGGTAGCTTAGCTCGCCCTGCCTCAACCATTCGGGCCTCGCCCACAGGCTTGGCGGGCCGCCCGGAACGGTCAGCCGCAGGGCATCGCTCGCACGGCCAGCGGTGCATCCCTCACCGCGCCAGATCACGTCATTGTGGCTATGCATGGCCAGTGCATGCGGATGCGCCAGTTCCACCAGATCGGCCGGCGCTCCTGCAGCGAGCGGAATCTCATCGTCTACGCGCAGATAGCCGAAAATGCGGTGATGCCTCTCGCCGGTATATTCATCGGCGAACAGACCGAAGAACACAAAAGCATCGCCGACCCCGACGCCCTGCCGTTCCAGATGGGTCTGCGCCGCCCCGCATTGGCCGAAAAGGCAGGTGCCATCAGGTCGAAACATCGGATCGTGGTGGCAGAGATCGTCCGCCCCAATCCGCTCCCTGCTGGCCCGCGCTGCGTGATCGCCCAGCCCCAGATCGCGGTACGTTGTTCGGCTCGCCGCACCTGCCGGGATTGGCAGGCTGATCGGGCGACCATCCACAATCGGCGAAGGGCCGCCGCCTGCGCTGCTGTCAAAGCCCTTGCGAGAAAAGATGATGCGCATCGCCCTCCCCTTTTGACCCTCGCCAGATAGTTTAACAAGCTTCGCCCATCGCGGCTTTGCGCAAGGCGCAGATTGGCGCTAAGGGCGCGGGCGATGGATCACGATACAAAAGTCACCGCACTTATCATGGCGGGCAAGCGTTCGGGGGTGCTCGACCCCCTAGCCGAACAAGCAGGTGTTTCACAGAAGGCGGTTGTGCCGGTCAATGGCGTGCCCATGGTCGAACGCGTGGCGCGGCAGGTTGCGGACTGCCCCAATGTCGGGGCCATCCGGATCGTCGCGCATGAACCCGATGAAATCGCCGCGCTGCCCGGCATTGCTGCCTTGATCAGCGCAGGTCGGTTGAGTTTTGCTGAAGGCAAATTCAATCTGGTCGACAGCGTGTTTTCCGGCGCCGACGAGGCGCAGTTCCCCCTGCTCATCACCACAGCCGACAATTGTCTGGTCACCGGGGAAGGATACGCCGAGTTCATCGACAAATGCCTGGCGGCTGGCGCTGGTGCGGCGGCGGGTCTGGCGCTCAAGGAGAACGTGCAACTGGCCGATCCGGTCGGTCAAAAGCGCTTCTACAAGTTCCGCGACGGTGAATTTTCCAATTGCAACATGTACTGGATCGGCGATGAAAAGGCGCTGAATGCTGCGGAAATCATGCGTGAAGGCGGGCAGTTCGTGAAATTCCCAAGCCGCATCATCAAGGCGTTTGGCTTCCTCAATCTGATCCGTTTCCGGCTAGGCACGGCGTCGAAGGAAAAACTGTTCGCGCAGGTTTCGCGGCGATTTGGTTTCAAGCTGGTGGCGGTCGAATTGTCGGATGGGCATTATGCCATCGATGTCGATAATCAGCGCACTCTGGATGTGACCACGCGCATTTTGCAGCGACGAGAGGGTGAAGCTGTCGCCGGGTAACCGGCAGCAGTCCCTCGCCCGATGAAGCGGCTCTTCTCCAATATCGGCTGGCTGCTGGGCGGGCGCGGCTTTAACGCGGTGATGAGCCTCGTCTATCTGTATCTTGCCACGCACACTCTGGGGCTGGAGCAGTTCGGCTATTTCGCACTGATCGTTGCGCTGGGTCAGGCGATCACCGGGTTTGCCAATTTCCAGACATGGCAGTTCATCGTGCGCTGGGGAGCGAATGGGGAAGGTGACGAGCCAGCGCGAGACTCAGAAAATCTGCGCGAAGCCACCGGTTTTGCCATTGCTCTCGACATGCTGTCGATTGCTTTGGGGACCGCGCTCGCGGCGATTGTTACGTTCACCGCTCATCTGTGGCTGCCCTTGCCCGCCGATCTGCTGTGGCTCACCTTTGGCTATTGCGTGGTTTCCTTGGCAGCAATCCGGGCTACGCCGACGGGGCTGCTGCGCCTGCATTTCAAATTCGCCACGGCAACTGCGGCAGAGGCGGTGCAGCCAGCCATTCGCACCGCAGGAGCGGCGCTTGCGGTCGTCTTCATGCCGAGTGTGATGGGTTTTATCCTCGCCTGGGCCGCGTCGGAAGTCGCGGTTGCCATCGCCCTGTGGGTGGCGGCCGGTCGAACCCAGCGGATTGATCTCAGCGCGCTGAGTTTTCGCCGGATACCTGAAAAACATCCTGAAGCATGGTCGTTCGTATGGTCGACCAATATGTCGGGCAGCCTGAATATTGCGGGCAAGCAGGTCATCATCCTGCTGGTAGGGACATTTGGCGGTGCCGCGCTGGCGGGCGGCTTCCGCGTCGCTGCGCAATTGGGTCAGGCGCTGGTTTCGCTGGCGCAAACCGTGTCCAAGGCGATCTTTCCAGAACTGGTTCATGCCAAAGAAAACGCGCTCACCATGGCGCGGCGCATGGCGAATATTGCTGTTGTAGCAGGCGTGATCGCAGTGCTGGTCGCGCTGTTTGGCGGGCGCTGGGCATTGGCCGCGATTGCGGAGGATGATTTCAGCGCCTTCTATTGGGCGATGGTTATCCTGTCGATCGCAGGCGCGGTTGAACTGGTCGGCGCTAGCCTTGAATCGTTGCTGGTTTCAGCCGGGCGCGCAGGCACAGCCTTTGCAGTTCGCGCTGTTCCCACAGTGCTGGCGCTGGTGCTGCTCGACGCGGCGATCGACTGGAACGGGGCAAAGGGCGCCGCGTTCGCGGTGCTGGGATCCAGCTCGCTGGCGGTTCTGGGATTTTACGTGGCGATCCTGAACATGCAGGAAATCCGCATTACACTTGGATCAGAAGACGAAACTGGCGAGCCTGCAACTCCGCCTTCCCTCCCCTAGAGCGGTTCGGACCACACCAGCTTGGGCTTTCGCGCGGCAGCAGTTTCATCAAGCCTGCGGCGCGGCGCGTAATAGGGCGCCTGCTTAAGGCTCTGATCGCCCGCCAACGCGCGCTCTGCCACGGATCGGAACGCTGTGATGAACTGGTCGATGCTGGCCTTGCTCTCAGTCTCGGTCGGCTCGACCAACATCGCCCCGTGGATCACCAATGGGAAATACACTGTCATCGGATGATAGCCTTCGTCGATTAGCCCCTTGGCCAGATCGAGCGTGGTCAGGTCCCCGCCGAAATCCTTGTCGCCGAACAGCGCTTCATGCATGCAAGGCCCGCTATCTGCGAACGGCGCGTGGAGCACATCTTCGAGGCTGCGCAGGATGTAATTGGCGTTGAGCACAGCATCCTCGGCAACCTGTTTCAGTCCGTCTGCACCGTGGCTGAGCATATAGGTGAGCGCGCGGGTAAACATGCCCATCTGGCCGTGGAATGCAGTCATCCGGCCAAACGCCTGTCCGCGCGTTGCCTCGCGCTGTTCTTCTTCGACCAGATCGAAAGTGCCGTCTTCATATTTGCGCACAAACGGCAGCGGTGCGAACGGTGCAAGCGCCTCCGAAAAAACCACCGGACCGGACCCGGGTCCGCCGCCGCCATGCGGGGTGGAGAAAGTCTTGTGCAGATTGATATGCATCGCATCGACGCCCAGATCTCCGGGGCGGACTCGGCCAACGATGGCGTTGAAGTTGGCGCCGTCGCAATAGACATAAGCTCCCGCTGCGTGGACCGCATCGGCGATGGTGCGGAAATCCTTTTCAAACAGACCGCAGGTGTTGGGGTTGGTGATCATCACCGCCGCCACATCGCATTTGTCCGGTCCGCCGAGCGCCAGTCGTGCCTTGATCTTGTCAACATCGACGCGCCCCTCGGCGGTTGCCGGAATATCCTCCACCCGGTAACCGGCAAAGGCCGCCGTGGCCGGGTTGGTGCCATGTGCGCTTTCGGGGACCAGCACGACTTGGCGGGCATCGCCGCGCGCGGTGTGCGCCGCGCGGATTGCCAGAATGCCGCACAATTCGCCATGCGCGCCGGCCTTGGGGCTCATTGCGACCGACGGCATCCCAGTGAGGGTGCAAAGCCATTGTCCGAGCTCATAAATGACTTCCAATGCACCCTGAACGCTGCTTTGCGGGGCAAGCGGGTGGATGTCGGCAAAACCGGGAAGCCGCGCGACCTTTTCATTGAGGCGCGGATTGTGTTTCATCGTGCAACTGCCCAGCGGGAAAAAGCCAAGATCGATCCCGTAATTCTGGCGGCTGAGACGGGTATAATGACGCACCGTTTCCGGCTCCGTCAAACCCACCAGGCCGATCGGGTCAGACCGCTCCAGCCCGGCAAACCGATTTGAGGCCGCCGGGTCGATTTCGGGTAGGTCGACGCCGGTCGTTTCTGCATGGCCGATTTCGAACAGCAATGGCTCTTCCAGCATCAGACCGCGATTGCCGGTGGTGGTTGGCGGGCCATTGTGAAGCCCGTCTTCGCTAACCTGCATTTGCGGCTTCCATCCTGATTTGTTGGGCGCATTCATTGTGCAGGCTCCTTTACCAGAGCTTCAAGTTCAACCGCGAGGGTCTCGATGTCTTCCTCGGTCGTGGTCTCGGTCACTGCAACCAGCAAGGCATGCTCCAGCGCCCTTACCCCCGGATACAGCCGCCCCAGCGACACCCCGCCCAACACGCCCCGGTCAGCAAGATCGCGCACGATCTCGCGCGCCGGTTTGCCGTCCAGCATCAAGGTAAATTCGTTGAAAAAGGCATGGTTGAGCAGCCTCACCCCCGGCACCTTGGCCAGCCGGTCCGCTGCGATACAGGCAAGACGGTGGTTTTCTGCCGCCAGTTCGCGCAAGCCGCGTTCCCCGAGCAGCGTCATGTGAACGCTGAATGCCAGCGCGCAAAGACCCGAATTGGTGCAGATGTTGCTGGTCGCTTTCTCGCGACGAATATGCTGTTCGCGGGTGGAAAGCGTCAGGACAAAGCCGCGCTTGCCCTCAGCGTCCACCGTCTCCCCGCACAGCCGGCCGGGCATCTGGCGCACGTGTTTGGGATCGCGCACCGCAAACAGACCGAGATACGGCCCGCCGAACTGCAGGCCGACGCCAATCGACTGCCCTTCGCCAACGACAATATCTGCGCCCATTTCACCCGGCGACAGACACGCGCCCAGCGCCACTGGTTCTGTGTTTACCACCACCAGCAGCGCGCCCTTGGCATGAGCGGCCGCAGCGACCTCTTCAAGGTTGCTGACCCGGCCAAGGATGTCGGGATATTGCACCACCACGCAGGCGGTGTCGTCATCAATGCGGGCGATCAGGCCGCTTAAATCGGGCTCAGCCTGAATCGCGGGCTGCGCGTCTGCGATCGTGTCGCCAGTGAACTGCGCCATAGTCTTGACCACTTGCGCATAATGCGGGTGCAGCGCGCCCGAGAGCACTGCGCGATTGCGCTTCGTCACGCGGGTTGCCATCGCCACCGCTTCCCAGCAGGCGGTCGAGCCATCATAGAGCGAGGCGTTGGCCACCGCACAGCCATACAGCCGCGCAACCTGCGTTTGAAATTCAAACAGCATCTGCAGCGTGCCCTGCGCAATTTCAGGCTGATACGGAGTATAGGCAGTCAGAAACTCGCCGCGCTGAATCACCGCATCGACGCTGGCGGGTACATGGTGGCGATAGGCCCCCGCCCCAAGGAAGAAAGGCACCTCGCCAGCGACGAGGTTCTTTGCCGCGCGCGCTTTCATATGCCGTTCAACCGCCATCTCGCTCGCATGCATCGGCAGGTCACGGATCGGTCCATCAAGCTGCGCCACTTCGGGCACATCAACAAACAGATCGTCAATCGAGGCAGCTCCGATCTTCGCCAACATATCGGCGCGGTCGGTATCTGTGAGAGGGAGGTAACGCATCAGGTCTGGCTTTCCTTTCCCCTCCCGCAGGAGAGAGGGGAGTGAACTTTAAAGATTGTCGACGAATTCCTTGTAGGCTGCCTCGTCCATCAGCCCTTCAAGCTCGCCCGGATCGCCAATGGTCATGCGGTAAAACCAGCCGTCTTCTTCGGGTGATGAATTAACCAACGCAGGCTCTTCTTCGAGTAAGTCGTTGATCTCGGTTACTTCCCCAGTGATCGGCGAGTATACATCGCTTGCCGCCTTGACGCTTTCAACCACCGCTGCATCGCCGCCCATGTCAAGCGTTGCGCCCACTTCGGGCAATTCAACAAAGACAATGTCGCCCAGCTGCTCCTGAGCGTAATCGGTGATCCCGACGGTGGCGCTGTCACCCTCTACGTCGATCCATTCGTGTTCATCGGTAAAATAACGCGGCATTGGTTCAACTCCCCCTGAAATAGCGATGCGGGACAAACGGCATGGGTGAAACTGTGGCAGCGAGGCGGCGCCCGCGCACTTCCACTTCGAGTGCGGTACCGGGCGCGGCGTGTTGTGAGGCAACATACGCCATTGCAATCGGTGCGCCGAGGGTGGGCGAAAATCCGCCGCTGGTGACGGTGCCGATCTGGTCCCCGCCCGCAAACACCAGCGCACCTTCCCGCGCGGGCAGGCGGCCATCGAGTTTGAGCCCGACCCAGCGCCGCGCGGTGCCTTCATTTATCTCACGGATGATCCGGTCCGCGCCTGGAAATCCGCCTTCGGTCCGCCGGCGCTTGTTGATGCCGAAGATCAGGCCCGCTTCGATGGGCGAAGTTTCGGGCGAGAGGTCATGCCCATAAAGCGGCAGGCCCGCTTCGAGCCGCAGCGAATCGCGCGCGCCCAGACCTATCGGCTTCACTTCAGGCTCACCGCACAGCAGCGCGGCGATGGTCTCAGCCGCAGCGGCGGGAAGCGAAATCTCGAACCCATCCTCGCCCGTATAGCCCGCACGCGCAATGGTGACGTCGTGCCCGGCGATGGTGAAGCGGCCAAAGCGCATGAAGGTCAGCGCCGACAATTGATATTCGCCCTGCGCATGGCGGGCGAGCGCGTCAGCCGCCTTGGGCCCCTGCAAGGCCAGCAATGCCTGTTCATCGAGGTGATTAAGCGTGATGTCGTCGCTCAACGCTTCCCTTAGCGTGCCGATGTCGTCCCACTTGGTTGCGCCATTCACCACCAGATAGAGCGCATCAGGCCAGCGTGAGACCATCAGGTCATCAAGCACGCCGCCACTTGCGTCGAGCAACAACGAATAGCGTTGCTGGCCAAGTTTCAGCGTCGACAGATCGATCGGCAGCACCGCCTCGACCGCGGCGTCTAGACCCGGACCAGACAGCAGCAACTGCCCCATGTGGCTGACGTCAAACAACCCCGCGCTGGTGCGTGTCCAATTGTGTTCAGCGACGATGCCTTCGTATTGGATCGGCATTTCATAACCGGCGAACGCGACCATGCGCGCGCCCTGCGCCCGGTGCCATGCATCGAGGGGGAGCGCATCCAAGGGGAGCGCTTCGAGCGCGGTATCGTCTGCCTGTTGGTCGTCGTCGTTCAAAATATCGGTCTCCGAACAGCCGAAAAACGGCCCAAAAAGCAAGGCATCGCCCCAAGGTGAAGCGAAATTCCTGCCCCCTCTGTCCGGGAAACCTGAGAGCTTAGCCGCGCATCCAGACAGATGCGCCGCATTCCCCTTCGGTGGTGACCGCGCGCATCATTCGCCGATCACTCTTTCCAGAGTGCCTATGCCGTTTCGCGGTCCGTTTGCCTGAGAGTTTCCGGGGCGGTTGCTCCTTCGGCGCCGCGCCTGGATTTTGGACCAGACCAGTCTCTCCCGCGAAAGACGCCGGAATCGCTTCCGGCAGGCAGATCTATGTTGCGGATGCGAAATGGCGCGTCAATCGCGCGCGCGGTTCCGATGAAAATAATTCTGCGCAAGAAATGCGCGTCGGCGCAATCAGGCCTCGCTGCAATCGCCCGCAGTCAAGGTGTAACGCGGACCACTGCCCTCGATCACCTCCACGGTCGCGCACCACGTGTCTGTCACATTGGTGGACAGCCGCGAAAGGACATGCCGGTCGCCTGCGGAAATGCTGGTGTTGCCGCGGTGGCGCGCGTTTGAATCGCCGACAAGTTCGACCGCATATTCAACCTGCTGGGCAATCGCTGACTGCGCGATCAATTGAATTTCCACGCTGCCGTCTTGTTCGAGCACGTTCAGCGCCAGCGCGCGTGGCGGCTCTGCTCCGCCCGCGCCCGCCGCGTTGCCTGCGGCTATCGCAAAAGCCGGGGTGAGGAAAGCCAGTCGTTTCACAAAATCGCGCATGACCGCCGCCATCCTAATTTCCGCCGAGTTGCTGGACGATCGCATTCACGATGCCTTGCGTTTCCGGCGACAATTCGCCGGTGGGATCACCCTCCGCCGAGGTAGCCTGAGCATCGCTTAACGCAGCATTGCCGAGCGCGACCGAGGCGATCACCTGATTGGAAAAATCGTCCGATTGGCCAGCGTTGCGGGCGAGCCGGGCGATGGCCGCCTCCAGCGTGGCGAGCCGCGAATTGTCCAGACCGCCGCCGAGCAGACTGTCCTCAGCAGAGGGGCCTGCGTCATCGCGCGCAAATTCAGCTGAGCGGGTTTCGATCCGCTGCGCGCACAGCGCCTGAATCGCGGGAATTTGCTGAGCGGAATCGCAAATGTCGGTCCCCTCAACCGCGTCGAGCAGCACCTGCCGTTCGGCATCGCTCAATTGCGCGAGCGCCTGCGCGGTGCCGGGGTCGGTCAGCTGGGTGACCGGCTGATTGCCCTCTCTGTCCGGGGAAACCTGTGCAAAGGTGTCGTTGCTGCCGGTCGGAAGGCGGGCTTCGACCTGCTCTTGCCGCGCGGCGCGGGCGCGAGCCTCGGCGACGCTTTGCGGGGTGATTTCATCGGGGAAATAGACTTTGGAACGCGCATCAACCGGCTGCTGCGGAGCCGCTACCTCCGGGGTCCGGGCGCTGTCCGGGGCCTGTTCGACAAACGCGGTCTCGCTCAGCGGCACGTCATGCGGATTGTCCTGCGCGGCAAGCTGGGCAGGCAGCGCCAGCAGCGCTCCGGCCAATATGGCGCGATTTGCACCCCTATTCATGGCCGCGATCAGTTGGAGCCCCCGGTCACCACCGAACCGGCACCCGTTTGCAGGATGAACATCTGCTGGTTTCCGGTCTGCTCGACCACGGTGCCAGACAGGCTGGAGCCTTGCTGCACCCATTCGAGCCGATTGCCGCCGTTCAGCTGCGTAGCGATCATGAGATTGTCCGAGCCATCCTGTGTGAGACGCGCCTGATTATCATCGCCGTCCTGCACCAAGGCAATCGAATTGTTAGACCCGTTCTGCACGATTTCGGCGGCCGATCCGGCCAATCCGCTGTTATTCTGCGACAGCAGCACCGAATTATCGTCGCCCGTCTGTGTGAGGGCGGCTATGTTGCCCGCCGCTCCCGTCTGTTCGATCGTGCCCGAATTGCCGTTGCCGGTCTGCGTCAGCGCCGCAATATGCGCGCCGTCGCCGGTTTGATTGATGTCGGCGATATTGCCGTCGCCGTCCTGCGTCAGCTCGGCGGTTTGGCCATTTGCGCTCTGATTAAGGTCAACCCGGTTGCCGCTGCCAATCTGGTCGACAAAGACGTCGTCCGATCCGGTCGCAGGTGCCTCTATGGGAGTGAAAACCTGCGCAGCCAGCGGTGCGGCTGTGCCCAGGACGAGAAGCAATGCGCCATTGAGGATTGTCTTGTTCATGCTTGCTCACTCGTTCGTTCTGTAATTCTGTTGCACTAGGTCTTGGTTTGCAGGGCTTACCGTGACCCGCAGATGAATACGCCGGGCGAGCATTACGCCCGCCCGGCCATTATTCACTCAGTGGTGTTTATGGGTTGCCCTGACGGACCATTGCCATGTTCATATTACCGGTCTGATCAACCGTCGAACCGCTTCCATCAAACTGGCGGACATCGGCCGTGTTCGACGTGCCATCCTGAACAATAAGGCTGGTGTTGTCGTCGCCAATCTGACGCACCAGAGCATTGTTCAGACCGCCAGCCAGTTCAAAGTTCTGGAGAACAGTGCTGGTGTTGCCAGTGCCATTCTGACGGACATCGGCATCGTTGTCGTCACCGCCCAAGGCAGCTCCGTCAACGAAACCTTGATCGATATCGCTCACGTTCTCGCCGCCCAACTGGCGAACCATCGCAAAGTTGCCGATGCTGTCTTGGAAGACGCTTGAGGCTCCGTCGACACCAACGGCATTCTGCACAACGTTTGCTTCGTTGCCGCTGCTTGCGGTTCCTTCGCTTCCCTGCGCAATGATGCTTTGGTAGCCTTCACCGATCTGCCGGACGAAAGCGATCTGACTGTCGCCGCCCTGCGTGATCGTCGATTCAAAGTCAGAACCGTTCTGGATGCTTTCCGCATCGTTGTTGGTCGACGACAGAGCACCGAAGAGAAGGCTGTCGCCCTGCTCGATCAGCGAGGTGTTGCCAGCCCCGCCGGTCTGCGTGATGTCTGCAACATTAAGAGTATCAGCGCCGCCTGCGACACCGTCGCCCGTCTGGGTGATGGTTGCGACCGAATCGTCAACCGTCGCCGACTGGGTAATGGTCGCCGTATCAGCACGGGCAGTGCCCGATTGGGTGATTGAAGCGGTGCTGGTGAGGCCAACACTGTTCACGCCGCGCTGAGAGATGGTGGCAAGGTTGTCATCTTCACCGGTCTGCGAAATCATGGCGATGTTGTCATTGCCGCGCTGGAACACCGAAGCGTCGATCAGGTTGCCGCCCAGATTGGCGTTGCTGTCTTGGGTGACGGTGGACTCATTGTTGTCACCGGCCTGATTGATATCAACATCAGCATCGGCGACGCCTTCCTGATTGACGGTCGAGGTGTTGAACGAACCGTTCTGGAAAACGGTCACATCCTGACGGACGCCGCCATTGGCCGGGCCCTGATTGACGAATGAGTCGTTATCCGTGCCGCGCTGTTCAACACTCACCACGTTCGAGAAACCGCCATCGAGGATGATCGAGGAATCGTTCCGCTCACCGCGCTGATCAAGGGTTACGTTCAGGCTGCGCGAACGCAACTCGACAATGGATGTTCCATCATCGCCGGACTGAAGCACAGTCACGTTTCCATTGGCGCCGTTGCCGTTGAAAAACGTTACGTCAGAATCGTTGTTGTCGCCCGACTGATTGACAGTCGCGGTGCCGCCAACATCGCCGCCTGCGATGAATTCGACGAGAGAATCATTGCTGAATCCAGTCTGGTCAATATCGGCAGTCTGGGCACGGGTCGAAGTGTTCGTATAATTCTGCGTAACAACCGAAACGTGATCGTCGCCAGTCTGATCCACCGTTGCGGTCAGCGCTCCAGGGGCGACATTGGTACCGTTCATGGACTGAGTAACGGTCGATTCGCTGAGCCCGTCCTGAGTCACCATGGCGGTAACCGCGCCTGCTGCCGAGGTGGACTGTTGGATTAGCGAGGTTGCGCCATTGCTCTGCACGACGTCGGCGTCGAGGTCGCCCGTCGTTGCGCCTCCAGCACTCTGGATAATGCCAGATTCATTGCCGTCGAAATTCTGCGAAACGTCAGCAGTCACCAGACCGGCCGAATCCCCGATGGATTCTTGCACCAGATTGGAAATGTTCAAATTGCCCTGCTGGTTCACAATCGCAGAAGGATCGCCGATGTCGACGCCGTCATCGGTCTGCTCAACGCCCGAGAGGTTGCCATTGCCGTTCTGGGTGACATCGACAGCAATGCCGGTGCCGTCCTGAATGATCTCGGAATCGTTGCCAGAGCCGGTCTGGTCGACATCGGTTGCTAGGCCGCTGCCGGTTTGATCAACGGTCGAAACGTTCTGAGCGAAGGCCGGTGCGGCCACCGACAGCGCGAGGATCGATGCGCCTGTTAGGATTGTCTTTTTCATTTTAAATTCTCCGTGAATGATATGTCGTGCGACTCATTCGGATTGTCTTTCGGGGTCTTGCGCCCCTTTGAATTGGTGCCGGGCGAACATCATGCTCGCCCGGCCTGCGGTCGGTTTAAAGGTTGGGGTCGATGCCCTGCGTGATGTTGGCGATGTTGTTGTCGCCGGTCTGCGTGACGGTCGAAGTGCTGCCATCAAACTGCGCAATGTCGGCCATGTTGCTTGACCCTTCCTGCGTCACGGTGCTGATGTTGCCATCGCCATCTTGCAGGACGATCGCAACGTTAAGCGAACCCGCGACCAGCGCGCTCTGGGTGATCGTGCTTTCGTTGCCGACACCCGCCTGACCGACCTGAGCAAAGTTGTCATCGCCGCCAGCAAAAAGTCCCTGGCTGATAATGCTGGAATTGCCCGTTCCGGCGAACTGAACAACGTCCGCCACGTTGTTTGTGCTGTTCTGCGACACCTGAGCGATGCCAGTGTTACCAAATTGCTCAACAGTAGCAGTGCTGTCAGAACCCGAAACGGTGCCCTGTTCGACTTCAGCAAGGTTGCCCGAGCCAGCCTGAACAACTTGGGTATCCTGCGTTGGGCCGCCCTGAATGACAACAGCAGTGTTGTCATCGCCTTCCTGATCGATCGTGGCGGTCGACCCGTCAGTACCGACAACGACACCCGTGGTCAGCGTTGCAACGCTTGTATCGCCCTGCGAAATGCCGGCGCCGTTACCGATGCCGCCGTTTTGGTTGATCGTCGCAGTTGAAGCAAGCGCGTCGCTCTGGATGATCTCGCCGCTGCTATCGACAGTATCGACTAGCTGATTGATCGTGGCGGTGCTGCCATCGCTGGTGCCGATCTGTTGGATAAAGGCGAACGAGCCGACATTGGGGTCCAGCAGATCGCTGCCCGACCCTTCCTGAAGCACGATTGCGGTGTTGGAACCGCTGCCCGATTGCAAAATGTCGGAGGTGTTGTCGTCATTGGCCTGTTCGACATCGGCATTGTTTCCGTCGCCGTCCTGCTCAATCGTGCTGACGTTGGAACCGGTCTGCGTGACGTCGGCGATGTTGGCATTGCCGGTCTGCGTGATGTCCGAAGTGCTCTGCGCAAAAGCAGGCCCTACGGCGGCCAATGCGACGAAAGATACGCCGGTAAGGATGATCTTTTTCATGGAGTGAGTTCCTCTTGCTTGGGGTTCAGTTCAGTTGATTGGAATTGCGACATGCAAGGCTTTTCGCCTCGTCTTTGTGTCGGGCGGAAAATTCTGAAGATCTGCGAATGGCGGCAGCGCGGAAAGTCAAACGCGCATCACTGCTGACGCACCCACCCAGACGAGCCGGTGCCGAAGCAGCCATTGATACGCAGTCATACATATTGCCTCACCTGCTCTTACAGGCGATAACCACAGGGCGAACCGGGTGCCAAAAAGGCATCCGGGCGATGAGGTAATCGCCGTCTTCTTAACACGCTTTGGAGTTGTGGCTCCGCTGCGTGCTTCTATTTGCGACCCGCGATGTGTGCCCGTGTTATGATTATTCGGCGCACACCCTCTTGAAACTCTTGTCGGCTAAGACCCTTCGTCTTCGCCGCTCTCACTTTCGACCACAGTCAGTGCCGTCAATGAACCAGCACGGCGAACAGCCTCTTGCACGTCGCGCGCTTCGTAAATTCCGTCTCGTTCTGCCCGGTAAGTTGACATCAAAGCCTCGGTCGCCTGCATATCGGCAAAGCGCCACAGGCCCAGATCAACCCCTTCGAGCACGAGGCCGTAAACCGCCTTTTCGATGGCCTGCTGCAAGGCGACCTGATCGGGTTCGTTCGAGGTGATGCCCCATTCGGCTTCGAGCAATTCGCGGAACGCCACGAACCGATAGGCGCTGGCACCAATGGCCTGACTGGCGATGGTCTTGGACGCCTGAACATTGGTAAGCACCTCGCCCGTGCGAACCGAGACAGCGCGCAGATATACAGTCACCGTGTCCTGACGATATTCGGTGCGCGCGCCAATGCCGAGAAACGCGGCGCCAGCACCGCCCGTGACCGTGTTGCTGTCATAGCCGACAATCCCGCCTTCCAGCAGCACACCTGCGAACAACAATGCGGGCAATGCGTTGGGGTCGACATCCTCTTCACCCAGATAGCGCCGCCGCATTTCGCCAATGATCTGGCGTTCTTTAAGGAGGTTATCTAGCCGCTCACGCTCGACCACGGTAAACCATTGCCGGTTGCCCGCATCCTGCAACGCCTTGGCCAGGATCGATCCCGCCCCTTGCGTCACCGCGCGCGACAATGTCTGGCCGGTACTGGACGGACGGAACTGGCCCGTCTGGTCAGTGAAACCATAGACCGCAATCGCCACCTGCCGCTGCGGCGGGGGCAATTGATGCAGCAAGCCCTGAGTCTGCGTCTGCTTGGGAAAATAAGCGAGGCTGGTCTGTTCGGGCAATGTATCGCGCCCGCTCTGACCGACGCTCATGCAGCCACCCAGCCCGAGCGACAGCGCGGCAATCATTCCGATCTTAGCGAAAGCCCGCATCAATTCACCTCGATGAAGAGCGGGATAACGATCCGGGTTTCTTCGCCGGTGTTGTCATCGCGGATAATCAAGGTGACTTCATCAAGCGAACGGAAGAACTCGATCGTCTGACCGCCAAACGTGATCGTTCCCTGTTCCTGAGGGTTGTCACCAAAGATCGCATCGACAATTTGCGAAGAAAGCGCCGAAAGCAGGCGCGATTCAAGCTGACGAGCGAAAATGCTCGATTGGCTGTTGCGGTCCGCGGCATCGGGATCGGTGGTTTTGTTCTGAGCATTGGCGATGCCCAGAATATGATTGGAATTAAACGGGTTCCCGCCAAAAGTCGGGCTAATCGGTTCGTGCACCAAATCCTGCGCAAGCACCGGATTGGCGGCCAATCCGCATCCTAGTGCCACCGCAAACGCTAGATAGCGTGTCATTCCTAATCCCCCCTGCCTTCTCAGGCAGCCCTAACCAAACTCAGTGAATTAACTTTTCACCCTAACGGAATCGGCAAGCGATTCGGAAAACTTAATAACACGTTGAGAATGTTTGGCCAGCAATTCCGGGCATTTCGTGGCGTCAGGCAGGGCTCAGCAAGGTTCGCAAGCGTAAGAAATCTGAAGCCACCCGCCGCTAAAAATGGTTAATGTCAATCTAGGTATGGTTACGAATTTTGGCCGAGTTGATCGTCGATTCTGTAACGATCAGAGATTGGGACGCAGCCAGCGTTCGGCGACCGCCATATCGACACCTCTGCGCGCGGCATAATCTTCGAGCTGGTCTCGGCCGATCTTTGCCACGCCGAAATATTGCGATTCCGGATGTCCGAAGTAAAATCCGCTTACCGCCGATGTCGGCCACATGGCAAAGCTTTCCGTCAGGCTCAGGCCAGTGTTCGCCTCCGCATCCAGCAGATCGAACAGGATCGGTTTGAGCGAATGGTCCGGGCAAGCCGGATAACCGGGTGCCGGGCGGATGCCGCGGTATTCTTCCTTGATCAGCGCCTGATTGGTCAATTGCTCACCCGGCGCATAGCCCCAAAGATCGGTCCGAACATGCTTGTGCAGCGCTTCGGCAAAGGCTTCGGCAAAGCGGTCGGCCAGCGCTTTCAATAGAATGTCGGAATAATCGTCCTTGTCCGCCTGAAACCGCGCCGAATGTGCATCGATCCCGTGAATGCCGACCGCAAACCCGCCGATCCAGTCGCCATTGGGGTCGATGAAATCGGCAAGGCACATATTGGCACGACCCCCGTCCTTTACCGCGCGGCTTTTCTTTATCTGTTGGCGCAGGAACGGCAGCCGCACATGCTCTTCGCGGGCAACCCGGTGGATTGTCACATCGTCCCCATCGCGTGCGCAGGGCCACAGCCCGCATACGCCGCGCGCGGTCAGCCATTGCTCGTCGATAATCCGGTCGAGCATCGCATCGGCATCCGCTTTCAGGCTGCGCGCGCTTTCGCCCACCACTTCATCATCTAGGATCGCCGGGTAATTGCCGTGCAATTCCCAAGCCCGGAAAAACGGGGTCCAGTCGATATAGTCGCGCAGATCCGCCAGAGACCAATCATCGAACACATGCACCCCGGGTTGCAAGGGCGGTGCGGGCTTGTCTGAAAGGTAGGCATCGTAATAATTCGCCCGCGCTTCCTCGATCGTCATCAACTGTTTTTCCGCCTTGCCCGCGCGCGCATCGCGGACATGGGTGTATTCATTGGCGACCTCATCGACGAATCCGTCGCGCTGAGTGTCTGACAACAGTTTGGAGGCAACCCCGACCGCACGGCTGGCGTCGAGCACATGGATCACCGGACCATCGTAGGCCGGGTCAATGCGGAGCGCGGTGTGGACCTTGCTGGTGGTTGCTCCGCCGATCAGCAGCGGCATAGTCATCCCGGCGCGTTTCATTTCCTCTGCCACTGTCACCATTTCATCAAGGCTGGGAGTGATCAGTCCCGATAGTCCGATCATGTCCGCCTTCTTATCATTGGCCGCGGCAAGGATCGCGGACCACGGCACCATCACGCCAAGGTCGATCACGTCATAGCCATTGCATTGCAGCACCACGCCGACAATGTTCTTGCCGATATCGTGAACATCGCCCTTGACCGTGGCCATGATGATCTTGCCCTTGGACCGGCGCTCGGCCTCGGGCAGCAGGTCTTTTTCAGCCTCGATAAAGGGGATGAGATGGGCGACCGCCTTTTTCATCACCCGCGCCGACTTGACCACTTGCGGCAGGAACATCTTGCCGCTGCCGAACAGGTCACCGACAACATTCATCCCGTCCATCAACGGGCCTTCGATAACTTCGATGGGCCGTCCGCCTGATGCTGCCAGCGCGGCGCGCGCTTCTTCGGTGTCAGCGACGACATGCGCGTCGATGCCCTTTACCAACGCATGTTCAAGCCGCCTTGTGACGTTCCAGCCGCGCCATTCCTCGGCTGCCCTTTCGTCGGCAACGCTCTTGCCCTTATAACTTTCGGCAAGGTCTATCAGCCGCTCGGTCGCGGAATCGAAAGCGCTGTCCGCTGGCAGAGGCCGCATCAGGATCACATCCTCGCAAGCCTCGCGCAGAGTAGGGTCAATCTGATCGTAAACGTCCAACTGCCCGGCGTTGACAATCGCCATGTCGAGCCCGGCAGGGATCGCGTGATACAGGAACACCGAATGCATCGCGCGGCGCACGGTTTCATTGCCGCGAAAGCTGAAGGAGAGGTTGGAGAGCCCGCCGCTCGTCTTGGCGTGGGGGCACTGCGCCTTGATCTCGCGCACCGCTTCGATGAAGTCCAAACCGTAGCGGTCGTGTTCTTCAATCCCGGTGGCGACGGCGAATATGTTGGGGTCAAAGATGATGTCTTCAGCCGGAAATCCTTCGGCCACCAACAGATCATAAGCGCGCTTGCAGATAGCGATCTTGCGCTCTTTCGTGTCGGCTTGGCCGACCTCGTCAAACGCCATGACCACCACCGCCGCGCCGTAAGCCATGCACAGCCGCGCGTGTTCAAGGAACTGAGCCTCGCCTTCTTTCATGCTGATCGAATTGACGATCGGTTTGCCCGAAACGCATTTCAACCCGGCCTCGATCACGCTCCATTTGGAACTGTCGACCATCACCGGAACGCGGGCAATGTCAGGTTCGGCCGCGATCAGTTTGAGAAAGGTCGTCATGGCATACTCGGCATCGAGCAGACCTTCGTCCATATTGACGTCGATGATTTGCGCGCCGTTTTCGACCTGGTTTCGCGCGACCTCGACCGCGGCGGCATAATCGCCTGCCATGATGAGTTTCTTGAACGCGGCAGAGCCGGTGACATTGGTGCGTTCGCCGATGTTGATAAAGCGCGCAGAAGAGGAAGCGGTTGGCTGGGTCATTGTCTCAATTTCTATTGCCCGCTCGCAGGGGAGGGAGATTCACGCGGCAACAAATGCCTCAAGCCCTGCAAGCCGCATGGCTGCATCGGGTCTTGGCACGGCGCGCGGTTTGAAGCCCGCCACCGCATCGGCAATTGCCTTGATATGTTCGGGCGATGAACCGCAGCATCCGCCCAGAATATTAGCGTGTCCGTTCGCGGCCCATTGCTGAACCAGACCAGCGGTGGTGCCGGGCAATTCATCATACTCGCCCAGTTCGTTGGGCAGGCCAGCGTTGGGATAGACCATCAACAGCGTATCAGCGATGGCAGATAGCACCTGCACATGTGGGCGCAATTGATCCGCGCCAAAGCTGCAATTGAGGCCAATCGTTACCGGCTTTGCGTGGCGCAGTGCGTACCAGAACGCCTCTACCGTATGGCCCGAAAGATTGCGGCCCGAAAGATCGGTGAGCGTCATCGAGATCATCACCGGAACCTCCCGCCCCAGATCGGTTTCGAGCTGCTTTACCGCCATCACCCCGGCTTTGGCGTTGAGCGTGTCGAAAACGGTTTCGATCAGGATGAAATCCACCCCGCCCTCGATCAAGGCAGCGGCCTGTTCCTTGTAAACCGCGACCAGTTCATCGAAACTGATCTCACGGAAACCGGGATCTTCGACATCGGGGCTTAGCGAGAGCGTCTTGTTGGTGGGGCCGATGGCGCCTGCGACAAAGCGGGGCCTGCCGTCCCGCGCCGCATATTCATCGGCCAGCGCGCGGGCGATCCTGCCGCTGGCAATATTGATCGCGGCGACCTTATCCTCCGCCGCGTAATCGGCCTGACTGATGCTATTGGCAGAAAAGGTGTTGGTCGAAATGACGTCTGACCCGGCGTCAAGATAGGCACGAGTGATGTCCTTGATCACATCCGGGCGGGTCAGCGCAAGTATATCATTATTGCCCTTTTGATCGGCGGGCAGACCCAAATCCCCGGCATAGTCCGCTTCCGTCAACTTGCGGTTCTGGATCTGCGTTCCGAAAGCCCCGTCAAAGATCAGGACGCGGTCGCTTGCTGCCGCGTTCAAAGCCTCGCGCGCGTTCATGCGGGTTCTCCAACGGGCCGCTTGCCCAGCATATGACAGATCGCATAGGCCAGTTCAGGCCGGTTGAGCGTGTAGAAATGCAGATCGCGCACACCGCCGGCATACAGCCGGCGGCACAGTTCCGCAGCGACGGTTGCGGCTACCAGCTGACGCGCGGCTGGCTTGGCATCGAGGCCTTCGAACAGGCCGTCCATCCATTGCGGGATCTGCGCACCGCAAGCGCCGGCAAACTTGCGGGCCTGTGCGACATTGGTGACCGGCAGGATACCGGGCAGCACCGGCTGTTCGATCCCACTCTTTGCCAGCTCGTCGCGGAATCGGAAAAAGGTGTCGGGGGAGAAGAAGAACTGGCTGATCGCCCGCGTCGCACCCGCGTCCAATTTTCGTTTGAGATTGTCGATATCGGACTGCGGACAAACGGCGTCGGGGTGGGTTTCGGGATAGGCAGCGACAGAAATCTCGAAATCGGCGATCTCTTTCAGCCCGCGTACCAGTTCGGCAGCGCTGGCATAGCCTTGCGGATGCGGCACGAAAGGTGCGCCGGGTTCGCCAGCATCGCCGCGCAGCGCAACGATGTGGCGCACGCCCGCTTCCCAGTATTGTTCGGCGACTTCGCGGATTTCCGCCTTGGAAGCGCCGACACAGGTGAGATGCGCGGCGGCGGGGAGCGAAGCTTCGGCGATGATCCGCGCAACGGTCGCATGGGTGCGCTCGCGGGTCGAACCGCCAGCGCCATAGGTGACTGAGACGAAGCTGGGGCCAAGCGGTTTCAATTGCTGCACCGCGTCCCACAATTGCTCTTCCATCTTTTCGCTTTTGGGCGGGAAGAATTCAAAACTGACCGCTACATCGCCCGGCAATCCGGAGAAAAGCGGGGTGTCGATCGCGGTGCGATGTTCGTGCAGCTGGTCGAGCGTCGGGGTCATGAGATCGTTTCTTTGACAGCTTTGGTGACGGATATCTTGGCGGCATTAGACGGCGTCGCGACAGGCATTCGAGCGGCGATCCAAATGTTCACAACCAATTCCCCGCCCGCCAGCGCAATTGTCGTTCCCGGTTCGAATCCGCTGGCCAGCAGCAATTCGCGCATCTGCACCTCGGAAAAACCCAGCCGGGCGTGCTGATGGCGGTCGCGCAATTCTTCATGATCATGCGCGGCAAAGTCGATCACTGCGATCCGCCCTCCGCCGCGCAAG
Source organism: Qipengyuania sp. ASV99 (assembly GCF_047872805.1). Classification (NCBI taxonomy): domain Bacteria; kingdom Pseudomonadati; phylum Pseudomonadota; class Alphaproteobacteria; order Sphingomonadales; family Erythrobacteraceae; genus Qipengyuania; species Qipengyuania sp. ASV99. The sequence continues at coordinate 703,017 of NZ_JBLQUK010000001.1, read as the reverse complement.
ACGCGAGCAGCCTCACCCAGCGGAACAGCGGGGTCTTGCGCGAAATGGAGCACCTGATGCAGCAGCACGGTGTCGAATATCGCATCGGCAAACGGGAGATCGGAAAAATCGCCCTGCACCAGCTCTATCTGCGCGGTTGGCAGATGTTGCAATTTCGCCCGCGCAACGCGCAGCATTTCGAGGTTCTTGTCCAGCGCCACAATCCGGTCCGCATCACCTGCGAACAATTCGGCCATCCGGCCCGTGCCGGTCCCGATGTCGAGAACATGGCCCAGCGGCGCTTCGCTCAGCGCCCGCGCAAGGTGTTCCTCGACCTGCACATCGGGTGTGTGGAGCGCGCGCAGATCGTCCCATTCACCCGCGTGGCGAGCAAAATATTCCTCGGCATTGGTTTCCCTCGCCTTGCGGATTGCGGCCAGCTTGCGACGGTCATCTGCGCAGATCCCGGCAAAATCCGGGCTTTCTCGCTCGGCTGTCGCCAGCAATTGATCGAGCGCATCAAGAATGGGAGCCGCAGTTCCGCTGCCGCTTGCCGCGCGCAGGAACACCCAGCTGCCTTCACGCCGCCTTTCGGCAAGGCCTGCGTCGCACAATATGCCGACATGGCGCGAGACGCGCGGCTGGCTTTGGCCCAGCACCTGTGCCAATTCACCGACCGCCAGCTCCATTGCAGAAAGCAGCCGCATAGTGCGCAGCCGCGTCGGGTCGGCCAATGCTTTGAAGATCGTGTCGATCACCATCGACAAAGCATATAAAGATATTTTTATATGTGTAAATGCCTTGCTCAGCCTGCGCGTGCTGGCTCTGCCGTCCTTGCACGGGTAGGAACCGTAGCGATAGATCGAAAGGCCCATAGAGTGAAACTCGGCTGTTGTTACTACCCTGAACATTGGCCTGAGGAAATATGGGCCGAAGACGCCCGCCAGATGGCCGAAATGGGCCTGTCGCTGGTGCGGATCGGGGAATTTGCGTGGAGCCGGATCGAACCTGAACCGGGGCGCTATGATTGGGCCTGGCTCGACCGCGCGATTGAGACGCTAGCGGCAGCGGGGCTGCAGGTGATTCTCGGCACGCCCACGGCAACTCCGCCCAAATGGCTGGTCGACCGCATGCCCGACATGATCGCTGTGGGCGCCGATGGCCGCCCGCGCGGGTTTGGATCGCGGCGACATTATTGTTTCAGCCACGAAGGCTATCGCAAGGAGTGCCGCCGGATCGTAACCGCTCTGGCCGAGCGCTATGGCGAGCATCCGGCAATCGTGATGTGGCAGACCGACAATGAATACGGCTGTCACGACACGGTGCTGAGCTTCTCCGAAGCAGCCGCCGCGCGGTTCCGCGAATGGTGCGCCGTGCGATATGGCGATGTTGCGGCGCTCAACACCGCGTGGGGCAATGTGTTCTGGTCGATGGAATACCGATCGTTCGCGGAGGTCGATCCGCCAAATCTTACCGTCACCGAGGCGAACCCCGCACATTGGCTCGATTACCGGCGTTTCGCATCGGACGAAGTCGCAAGCTTCAACCGCGATCAGGTCGAGATATTGCGCGCGCATTCAGCGGGACGCCCGATCACCCACAATTTCATGGGTTTCTTTACCGAGTTCAACCACCACGATGTCGGGCGCGATCTCGATGTGGTGACATGGGACAGCTATCCGCTGGGCTTCCTCGAACAGTTCTGGTTTTCCGATGAGGAAAAGCGCGACTATCTGCGGCAGGGCCATCCTGATATCGCCGCGTTTCACCACGACCTTTACCGTGGCTGCTCCAACGGACGCTGGGGGGTGATGGAACAGCAGCCGGGGCCGGTGAACTGGGCGCGGTTCAACCCTGCTCCTCTACCGGGTATGGTGGCGCTGTGGACGCTGGAGGCTATGGCGCACGGGGCAGAGTTCACGAGCTATTTTCGCTGGCGTCAAGCTCCGTTTGCGCAGGAGCAGATGCATGCGGGGCTCCTGTGCCCTGACAGCAGCGAGGCCGAGGCCGCCGACGAGGTGCGCGCTGCCACAGCAACGATGGCCCAGATTGGCGAACAAGCGACCGAACAGGCGTCGGTCGCGCTGGTATTTTCCTACGAGGCGGCGTGGGTCTGCGGTATCCAGCCGCAGGGGCAAAGTTTCCGCTACCTCGAGCTGGTCTATGAATGGTATTCGGCGCTTCGGCGGCAGGGGCTCAACGTCGATATCGTCCCTGAAAGCCAACACCTTGTCGGCTACCGGGCGATATTCGTTCCAAGCTTGCCGATCATGCGCGCCGACTTCGTCGAGCACCTCGCGGAACTGGATTGCCCGGTGCTGATCGGCCCACGTTCGGGCAGCAAGACCCACACGTTCAGCATTCCCGAAGGCCTCGCGCCCGGCGCATTGCGCCAGATTTTACCGATCACGGTCGAACGGGTCGAAAGCCTGCGCGATGGCGTGGCCGAGAATGGGGACGGTTTCGCCATTGCGCGATGGATCGAACAGGTCGCCAGCGATCTCGTCCCCGAGGTCGCACTGCTGGACGGACGCGGAGTGGTCTATCGCAATCACAATCTCCGCTATTGCGCGGGCTGGCCCGATCGCGCCCTGCTCGACCGGCTGTTAAAATGTATGGCAGGCGAAGCAGGCATTGACCTTATTCCTCTACCCAAAGGCCTGCGTATCCGACGCACCGCCACCCATCTGTTCGCCTTCAACTATTCTGCCCAGCCGGTCCGTTTCGATCTATCCGGCGAAGTGATTGACCCCGCAGGCGTTTCGATTACGGCGCTGGTTTCATGAACGAACGACGCACCTATGCGATCATCGGCTGCGGCATGATGGGCCGCGAACATATGCGCAATCTCGCGCTGGTTCCCGGTGCGGAGCTGATTGCCATCTGCGATCCCGATGCCGGATCATTGAAGGCCGCGCAGCAACAGGCCGAAATCCTAAACCAGAGTGTCCGCCTGTTCGATGACAGCGCCGCGATGCTGGCCGCAGCAAAGCCCGATGCGGTGATTGTCGCTTCGCCCAATTTCACCCATTTTGATGTGGTCCAGCCGGTGATGGAGACTGGCTGTGCGGTGCTGCTGGAAAAGCCAATGTGCACAGAACCTGCCGATGCACGCGCATTGGCAGAGGCGGCGAGCGTCTATCCCGGCCTGTTCTGGGTTGGACTGGAATATCGCTACATGCCGCCCGTCACGCGCTTTGCCGAGCGCGTTCATGCGCGCGAAGCGGGCGACATCAAGATGCTGGCGATCCGCGAACACCGTTTCCCCTTCCTGGTGAAGGTCGGTGACTGGAACCGCTTCAACCGCAACACCGGCGGCACTCTGGTGGAGAAATGCTGCCATTTCTTTGATCTGATGCGGCACATTCTGCGCGATGAGCCGGTGCGCATATTCGCCAGCGGGGCGCAGGACGTAAACCACCTTGATGAGCTTTACGGCGGCGAAGTCCCCGACATCATCGACAACGCATTCGTGCTGGTCGATTTTGCCGGGGGAGCGCGCGCGGTGCTCGATCTGTGCATGTTCGCCGAAGGATCGCAGCAGCAAGAGGAAATCAGCGCCGTCGGCCCGCTTGGCAAGCTGGAGGTCAAATTGCCCGCCGCCGAGATTATCTGGTCTCCGCGCGATCGATCGGGTGCGGTGATTGAACCCGTCGCCACCCCGCAGGATGCGCTGGACGCAGGCAGCCATCACGGCGCGAGCTATTTTCAGCTCAGTCATTTTCACCGCGCGCTGGTGAACGGAACGCGCGCGCAGGTCGATGCGCGCGACGGTTATCGCTCTGTCGTGATGGGCGCGGCGGCGCAGCAGAGTATTGCAACCGGCCAGCCGGTCGATATTCGTTTTGACGAAGAGGACTGACATGCTCACCGAAATGCCGCGCATCGGCTTTGGCCTTTGGAAAATCCCGCAAGAGGACACCGCCGCCAGCGTGGTTGATGCTGTGCGCGCCGGATACCGCCATTTCGACAGCGCTGCCGACTATGCCAATGAGGCAGAAACCGGCCGAGGTCTGGCAAACGTTATCGCTGAGGGATTGGTCAAACGGGAGGAACTGTGGATCACTTCCAAACTGTGGAACACTTTCCACGCACCCGAACATGTCGAGGAGGCGTGCCGCAAAACCTTGGGTGATCTCAGGCTCGACTATCTCGATCTCTACCTGATCCACTTTCCTATCGCGCTCGAATATGTACCGATCGAGGCCCGCTATCCGCCCGAATGGTTGCACGATCCCGATGCCGCTGAGCCGGTGATGAAGCCAGCCCCCGTTCCGCTCCATCAGACGTGGGCGGCGATGGAGGCGCTGGTGGAGCAAGGTCTCGTCAAGCGCATCGGTGTTTGCAATTACAATTCCGCGCTGATCCATGATCTGATGAGCTATGCGCGGATCAAACCGGCAATGCTCCAGATCGAGGCGCATCCCTATCTCACGCAGGAAAAGCTGATCCGCTGCGCGCGCGTTTACGGGATCGACGTGACGGCGTTTTCGCCTTTGGGGGCGCAAAGCTATTTCGAACTCGGCATGGCCGACGCGGGCGAGAGCTTGCTCGGTGCGGCTCCGGTCTTGGTCGCCGCGCAGTCGCACGGCAGAACGCCAGCGCAGGTCCTGCTGCGCTGGGGCGTGCAGCGCGGGACGGCTGTGATCCCCAAGACCTCCAAGCCTGAACGCATGCGCGAGAACCTCGATTTTGATGGCTTCGAATTGAGCGCGGCCGAAATGGCTGCCATTTCTGCGCTCAATCAGAACCGCCGCTTTAACGATCCCGGCGTCTTTGCCGAAGCGGCCTTTGGAGCCTTCCACCCGATCTATGACTGATATGAGAACCCGCGAGTTTCCGCGCACCATTCCCGGCAGCGGCGACCTAGCCGCGTTCCTTGTCACCAACAAAGGAACAGTGGACGCCGCATTGGCTGACGCGGGCGCCTTATTGTTCCGGGGATTTGATGTCCCTGATCCGCACGCTTTCGATGCAGCGATCGAAGGCTATGGAGAGCCGGGTTTCACCTACGAAGACTCGCTTTCGAACGCGGTGCGCACCAATGTCACCCCCCGCGTCTTCACTGCCAACGAAGCCCCGCCCACGACCGAGATTTTCCTGCACCATGAAATGGCGCAGACCCCGCTCTATCCGTCAAAACTGTTTTTCTATTGCGAGATCGCACCTGAAAAAGGCGGCGCGACACCGCTGTGCCGTTCGGACTGGGTGCTTGATCGGCTTGCATTGGCAGCACCCGATTTCGTTACCCGTTTGGAAGCCGAAGGCGTGCGCTACACCAATGTCATGCCGGGCGATGACGATGCCGGATCAGGTCAGGGCCGCAGCTGGCGCAGCACCTTGAGCGCCACCGACAAGGCAGGGGCAGAGGCACGGCTTCGCGAACTGGGCTATGACTGGCAGTGGCGCGACGACGGGAGCCTGCGTGCAACGACGCCGGTGCTCGATGCAGTCAGGATGCTGCCAGATGAAAGGCGCACCTTCTTCAACCAGCTGATCGCTGCATTCAGGGGTTGGGCCGACAGCCGCAACGATCCGAACCGCGCGATCACCTTTGGATCAGGCATACCGATCACGGCTGGGGACATGGCACCTGCCATCGCGATTGCCGATGATCTGACCTATGATCTGCAATGGCAGGCGGGCGATGTGGCGCTGGTGGACAACTTCCTTGTCATGCATGGCCGCCGCCCGTTCAAAGGCAAACGCCGCGTGCTCGCCAGCCTGATCGCTTAAGCCACTTTGCGCCGTCTGCTTAGTGCAGCGGCCCATTGCACCGCATTGCCCGCTACCAGCGCCCCGATCAGGACCGCAAACATCGCGCCCGGCCCGTCTGGCGAAGCGACACCAATTGGCGAGAACACCAGATAGATTGCGACCACGCTGCTTGCCAAAGTCACCGCGAGCGGTCGCGCATAGGGCCACGGGGTCAGATCGACCTGCTGGTTGCGGGTGAATTGCCAAGGGGTTTCGCGCGGGCGCAGCCAGCCGCAGACCAGCATGATGGCAACCTCAATCACGAACAGAATCGCATATTGGTGGAGGAAATGCAGCGTCGCCTCTTCTGCAAAGACAAACCGGAGCAAGCCGTAGGCGGTGACATGAAAGACGATCACGATTTTTGCGCCAAGTGCTGGAACACGCGCGGTGAACAGCCCGACGATCACGATCACGACGGTCGGAATGTTGTAGAATCCGGTGAAGATGCGGATGATCTGCCACAACCCGTCTTCAGCAAAATAGAGCAGCGGCGCAGCGGCGAATGAAAGCAGCGCAATCACCACGCTGGCAATCTTGGCCACCCGCACCAGTTCTGCATCGCCCGCCTTGTTCCCGCGCGCAGGTCCATAAACATCGAGCGCGAATAAGGTTGCCGCGCTGTTGAGCAGCGAATTAAACGAAGAAAACACCGCCCCCAAAAGCACTGCGAGGAAAAAGCCGGACATATAGACCGGCAGAACGTCGCGGATCAGCCGCGGGTAAGCTTCATCAATGCTGCCCAATCCCGGACCGTAGAGATGGAACGCGATCACTCCGGGGAGCATCATCATGAACGGCACCATGATCTTGAAAAATCCCGAAAACAGCACGCCCTTTTGCCCCTCGGCAAGACTTTGTGCGCCCAGCGTCCGCTGGATCACATATTGATTTGTGCACCAGTAAAACAAATTTGCGAACACCATTCCGGTGAACAACGTGCCGAACGGCGTGGGCGCATTTGCATCGCCAATTGCGCTCAGCTTTTCCGGGTGCTCCGTACCGAGCCGTGTCAGGCCCGCACCAAAATCACCATCGCCCAAAGCGATCAAACCAAACACCGGAACCGCAACGCCGATAATCAGAAGGCCCACCCCGTTGAGCGTGTCCGACACCGCGACTGCGCGCAGCCCGCCAAATATCGCATATATGGCCCCGATCACGCCGACGGTCACAACGGTCGCGGACAGCGCCGGAAAATACTCAAGCCCCGTCAAACCCGGCACGTCGAACAGCAACAGCACCGCAACCGATCCCGAATAAAGCACGCTGGGGATCGTCACACATCCGTATCCGAGCATGAACAGCACCACCGACATCCGCCGCACTTGCGGATCAAACCGGTCACCCAGAAATTGCGGCAATGTGGTAAAGGCACCGGCGAGATATTTGGGCAGAAATATCAGCGCCATCGCAATCGTGGCAATAGCCGCGGTGACTTCCCAGCCCATGCTCGACATATTGTAACCATAGGCCGAACCGTTAAGGCCGATCAGCTGCTCCGCCGAAAGATTGGTCAGCAACAACGATCCTGCAATAAAGGTCGCTCCTAGCCCGCGCCCTGCCAGGAAATAGCCATCGCTGGTGCCGGCCACACCGCGCGATTTCAGCCAGCTGATCCAGCCGACCAGCGCCATGAAGAACACGCAGCTTGCGAGCGTGAAGATCAGTTGAGGATTGCTCATTGGTTATTGCCCGTCGCGGCCTTCGACAGCATCGCGCGGTAGTGGTCGATCAACCTGTCGTCGCCAAATTCCGGCGTCGCCTCGGCGCTGTACTCACCGGTTACCGGGTCGAGCACAAGCATGCTCTCGGTCGCATAATAGCGTGCGATCCGCGCGAATTCGGCTTTCTCGGCAAACCAGTCTGAAACGCGCGCACCGAGGGACAGCACCGCCGCAGCACCAGTGAACATTCCCACCGGGACAGAGCGAAACTGCGGCGTCCTGCCCGCTGCTTCAAACAGCAATTCACCCTGCTGTTTCATCGTGATCGCTGGGCCCGGTCCGCCAATCGGGAGCGTCTGGCCGCGCCGCTCTCTGCGCCGCACACAGTCCGCGATAAACCGCGCCAGATCGGCATCACTGATCGGTTTGCAGCGAGTCAGTTCGCCATTGCCGAACACCAAAAACGGCTTTCCCCGCGCGACCCGCGCGACTTGACCTGAAAGCGATTTGAAGAACGCCGTGGGGCGGACAATCGTGTGTTCGATGGGCGCGGATTTCAGCTCGCTTTCAAAGGCCAGCTTGGCATGCTGAAACGCCAGCAACGGGCGCTGCACACAGATCGCTGATAACAGAATGAAATGATCTGCCTCGGCCCCCACCGCCGCGTTCAGCAGATTGAGGTTGGCCGAATAATCAACCGCCAGCGCATCCTTGGGCGAACCACTGCGCGAAGCGATGCACGATATCACGGTCTGCGGTCGCAGATCGTGCAGGATCGCCGCGAGCGCTGCGGCATCGGAAAGACGGGCCGTGCGGATCTCTGCCCCTGACAAATGCGGCGAAAGCTCGCTTTCGGGCCGAAGCAAAGCAGTGACAATGTGCCCGTCCGCCACCAGCCGATGCACCACCGCGCTGCCAATCGTGCCGCTGGCGCCGGCGACACAAATTCGTTTGGCTACTGCGCTGCTGCTGTCCCCGCTCACGCCAGCGACAGTAGCAGCGCGCAAGCGCAGCGCAAACTTTGGCTCCGGCAGGGGATCAGAATATTGCGAGGCAAGGCCTGGTGCCGCTTACGTGACTCGAACACGTGACCCCATCATTACGAATGATGTGCTCTACCAACTGAGCTAAAGCGGCATTGCAGCGCAATGTTTGCGCAAAGAGTGGAGGCCCGAGCCGGAATCGAACCGGCGTGCAAGGATTTGCAGTCCTCTGCGTAACCACTCCGCCATCGGGCCGAGCCGCCCCTTTACAGAGCGGAGCGCGCGCACTAGCGATTCGCCGCGATAAAGGCAATGAAGCTTTCGCATCGGCTCGGCATCGGCATCGGCTGCCCGTGACCCTATCCAATCCGCTACCTTACGCGACGTCAATCTGGACCTCGTCCGCGGCACCGGGCAAACGGGTTGGATGACTATTGCCAGCTTGCTCGAACCAATCACCGGAATGCCCGGACCTGCCCGACTGGACCAAGCCGCCGACTGGATGCAAGGGCGCACCCTCTATGGCGGCGCATCGGCTCTCGTCGCATTCACCATGGCGCAGCGAGCGTTCCCCGACCTGCCCCCGCTGCGCGCCGCACAGGTGGGCTTTGTCGCGCCGCTCGGCGAAGAGATCGAATTGTCGGCCGAGATTGTGCGTCAGGGCCGCAATGTGACGCAGGTGCGCAGCGAAATTCACAGCGGCGGCTCGCTTGCGCTGACGGCGTTCTGGCTGTTTGCGGCGGAGCGAGAGGCGAATGCGATCCGTCCTGCCGATACTGTCGAGGACTGGCCCGGTGCGCCAGGCGACAACGCGCCCGCAATGGCTGGTCAAGGGCCCAGTTTTATCGAACGCAACTTTGAAATCCGCCATGCACAGGACAAGGACAAAGATCACGGCGCGACTATCCGGCGCTGGGCGCGATTGACCGAAGATCACAATCTGGATCCGGTGAGCAAACTGGTGCTGATGGGCGATGTCATGCCGCCCGGCGCAATGCGGATCATGCAACGGGTGGGTCCGATCAGCTCGATCAACTGGTCCTTCAACGTGCTTGAACCTGAAACACGCTCTGACAGCGGATGGTATCTTGCGGAAAACGCCAGCCAACATGCCGGGGCGGGCTATTCATCCGAACGACTGAGAATGTGGGACGTGGACGGACGTCAGGTGCTTGACGGCCTGCAATGCGTCGCTGTGTTTGGTTAGGTTCTAAGCGACATCTTCGAATTTGGGAGCGCGTTTCTGCATTCCCGCCATCACCGCTTCCATTTGGTTGGGGGTGCGCATGACGGAGTGCTGTTCGATGCTTTCCTCCATCAGAATGGCATCAGTGCCGCGTTCGTGCATCGCGGCGGACAGCCGCTTTGCCGCGCGGATGGCGTGCGGATTGCGATTGGCAATATCGCGGGCGATGGCGGTGGCGCGCGCCAACGGGTCGGCATCGACATAGGTCGCAAGACCCAGCCCCTGCGCCTCCTCGCCCGAAAATTCACGGTTGGTGTAGACCAGTTCGCGCAGCAAATCGTCGCGCACCAGCCCGCGCCATAACGCATAGCCGCCCATATCGGGCACCAGCCCCCATTTCATCTCCATAATTGCCATGCGCGTGTCCGGATGAGCAATGCGAATATCGGCTCCGCTGGCAATCTGCAGCCCGCCGCCGAAACACACGCCGTGCAGCGCGGCGATAACAGGCACCGGCAATTTGCGCCATTGCGTGGCTACCTGCTGAAACTTGTTGGAATTGCCATAGGTCCGCTCAGTCAATTCCGGGTCGTCGGCGCCCGGCGTGCGGGCAAAGCTGGCGGTGTCGAGTCCGGCGCAAAACGCGCGGCCTTCCCCCGAGAGGACCACTACACGCAGACCTTTTGTGCGGTGGAGGATCGAGCCCGCTTCGATGATGCGTTCGAACATTTCCGGGTCGAGCGCGTTCATTTTGTCGCCGCGAGTGAAACGCACTTGCGCGACGCCGTCCTCTCCCAGCAGGATGGAAACGCGATCGTTGGCAGGCATCAATTGGGTGTCGGACATGCAGATACTTTCAGGCTGAAACGCAAGATGGAACGGAAACTGGCGCAAGCAGCAGCGCGAGTCCAGCCGCCATCTGCGGCTGAGACGAGGCGCAAGTATGAGAGCGGCTACTCCGTGCCGCTTTTGATCCTGAAACTGCCAGGGTTGGCGGGCGCATCGAGGTAATAGCCGCCTTCAGGATGCGTTGCGAGGATCGAGGACAGGCCGAACGGTCCAAGTTTGCTGCGCACCCGCGCGACATGCACCGCGACGCTGTTGGTCTCTGGCTCATAATCAATGCGCCAGACATCAGCGAGCAATTCCCGGCGGCTCATCCGCTGACCGGGCTGCTGCGCCAGCCGCCAGAGCAATTCGAATTCGCGCGGATGAAAACCCAACCAGCGATCGTCCACTCGACCGTCGCGGTGAAACAGATCGAGCGTCACATCGCCTGCCTCTCGAAAGCGCGGGATCAACGTATCGTCATCGGGATACATCGGGGTAGCCGCAATGGAGTTCATAACTTGCCTCCGGCCCGCATCGAATAGACGGCGTCATGCGTGAAAATCAGATGGTCGAGCAATTCGATATCCAGCGCCTTGGCCACGGCCTTTAGCCGGCTGGTTGCATCAATATCGATCTGGCTGGGGCGGCAATGGCCGGAAGGGTGGTTGTGGGCGATCAATATACCCTGTGCGTCATGCGACAATGCTCTGCCCAGCACTTCGCGCATCCGCAGCGACAGGCGGTCTATGCCCCCATTGCCCATCGGCGCATCGCCGAGATAGGAATTGTGCCGATCAAGAAACACTGCGTGAAATCGCTCCGCATTGCTATGCGGATCAAGCACCATGGCGCGCAGGAAATCGACCATCGCGCGCTGACGGCCCACGGGGGCCATTGCGGGCATCGCCCGTCTGGCGGTCGCGGCTTCGATCATTTGAGATTATCTCTCCACGATGTCTGGAGGTTGCCCACAGCGCTCGCAGCAAGCCCGGTGCGGCCTGAAGCTGAGCTGAAATTATCGGGGGTCTGGCTGAACCGCCAATCGCGGTAAGCGCCGCATTTGCGTTTGCGAGCGATGTGCCGCGCGACACCGATGCCGAGAAAGATGAGCTGAAACCAGCCCGGAACCGCAACCATCAAGGCATAGGTCACCGGCGAAACCGAGTCCGCCATGCCGCGCGCCAGATGCGCCGTCATGGCCAGCACCTGCATCCCGGCAATCCACAAGGGATAATTGCGATTTGCATAAAGCGCGACTGCGATGAACGCCGCACCCGCAAGAACATCAGTAGTAGCCAGAAACCAATCGACGTTAGCGAGTTGATACCCTGTCCCCACCAGCGACCGATACACCCGTCCGGCAAATTCAAACAATATCAGCCATATTACCGCAATTGCTCGCTCTGGGCCGCGGCCCCACAGGAGCGCAGCGCCGCACACGGCAAACGCGAGCACATCCTGCAAGACTGCGCGGTATTCAGAGGCGAGCAATTCAAACATGCGATGCAGGTCAGGCGAGTGCAGGCACAGCTTCGGCAGAGACCTGTCCATCGGCAATCGCCGAATCGGGGATAACTGTCGGAATATCGTCGCCGCCCATGGTTTCGCGGGCAATCTGGCTCAGTTCGTCATGCACGCGAAGCAAGTTGGTGGACATCGCCATCGCCTGAGCTTCGGCTTGGTTAAGACGCATCAGCGCGCGTTGGCCAGTGTGGACTTCGACGCCGGGGTTCTGGCGGGCGGCGAGCATAGCCTGCTTCAGCCGGGCAAAGGCGATCATCGATTCATCGGCAAGCGCTTCGGCTTCGCGGATCAGTTTTTTCAGGTTGTGGGCGTCATTCAGCATACGGTCGGTCATTGGGGTTCTCCGAAAGCCTCCCCTACGCTCTTCAGGAGAAGCCTTGTTGGTTCACCGGGACGGTTGCACGTCCATCCAACGCCTCGCTGATCGTTACCGCTGCCGTCACGGTCAGGACCACGGCGGCCAGAAAGCCGAACGCGATCCCCACGATAGCCACAAGGCGAAACCAGACAGCGTGTTCACCGTCGAGCACCCGGGGAACAACCCGAGGTTCGCCCGGGCGCAGCCATGGTGCCTGGGCTTCCAGCGGCAAAACATCGCTCATCACGAGTTTGCCCGGGTCGTTGCCCTGCGGCTCATCCATGGTTTTGATGAATTCGGGCACCTGATTTTTGCTGTATGCAGGTTCGCTATAGGTCTTTACGTTCAGGCCATAGTATTCATTTTGTTCGATTTTATTGTCATCTTCGGCCACGCGCTCTTCAGGATTTTCGGCGCGATGACGCTCCACCAGTTCGCCCAGATTTTCTGCATCATAGATATTCTTAAGGGCGCGGATATGCTGATTCACGCGGGTTTCGGACACGCCAAGCTCGCGCGCGATCACCTTGATCGGAACGCGCCGATCAATTCGATCCATCACAGCTTGCTGCCGCTGGGTCAGCGGCCGCGGCCCTGTGGAAGACATTGCTTTCCTCCATCCAATACGTACCCTGCATTAACCAATGCACGGTCTCAAGTTTTGCTCCGGGATATTACCACTCGCTACGGTATATTACCAAGTGACCCGGATTATTCCTCAATTATGCCTTAAGCCGCAGAGCTATTGACGCCCATCGACGAAAGGTAGCGTTTGATGTTTCGCGCTGCCTGCCTCAACCTTTGTTCATTCTCGACCATTGCAATGCGCACATACCCTTCGCCTTTTTCGCCATAGCCTACGCCCGGTGCCACAGCGACTTGCGCCTCGGTCAGCAATTGCTTTGAAAATTCAAGGCTTCCCATTCCGAGCAATGCAGGCGGAAGCGGGGCCCAGGCAAACATCGAAGCGGCCGGAGGAGGCACTTCCCATCCAGCCCTGCCAAAGGCCTCAACCATCACATCGCGGCGTTTGCGATACAGGTTGCGGTTGGTTTCGACTATGTCCTGAGGGCCGTTCAGCGCCGCGCAGGCTGCCGCTTGAATAGGCGTAAAGGCGCCGTAGTCCAGATAGGACTTCACCCTAGTCAGCGCCGCGATCAGCTGTTTGTTGCCCACGGCAAAGCCCATCCGCCAGCCCGCCATGGAATAGGTTTTGCTCATGCTGGTAAATTCGACGGCGACATCCTTCGCCCCTGCGACCTGCATTATCGACGGAGTGGGATTACCATCAAAATACAGCTCGGAATAGGCGAGGTCCGATAGCACCCAGACCTTGTTTTCGCGCGCCCAGGCGACCAGTCTTTCATAGAAAGCCAGATCAACCGTTTCCGCCGTCGGATTGGAAGGATAACTCACCACCAGCACACTGGGCCGCGGCACGGTGAAGTTCATCGCGCGTTCGAGCGACAACCAATATTCCTCGTCCGGCGTCGTTGGCACAGACCGGATTGTCGCGCCGGCGATGATGAACCCGAACGTGTGGATTGGATAAGAAGGATTAGGCGCGAGCACCACATCACCAGGCGCGGTGATGGCAGTGGCAAGGCTGCCGAGCCCCTCTTTCGAGCCCATGGTCACAACCACTTCGCTTTCCGGATCAAGATCGACCCCGAACCGGCGGCCGTAATAATTCGCCTGAGCCTTGCGCAATCCCGGAATGCCCTTGGACTGCGAATAGCCATGCGCATCGGGCTTTGCCGCGACTTCGCACAATTTGTCGATCACATGCTGGGGCGGCGGCTGATCGGGATTGCCCATGCCCAGATCGATAATGTCCTGCCCCGATTTGCGCGCGGCGTGCCGCATCGCATTGACCTCTGCAATGACATAGGGCGGGAGCCGCTTCATGCGGTAGAATTGTTCTTCCATGGCGATCCTTGGCCTGTTTTGATGTTTCTGGTTCGGCGGACCAATCGCAAGTCTAAGCCAATAACGGTCGATGTGAAGGGCCGTTTGGGTTAGACATTGTGTAAGACTGCAATTGAGACCGGGCGAAGACAGATGGGATTCGGTTATGCCCTGTCTGAAACGCTGGAGGAACCGCGAAATCATGGCTGGCACAGACAAAAAAGATCAAGGCACGGCGTCGGACGCTACGCATGGGACAAGAAATTCTTTTGCGGGGGCGGCACCGATGGCGTCCTTCTTTGAAATGCAGGGCAAGGCGATGCGCGACCTTTTCGCTCAGGCGCTGCCCGGCGGGGGTGGCGGCACGATGGAAGGCGCAGGCGGATTGTCAGCGCTGCTTCCCAAAGGGATCGAGGCGGGCGAACTGGGCGAATGGGCCAAGGCCAGCACCGAAATGCAGCAAATGTGGCTGGAGTTTATGGCGCATCAGGCACAATCCTCCGCCGGAAAGGTGATGCAGGCGAAGAACCTGCTCGACCCTGCTCAATGGCTGATGATCTCGCAAACCATGCTGAAACAATTTCCGCAAGGCGCGATTGAAGCACAGACGCGGCTGGCGCAGGATTCGCTGCAATTGTGGAAAGGCGTGTTTGAAAGCGCCCTTGGAAATCTTGCCGGGTCCGGCGGGCAGGAAGCGAAAGAAACCGCCGCCTTGCCCCGCTCGGATCGGCGGTTTGCCGACCCCGCCTGGCGCGAACAGCCTGCCTTTGTGCTGCTGCACCAGACCTATCTGATGCTGACCGAGTATTTTCAGCAAGCGGCGGCATCAATGGACGGGATCGACAGCGAAAAGAAGAAGCAGCTGCAATTCGCCATCAGCGCGTTGTCCGAAGCGATGAGCCCCGACAATTTCCTGCTCACCAATCCGGTGGTGATGAAACGCACGGTGGAAACCAAGGGGCAAAATCTGGTGCGCGGGATGCAGCATCTGATCACCGATCTGAAACGCGGGCAACTGACCCATACCGATCCCAACGCCTTTACGCTGGGCGAGAATTTGGCCGCGACACCGGGCAAGGTAGTGCACGAAACTCCGCTTTTCCAACTGCTGCAATACAGCCCATCGACCAGCGACGTCTATGCGGCGCCGCTGGTGATCTTTCCCCCATGGATCAACCGTTTCTATATCCTCGACCTGACGCCCAAAAAGAGCTTCATCAAATGGGCGGTGGATCAGGGCTTCACCGTGTTTGTCGTCAGCTGGAAGTCCGCCGATGCGAGCATGGGCGATGTCGTGTGGGACGATTATATCCGCAGCCAGATCGAGGCAATCGATCACATCCGTGATCGATTAAACGTGCCGGATGTCCACGCAATCGGTTATTGCGTGGCGGGCACGACGCTGGCGGCAACACTGGCAATTCTGGCGCGACGCGGGGAGGCGGACAAGGTAAGGACCGCGACGTTCTTTACCGCGCAGGTGGATTTCGAACGCAGCGGCGATCTCAAACATTTCATCGACGACAGCCAGCTTGAAATGATCGACCAACTTTCACCCGAGGGCTATCTCGATGGGCGCTATCTTGCGGCGACGTTCAACGCGCTCAGAGGCAAGGATCTGATCTGGAATTACGTCGTCAACAATTATCTGCTCGGCGAAGATTACCCCGCGTTTGATCTGCTGCATTGGAACGGCGACGTCACCAACCTGCCCTCGAAATGGCACAATGAATATCTGCGCGACCTTTACCGCGACAACAAGCTGGTGGTGCCGGACGCATTGATGGCGGACGGGACCCCGATCGACCTGACGCTGGTCAAGACCCCCAGCTATATTCAGGCCGGGCGCGAGGATCACATCGCGCCTGCTGAAAGTGTGTGGCGGATCACCGATCATTTTGCCGGGCCGCTCGAATTCCTGCTCGCGGGCTCAGGCCATATTGCCGGGGTGGTGAACCCGCCGGCTGCGGGCAAATATCAATATTGGACTGGGGACAGCAAAGCGCCTTCGCTTGGGGCCTTTGTTGAAAGCGCTGAGGAACATCCGGGCAGCTGGTGGCCGCATTGGCTAGCGTGGCTTGATGGTCAGGCACCCGAACGCGTGCCTGCGACCGGCAAGCGCAAGCCCGGCGGGCGCGGCGATAGGGTGCTGGACGATGCCCCCGGAAGCTATGTAAAAACCCGCTAATATCCAAAAACATTTGGCGCTGACGTCCGATTGATGCCCAATTCTGTTTGCTATTCAGGGGTTTGAGCGTCTTATTGTGCAGTGCACAAAAATCCTTGACTTCGCATCTGCAATCGCTATTTTGTGCAGTGCAACATGAAGCGAGGACATTATGGCAGACGCCAAAACCCAGACCGAACCGACCAAGGTAAAAATCGACGCTGCTGCTGAAAAAGCTTATGCTGATGCCGCTGCGAAAAAGCCCGCCGCGCCTGCGACCGTTGAAAAGGTTGCCGCCGCTGTTGAAGCTGACGCTCCCAAAGCTGCGCCCTCGGCAGCAGCTGTGAAGAAGGCCGTGGCTGCTCCGGCAAAGAAGGCTGCTCCGGCAACGAAGGTCGCTGCTGCAAAGCCGGCCGCTAAGAAAACTCCTGCTGCAAAAAAGCCAGCCGCGAAAAAGGCACCGGCAATTGCAGCCAAGAAGGCCGCACCCAAAGCAGCCCCGAAAACCGCAACCCCGAAATCTTCTCCCAAGACCACCACGGGCAATCCCGTCACCAAACTCAAGGATACTATCATGGCAACCGCACAGAACACCGATTTCACCGCCCAAGCCAAGGAACTGGCTGCCGACGTGCAAGAGCGCGCCAAGGCTGTCTATGCCAAGGCTGGCGAATTTGCTGGCGAAGCTGGCGAGTTCAACAAAGCCAACCTCGATGCTGTCGTCGAAAGCGGCAAGATCTTCTTCAGCGGCGCTCAGGAACTCGTCCGTGCCAACGTTGAAACCGGCAAGGTCGTTGTTGAAACCGTCACCGAAGACGTCAAGAAGGTCGCTTCGATCAAGTCGCCGACCGAACTGGTACAGCTGCAGGGCGAAATCGCTCGCCGCAACTTCGATGCTATCGTGTCTTACGGCTCGCAGCGCACCGAAGCTTGGGTGAAGCTCTACAACGACGCTTTTGCACCGATTTCGAACCGCGTCAGCGTCGCTGCTGAGAAGGTTTCGAAGGCTGCATAAGCTCTAAAGGAATTTCTAAGCCGGGCCTCTCCTCTCTCCCCAATCCCGGTTTATGAAAGCGCGCGAAAGCGCAGGAGCCGGATGGACCCCAAAAGGTCTGTCCGGCTCTTTCTTTGCATGAGGCATGCGTTAAGGGTTTGCGCCTTATGCGCGGCTGACGCATCTTGCGCTCGCACAAACGAATCCCATAATGGAACCCGATGGCCGACCTGATCCTTGACCCTGTTGACCCGATGCGTTCTGCCGATGGCCGCGCTGAATTGTTGAATCCGCTCTGCGGCAACGACGCGATCAAGAATGGCGATAACGACAAGGATGGCGGCAAAGATAGCGGCGACAGCGAAATCGGGATCGCCACAAAGACTCGCACACGGCCCAAGAAACCGAGCCAGTACAAGGTGCTGCTGCTGAATGATGATTACACCCCGATGGAATTCGTGGTGATGGTGCTGAAACGCTTTTTCAGCATGGATCTGGAACAGGCGACGCGGGTCATGTTGCACGTCCATCAAAAAGGCGTCGGCGTATGCGGGGTGTTTTCCTATGAAGTCGCCGAAACCAAGGTGAATCAGGTGATGGATTGCGCGCGGCAAAATCAGCACCCGCTGCAATGCACGCTCGAGAAGGCGTGAGCTTTCCGGGCAGTCATCCCCAACCCGAACTTGCCGAACCCGGACAGGAAAGCGTCTGGGATTACCCTCGCCCGGCAATTGCCGAACCAACCCCGCGCCGGATCGAGATCATCCACCGCGGCATTGGCCTTGCCGATAGCCGCAACGCGTGGCGAACGCTCGAAACCAGTCACCCGCCGACCTACTATATCCCGCCCAGCGACATTGCGATGGAATATCTGCGGCCCAATCCGCGCCGCACACTGTGCGAATGGAAGGGGCAAGCGCGCTATTTCGACATCGTAATGGGCGATCACCGGGTCGAGGCGGCGGCGTGGTACTATTCCGATCCCGCGCCCAGCTTTGCCCGGATCAAGGATTATCTGGCGTTCTATCCCGATCCGCTTGACCGGTGCTGTGTCGATGGTGAACAGGTCACACCGCAACCGGGCGGGTTCTATGGCGGCTGGATCAGTCGGTTCGAAGTCGGTCCCTTCAAAGGCGGCCCCGGTAGCCGGTTTTGGTGAAGCGTACCGACAAATCGCGCGCTTGAGGGCATGACGGCGGCATGATTTCGCGCTACGGACATTTCCCAAGGGCCAAACGCGGACAGCCAACGGACACAATGTGCTGAAATTCATTCCCAGTATTGACCGCTATATCCTTCGATTGGTGATCGTGCCGATGCTTGGGGTGTTCGCGCTCGCTGCGTCGCTGTTGCTGCTGGAAAAGATGCTGCGCCTGTTCGATTTCGTTGCGGTCGAAGGCGGGCCGATTGGCGTGGTGTTCAAGATGCTGGGCGCGCTGGTCCCCGAATATGCCAGTCTGGCGATCCCGCTTGGCCTGATGCTGGGCGTGCTGTTCGCATTCCGCAAACTGGCTGTTTCGAGCGAGCTTGACACTTTGCGCGGGGTGGGCCTGTCCTATTGGCGGTTGCTGCGGATGCCCTATGCCATCACGCTGGTCCTGGTTGCGGTCAATGTGGCGCTGGTGTTCTATATCCAGCCGGTCAGCCGCTATTATTACGAACAGATGGAATATGAACTGCGATCCGGCGCGCTGGGCGCTTCGATCAAGGTGGGCGAATTTACCACGCTGGCAGACCGCATGGCGCTGCGTATCGAACAAAGCGAGGATCAGGGGCAGCGGTTGGTCGGCATTTATGCGCGGGTTGCCAATGACCGCGATCAGGTGCTGACGATCAGCGCGCGCGAGGGGGCGTTCATGGCCACCTCCGACGATCCCGATACGATCATCCTGCGCCTGACCGAAGGAACAATCATTCAGGACACCGGCAGCGAAACCCCGCGCGTTCTGTCCTTCAGCCGCCACGACTTGCCGATTGACCTGCCCGCGATCGAGGAATTTCGCGCAAGGGGCGATGCCAGCCGCGAATATATCCTGCCCGAATTGCTAAGCATCGGGTGGAGCGAGAACGGCAACAAGGCAGAGCGCGATGCCAGCCAGGCGACCTTTAATTACCGCATGGTCGAAGTGGTGATGATGCTGCTGCTGCCGTTGCTCGCCGTGGCGCTGGCGATCCCGCCCAAACGATCAACCAGCGCGCTGGGTGTGTTCGTGTCTATCGTTATGGTGGTCGCCTATCACAAGGTGAACCAATATGGCGAAGACGTGGCGACGCTGGGCCGGATCGACCCCATCCTTGCCCTGTGGGGGCCGTTCCTGATCTTCGCTGCGTTGATCCTGTGGATGTATTACCGCACTGCGCATGTGCCCGGTGGGCAGGCGCTGGGCGCGCTCGAGACCCTGTTTGCCAAACTTTCCAAGCAGATTGGCAAGCTTTTCGCGCGGCGCAAGCCGCCCTCGATGATCGCCGAACACGACCCGCAAATGGCACCGGCACAATAGGCCGCGACGCAGATCTGAGGCGCCCCACCCCATGCAGCTTGATTTCTTTCCCTCGCGGACGCTGACGCTCTACCTGGCGAAAACGTTTGTGCTGCGCATTTTTGCGGTGCTGGTGATGCTGGTGCTGGTGCTATTGGCGCTCGATCTGCTGGGTTCGACCGGCAAGATTCTGGAACCTGCGGGCAACGATCAAGGCGACATCCTGCGCTATGCCAGCCTGCGCATTCCGCAGCTTATATCGCAGTTCCTGCCTTATTCGGTGCTGCTGGCGACGCTCATCACGCTGGTGACTCTCAACCAGAACAGCGAAGTGGTGGCGATGAAGGCGGCAGGGCTATCGGCGCATCAAGTGCTTTCTCCGCTGCTGCTAACCGCTGCAATAATCGCGGTCATCAGCTTTGGCTTTAATGAACGGGTGGTCACCCGTTCGACCTCCGCGTTAAAGGCTTGGGAGGCGGCGGATTACGGGGATATTCCCGCCACATCCGGGGTGCGCGCCAATGTCTATCTGACCGACGGCAAGAATATTCTTTCGGCATCGACATTGATCGGGTCGGGGGAGACAATCGAATTAGACAATGTGACGTGGGATGCGCGCGGACCCGGCGGGATCGTGACCGAGCAAATCCGCGCCACCAGCGCGACCTATGCCGCGCCCGGCTGGCGGCTGGAAAACCCCCGGAGCTTTGATGTCGGCAGCGCCGAAATCACGCGGCTGGACACCATAGTGGTCGGCGAAAATCTGACCCCGGCGCAGATCGACTTGCAAGCCATCGACGTGGATGGGCAGAGTTTCTGGGAGCTGTCGGAGACGATTGACGCGCTGGACACGGTGGGCCGCCGCACCACCGAAATGCGGGCCAAGTGGTGGCACCGGATTTCTGGCCCGCTGTCGGCCTTGCTCATGCCCTTGCTGGGATCGGTCGCGGCGTTTGGCCTTGCGCGGTCGGGGCAATTGTTCGTGCGCGCAATCATCGGCATGGCGCTGGGCTTTGCCTATTTCGTGGTGGACAATGCCGCACTGGCAATGGGCAGCTTTGGCGGATACCCGCCTTTTCTCGCCGCATGGGCGCCGTTTTTCCTGTTCCTGTTGGTCGGTGAGACGGTGCTCATCCGCACCGAAGAATGAAGCGCCCTTTAGCCAGAACCGATTGGTCGCTCAGGCTCGCCAAACCCGAAGATGCCGAAGCCATGCCAGCGATAGAGCGTGCGGCGGCAGAACTGTTTGTTGGCGATCCTGATCTGGCAAACTTCGATCCTGATGACACCTGGGCCCCGCACGAACTCCAAAAGATGATCCGCAAGGGCCATTGCCTGGTCGCCTTTGCAGAGGGTCAGATGGCGGGTTTCCTCGTCAATGAGCCGTTCCGGCGCGAACTGCATATTTGGGAAATGGACGTTCATCCCCGGTTTCAGCGTTGCGGAATCGGCGCAGGCCTGCTGCGCGCCTGTATGATCGACGCCCGCAATGCAGGCTTTCGCGCAGTGACGCTCACCACGTTTCGAGATTTGCCGTGGAATGGTCCGTTTTACGCTAAGCTAGGTTTTGACGAAGTGACCGCGCTTGATGCGCATCCGCGTCTGGCCGGGGAATTGGCCAATGAAGCGGATGATGGACTGCCCATCGACCGCCGCTGCGCAATGATCTGTTTTCTGGATTAGCGGGCCATCATCGTGCTGCGCGCAATCCGCCAGACCAACACCAACATTCCCGGATGGTTTGCGCCTTCGTAGGTTGACCCCGTGCCAAGCTCGCGCGCCAGTCGGCGGTGCGCCTCTGGCAGGTCATGATAGGGCATCGACGGCATCAGATGATGCAGCGCGTGATAGCGCAGCCCTACCGGAGCCCAGATTTCCGCTGCGATCCCCGGCGGGGGCACGTTAACACTGTCGAGAAACTGCGCGGTGACCGTCATCGGCTCACCTTCATTCTCCCACAGATGCGCGACCAAAGTGCGCAACTGGTTGAGCAACGCGGTGATCGACACAATCGCCAGCGCTATCAGAAACGGTCGCCAGCCGAGCGCGAATATGCTCGCAATCACTGCGATGGCCCACAGGCTTGCGCCGACCTCTTGCCAGAGCACCCGTTTGGCAAAACTCCCCTCGGGCGTTTTGCGGCGGAAATCGGGGTTGATCGACAGCGCCGAAAACCGTTCCCAAGTATAACGACGCACGGCCGGGAACAGCGCGCCGAGCGGGACCAGCACCGCAAACCGCACGATCAGCGCGGCGGGCGCGAGCAATCCGGCGATTACAAACAGTGGCAGGCTCCATGGCTTCATCAGCGCCAGCGGGAGATATTCAGGGTCCTCTATCGTGCCGTATTGGGTGCGTTTGTGATGGATCACATGCACGCCTTCATACATGAAACTGGGGGTCAGCAGCGGAATCCCGACCAAAAGGTTCCAGCCGGTGCGAAATCCGGGGAGCGCATCGCGGTGAATATGCGTCAATTCATGGATGAACATCAGCGACCGATACAGCGCCAGAGAGGCGACCACGGCGGCGGCCAGAGCCAGCGCCAGATTGTCGGTCAGGATTGCGGTCGCAATTCCGCCATACCCGATCGCGGTCGAACCCAGCATGTCGGCCCAATAGATCGCGCCTTTCGCCTCCCCGAGATCCTTTGTCAGGTCGCGCGCGGCGCGCAGCATATCCTTGTCATCCACGCTTTGAAAATCGGCGCGCACTGCCCGCGGTAATGCCGCAGGTTCGGAAACGGGTGCAGGATGAGCGATCGGTTTGTGCATGGTCATGACTATAATCTGTTCGCCTTGGGCTTTACCCCAATTTGGGCGCTGCGGGCAAACGCGCGTTTACGGATAGAGTGATCGAGTGGCTTGCGCGTCTGGCCGCATCAAGACACAGACGCTTTGACATTGAACAATCTGGCCCCTGCGATGGGGTTAATAAAATACGAGGCAAGCCAAGTGGCAGATGCAAAGATAAGCATTGAAGCGGTTACAGGCAAGCAGGGGGCGGATAAGCAAGGGAGGGCCCGCTTCGTTGATCTGGGCCGCGAATTTGCCGCGCGGCTGGACCATGCGGTGCCGCAATTGCGCAGCGAGCAACTCGAACTGGTCGATCCGGAAAAGAATCCGTTTTTCGGCCATGCCCGCGCGCAATTGTTCATCGCCCATTGCGGCGGCAGGCCGGTAGGCCGCATTTCCGCGCATATTGACGAACTCGCGCTGCAAATGCCGACGCGGCAGGGTTTTGGTCCCGGCACCGGAATGTTTGGATATTTCGATGCGGAAAACGGCGCAGTCGCAGCCGCGTTGATCGACGCGGCTGAAGACTGGCTGCGCGCAGAGGGCATGACCCGCGCAGTCGGGCCGATTTCAATGTCGATCTGGGAAGAACCCGGCCTTTTGGTCAAGGGCCACGATCACTCGCCGGTCATCATGATGGGCCACCATCCTGCCCATTACGCCGCTTGGATCGAACAGGCCGGCTATACTCTCGCTAAGACCTTGTTCACCTACGATCTTGACATCAGCAAGGAATTTCCGCCGCTGATCCAGCGGATCGTCAAATCGGGTGAGGGCAACGCACGAATCACCATTCGGACCGTGCGCAAGAAAGACTGGGACGCGGAAGCCGCGATAATCCTCGCCATCCTCAACGACGCATGGTCGGGCAATTGGGGCTTTGTGCCGCTCACATCAGAAGAGGTCGCCTATACGGGCAAGAAACTGAAACCGATCATCCACGAACCCATCAACATGATCGCAGAAGTCGATGGGCGGCCGGTCGCCTTCATGTTGACATTCCCCGACATCAACTACGTTTTGGCACGCACCGGGGGGAAGCTGTTTCCGTTCGGCTGGTTCCATCTGCTGCGCTGGCTTCGCAAACCGACGCGATCGGACATGCGCGTGCCCTTGATGGGGGTGCTAAAGGAATTTCAGAACTCGCGCATGGCCAGCCAGCTGGCGTTTATGATGATCAGCGCGATCCGCAGGAACGCATCCACTCATTATCAATCCCAGCGCGGTGAGCTTGGCTGGATCCTTGAAGATAATCAGGGGATGGTCGCCATCGCCGATGCCATCGAAAGCGGGGTAAACCGCGAATATGCGATCTATCAAAAGCCGCTCAAATAGTTTGGTAAGTGTCTTGATTAGGCCGGCGCGCAGGCGCATTTTGCAGGCATGTCCGGCATCACCCTGCGCAAGCGATCGCTCCCTGCAAAAGTCATCGTCGTCGAAGACGATCCGGTGCTGGGCCTGTCGATCGAACAGACGCTGATCGACAATGGCTTTGCCAATGTGACCATTTGCCCGACCGCCTCTTGCACTTTGGGAAAGCTGCGCTCGGGATCGTATGATGCGGTGGTGCTGGATGTGCATCTCGCCGATAGCGACGAAGGCTGGGGGATAGCGGAGCTGGTCAATGCGCTGGGTGACGACAATGTCCGGATCGTTTTTCAAACCGGTTCGCCCGATGACATTCCTGCGCATATCCGCCAGCTTGGACCGGTGCTGACCAAGCCTTACGATCCGCAAGAGTTGGTCGCCGCGCTGAGGCAGCGACCGCGCGCCGGATTGCTCGCGCTGCTAAGGCGCTGAGTGCGCCAGGCCCGTGACCATCCGGGAAAGGGCGAACCCACGAAAAAGGCCTTCACTTGGGAAAGTGAAGGCCTTCGGGATCGTATCACCGCCCGATGGACGGGAGGGGGGTCTTGGCGGTGATAATCCTATAATTCACGGGCGGCAAAGCCGTTCCCGTACAATGCAATTTTTTGCTCGCAGCCTGACTTCGGCGCCTGCAAGACTTGCGTTTCGTGTCCAGAAACAACAGGGGAAGATCAAACAGCACCCGTCCCCATGCAGGAGATTTCAATGTCACTGGGTCAGCATGTCGCGGAAAACCTTCCGTTCCTGCGCCGATATGCGCGCGCCCTTACCGGGTCGCAGCAAACCGGCGATGCCTTTGTGCGCGCCACGCTGGAGGCGGTGCTGGCGGATGAGGAACTGAAAAGCACGCTCGATGGCGGCCGTATCCCGCTCTACCGCGCTTTCAACAGCGTCTGGTCCAGCGCCTTTCTTGACATTGGCGCAGCGGGCGATGGGGCCGCGCAAATCGGCGAACACGAAGCGGGCGCGCAGGCGCGGCTGGGCGCGATCACCCCGCTGAACCGCCAGGCGCTGTTGCTCACTACGCTCGAAGACTTCACTGCGGCGCAAGCAGCGCAGATCATGGAGCTTGAACCGCATCAGGTTGAAACTCTGGTCGCAGAAGCGGTCAGCGAGATCGACAGCGAACAGGCGACATCGGTGCTGATCATCGAGGATGAGCCGCTGATTTCGATGCAACTTGAAGATCTGGTGAGCGCGCTGGGACACGAGATTTGCGGCACCGCTGCAACCCGCAAACAGGCGATGGAGATCGTTGCGGAAAAGCGCCCCGGCCTGGTGCTCGCCGATATTCAGTTGGCCGATGGATCGTCAGGGCTTGATGCAGTGGACGATATTCTGGCGATCGGCAGCGTGCCGGTGATCTTCATCACCGCCTATCCCGAACGGCTGCTGACCGGCGACCGGCCAGAGCCGACCTATCTGGTGACCAAGCCGTTTCAGGAAAAGACCGTGCGCACCGCTATCAGCCAGGCGTTGTTCTTTGGATCAAGCCGCCCACTGTGATGCGCTATCCGGCGGGTGCTGCGCGCATCTGAAACTCGCTGCGCCGCCGGACCGGGACGCCGAGCAGGCAATATACGCCCTCGGGCCGGAAATCGAGCTCGACCCGGTGTTTGAGTTCATGCGCAACGATCTTTTCGATCAGCTCGGTGCCAAACCCGCGTTCGCGCAATTGTTCCACCGGTGGGCCGCCAACCTCGCTCCATTCGACCACCGCCAACGTGTCCGACTGCAAACGCCAGCGCACGCTGACCTTGCCCCCGGTCACGCTCAACGCCCCGTATTTCGCGGCATTGGTGGCCAATTCATGGATCGCCAGGCCAAACGACAGCGCATCATTGGGGGCCAGCTCAACCGGCGGACCTTCGACGATCAGCCGCGTGCCATCGCTATCGACAAAATGCTGCATCTCGGCATGGACCACATCAGCGATGGCGGTTGTGCCCCAATCGCTGTCGGTGAGCAGGTCATGCGTCGCTGACAGCGCCCTGATGCGCCCTTCGAGACTGTCCGCGAACCCATCAAGATCCCTTGACCGGCGGCGGGTCAGCGACAGGATCGACAGGACATTGGCCAGCGTGTTCTTGACCCGGTGATTGAGTTCGCGGCTGAGTGAATTGCGGATCGATTGCTGTTCTTCGTAAAACGCCAACCGTGCCTCATCCTCGATCGCCTGCTTGGCTAGCAACCGCAGGATCAGCATCAGCAGACTGGCGAGCGCCAGCCCGGCGATCAGTGTAACCATAGACAGCGGGTCAAGCGCAGATCGCTGAGCCGAATCGAACACCAGCACAAAATCGCGATTGGCGATCCTGACCGGCTGTTCGAACCGGTCCGTGCCAGCATCTCCAAGCGAACGCGAGGCAAGCAGATTTTCGGGAGCCTCTCCGCGATCATACAACCGCACGCCCAGATCTGCGGGCGGCGCGCGTTCAATCGCACCTTCCAGAAATTGCGCCGCGTCAAACGAGCTGAAGACATAGCCTGCAAGCACCCGTTCCTGCGACTGCGAACCGGGCACTGGTTTGTAAACCGGCATGAAAATCGCAAACCCCGGCGCTCCGCTGGCCTCCTCCTGTGCCAGCACAATCTTGCCCGAAGCGGTCGGCATCACAGTGCGCTTGGCCTCGTGCATGGCGGCGGCGCGAACCGGTTCTGAATACATGTCAAAGCCCAGCGCGCGCCGGTTGCGGCTGGTGTCTGGAGAAAAATAGGTGACCGGCGCGGCGCGCTGCGCCGGTTTGAGCGTGGCGGGCCGGATCGCCGGAAAATCGGGCTGTGCGGCACGCACCCGGCGCAGAAAGGCATCGGCATCGCTTGTCTCGATCACTGTCAGCCAGCCGATTCCTTCGGCTCCGCGATAATTCTGATCGAGCCGCAATTCCGCGACGAATTGGCGAAAGGTTTGCGGGCTGACTTCGTCAATCGTGGCAAACAGTGCCGCCCCGGCGCGCAGATAGGACGAGAAATTATTGCCGCGCCGGTCAAGTGCGGAGGCGACCGACTGGGCATATTCGCGCACCTCGGCGCGTGTGCGCTGCTGCGCATTGCTTTCGATGGCATAGACGCTGAGCGCGGTGATCGCGACAATGGCAAGGAACAGCGCGGCGGGTATCGCGCGCGGGTATCTGACCAGCCATGTCCGCGCGCGCGCTTTGGTCCCGGTCCGCGCCCGAGGCGAAGCCTGCGCCGCCAAAGGGGCAGATGGGCGTTCGCTTTTCGCCGCAAATTCGCTTTTGTCTTTGATTGTGAGCCTCCCGGCGCAAGATCCGCAACAATCATGCACCTGACCAAGGAACCAAATTCACCGCGCATCGTTCCCATGGCATGATTGCGCAAGAGCACATATGCGTAGGGTAAAAGCCGTTTAATGCGCGCGCATTGGACTTTCGCGAAACAATTGCCAAATATGCAACGCGAACTAGCGATGGGAACGGAACGGCCAATGGCCTCCAGCAAGAAACCGGATATTTCTGATCTGCGGGCCGGCGGTGCAGGCGCCGCCCCCGCTTGGGCGGTTGGTCTGAAACAACTTTACGACACCATCGTGGACGAACCGATCCCGGACGCCTTCAATGATCTGCTCGCCAGACTCGACCAACCCACTCCGTGCGATGATGGCGGCGACGCATCCCCCCGTGGCGGGGGAAAATCATAGTGGCAGAAGATCAATCACCGCCACCGCGCACCCCATCACAGAAATCTGATTTCAAACGGGAATTGACCGCGGTAATTCCGCATCTGCGCGCCTTTGCGCGGGGCCTGTGCGGGCGCCCCGACATGGCCGATGATCTGGTGCAGGAAACCATGCTGAAAGCGTGGGCAGCGCAGGACCGGTTCGAACCGGGCACCTCGATGCGCGCCTGGACCTTTGTGATCCTGCGCAACGCCTATCTCACCGATATGCGCCGCAACCGGTTTCGCGGTGAATATGATGAAGGCGTGGCAGAACGAATTCTGACCGCGCCCGCAGAACAGGAGGAACCGATCCACCTGTCCGATATGCACCGCGCTTTGCTGACCCTGCCGCCCGAACGGCGCGAGGCTTTGCTGCTGGTGGGGGCTGGCGGGTTCTCTTATGAAGAGGCAGCGGAAATCTGCGGCTGCGCTATCGGCACGATCAAGAGCCGGGTCGGGCGCGCGCGCGCCACGCTCAATTCGATGCTGGCCGATGGCGACATACCGCAACGTTCGATTGGCGATGCCGCCGCGCATCGGGCGATTCTCGAAGAGCTGGACGAGGTTTCTGCGGGCAGAGGAATTGCTGCAGCCAAAGGGTGAACCGTGTTATGACAGCGGGGCGCTTGGCGAAACCTCGCTGCGCTGCAATAACGGATAACCCAACCGCAGCGATCAACCATGAACCTACCTATGCCCGAAAATCAATCGCCCGGCGATAGCGCTCCCCGTCAGTTGGGGCGAGCGGCGCTGGCGGAGCAGGAATTGCGGCTGATGTCGGCGTTGGTCCTGTTGCTGGGTCTGGGGCTGTTTCTGGCGCTGCCATTTGTCCTGTCGATCGGATCGGTGGTGTTCCTGCCGCTGGTGACGGCGGTACTGCTGACGATCCTGCTGTCGCCGCTGGCCGATGGATTGGCGCGGTTCGGCCTGCCTAACGTGCTGGCTTCGCTGGGCGCATTGGCGGTGTTTCTGGGAGTTTTGCTGCTGGCGCTGGCGCTGATCCTGCAACCGGCGCTGGCGTTGTTCGACGCCATCCCCGAAATCGCCGGGCGGGTGGGTCAACGCTTTGGCGAATTGCGCGATGAATTTGCCTGGCTCGCGGTCGCCAATGAAGAATTGGCCCAGATCATGGGCGACACCGGTGCGCGCGAGGTCGTATTGGCAACGCCGAGCCTGCTCGAAGAAATCGCCTTTGCCACGCCCAGCGTTTTGCTGGAGGTGCTGATTATGTTCCTGATGGCGTTTTTCATGATCGAGGCGCGGGTGCGGATGCGGCGGCATTTGCTGTTTGACCGGGCCAGTTTCGGATCCAGCGTCAAGGCCGCGCGGGTCATGCGCGAAGTGCAGGACCGGGTCGCGGCCTACATCATGACGGTCGGCCTTATCAACGCCGGGATTGGCGTGGCAGTCGCGCTGGGCGCATGGGCGCTGGGCGTGGATGCGCCGATCATGTGGGGCGGTCTGGCGATGATCCTCAATTTCATCCCCTATGTTGGCCCGCTGGCGATGACCGCGCTGCTGGCGCTGTTCGGGATTGGCACGGCGGAGACAGTGTGGCTCGGCCTGATCCCGGCGGCGGCCTATGTCGGGCTGCATACGGTGGAGGCCAATGTCGTGACCCCGTCGATCCTAGGCGCGCGGTTCACCATGAGCCCGGTGATGATCCTGATCGCGCTGTCTTATTTCACCTGGATCTGGGGGGTGCCGGGGGCGTTGCTATCGGTGCCGATCCTGCTGACGCTGACCGCGCTGTTCGATCATATTGGCCGGCCCAACCTCGTCGGCTTTGTCTTTGGTGAGCCGCTGTTCACCGGCGATACGGCGCAGCACGCGCCAGACGACAGTCTGACCGGTTAATCCTGACTCCGGTCAACCGCGCTCAGCACCGCAACATTCATCGTCACATTGGCCAGCGTGCGCATGATATCGGGCAGCATCTCCACCGCGACGAGCAGCACCAACGGCTCTATCGGAACCCCCATGGCAAGCGCGATGGGGCCGATCGAAACCACGAAACTGATCGATCCGGGCAGGCTGACTGATCCCACGCTGATGATCAGCGCGACCATGATCCCGGCCATCGCCAGCGCCGGGGTAATCTCAATCCCCGCCAGCGCCGCAACATACAGCGCGACCGCCATATTCATCGCCGGACTGGTCGCGCGGAACACCGCCACCGCCAGCGGCAGCACGAATTCGCTGGTGCTCGATCGCAGCTGCAACCGGCTGGCGCTGTCGAGCATCGCGGGCAGGCTGGCAAGCGAGCTTTGCGTCGACACCGCCACCGCCTGCGCAGGAAGCAGCGCGGCGGCAAAGCGCAGCGGGTTGATTCCCCCCAACACCCACGCCAGCGCATAAGCCAGCAGCAGGACAAACGCGCCCATCGCCGAGACCACCAGAATGTAATGCGCCAGCGCCGCGAACGCCCCGCCCCCGCCGCGCAGGCCCACGCCAAACGCCAGCGCCAGCACGCCGACCGGCGCCAGCCACAGCACCCAGCCGATAATCAGCAGCATCGTGTTGGCCAGCGCGTGGAAGAACCCCAGCATCCGCTCGCCCTGCCCCTTTGGCAGGCGCGTGATCGCGGTCGCAAACAATGCAAAGAATATCGTGAGCGGCAGCATATTGGTTTCCGCCGCCGCCGCGATGATATTGGGCGCGAGCAGCGAACCGAGAAAGTCGAGAATGTCCGGCACTTCCTGCGCGCCCTGTGGCACTTCGGCGAGGAAAGCGCTGGCGCTCGCGGGGATTGGAGCAATGCTCAGCACCAAAGGCAACATGACTGCGGTGAACACACCGCCCGCGATCAACACGGCAAACACCAGCATCAGGAACCGCCGCGCAGCCGCGCCCGCGCGCGCCGCCTGCACCATTTGCGCGCAGCCCAGCACCAGCAATCCGGCAACCAGCGGAATGATCGTCATCTGCAAGGCGCGCAGCCAGATGGTGCCGATCAGCGCCGCGCCTTCGATCAGCCAGTCGGGCAGCCCAAAGCCCGATATGGCCGCGCCCAGCCCCAGCCCGGCGATCAGCGCGGCAAAGGTTGCAACCACCGGCAGCCTGATCGCCACCAGTTCAAACCCGCCCGCGTCACTCTTTCCAGAATCGTTCACCAATGCGGTTTCCTTTGCCGGGGCTCAGCCTGACCCTTGGCCCTTCCCTTCCGGCGATAACCGCGCCAGAAGCGCCTGACAAATGGTCGCAGACATTCACGAGGTTTGAAAAAGGCATGACACGCAAGTTCTTCGGCACGGACGGGATACGAGGCCGCACCAATTCGGGCGTCATGACAGCGGCAACCGCGATGCGGGTCGGACAGGCGGCGGGCAATTACTTCCTGCGCGGCGGCCACCGCCACCGGGTGGTGATCGGCAAGGATACGCGGCTTTCGGGCTATATGATGGAAAGCGCTTTGGTCGCCGGGTTCACCAGTGTCGGCATGGATGTCATCATGACCGGTCCGCTGCCCACCCCGGCAATCGCGCTGCTGACCCGCGAAATGCGCGCCGACCTTGGCGTGATGATTTCCGCCAGCCACAATCTCTATCCCGACAACGGGATCAAGCTGTTCGGCCCCGATGGCTTCAAATTGTCGGATGAGGCCGAGGCCGAGATCGAGGCGCTGCTGGAGGGCGAACCGCAGCTCGCCATGCCCGAAGGGATCGGGCGCGCCCGCCGGATCGAGGATGCGCGCGGGCGCTATATCCATGCGCTCAAACAATCGGTGGCCAGCGAAGTGCGCTTCGACAGCCTCAAAGTGGTGGTCGATTGCGCGCATGGCGCGGCCTATCAGGTCGCGCCCTCGGCGATCTGGGAATTGGGGGCGGAAGTCATCACTTTGGGCGTCAATCCCAACGGCACCAACATCAATGACGGTGTCGGATCGACCGCGATTGAAGCGTTGCAAGCCAAAGTGGTCGAGGAAGGCGCGGATATCGGCATAGCGCTTGACGGCGATGCCGACCGGTTGATCGTGGTCGATGAAAAAGGCGCCAAGGTGGACGGCGACCAGATCATGGCGCTGATCGCCACACGGATGCACGAAAAGGGCGCGCTGCGCGGCGGCGGCGTAGTCGCCACGGTGATGTCGAACCTCGGCCTCGAACGCTATTTCGCCGGGCTTGGCCTGACGCTGGAACGGACCAAGGTTGGCGACCGCTATGTGCTGGAACGGATGAAGGAAGGCGGCTTCAACGTCGGCGGCGAACAATCGGGGCATATGATCCTGCTCGACCATGCCACCACCGGCGATGGCTCGGTCGCGGCGCTGCGAGTGCTCACCAGCCTGGTGCGTTCGGGAAAACCCGCCAGCGAAATCCTGCATTTGTTCGACCCGGTGCCGCAATTGCTCAAGAATGTCCGCTATCAAGGCGGCGCGCCGCTTGAAAATGCGGCGGTCAAGGCGGTGATCGCTGCGGCAGAAAAGGAACTCGAAGGCAAAGGCCGCCTCGTCATCCGCCCCTCCGGCACCGAGCCGGTGATCCGGGTGATGGCCGAAGGCGACGACGCCGCGCAGGTCGCCGATGTGGTTGACCGGATTTGCGATGCGGTGCAGGCGGCGGTTTAGACTTCGGTTCCGTTCACCCTGTCAGGAAATTCAACGATGCTCGAAATGCGCCCCGATTGCGAACGCTGCGGCAGTGATTTGCCCGCCGAGGCCCCCGGCGCGTTCATCTGCAGCTTCGAATGCACCTTCTGCGCCGAATGCGCCGAAGCGCTCGACGATGTTTGCCCCAATTGCAGCGGCGAATTGATGGACCGGCCCACGCGAGCGACCAAGCTGCACGCGAAGTTCCCGCCGAGCGAAGAGCAGAAGTTTAAGTAGCGAGGCGGAAGGAGTCTTCCGCCTTTCGGTCGCTCCGAGCCTGGCCCGAGACGGTGAAATTGTAGTTTAGCGTGCTTCTTCAATCACGGGCAAACTGTCTAGAAACGGCCCCGGACCCGGTTAATTGGACAGGGATAGCGACAGGGTTGGCACCGATCGTTGATATCCATTCGAGATCGTCATCCTGACCGACCAAGTTTGGTTTTGCGGCGATCATTGCTCGAAGCGGTTCCTCTAGGTCTAGCTTGAGCCTGCAGGACCTGGCAATACAAAATCGGTCAGAGGTACCGTGCCACTATCAGCAGGAACAAGCCTCCTCACAGTAGTCCTAACGCGATTCGCTCGGATCAAGCCTCGAACGTTATGCAAATATCTCCCATCGTTGACGTGGCAGTAAGCTCGCGCCGCTACGTAGTTTGATGTTTGTCCCGGTATGAATTCCATACGCGAACCGGCCGCGCCCGGAAGCCAAGAACGTCCATCAAGATTGGGCAAATAATCGAGGCTTACGAGCCTCACATTCTCGAGAGATACATTGGGTTCGCCCGCCACAATCGAAACTTCGGGTCCATAAGCTTCGTTTCTCGGATACCATCCGCCAGGGCCTCCACATCGAGCAAGTGAAACATCAGAGTCAATTTCTCCAAGGCTCTCGGTAACGGTTTCGAAGCCCACTTGAACGGCGATGGTTGCCTCGACTGTCCTTACCACCGTCTGTGCGGGCCCGGTTCCTTTCACCAAATCGACTATCACTCTTAACGGTCGCGCGGGATTTGTCCTTACTAGATCAAAACTTATGGGCCCACCGCTATCGGGCACTCCCGTAGGCATAGAGGCAGTGATCCCGTTAGATCTAACTCTGAAGCTAAGCGGACCTTCGACCCCTGCGATTGCAACATAATCGACCTTTATCGCGCTTGTAAATTCGTCAACAGGACTTGCAATGATATGCACGCCAGACTGATTTAGAACTTGACCTACGCACTCATTAAACCCAGTAATAGACACATCTGAAACACGCTAATTTACAATAGAAATTGACTCGCTATCTGACATTGTCAGACTCAAGGATTGCTGTAGTTCGCTTTGCTTCTTTCTGGCTCCACTTAGTGTTCCATCAAAAAAACCACCATTCGCAAAAGCAATTAGATTTCTACGAATTTCAGAGTCGCTACTCGACCGCGCTAGGGCTGACGTG
This sequence comes from Qipengyuania sp. ASV99, assembly GCF_047872805.1. NCBI lineage: Bacteria > Pseudomonadati > Pseudomonadota > Alphaproteobacteria > Sphingomonadales > Erythrobacteraceae > Qipengyuania > Qipengyuania sp. ASV99. The sequence goes on along the minus strand of NZ_JBLQUK010000001.1, from coordinate 669,316 downwards.
AAAATAGCAAGGGGGCCTATATACTTGTGTGACCCATTGACGTGGGTTCAATAAACACCTATAAGGCGTGCATAAGCAAGGGAAACCGCGATGCTCAAGACCTTCAACAGCCTGATCCAGATGATGGAAGCCATCCCCGACGAACAGGCGGCGATTGACCACTTCACCGCGATTAGATGGAAGAATGGCGCATTTTGCCCGCACTGCCTTTCGACCCGCGTTTATCACTTTTCGGACGGTCGCAACCACAAGTGCGGCGCTTGTCGCAAGCGCTTTTCGATCCGCGTCGGAACGATTTTTGAGGACAGCAAGTTGCCGCTGCGCAAATGGCTGCTGGCGATCTGGCTTATCACGAGCCACAAAAAGGGCATCGCCAGCACCCAACTGGCGAAAGACATTGGCGTCACGCAAAAGTCAGCGTGGTTCGTCACCCAGCGCTTGCGCGAAGCGATCCGCACACAGTCCTTCAATCGCACTCTGAAAGGCGAGGTCGAAGCTGACGAAACGTTTGTCGGCGGCAAAGAGAAGAACAAGCACGCTTGGCAGCGCACTGGCGGCAAGCAGGGCGGCAAGGGCAAGATCGCTGTGCTTGGTGTGCTCGAACGCGGCGGCGAACTGCGCACCGCGATCACGCCGAGCATGGGCGCAAAGGACGTGCAGTCCGTAATTCGCGAACACGTCGAACCGGGTTCCAACTTGATGACCGACGAGCATGGTTCATTCGTCGGGCTGGCGCGCGATTATAGCCATCACCGGGTCAATCACTCTGCCGGGGAATATGTGCGGCATTACATTCTACACAGCAATGGCATCGAGAGCGTTTGGGCGCTGTTCAAGCGCCAGATTATCGGCACCCACCATTACCTTTCGCCAAAGCACTTTAGTCGCTACCTTGGTGAAATGACTTGGCGCTTCAACCTGCGAGAAATGGACGAAGGCGAGCGTGTCAACGCGCTGCTTTCGCAAACCGCTGGCAGGCTCACCTACAAGGACCTGATCGCGTGACGAATGGAGAAAAGCGCGAACGGCCCCTGCATCTGGATATGGACCCGGACGAAGCGCTGGCGCGGTTCATGCAGACCGATCCGGTTGAATTGAAACGCAGGCTCGATAAGACAAAGACCCCGCCGAAGCGGGGGCCAGGTGTTGCGAAAAAGTCGAAGCCAAAAGGCTAGCTACTTGGTGCGGAAGTGCGCGCGGACGTGTTCGATACGTCCGAAGCGGATGCGATAATACGCTTGGATATAGACCATCGGTCCCTCCATCGCATGATGTGGCTTGCATCCGGGGCCAAATGGTGCGATTCAATCAGGGCTAGTAATCGGTCGCTTCGGCACCGGCATGGACGCCGCCCTTCGGGGCGGCGTTTTGCGTTTCTGGTTAGATCAGGGGTCCATGCTTAGCTCCATCGGTTGCCCAGCTTTCCGGGTTACGATGGAGGTTGAAGCGCCAGAATTACGCGGTCAATTCGCGCGGCAATTACACGGCCAATCAAACTGGAATCACACGGCTATTTCCCGGTTGATGGCTGTTTTCCGGGCATTTTCGGCCCCCGAATTGCACGGAATGTTTCGAGAAATCCGTCACGAGACACGCGGTTTTCAGGGCACATGCCCCTCGCGAGTTCTACGGCACGCTTCTCGGTGAGTGTTTTGCCCCAGTGGTCGAGCAAGGCCTTAGCAACGCGCTCAGCTTCCGCCGTAGGCAATGGTGGTAGGGATGCATCGGACGAATTGTCGTTGCCGCTGGCAACAGGATTATCGACACCACCAGGCAGGCCGTCAGGCCAGAACCGGACACCAAAATATCGGATGCGCCCACGCGCCTCGAAACTCATGCCCCCAATCTTTTTGGGAACTGCAATTTCAAGATAGCCAGTCGTCCAGAAATCGTTGTCGGAACGCGGCATCTGCTGCCACCAATGCCAATTGTGGAGAAGGGCGTAGGGAAGCCTAAAGCCTTTGCCCTCATCGAAAATCATTGCCTCATGGCAGACCGCTTGAACACGATCGTATTGAAGTTCGCGCTGGAGTTGTGTGATCGCAAGATCAGTGTCGAAGGGAAACCTGTCTAGCGCCTCTTTGGGCGCAACGGCGGTCGCATAGGTTTCTGCCGATACCTGCGTCCAATCAGGAAACTCAAAATCTACAGCTTCAGCCTCGATGCGCTCTTGCTGCCGCTTTGCAGCTTCGAGCCAAATCTTTGTTATGTCCGAATCGCTTCCCGCCATCCGGCTATTCTGACGGATTCCCGCGTTGGGTCAAACAGGTATATAGGCCCCATAGCAAGTAGGGTCAATCTATCGCTAGTATAGCTATCGGTCGTTGTAATCAGTTGCGACCTACAAATCGCCATGCGCTCCGCAATCGGATCAGAGCTTTGTGCGAACACATCTTGCGTGCAGAACAAAGAGACAATTGTTAAAAGCGCAAAAAATTTCTTCATCCTGCCCCCCTATATTCATAGCAATGCCTAACTATAATTGAAGCTGCATTGCGGCGCAAGGCCTATGTCTTGCGGTCGCAAATATCTGTCACTGCTCGCAACGTTCCGCAAAGCTCAAAAGCGCAATGCCCATCTTGCTCAAGTTGTCGCCAAGATTACTCTGAATTCTGGCGCCACTGACGCTCGGTGTATAACTTGGGCTGGACGCGTTGCTGCACTATTTGGCTGCACATTTGAATGTCATCTCCCGCCTTATTGCATTCTAATAGCGGACAGGTAGCTATCCGCCTACATTCCGCCATAATCCCTCCCTAAACTGCGCCGCCAACAGCCGCCAATCACCGCCACCTCTGCAAAAATCATCCCGCACCGCCGCCGGACTTGCTATGGCGCGTTCCATGAACACCGCTCCTTCTCCTCGCTTCCCACCACGCATCCTCAGCATCGCCGGGTCCGACAGCTCCGGCGGGGCGGGGATTCAGGCGGATATCAAGACGATCACCATGCTCGGCGGCTATGCGATGACCGCGATCACCACCGTCACCGCGCAAAACACCGTGGCCGATAGTGCTGCACTGCCAATGGCCTGACGCCGTGTGACGACACTCATTGTCTTTCCCTCAATCTTGCAAAGTCCTTACCACAAGGCCCAAAGTGGAGAAAGCCGCTACGCAATTGGTTCCCGCCCAGCGGGGAGCGGAAATTACGGTAACGACCTGTTTACGGATCACTAGCTTTTAGTCAGACTGCGCCCAGCGCGACCGGTTCAATTCCTTCCTGATCGCACCACGCGAGATAGCGACGGCGCAGGTCTTCGGTGGTCATGCTACCGGTTGCGCGCCCGCTTTCGTCCAAACTTGTTAGCGCGCCGGACATGTGGATGAAGATAACGACCGGCTCCTCGTCCACGCATTCCCAACAGTCGCGATTGCCGCTCGGCTCAAATACATAACAGCCCGGCCCGGCAATTTCGCCGGTCCCCAGTTTGCGCGATCCTGACACATTGTAGGCATGGACGAACCCGCCATGGCTATGCAGGCCGACGCTAATTCCGGGCGCGACCTTCAGAAGCTGGGTCCGCTCATCACCGGCAAAGCGCAGCGGGCGCGTGGAAATTCCATCGCTTAGCGGCATCCATGGCTGCTTGTCCGCGTCGATCGGATTTGACGTATGGTCAGGCATAGCAATCTCCATTTATCTTGATACCAAGATATATTCAATTGCCTTGATGTCAAGATAGTTTTGGCCGATGCACTCGTCTGGGTTTTCAGCCTGAAAGGAAAAGCAGGTGAGCAAGCACAAGCACGAACGCCGCGATCATGTTGCCAGATTGGTCGCGCAGCGCCGCGCCGTCACGCCCGATATACCGCTCGATGGGATGGAAATTCTTGGCCGGGCCCGGCGGCTGACGCTGCTATCGCGCCCACCGATCGAAGGCGTTTTAGCGCGCCGCGGGGTGGATGCCGGAGAGTTTGACGTGCTCGCCACGCTGCGGCGCTCCAATGCCGATGCGGTTCGTCCGACCGAGCTTTACCAAGCATTGATGATATCTTCCGGAGGATTGACCGACCGGCTGCGGCGGCTTGAGAGCGCAGGGCTGATCGAGCGTGTTGCTTGCGCGCAAGACAAGCGCAGCATGCTGGTGCGACTTACCGACAAGGGCCAAAGCATTATCGATCTGGCCTTTGCCGAGGATATGGCGGTCGAACTGGAATTGCTTGCGGCACTGGACCCAGCCGAACGGGAAACGCTGGCTGACCTCCTGTCAAAGCTGCTGATGTCGCTTGAGACAGGTGCTTGACCCCCTCGTTACCCGTTCACCGCAGATGCGTCAGACAGGAGAGCGGTCATTTGGCTACTTTCCCTAAAAAGCCATCCCGCACCGCCGCCGGACTTGCTATGGCGCGTTCCATGAACACCGCTCCTTCTCCTCGCATCCCTCCACGCATCCTCAGCATCGCAGGGTCGGACAGTTCCGGCGGGGCAGGGATTCAGGCGGATATCAAGACCATCACCATGCTGGGCGGCTTTGCGATGACCGCGATCACCACCGTCACCGCGCAAAACACCGTGGGGGTTCAGGCGATTGCACCGATGTCTGGGGACGTGGTGGCGCAGCAGATTGCTTCGTGTATCGACGACATCGGCGTCGATGCGATCAAGATCGGGATGCTCCACGATGCCGAGATTATCGCGCATGTTGCCCGTGCGCTGACCGGGGTGCGTGCGCCGATCATCCTCGACCCGGTGATGATTTCAACCAGCGGTGCGGCCTTGATCGATCCGGGCGCGATTGCGGCGATGCGCGATACTCTGTTCCCGCTGGCCAGCCTGATCACCCCCAACCTGCCCGAGCTTGGCCATTTGCTGGGCCGCAATCTTTCAACCACGCGCGAAATGGCCGAAGCCGCCGAGGAATTGAGCGCCAGCACCGGCGCGGCGGTCTTGGCCAAGGGCGGGCATACCGAAGATGCGCGGATCATTGATGTGCTGATCCAGCCGGGCACCGACGGGGCCGAGCGCGCGCTGCAATTCGACCATGCGCGGATCGACACGCCGCACACGCATGGGACCGGCTGCACGCTGTCCTCTGCGATTGCGACGTTGATGGGGCATGGCCAGCCGCTCGAACATGCGGTGCGGCTGGGGCGTAATTTTGTGCTGCGCGCGATTGAGGAAGCGCCGGGCTATGGCGCGGGCAACGGCCCCTTGGGGCATCAGGCGGTGCGCTCGCTAAGCTGAGCGGGACCGGCGAATTCGCTTTCCTACAGGGTCCGCGCCGGGGCAGGGTGAGGCGATGGAATTCTTAGCCGCCCTTTGCCCTGCACTGCTTTCAGACCGCCGCCGAGCCTGCTCACACCGGATTGAGTTTCACCCTCTGGACAGTGTGCCAAGTGTGTCAGGCAGTGCGACGCGCAGCTGTCCAGTGCAAGGCAGGTCTAGGCTTCCAACTCGTAGAACGCAGCGATGCAGGCCCAGGCTTCATCCGCGGTCTCGCACCATTGGAACAGGTCGAGATCGCGTTTGGCAATCGTCCCTTCCTCAGCCAGCGCGTCGAAATCGACCACGCGGGTCCAGAAATCCTTGCCAAACAGCAGGATCGGCATCGGCTTCATCTTGCCGGTCTGGATCAGCGTCAACAGCTCGAAGAATTCGTCAAAGGTGCCGAACCCGCCAGGGAACACCGCCACCGCGCGCGCGCGCAGCAGGAAATGCATCTTGCGCAGCGCAAAGTAATGGAAATTCAGACTGAGATAGGGGGTGACATAGGTGTTGGGTGCCTGTTCGTGCGGGAGGACGATGTTAAGGCCAATCGATTCGCTGCCCGCATCGCTCGCCCCGCGATTGCCGGCCTCCATGATCGAAGGGCCGCCGCCGGTGGTGACGACGAACTGGCGCTTGCCATCTTCGATGATCGCCTTTTCGGACACCAGTCGCGCGAGCTTGTAGGCCTCATGATAATACTTGGCCTTGGCAGCGAGATTGGCAGCTACCTTTTGCTCATATTCATCGCCGCCCTTGGCCGCATCGATCCGTGCCTGCGCCTGTTCCGGAGACGGGATGCGCGCCGAGCCATACATCACCAGGGTCGATCCGACGCGCGCTTCGTCGAGCAGCATTTCAGGCTTGAGCAGCTCAAGCTGAAACCGCACCGGGCGCAATTCGTCGCGGAGCAGAAAATCGTGATCCCGAAACGCCAGCTTATAGGCGGGATGTTGGGTCTGCGGCGTGCGTTCGGGCGATTGGTCGGCAAAACGGCTTTCCTCACCCGCACGATAGAATTTGCGGTCGGAAAGTTCGTGATCGGGGTGCTTGTCTGTCATGCCGCAGGCCCTAGTCGTGCCGGATGGCACGGGCAAGACGGGACGTGCGGGTATGCGAATGGATGCCCCGTGAGGATTCGAACCTCAATTGACGGAGTCAGAGTCCGTAGTCTTACCATTAGACGACGGGGCATCAGGGCGCGGACAGGAATCGCTGTTCCTGCGCGCAAGACGCGCCTCCTAGTTTTGCGCGATGCTGCGGTCAAGGCTGTGCTTGCTTGCTCTTGCGATGGCGCGATGTTAGCACGGTCTTCAGGTGCTGGTGCCAGATGCGCGTCAGTGGTATGAAAGAATGGATTATGGCGGATACACTTCCGCCGGACGAAGACAGAAAAGCTGGCACAAGACGGGGCGGCAAGTCCGGCAAGGTAGCCGATTTCCGCTACAAGCGCCCCCGCCAGCCAGGCAAACGATCCGGCCCTTCCTGTGCAGGCGCAGTTCGCGCAGGCTCGATCCCGCCTGGTTCGGCTGCGCGTAAAGGCGAAGCCTATGCGGCGCTCGATCTGGGCACCAACAATTGCCGTCTGCTGATTGCACGTCCTTCGGGAAAGGATTTCACAGTCATTGACGCGTTCAGTCGGGTCGTAAAGCTGGGCGAAGGGCTCGCCACTACGGGCCGCCTGTCGGACCGGGCTATGGACCGCGCACTTGGCGCGCTAATGATCTGTGCAGAAAAACTGCGCCGCCGCAATGTCCGCCTCGCCCGCTCTGTCGCCACCGAGGCTTGCAGACGCGCGGTCAACGGCGCCGAGTTTATCGAGAGGGTACGGCGCGAAACCGGCATCGTGCTCGACATTATCAGTGCCGAAGAAGAGGCCCGGCTGGCCGTGCTGGGCTGCCACATCCTGCTCGAACAGGGTGACGGACCGGCGGTCATTTTTGACATTGGCGGCGGTTCGACCGAACTGGTGTTGCTGGAGCCGGGCGGCAAGATTCCGCGCATCATCGATTGGCAAAGCGTGCCCTGGGGCGTCGTCTCGCTGACCGATACGGTTGAAAGCAGCGGCGATGGCCGCGATGCGCTGCTCCACCGTTATGACCGAATGCGCAAGGTAGTGTCCGAAAGTTTCACCCCATTTGCACAGCGCATCGCCGAGGCTGCGAAATGCGACGACATCCGGCTGCTGGGAACCAGCGGCACAGTAACGACGCTCGCCAGCCTGCATCTGGAGTTGCCCTATTATGACCGAAAGGCTGTCGATGGGCTGATCGTGCCTGCGCATGCCATGCGGTCGATCAGTGCCGAATTGTCCGGCCTGTCGCAGGCGCAACGCAGCGAGCTTCCGTGCATCGGGCAAGACCGAGCGGATCTGGTGGTCGCTGGCTGCGCCATTCTCGAATCGATCCTCGACCTGTGGCCAGCGGACCGGCTGGGCGTCGCCGACCGGGGCATCCGCGAAGGCATATTGCGCAGCCTGATGGCGGCCGAAAGGCAAAGCGAGCGCAGTCTCAAGGCGCTGCAGGAATTGCGCGCTGGCAAGGGCCCCAGCAAGGTCAGCGGGCCGCGCGCATGACCCGTTCTGGCCGCAACCCTGATCGCCGCGTAAAGTCGGCGAAGAAACGCACTGCATCGCAGGTTCGCTGGCTGGAACGGCAGCTAAACGATCCTTATGTGAGGCAGGCCAAGGCCGACGGCTATCGCAGCCGCGCCGCGTACAAACTGCTGGAACTCGATGAGCGCTTTACCCTGCTGCGCGGTGCTAAGCGGATCATCGATCTGGGCATCGCTCCGGGCGGATGGAGTCAGGTGGTGCGCGCCAAAGTGCCCAAAGCCGCCGTGGTTGGCATTGACTTACTGCCGACCGAACCGATCGAAGGCGTTACCATATTCGAGATGGATTTCATGGACGATGCCGCGCCTGCTGCGCTGCAAGACGCGCTGGGTGGGACGCCCGACCTCATCCTGTCCGATATGGCTGCCAACACCGTGGGCCATAAACAGACCGATCATCTGCGCACCATGGCTCTGGTGGAGGCAGGCGCTTGGTTTGCCACCGAAACATTGGAAAAAGGCGGGGCGTTTGTCGCCAAGGTGCTGGCGGGCGGCACCGACACCGAATTGCTGAGTCTGCTCAAACAGCATTTCACCAGCGTCAAACACGCCAAACCTCCGGCCAGCCGCAAGGGCTCATCGGAATGGTATGTCGTGGCTCAGGGGTTCAAGGGACGCAGCGGGTAAAGCGCCGCACCCGGAAGGGATTTATTCGGCTGCCGGGGCTTCCTGCGCACCCCCATCGGCGGCGGCATCGCCTGCTGCAGGAACTGCTTCGGCACCCGCTGCTGCGGCATCATCACCGGCAGCGACATCGGCAACGAAAGAGGGCACCTCGAGGTTCGATCCCATCGAATTCATATACAGCGCCACAGCGGCGCGATCTTCGATGCTGGAAAGTCCGGCAAAGCCCATCTTGGTGCCGTCGATATATCCGCGCGGATTGTTGAGCCAATCGTTCATTTCGTCCCAGCCCCAGGTCCCGCCAAAGCTGGCCATTGCGGAACTGTAGGCATAGCCCGGCACATGTTTGCCAATCGGCTGACCCATTACGCCGTAAAGGTTCGGGCCAACCCCGTTTGCTCCGCCCTGTTCGATCGTATGACAGGCGGAGCATTTGGCGAAGACTTTTTCACCCTTGGAAACATCCACCGTGTCCATGTTGAGCGCTTCGGCCATGGTCATTTCGGCCGCGCCGCCGCCCTCTTCCTCGACGCCTTCGATCACATAGCCCAATTGCTCTGGCCGTTGCGGATCGGTGCCGTGGAAATATTTGCCGCTCAAAATCGAGAGGCCCAGGCCAAGCCCGGCGGCGAACAACACCCAGCCCGCTGCGGTGTTGAACAGGTCGCCCGATCCCGTTTCGGTGTCTGGCGTAGCTTCACTGGTGGTTTTGTCTGTCATCCCGGCGCCCCCATAATGCCGCCCACATGCCCGCGCAAGGCGAAACGCATCATCAAACGGTGCACTAATTGCAACCCTTGCTGTTCCCGCCCAATCGCACACTTGCCGCGAATGCATCCGGGTTCTAGCAGGCTGTCAACCATGCACAGTTTTCCTGGACCAGCCTTAGCCCTAGTCGATGCCTTGCGCAAAGCTGCAAGTTGCGATCCTCCACGTGCAATTGCGTTTCAGGGGTCACCCGGTGCAAATTCGCACCGTGCCGCAATCGAAGCGCGCCCCGATGCGCTGCCGCTACCGTGCTTCAGCTTTGAAGACGCGCTCGAAGCGGTGAAGGATGGACGCGCAGGGCAGGCGATCATTCCGATTGAAAATTCCCAGCACGGGCGGGTTGCAGACATCCATTTCCTGCTGCCCGAAAGCGGCCTCACTATTGTTGGCGAATATTTCATGCCGATCCATCATGCGCTTATGGGAATTGGCAAGGGCCCGTTCGAGGCCGCCTACAGCCATCCGCAAGCGCTCGGCCAATCGCGGATTTTCCTGCGCGAACGGGGCATTATACCGCTGAGCTATGCCGATACCGCTGGCGCTGCCGCATTTGTCGCAGAGCGCGGCGATCCCAAACTGGCCGCAATTGCACCAGCCATCGCGGCCGAACTTTACGGCCTCGACATTGCCGAACGCAATGTCGAGGACAGCGATGACAACATGACACGTTTCGTGATTCTGGCGGACCAGCCGGCGTTCCTGCAAGTCGATCCCGATGTGCCGGCGATGACCACTTTCGTGTTCGAGGTGAAAAACATCCCCGCCGCTCTTTACAAGGCGATGGGCGGCTTTGCTACGAACGGGGTCAACATGACCAAGCTGGAAAGCTATCAGCACGGCACCAGTTTTGCCGCCACACGGTTTTATGCCGATATTATCGGTGTTCCCGGTGATCCGGCGGTCGACCGCGCGCTGGAGGAATGTGCTTTCCATTCCAAGGAATTGCGCGTGCTCGGCACGTATCGGCAGGGCAGAAAGCGCGGCTAGCGCGGGTTTTCTGCCAGAACTGTGCCTGACCCCGACAATGCCGGTTGCACCGCGCACTGCGCCGTGCCACGAACAGTTCCGCATGACGAACGCTGTGCAGACCATTCCTGCAGATTCAGGGGCGCCCGGCAACGTTCTGCCAGCCGATGGCTCGGCTGTGGCTGGCGTGCCGGAAAGCTGGCGCGAGCTGCGTGAAAACTCTGATATTCAGTTCGATGAAATCCAGATCAACCCGCCCGACCCGCCCGAACCAGGCTGGTTTGATCAGGTCTTGATCGCGTTCTTTCAGTTTCTTGCCGATTTGTTCGCTCCGGTTGGTCAGTTTATCGGTTCGTCATGGCCAGTGCTGCAATGGGTGGTTCTGGGGTTACTGGCGGTGTTTGTGCTTTATCTGCTGCTGCGCACATTTGGTCCGCTGGCGGGCAAGCTTGGCAGAAGGGAAAACGCCGAAGCCGAGCCAGAATGGCAGCCTGATAGGCAGGAAAGCATTGCGCTGCTCGAAGATGCTGACCGTCTTGCCGCCGAGGGGCGTTTCGATGAAGCGACACATCTGCTGCTTCAGCGCAGCGTGACGCAAATTGCAGCGGCGCGGCCTGACTGGGTCGAACCGTCCAGCACCGCACGCGAATTGGCGGCGCTGCCCGCACTTTCCGAAGCGGCGCGCGCGGCCTTTACCGCGATCTCACAGCGGGTGGAGCGCAGCCTGTTCGCCCTGCGGACGCTCGATCGCAGCGATTGGGATGCGGCGCGGTCGGCCTATGCCAGTTTCGCGCTCGCCCGGATCGATGGACGGGGTAAGGCGGCATGAGTGCGGCAGAGGGGCAAATGCGCGGCGCTTCGCCGTTCAGCAGAGGTGCGGTGCTATCGGTGGTGCTGGTCGGTTTCACGGCCTTTGTTGCCATGCTGTATTTTATCGGCATCGGCGACACAGGCGGGCGGGGCGGTGCCGGTCCAGCCCATGCCTATGCCAACGGCCTGAACGGCTATGCCGCTCTCGCAGAATTGCTGGAAAGCGAAGGCTTTGATGTCGAGCTTTCGCGGGGGCGCGAGGGGCTGGAGACGACCGACCTTCTGATCCTCACCCCGCCGCCCTTTACCGATGCAGCCGAATTCGCCGAATTGCTGGAAAACCGGGCCTATCTTGGCCCGACTCTGGTAATTCTGCCCAAATGGTCAGCCACAAAGCCAGAAGGTGAAGTGGCAGAAGAAGACGCCGAAAGAGTGCAAAGCGACTGGGTCGAACTGATCGGGTCAGATCCCGTAGACTGGACCAAGGAACTACCTGCGCCGTTTGCTTTTGAACACAAGCTCGAAGAATTGGCAGAAGATGAAGCGCCTGCGTGGGAAGGGCTTGGATTTTCTGGCGAATTGCCTACCCGCACGATAACTTACGCAGAACCGGACTCCGCGCACGATCCCTACATCACCGACGCCGCTGGACATGTTCTGGCGCTTAACGTGGTTGGCGAAGAAGGCAGCGATTATTATGAAAATTCGCATTGGACAATGTTCGTGCTCGAACCGGATCTGATGAACAATTACGGGCTGGCCGATCCTGAGCGCGCCGCTGCGGCGCTCGCGCTGGTGCGAGAGGCGGGCTACAGCGATCTTGAGAAGGTCACGTTTGACCTGACCCAGAATGGCTATGGCGATACGGTCAACTTGCTGACGCTGGCGTTTAGGCCGCCGTTCCTTGCCGCGACAATTTGCCTGATCTTGGCACTGTTGATCGTTGGCTGGCGGGCGTTCCTGCGGTTTGGCCCTGTTGCGGCAAGCGCGCCGGAAATCGCCTTTGGTAAACGGCGACTGGTCAGCAACGGCGCTGGTTTGATCGTGCGCGCGCGGCGGCTGGGGCTGCTGGCCGAACCCTATGTCGCGCTGATAGAGCGCCGATTGGGCCGGGCGCTCGGCATTGCAAAGCCCGATGCAGAGGCCATCGATAGCGCGCTTCGCCAGCGGCTGCCCAGCGAAGAACCTTTTTCAAGCCTAGCTGACCGGCTGCGGTTGGCCAGCAAACCGAACGAGATATTGCGCGCCGCACAGGCGCTCAACGCATTAACAGGGAAGATCGCCAGATGACCACCGACCCGACCCACCCCGCTCCCGGCACCGAAACGCGGGCAGCTTCGGCCATGACGCTGGACGAAGTGCGTAACCTCGCGGGCGCAATCCGCGCCGAAGTGGGCAAAGCCATCGTTGGCCAGGACGCGATGATCGATCTGCTGCTGGTCGCTCTGGTCAGTCAGGGACACGTCCTGCTCGAAGGGCCGCCGGGCACCGCCAAGACTTTTCTCGCGCAATCCTTTGCTACGGCTCTTGGTCTCGATTTCGGGCGTATCCAATTCACCCCGGACTTGCTGCCCGGCGATATTCTGGGCTCAAACCTGTTTAATTTCCAGACCAGCCAGTTCACCCTGACCCGCGGGCCGATCTTTTGCGAGCTGCTGCTTGGCGATGAAATCAACCGCACGCCGCCCAAAACGCAGGCTGCACTGCTCGAAGCAATGCAGGAACGCCGGGTGACGCTGGACGGGGAAACGCACCAATTGCCGCCGCGATTCATGGTGGTGGCGACGCAGAACCCGATTGAGAATCAAGGTGTCTATCCGCTACCAGAGGCCCAGCTTGACCGGTTTCTGTTCAAACTGCTGGTCCCCTACCCCAGCGAACCCGAAGAGGCGCGGATCGTCGCCAGCTACGGATCACGGCAGGGGCCGCAGCGCCCGGCGGATCTGGGGGTAGCTTCAGTCGCCAATGCCGCCATGCTCAGCGCAGCCAGCGCGGCGCTGGCGCATGTCACCTGCGCCGAAGAGATCACCAATTATGTCGTGCGGCTGGTTCGCGCGACGCGCGATCATGCCGAACTTGCTGTCGGGGCCTCGCCGCGCGCAGCAGTGATGCTGGCCGGAGCAGCGCGCGCGCGCGCCGCGCTGGACGGGCGCGCCTATGTGATTCCCGACGATGTGAAAGCGCTGGCCGTGCCAGTGCTGCGTCACCGGCTCTCGCTCAGCCCTGCCGCCGAGATCGAAGGGCGCGATATCGAGGCCTTGGTCGCGGAGATGATCGAAAGCACGCAGGCACCGCGCTGATCCCGCATGGCGCTGAACCTGCCCCTTATCCCAACGGCGCGGTCGGCCTGGCTGATGGCCGCTTTTGCGCCGATTGCACTGGTAATCGGCGCTGTTTCGCCTGCGCTCTGGATCATCGCGCCCGTGGCCGCAGCTGCGATGATCGCGCTGATCCTGATCGACGGCATGCTGGCCAGGGGAGTGGAAAGCTGGGGCATTGACGCTCCCGCCGATACCGAGGTCGGCCAGCCGACACGGATCGCAATCTTCGCTCGCCTTACCGGTCGCACCGCGCGCAACGCCGAAGGCGCTTTCGAATGTGACCCCAGGCTGGCGCCCAGCGGACGCGCGACTCTGTCCGTCAAACGTTCGCCCGAGACTGGCCTACACGAAGGCTGGGTTGACTTGCATCCAGAACGCCGAGGCACCGCAGCCATCACCCGCGCGTGGCTGCGCTGGAACGGCCCACTGGGGCTTGGTGCGCGGCATGCCAAGCTGGCTCTGGATACCGCCGTGCGCATCTGGCCCGACCTGTCGCCGGTCCGGTCAAAAGAATTGCAGACCTTTATGCGCGACGCCCAGACTGGCCTGATCGCCCGGCGCATTCGCGGCGAAGGCACTCAATTCGAAGCGCTGTCTGAATATGAAGCTGGCATGGACCGCCGCCGGATCGACTGGAAGGCCAGCGCGCGGCACAATCACCTTTATGCCCGCGAAAATGAAAGCGAGCGCGACAATCAGATCGTCTTTGCGTTTGATTGCGGTCAGGCCATGTGCGAACCGGTTGACGGCCTGCCCCGGATTGACCGTGCGGTTACCGCCGCGCTCACTTGCTCCTATGTCGCACTGAAAGGTCGGGACAAGGTGGCGCTGTTCGGCTTTGCCCAAAGGCCGCAGGTTATGACGCCGTTCGTCAATGACGCGCGCGCCTTTCACCGCCTGCAAAGCGCCGCCGCCGGGCTCGACTATGCTGCCGCCGAGCCGAATTTCACGCTCGCGCTGGCGACTCTGACCGCAAAGCTCAAACGCCGATCATTGGTCGTGTTGTTTTCCGATTTCACCGATTCCACGGCGGCGGAATTGATGATCGAAAGCATCGGGCGGCTGGTGAGCAAACATCTCGTGCTGTTCGTCACGATTGCCGATAGCGAGCTTGAAACCCTGATCGATCAGGAACCTGGCGATATGGCCACCCTCGCCCGCAGCGTCACCGCCGACACTTTGCTGCACCAGCGCAGCCTGGTCCTCCAACGCCTGCGGCGGATGGGAGTCGACGTGATTGAGGCACCCCATGACCAGATCGGATACCGGCTGATCGACCGGTATTTCATGGTCAAGAACAGCGAGGCGATCGGATGAAGTCGCCGACATTGGGATCATGGTTCGGGCGCAAGGAAATGGCAGCCCCTTCCGATATCGAAAGCGCGGCGCTGCGTTCGGATCGTTTCCGACTGGAACGCGAAGGCGATTGGCGCAGGCTGGAAGATATCGTTGTAAGCATGGAGAAGGGCGGGCTGCGGCGGATAGATGACGACGACCTGCTGGCGCTCCCCACGCTCTACCGCACCGCCGCATCCAGCCTTTCGGTCGCGCGCGAAACCAGCCTTGATGCGGCCACGCTGAGCTATCTGGAAAGCTTGGTGCAGCGCGCGTGGTTTCAGGTCTATGGCCCGCGCAAGGGGTTCTTTGCCTGGCTGCGCGAATTCATCTTTGGTGGTTGGAGCCGCGCGGTGCGCGAAATTTGGCTCGACATCTGCATAGCGCTGTTTGCGATGATTGCGGGCGCGGTAGTCGGTTGGGTCCTGGTTGCACGCGACAGCGACTGGTATTTCCGGCTGGTCCCGACCGGACTTGCCGATACCCGCGCGCCAGGGGCGAGCCGCGAAGAATTGCTGTCCACACTTGACGTCGAACAGGGCACTGGCGGGCTTTCGACCTTTGCCGCGTTTCTGTTCAGCAACAACGCTGGTGTGTGCATTCTCGCTTTTGCGCTGGGCTTTGCCTTCGGGATACCCTCGCTGATGCTGCTCATCCACAATATGGCGATGCTCGGGGCGATGCTTTGGTTGTTTGCCGAGGCCGGATTGATCACCGAATTTTCCGCCTGGCTCAGCGTCCACGGGACAACCGAATTGTTCGGCATCCTGCTGTCGGGTGCAGCGGGCCTACATATCGGCCGGTCGATGGCGTTTCCGGGCGAGCGCTCGGTGCTCGACGCTGCCGCGATTAGCGGCAGGCGCAGCGCCGTCGTGATGGTCGGGGTGGTCATCATGATGGTCGTGGCCGCGCTGCTCGAAGCGTTTCCGCGCCAATTGGTCGCAGGCGCGCAAAGCCGGTTCATAATCGGCGGCATGTTCCTGGCATTCTGGCTTGCCTATTTCTTCCTTTATCACCCTCGCCGATTGGACACGGCCAGCGCGGAGGATGGGGGATGAGCGCAGCATCAGCAATCGGCAGGCTGGACAAGCGCAAACGAATGCTTGTCACACCCGAAGGGATCGCGGTCCCCGTCACGATTGCCTCGCGCGGATCGCGGCTGGGGGCGCTCACGCTCGATTTCCTGATCCTGGGCACGGGATTGTTCGCGGTGCAGCTGTTTCTGCTGTTCGCGCTGGGCGGCGTGATCGAGGAGATTTCGACCGCCGCCGATGGCACGCTGTCAGGGGCTTCAGAATTCATCCTGATCCTGATGATCCTGCTGCTGTTTCTTGCCCGCTACGGGTATTTCCTGAGTTTTGAACTTGGCCCGCGCGGGGCCACTTTGGGCAAAAGAATTGTCGGCATTCGAGTCGCCGCGCGCGGCGGCGGTCGGTTGACGGCGGAAGCGATCATCGCCCGCAATTTGCTGCGCGACATCGAATTGTTCATGCCGCTGATATTCCTGTTGATCGCCCCCAGCGGGGAAAGCGGCAGTTTCGGTCTGGCCGGGATGGTGTGGTTTATGGTGTTCATGGCGTTTCCCTTCTTTAACAAGGACGCGATGCGCGCAGGCGATGTGATCGCGGGGACATGGGTGGTCGAAGCCCCGCGCACCAAGCTCGCTGATGCGCTCTCAACGCAAGGGTCCGCCGGGGGTGCCTCCAGCACCGTGACCGGCGCGCGCTACCAGTTTGGCGATGCCGAGCTGTCGGTTTACGGTGAACACGAATTGCAGACGCTGGAGCGCATGCTGCGCGAGGCACAGCCAGACGCGCTGGCCGCGGTGCACGCGGCCATCTGCCGCAAGATCGGCTGGGACCCCGGCGCGGGCGACGAACGCGCCTTCCTCGAAGCGTTTTACGGGCAGTTAAGGGCCAAACTCGAAGGCAACATGCGGTTCGGCAAGAGAAAGGCGGACAAGTTTTCATGAGTATTGATCGGCGCAGCTTTGTTGGCGGTAGCCTTGCCTCGGGAATTGCACTGACGCTGCCCGGCTGCGTGCCAATCGACCAGTCTCACATCGGGCGCGTGGCTGCGGCGCTGCGCATTATAGAGGCGAATTCGGGCGGCACGCTCGGCGCGGAATTTTACGACACCGGAAGCGGATTTTCCACCGGCCTTAACCGCCAAGTCCGGTTTGGCCACGCTTCGTCTTTCAAGCTGTCGCTCGCCGCTTGGGTGCTAACCCGTGATGCGCGCTTCATTGACGATGGCGGACGGACAGTGCGCTGGAGCGAGAGCGAACTGCTGAGCAATTCGCCGTTCACGCGCGAGCGCCTGCAAACGGGTGCCACACTGATCGAACTCGCGCGGGCGGTTCAGGTCCAATCAGACAACACCGCTGCCAATGTCCTGTTACGCGAGACCGGCGGGCCGGAAACGCTTAATGCTTACTGGCGCAGCATTGGCGACACGATCAGCCGTCTCGACCGGCTAGAACCGGAACTCAACAACGTTCCGCCCGCAGAAGATCGCGACACCACCACCCCTGCGGCGATGGCGCGCACAATTGCCAAATTGGTGACGGGGTTCGGCGTGCCTGAAAGCCGTCAAGCAACACTAAAGGAGTGGATGGTCGAAACTGCAACTGGCCTCAGGCGGGTGCGCGCAGGTCTTCCTGAAAGCTGGCGTGCGGGGGACAAGACCGGCACCTCGACCTGGCCCGGCATGGGCGGTGGCTTGTTTGTCGATATCGGTTTTGTAGAACCTGTCGGCGGGTCGCTGATCAGTTTTGCTGTCTATTACCGCACCCCGGAGCAAACCCAAGGTGTCGATCCGCAGGCCGAAGCCGTGTTGGCGCAGGTCGGACGGGTGCTGGCGCAGTTTGCGCGGGTTCAGATCGGCTGATCCGGGATCAATGGTCGGGCGTGTTGCCCGAATCTGCGCCGTCCTCGCCGCCAAATATCGCTACCTCGTTCATCCCGTCGCTGTTCGCGCGACCGCGATACATTCCGGTGGTGTTGAAACTGTAGAGCGCGTGGCCCTCGGGCGTGACAAGGATCACCCCGCCATCGCCGCCGAGCTCGGCCACTTCGGCCATTACCTCGTCGGCGATCTCCTGAAAAATCTCTGGCCCCATCGCCAGTTCGGATGCGTGGACGATATAGGTCGGACCATTTTCATCCCACGGCACGCTCAGTTGCGCTTCGAGAGCTTTAACATGAACTGCATAACGCAATCGTGTACAAATCTCCTGCGCCACGCCAACACGGATGAAATATTCACCCCACCCCGTCGCCGAAACCGCGCAGCTGCGATTGTCCGCATAGGTGCCCGCCCCGATCACCGGAGCGTCCCCGATCCGGCCCCAACGCTTGCCCGTCATCCCGCCGGTCGAAGTGCCGGCAGCCAGATTGCCTTGGCTGTCCAGCGCCACCGCCCCCACAGTCCCGAACTTGTGATCGACATCCAGCGCAGAAAGCGCCTCTGCCTTCAACCGTTCGAGCGCCTCGCGCCGCCGCTCGGTCGCGAAATATTCGGGCGGGGTCACTTCAAAGCCTCGCTCAGCCGCAAACTGCTCCGCGCCCTCACCCATCAGGAACACATGCGGGCTGTCGGTGCGCACGCGGTCGGCGAGCAGGATCGGGTTGCGCACCGTCGTCACCCCGGTCACTGAACCCGCGCTCCGGTCGCGCCCGTCCATGATCGAGGCGTCGAGTTCGTTGCGCCCTTCCCATGTAAACACCGCGCCGCGTCCGGCGTTGAACAGCGGGCTATCTTCCATCGGAATGATCGCCGCCTGCACCGCCTCCATTGCGGTGCCGCCCTCGGCCAGCACCTTTGCACCCGCGTCGAGCGCCAGTTGCAGCGCGGCCTCATAATCGGCGCGCTGCTGCGGCGTCATGCGGTCGGGATCGAGCGTTCCCGCCCCGCCATGAATGGCGATAGACCACTTGGGTGCGCCTTCTTCATGCTCCTCGGCATGAGCAGCGGCAGGTAACAATGCGGCAAAGCCCGCGGCGAGCGCGGCAAGAACAGTGTTTTTCATAGCTTGCAGGGCTAACCCAATCCGTCCCATTACACCAGAGTAACAGGTGGGAGAGATTCGGATGAGCGCATTTGGCGAAAAGAGCACCGCAGACGAAGTGCTGGCGGACAAGGATCTGAGCGGCAAGACGGTGTTCGTCACCGGCGGAAATTCCGGGTTGGGTCAGGAAACGGGCCGCGCGATGGCAGTGAGAGGCGCTCACGTCGTGCTGGCTGGCCGCGATTCTGCGAAGCTGGATGCAGCGGTCGCAGCGATCAAGGTTGAACACCCCGATGCCAAACTCGAAACGATCATCTGCGACCTTGGGTCACTGGAAAGCGTGCGCGCCTGCGGGGCTGAGGCAAATGCGCGGTTCGCCAAGATCGACTTGCTGATCAATAATGCCGGAGTCATGGCCTGCCCGTTCAGCCACACCGCCGATGGATTCGAAATGCAGTTCGGCACCAATCACCTTGGCCACTTTGCGCTGACCAAGCATCTGCTGCCGCTGATCGAAAAGGGCGAGAATAAGCGGATCGTCAACCTGTCGAGCCGGGGACATCACTTTGCGCCTGTCGATCTGGACGATCTTCACTTTGAGCGGCGCGAATATGATCCGTGGATCAGCTATGGTCAGGCCAAGACCGCGAACATTCTGTTCAGCGTCGGGCTGGAACAACGTTTCGCGGCGCGGGGGATCCATGCCTATGCGGTGCATCCGGGCGGCATCCAGACCAATCTCGGAAGGCATCTGACCGAAGAAATGATCGCTGCCTTGATGGAAAGAGTGTCGCGCGGAACCGGTGAGTTTTCATGGAAGACAATCCCGCAAGGTGCCGCAACATCATGCTGGGCCGCGACCGCTGACGTGGTCGAGGGGCGCGGCGGGGTCTATTGCGAGGATTGCCACGTAGCCGCCATGGATGACACAAGCAGCGAAGGCGGGGTGCGAAGCTACGCGCTCGACCCCGCTATCGCCAAAGCGCTTTGGGCAAAGTCCGAACAGATGACCGGCGAGGCCTTCGCCTAGCCGGCGATAAAGTCGCCTAGCAAATCCAAAGCATCCTTTGCCTCGCGCGTCGGAACGATGGCCATGAAGACATGCGGTGCGGCTTCGTATTCGTAGAGTTTGGCGTCCACTCCGGCGGAGCGCAGCTTGGCGGTTAATGTGCGCGAATCGACGATGAACAGATCGTGCCGCCCGGTCCAGATGCGCGTCGGCGGCAACAATGCAAGTTCATCCACCGAGGTGTAAAGCGGGCTGCATTCCGGGCTAGCCGGATCGCGCCCTCCGGCGAACATCTCTCCGCAGGCGCGCAAGGTGCCGATCTTGAGCATGATGTCATACGGCTCGACTGCGGTAATCGCTGGGTCGGCCATAGTCAGATCAAGCCAAGGGGCGAACAGTGCCAACTTGCCCGGTTGCGGACCCCCTGCTTTCGCCAATCGCAGCGCAAGGCTCAGCGCCATATGCCCGCCCGCGCTGTCGCCGTTGAGGATGATCTTTGCCGGGTCGTGGCGCTCGGCAAGCTTGGCAAAGGCAGCATCGGCGAGCGAGTCCTGGATCGCATACGTGCTTTCGGGGACAACTTCGTACATTGGCAAGGTAACGCTGACCCCGCATTGCTCAACCAATGCTGCGGCCAGCGGCCAGTGTTCCTTGAACATGGGCAGCACGAAACCGCCGCCGTGGAAATAGAGCATGTGCCATTCGGTGGGGCCAGATTTGGGGTGCAGGGTGATGACTTTCTGCCCGGCGGCCTCCCACTCTTCCACCTGAAACTTCTGCGCGAATTTCGGCGGCATGGGCGCGTCCTGCGGCAGAGTTCGTTGCGCCATATGGGCATGAAATTCGGGCGCAGTGTGAGGGAAAACCGGTTTGCGCGTGCCCATCAGCCATTTGACGAAGCGCAGCAGCAGGCTCGGCTTGGCGCTGCGCAATTCGATCGATGTGTCGGTCAACATGGTGTATCTCTCCTGCGCTCCAAAAATGGACGAGCGCAACTGCAAGTCAAGGCTGGCGTGACGGATTGAGGCTGACGATGATCCCTTCTTTCAGCCACAACCCGAGCATGGTACCGGCGCGCATCGCAGCGCTCTGGACCAATTCTGCCGAAGGTTCGGGATCGTCGCCAATCAACAATTCGATCAACTCGCCATAGCAGGCCCCGCGCTGCATCAACGCAAAGGCGTCGGCGTGGCCCGCTTCGGCAAGGATGAAGGTGGGCCGTTCGCCTTCGCGCCAGACAAGGCACGCCTGCGGCTTGGCCAGACGAAAAGCGGGGCGATCATCACGCTCCTCGCCCAGCGCCCGCCACAAGGCTTCGAGATCGTGCTCCACCAATCGAGCGGCGGCGCGCGGTTGCAGGGCAAGGCGCAGGTCGCTCCATTCCGCATCGCCGAACCCGGACACGGCCGCCGAGAATGCCTCGGGCGTCAGCGGCGCGCAATCGGGCGCGGTTGCGAGGCTCATCATCGTCCATTCGAGCCACGCCAGCTCTGCCGCTTCGGGATTGTCCGGGAACAGCGCAGCGCAGGTCGCATCAAATCCCGCCCCTGCCTCGTCAATCGTCCAGCCTGAGGGCGGATGCGCGATGGCGTGATTGATGCAAGCCTGCGCGAAAGGCTGTTCGCCAACATGGCGCGCGGTGCGTTCATAGGTTTCCGCCAGCGCCCCCATCAATGCCGAACGGTAATTGCCGCGATAGACCGCCATTCCGGCGCTCTGCGAATTGCCCCAGCCAGCAGGCAGCGGCGCGCCTTCATCAAGGATCGCGCGAAGGAACGCAGCCTGCCGATCAGCCAGCGGCATCATGCCGGAACCAGCGCTGCGTTCGCTATCCCGCGGGCCCGGTCCAACTCGTTCAACAATTCGGACAGCGGCGGAATGTTCTCGTCGCGCTCGATCATGGTGGCAACCGGTTGCGGGATCATCGCCATTGCCTTGGCATAGAGATCCCACACCGGGTCGATCACCGGGCGATCATGCGTGTCGATGATCAGGTCGCGTTCCGGTGTCGCGGGATCGTGACCCGCAAGGTGGATCTGCCGCACCCGGTCGAGCGGCAAGCCTGCCAGATATTCCTCCGCCGCAAAACCGTGGTTCTGCGCCGAGACGTAGATGTTGTTCACATCGAGCAGCAGATAACACCCGGTGCGCCGCGTCATCTCGGTCAGGAATTCCCATTCGCTCATCTCATCTTCTGGAAAGGTGAGATAGCTCGATGGATTTTCAAACAGCATCGTGCGGCCCAGAGTGTCCTGTGCCTGTTCGATATTGGCGCAGACCGCTGCCAATCCTTCCTGGGTCAGCGGCAAGGGCAACAGGTCATGCGAATTGTGCGCGCTGGTGCGGGTCCAGCACAAATGGTCGGACACCCACAGCGGTTCGATCCGCTGCTCCAGCTGCTTCAGCCGCAAGAGGTAATCCGCATCCAGACCCTGAGCCGAACCAATCGACATCGACACGCCGTGGATGATGACCGGCATCTGCGCGCGCACCTGCTCCAGCAGACGCAGCTGCCGCCCGCCTTCGATCATGTAGTTTTCGCTGATGACTTCGACGAAATCGACCGGCACGCCGCCCGCGACAAAATCATCGTAATGCGCACGCCTCAGGCCAAGGCCAAATCCGCCAAAGGGTGCAACAGAATGGGAACGAGTAGGCATGGATGCTCCATAGCAAATAAATCACAAAGGCGTCTGCCGTCTGTTCGGCTGGACAAACAGAGGTGTTACAAAAAACGCAACACCACTTCGGGCCAAAGTGTAACCACTGCACGGTCCAGCCCGAATGAAGGAGCAGTTCTGGATGCCATGCCGGGACTATGAACCCCTTTTTGGAGAATTGTCATGAAAGCCAAGTCCATCGCCGGGATCGGCGCCATCGCCCTTACTGCCGGGATCGCCGCCGGTCTCGCCACAACCCCGGTTGCAGCGCAGGGCGCCAAAGAAAAATGCTATGGCGTCTCGCTCGCCGGCAAAAACGATTGCGCCGCAGGGCCAGGCACCAGCTGCGCCGGCACCTCGACCCGCGATTATCAGGGCAACGCCTGGAAATATGTCGACAAAGGCACCTGCACCGGCATTGAAACACCCAAAGGTCGCGGTTCGCTGACCCCAATCGACCGTTAAGCCCAAGTTGGCGGCGGCCCGTCAGGCACACAAGCGGGCCGCCGTCACCGGTTTTCAGGAGGAATATATGAACGCGCTCACCTCTCTTTATGCCCGCATCGTCGGCATTTTGGCGGGCAATGTGGTCGAAAGCATCGGCCTGTTGTTCGTGCGCATCGCACTGGCAGGAGTTTTCTGGCGGTCATATCAGACCAAGATTGCCGAAGGCACCTGGTTTACGCCCAACGACACCCTGCCCTATATCTTTGCCGATGAATATGCTGGGCTGCCATTGCCCGTGGACTTCGCCATGCCCTTGACGATTTACGCAGAGTTCCTGTTTCCAATGCTGCTGTTCGCGGGATTGTTCACCCGTTTCGGTGCCGCAGCCCTGATCGGCATGGCATTGGTCATCCAAGTGTTCATCTATCCAACCAGCGGTCATTTCTGGGGTTGGGCATTCGGCATCGTGGCGATGGGGACGATTCTTGTCAGCCGCGGCGGCGGGATGTTTGCGCTCGACCGTCTGATCGACCGCGCTGCCGCGCCAAAGGCCGCATAGGCAGAACCCCGGTGATAGCCGACGAACCAACCTTCGCCCGTCTCATGGCAGCGACACAGAGCGGCGACAAGGTCGCTGGCAATGTGTTGTTGTCCGAGGCGGGGTTGTGGTTGGAACGGTATTTTCGCCGAAGGGTCCCGCCGCATTCGATCGATGATCTGGTGCAAGACGTGCTGATCGCGCTTTACACCAAACGCGCGACCTATGACCCAGAACGACCTTTCCTGCCCTGGCTTGCGGCGATTGCGCGCTATCGCTGGGTCGATCACCTGCGCAAGGTTTACAAACACGAAAGCAAGGAATTGCTCGACGATGACGCGTCAGAGGACAGCGAGGAAGAAGTCATTTTGGCGCGCGTCAGCCTCGACCGGTTATTCGCGCATTTGCCAGACAAACAGGCCGAAGCCATTGAGATGGTCAAAATCGCCGGCCTGTCGGTGCGCGAGGCAGCCGAAAAGACTGGGCAAAGCGAAAGCCTGATTAAAGTGAATATCCATCGCGGCCTGAAGAAATTGGCCACTTTGGTTGAGAAAGCGGAATGATATGAATACCCCAACTAGCAATCCGGGAAACCGGGACGACCTGATCGCGGCGCTGACCGACGATCTGACCCCCGTGGCGCGGATCAAGCCGGCGCATGGTGTCTTGCTGATCGGATTTGCAACCCTGGTCGCGGCGGCAGTATCCATTGCCGGGTTTGAATTCTGGGCGGGCATTGTGACCGGCGAAGCCTCCGCATTCTTCTGGATTACCAATGGGCTGCTGCTGGTTCTGGGCATGGCCAGCACAGCGGCGCTGGTGGCTGGCGCTTTGCCGCGCGTTGGTGCGCGCGCCAATGCTCCGGCATGGTCGGCAGCGATGCTGGGCGTGGTCCCCGCAGCGGCGATCATCACACTGTTTTCGCCCGAAACCTTGCATGGTCATGGCGGACTGTCCGACCCGGCCATGTGGCATTGGCCCTGCGCTGCGAAGGCTTTGGCGGCAAGCCTGCTGGTGGCGGTGGCAGCCGTGATGTTCCTGCGCCGCGGTGCGCCGGTGTCGATGGAGCGTTCGGGCTGGCTGACCGGCCTTGCTGCCGGTTCGCTGGGTTCGCTGGCCTATGGTTTGACCTGCCCGCTCGACGGGATCACCCATGTCGGGATCATGCATGTCATCCCGGTCGCTGTGGCCGCCGTGGCCGGGCGGTTTGTCGTCCCGCCGATGATCCGCTGGTAAAGCGGGGAAGGCCAACCCGCGCTCAGCGTCATTGCCCCGTCACCGAAGCGCGACTATATGAGCCGCATGTCTTCAATCAGGCCCTGGCGCGATATCGAACGGCGGCAATGCCGTCAGATCATGGTCGGCAATGTGCCGGTGGGCGGCGATGCGCCGATCACCGTGCAGACCATGACCAACACTCCGACCGAGGATGCAGTGGCGACGATCGACCAGATCCGCCGCTGCGAAGAGGTCGGATGCGACATCATCCGCGTATCCTGCCCGACCGAGGAATCAACCGCAGCCTTCAGGAAGATCGCCAAGGCATCGCGCATCCCCATCGTTGCCGACATCCATTTCCACTACAAACGCGCACTCGAAGCAGCTGATGCGGGCGCGGCTTGTCTGCGCATCAATCCCGGCAACATCGGTTCATCGCAGCGCGTCGCCGAGGTGGTCCGCGCGGCAAAGGCCAATGGCTGCGCAATCCGCATCGGCGTGAACGCGGGCAGCCTTGAAAAAGACTTGCTGGAAAAATACGGCGAGCCTTGCCCCGAAGCGCTGATCGAAAGCGCGCTCGACCATATCAAACTGCTCCAGGATCACGATTTCCACGAATTCAAGGTGGCGGTGAAAGCCTCCGACGTGTTCCTTGCCGTCGCGGCCTATCACGGGCTGGCTGAAACGGTCGATTGCCCGCTGCATCTTGGTATCACCGAGGCGGGCGGATTGATTGGCGGTACGGTCAAATCCTCCATCGGCATGGGCAGTCTGCTATGGGCGGGGATTGGTGACACGATCCGCGTTTCGCTCTCTGCCGAGCCGGAGCAGGAAGTCAAAGTCGGCTACGAAATGCTCAAATCGCTGGGCCTGCGCACGCGCGGGGTTCGCGTGGTGTCCTGCCCCAGCTGTTCGCGGCAGGGTTTTGACGTGATCCGCACGGTTGAAGCGCTTGAGGCGCGGCTTGAACACATAAAGACCCCAATGAGCCTTTCGGTGCTCGGCTGCGTCGTCAACGGCCCCGGCGAAGCGCGCGAGACCGACATCGGCCTGACCGGAGGCGGCGCGGGCAAACACATGGTGTATCTCTCGGGTGTAAAGGCACACGCGATTGAGGATGAGGCAATGCTCGATCACATTGTGAAGCTGGTCGAGGAAAAGGCCGCAGCAATCGAAGCAGGTGAGGCCACCGCCTTCGATCCGCATGCGGCCCCGGCAGAAGCGGCGGAATGATAAAGCCCATAATTGCGGGTCTTGCTGCGGGTTTGCTGCTGGTGGGCTGCGCCACAGTTGCTGGCAAAGTCGCGCAGCCTGGTCACGATTTCCCCGAAGCAAGCCCCTACACGGTGAGCGAAGACGCAATGGCCGATGTCGATGCTGCGCTTGCCCGCGCAGCGACATCGGACAAGCGCGTGCTGGTCGTGATGGGCGCGAACTGGTGCCACGATAGCCGCGCGCTCGCCGGATGGCTCTCAACCCCGCGCTTCGCAGCGCTGGTAGAGGCGCGTTACGAACTGGTTTTCGTAAATGTCGGGATGCCGCAGACCGGCGATGGGCACAATCTCGCTGTGGCGCAGCGGTTCGGGGTGGCAGACCTGCCCGGCACTCCGGCAGTGCTGGTGCTGACCGCGCAAGGCGAGCTGTTGAACGCCGACACGGCAACCACGTGGCGCAATGCCGCCAGCCGCAGCGAGGACGCAATCTTCGCAGAGCTTACATCTCTGGCACCATCCGGGCGCCAATAAGGCAGTCTCCAAAAAGCGCTCGCGGCCCATCAGGCCACTTTGCGAATCGCTCCCTGGTCCGTATCCGTATCGAGGGGAAACTCGGTCTGCTGGGCTGGCCGCAATTGGGGGGATTACGCGATGAGAATGATTGGATTGCGGCGGTCGCTGACTGCTGCGTTGATGATTGTTGTATGTGCCTGTTCGGATTCGGGTGCCACCGAAGCGAGCGAAGCCAGCTTCGCAGCGCAAGACGACCCCGACTCCGCCACCGCGGGTTCCTGTCCCGACGACGGCCTGCGTCTGCCGGGAACCGGCCTGTGCGCCGGGCGTGCGACCAATTACCTAAATGTCGGCAGCGCCAGCTTCGAAGCGCCTGATGGCTGCCAATGGCAGGTCGGCGAAGCGGAAATGCCGGGAGGCGACTATCTGCTCTATCGCGGCCTCAAATGCGGCGAGCGAGAAACCCGGTTGGGCTTCGCCGCCGGGGCGCACCGCGCGGTGATCGAACTGACATCCTCGGCGCTGGATGCTGCTCTCGATGAACCGGTCGAACTGGTTTCGGTCTATTCGATGGACGGCGATCCGAACGCCGCCGTCTTGATGCGCGCCGGCGAAGGTGAGCCGGCAGCGGTCAAGGGCTGCGAAGTGCGCAGCGCCGGAGTTGATGGCTGGCCCAGCGATGCACTGGTGGTGGACAACCCCGCCGAAGCTGCGAGCGCCAACGTCGAAGACGGCCCGCGCACCGCCTGTGGCAGTATGGGTTTGGACGAGGATAGTGCCGCCTATTGGCGCGTGTTTCAAGGCTATGCGTGGTTCTTCAGCCTCGGCCAGGATGGTCTCGAATTCGATCCAGGCTCGCTTACGATCCTGCGCAAGGGGGACGATGGAAGCTGGTACGCTCCGGAAGACGCTGAGGAGTAGCGCCGTCCGCGGTTGATATCTGAAGCAGTGAAGCTACTCAGCGCGTAAGCCGCAGCTTGCTTGTTGCTAATCTAGCGGGGATAGCGCCGGTGTGATCGAAGCCGTTTTCCTCGCCGCCGCGCTTGCCATGGATGCTTTCGCTGTCGCCTTGACGCAGGGCGCGCGGTTTCGGCCTTCATTGCGTGGGGGCTTAACCATTGCTTCGACCTTCGGAGTGTTTCAGGCTGTGATGCCGCTGGCGGGCTGGGGGATCGGTTCAGTGGCGCTGATCTATGTCGAAGCCATCGACCACTGGATCGCCTTCGGGTTGCTGACTTTCCTCGGCGTGCGGATGCTGAATGGGCATGTTGGTGAGGAAGAAGCCTCGCGCAAGCTGACCGGCAGAGCGTTGATGGTTGCAGGCGTGGCGACCAGTGTCGATGCGCTGGCGGCGGGGATCACGCTACCCACGCTCGGCATTGAACCGCTGCTGGCCGCGTTGCTGATCGGCCTTGTTACTTTCGCCATGAGCGGCACGGGCGTGTTGCTGGGCCGGAGCGCGGGTGACCGCTGGGGCAGCTGGGCAGAACGGGCGGGCGGGATCATCCTGATCGCGCTGGGATGCAAGATTCTCGTCGAGCACACGGGGTATCTGTAAACCGATGCTGCACGTCGTCCACCACGCCGATTACGCCCTACAATATGGGGCCCAGCGCCCTCGGCGGGGGTCTTTCCGTTTCGACAAATACCACCTCGTGATGGAGGAACTGCGGGCCAGCGGATTGCCAATCACCGAACACGCGCCCGAACCTTGCCCGCGCGAATGGCTCGAAGCGGTGCATTGCCCCACTTACGTCGATCAAGTGTTCCGCGCCGCCGTCCCCCGTGAAAAGGAGCGCCGCATCGGCTTTCCCGTAACGCCGCATGTTGCCTCGCGTGTGCGCCACACCAATGGCGGGACATGGCTCGCTGCCAAACTGGCGATGAAGCATGGTTATTCCGCCAACTCCGCAGCCGGAAGCCACCATGCGCTGCACGACACTGGCGCGGGCTATTGCGTGTTCAACGATCTAGCGGTCGCTGCCAACCGATTGATTGCTGAGCGTGACACTCGGCGCGTGTTGATCGTTGACCTGGATGTGCATCAGGGCGATGGCACCGCCAGCCTGACCGCCGGGCGCGAGGACATCTTTACCTTCTCGCTCCACGCGCAGAAGAATTTCCCGGTGCGAAAGGCGCGCTCCAGCCTCGACGTGGCGCTGCCCGATGGGCTGTGTGATGCAGGCTATATGGCAGCGCTTGAGGAACATTTGCCATCAATTTTTGACCATTTTGCTCCTGATCTGGTGCTTTATCAGGCGGGCGTCGATCCACATGTGGATGACAAGCTTGGCAGGCTCGCGCTGACCGACGAAGGGCTGGCTCGGCGCGACCGCTTTGTCGTGCAACAGGCGCGCAGCCGCAGACTGCCGGTGGCCTCGGCGCTGGGCGGAGGATATGGCGACGATGCGCGCGCAGTCGGCGCGCGCCACGCTCGCTCGATGCTGACTATGGCAGATGAGAACGCGCGGCACCCGCCCCCAAGCCTAGTCTAAGCCTCTAGCGCAGGCCGGGTGCGAAATAGATGTCGATGTAATCAGTCAGATAATCGCACCATTCAAACTCGCGGAGCCGATAATAGGCGCGGCGCTGCGTCGCCTCGAACCGCCAGACCTTTGTCGCATCGCAAGAACGGCCTCGATCGGGAGTATCCGCGATCTGAACCCGGCCTTCGAACTTGAAGTAATCCGCGCCGATTTCGGTGATGACTCCGTCGACCCTGACCCCCGCGCCGCTCTCGTCCAGCTGCTCGCCAGACAGCCGCCACACGCCGTCGCGATCAGCTGAGACGGCGACATCGCCGCGCCGGTCCCAATCGATCCATTGGAGCGTGATTCCCTGCACGCTGCGAAGCCGTTCCGCATCGACTTCACTAAGTATCCGGGTTGGCTTCGGCTCGGGCGCAGCCTGATCTAGCGACTGCGATGGCGCAGCGTCCTGCGCGTGCAGTGCCGCAGGGGCGAGAATGCCCCACCAAATGAGTAAGCGGAAACTGCGCGCGCGTGATACCAGCATTGCAATGTTCTCCTTCTCGATTCGGAATAATTCTACCCCGCACGCCAAAGGATAATGCAAACATGGCAATGCATGAAACCGATTACCTGATCGTTGGCGCTGGCGCGGTGGGGCTGGCCTTTGCGGATACTTTGCTTGACGAAGATCCTGCCTGCCACATCACCTTTGTCGATAGGCATGCGCGGCCGGGCGGGCATTGGAACGACGCCTATTCATTCGTTGCGCTGCATCAACCCAGCGCAACATACGGCGTCAATTCGATGGAGATGTGCCCTGACCGGGTGGATCAACACGGCCACAATTCGGGCATGTATCCGCTCGCCAAACATGCCGAAATTCTGGCCTATTACAGCAAGGTGATGACCGAAAGGATGATCCCGAGCGGGAGGGTCACCTATTTGCCGCTCACCGAATATCGCGGGCAAAACGACACCGCCCATGCCGCGCGCAGCATTCTGTCGGGCGAAGAACACAACATCGCAGTCCGGCGCAAGCTGGTCGATGCGACCTGGTTTCAGACTTCGGTGCCTTCCACCCACAAGCCCGCCTTCGAAATTGCAGAGGGCACCCGCTTTGCTATTCCGGGCGATCTGCCGCAACTCTGGAAAGACCCGGAAAACCTGCCCCAGCATTACTGCATTCTGGGCGGCGGCAAGACCGCGATGGACACCGCCGTCTGGCTGCTCGAAGCCGGAGTTGGGCCTGAACGGATCGACTGGATTCGTCCACGCGACAGCTGGATGTTCAACCGCAAATTGCTCCAGCCTGCGCGGCACAGGATCGAAGGACTGATCCAGTTTCAGCTCGATCTGGTCGAATGCGCCGCCACGTCGGACACCGGCGACGAAATGTTCGCCAAACTTGGCGCGCGCGGCACAATGCTGCGGATTGATGAGAGCGTGACGCCCAAGATGTTCCATTTCGCGGTGATTTCCGAAGGCGAAATTGCCCTGCTGCGCCAGATCACCCGTATTCACCGGGGCAAGCGCGTCACTGCGCTGGAACCGGGCGCCATTCACTTCGGCGATGAACGCGCCGAGGTCCCCGCAGACGCGTTGTTCGTGGATTGCACCGCTACCGCCGTTCCCTTTGAAGCGCGCGCCAATCAGCGGCCATTCTTTGAACCAGGTCGCATTACCCTGCAGCTCGCTCAGTCACCATTCGTGCCCTACAGCGCCGCGTTGGCAGCGTTCCTTGAGGTGAACTTTGATAATGATCAGGACCGCAACAATCTCGTACCCCCGGCCCCGCTGACCGATTCGACCGACACCTATCCCTATGCAGTGATGGCCAATCTGATGAGCACTGCGATCCTATCCGCCAATGACAAGACCAATGCGTTCAACGCCCGCGCGCGGCTGCATCCGACCGGCCCGGCGGTGGCGCAGATGATCGCAGAGGTCGACCCACGCCTGACCGAACTGGCCAAGGTCGGCCCCGCGATCGAGGCGCAGATGCCCGCCGTCATCAAACTCGGCATGACCGCAAAGGCTATTCACGAGGCCGAATGAAACCTATTCACGGGAACGCTAGGTTTGGGTTATTAGTATTGGTGTGATGAACCGCCGGGACGTTATCAAGACCACTCTTGCCGCCAGCGCCGCCTTGGCTTTGCCGGGTCTGCCTGCAAGGATCGCTGCGCAGCCACGCGCAGGCTCGGCGCGCGACCGGGTGCTGTTCGACCTTGCCAAGCGCGAATTGGACCGCGCAGGCGACGCGATCTGGCGGCGCGATATCGTCGGGATTGCCGATTTCGGCGTTCATTCGGCGCAACGCCGGTTCTATTTCGTCAATCTTGACCGCGAAGAAGTCAGCCCCTTTCACGTCAGCCATGGCACCGGCTCTGATCCTGAACATGACGGCTGGCTCAACCACTACTCCAACACCGAAGGCTCCAACGCCACCAGCCGCGGCGCCTATGTCACGTGGGAATGGTATCAGGGCCGATATGGCACCTCGGTGCGGCTGGGCGGACTTGACCAGACCAACGATGCCGCGCTGCGCCGCTACATCGTCATGCACCGCGCCGATTATGCCGAACCTGCGCATATTGATCGCTGGGGAAGGCTGGGGCGTTCGAATGGCTGCTTTGCGCTGGGAGAGGAACAGTTCCGGATCGCCTTGCTCCATCTGTCGGGCGGGCGGTTGCTGTTCGCCGACAGCTTAGGCCTGCAAGAAGACGGCGCAATGCTGAGCCGCGAGGCGCAATTGGCCGCGCTGACCCCGGACAATCCCACCGCGATGCAGCGATATAATCCGGGCACGTTTTAAACCCCCGCGCGCGGATCGTTCTCGATCACGATAACCTCGTCATCGGTCGTCGCAGAGCGGTTCTGCACGCGCGGTTTGTCGAGGCTCGCCAGCACCGGCGCATCGCGGCCATAGATGTCGTCAAAGCTCCGCATGTTCCCCTCGATGTCAGTCGCCATCGTGAAATAGGTAATATAGGCGGGCATTTCCTTCTTGATCGGCACCTTGGTGTATTCGCCAGAAGTCGCAATCGCCACGGCTTCGTCGCGGGTCGCGCCCTGTCCCAGAATCGCCATGGTGATCGCCAGTTCCAACGCGCGCTCGGTGCGGATACAGCCATGCGACAGCGCACGATTGGCGTTGCCAAACAAATTGCGCGAAGGCGTGTCGTGGAAGAAAATCGCGTGCGGATTGGGCATTTCCAGTTTCATCCGGCCCAGCGAATTGCCCGGCCCGGGCTGTTGGACCACGGTAATATAGCCATTGGACCCGCGGGTCCCGACATAGCCATTGGCGCGCGCCCATGCAGGGTTGCCAAGCACCCGCGCGCCCAGCCCTTCGCCCATGACAATTGATTGCGGCACCGTCCAGGTGGGGTTGAACACCACCCCTTCGACCATTTCAGCAAGTTGCGGAGTCGCGGTGCGTCCCGGCTTGCCCACGACGGTCCGGTAAGTGCTGATGATCCGATCCCCGACGGTCAGGCGCAGCTGATATTCGGGCACGTTGGTGATGAGATATTGCGTGCCAAGATCACGCGCCAGCCAGCGCCAACGGTCCATATTGGCGCGGATGAGCTTGCGCTTCGACGCCTGACTTGCCGGTGTCGCAGCCAGTTCATCGAGCAGGCGCGCATAATCGGGATGCGTCGGATTGAGCTTTGCCAAAGTCCCAGCCACGTCACCAGTTTCGAGCGCCTGAGTCAGCAGATCGCTGGTGCGGAACCGGTCACGGTCGGGATCGACCACAAACCACTGCACGCGCGCCTCCATCGGAGCCCGGCCATCGCGCAGGTCTTCGACCAGCCAGACGAAAACCTTCGATGCCAGCGCATCGCGGTCTTCGGATTGTCCCGCAGTGCCGAGCGCGCGCAATTCGGGCAGGCTGTAATCTTTGGGGTCCAGCCCCTCTGCGCCGATCCCCTCGATCACTGCGATGAGCGCGGCGAGGTTTTGCGCGCTCCAGGGCTGCACCATGGGACCAGGTGGCGCGAGGTCGCCCTGCACCATGGGCTCGGAAACCATCTGCGGAAACGCTTCATCAAAGCTTGCATCCGCGGCAGTCTCCTGCTGAGCGAACGCACCGCCCCCGGCCAGTGCCGCCCCGGCGATCCCGGTTGCCAGTGTGATGATCCAATTGCGCATGTGTGATGTCCCTTAACGCGCACCAGGCCAAACATGGCCGAAGAATTGCGTGTGATTGCCGATATATCCTGTTTTGCCGGACTCTATCAAGCAACTCGCCTTTCCTTTCGCTGAATCCTGCACAAGAGATGCAGCGTGGGGGCGTGACCAATATTGGCAACCATTCTAGGCCGTGATTCCATGCAAGCCGCTCCGCCCCCGCTTCCGCGCTCGCCCGCCACGCTGACCTCGCCCGCTGCCCGGTTGCTGCCGCTGGTGGTGGCGGGAGCCGGGGTGGGGTTTCTGTCATTGATGGACGCCTTCATGAAAGACGCCGCGCTGGCGACCGGAGCCTACACCGCGACGGTGCTGCGCAGCATGATTGGGGCCGCCATCATTGCGCCATTCTGGTTCTGGCAAAGAATGGGTTGGCCGGCGCGCGCGGTGTTCAAACTTCACTTGGAGCGCGGCGTGGTTTCGGCGTTCATGGCGCTCAGCTTTTTCTACGCGCTGACCAAATTGCCGCTCGCTGAAGCGATCGCGATCAGTTTCATCGCCCCGTTGATCGCATTGTATCTGGCGCGGGTGCTGCTGGGAGAAGTGATCCGGCCCAAGGCCATTCTGGCAAGCATCCTCGGTTTCGTCGGCACGCTGGTGATCGTGGGCGGGCGGATCGGCACGGGCGAATTTGACGAACAGACCGCGCTCGGCCTTGTGTCATTGCTGTTTTCGGCGCTGCTCTATGCCTATAATTTCATTGTGATCCGCCGCCAGAGCCAGCTCGCCGGACCGCTGGAGATTGCGACGTTTCACAGCGGCATTGGCGGCCTGGTGCTGTTGTTGTTCGCGCCGTTTCTGGGCACGTTTCCGGTAACCGAGGCGCTGGTGCCGATCGCTGCTGCTGGTGCGCTGACGGTGATGGGGGCGATGGCCATTGCATGGGCCTATGCCCGCGCAGAGGCACAGGCGCTGGTGCCGATCGAATATTCCGGTTTTCTCTGGGCAAGCCTGCTCGGCTGGGCGTTTTTCCGCGAAGAAGTGACGCTGCCCACCCTTGCAGGCACTTTGCTGATCGTGACCGGATGCTGGATCGCCGCGCGCAAAGGCAGGTGATCGGGCCGCTCGTCCGAAAGTTGACCGGAGCCCTCAGCGCAAATTTGGGGGGATGCGCCAGCGACTCCGGCCATTTCCGCTCCGAGCAGAGAAAAGCGGGTCGGCTTCTCTCTGTTTGCACCACGAAGCGGCTAGTTCCCGTCCGCCTCAACAGAGGCTTCCGGTGATTGTTGACCGGTCTTCCTGCCGGCTAAATCCGAAAACAGGAGGGCGGCCACAAGGCAGACAAACACCAGCATTACAGCGCCGAAAATGCCAGCGGTCAGACTTGCCCGTTTTGCGGAGAAATCCTGACTTTCGTCCACCGCTGCCGCCCCCCGAGAATTTCCTCAACTGCCTTGGGCTCTGGCACAGGGTGATCGCAGCGGTGAAGTAAACACTTGTAAGAGGCGGGCGGAGCGGTGGTCAGCGGCGACGGAAGGTTAAACGCATATCGCAATCGACTCGCAATAGACCCGCAAACTCGGGCTTCCTCTTGACCTTGTCCGCGCAGTCTAGCACGGGCCGCAAAGATATTCCGCCCGCGCGGAGCACATGGCGATGCGCGGCCATCATAAAGGACGGTATTTCCTATGACAGCCACCGGCAAGGACACGCTAAGCACCCGTTCAACCCTCGATGTGAATGGCCAGAGCTACGCCTATTATTCGCTCGCCAAGGCGGCAGAGCAATTGGGCGATGTCTCGCGCCTGCCGATTTCGATGAAGGTGCTGCTGGAAAACCTGCTGCGGTTTGAGGATGACGGCTTCACCGTCGGGCGCGAACACATTCAGGCGATCGTTGATTGGCAGGACAACCCGGTCACCGGCAATGAAATTCAGTATCGCCCCGCGCGTGTTTTGCTGCAGGACTTCACCGGCGTCCCCTGCGTCGTTGACCTTGCCGCGATGCGCGACGCGATCAAGAAGCTGGGCGGCGACACGGCGAAGATAAACCCGCAGGTACCCGTGAATCTGGTCATTGACCATTCGGTGATGGTGGATGAATTCGGCCATCCCAAGGCGATGGAAGCCAATATGGCGCTGGAGTATGAGCGCAATGCCGAACGCTATGACTTCCTCAAATGGGGCTCGAAAAGCTTCGAGAATTTTTCCGCCGTGCCGCCGGGCACCGGCATTTGCCATCAGGTAAACCTTGAGCATATCGCGCAGGGCATCTGGTCCAGCACGGATGAAAGCGGCGCGATGGTCGCCTATCCTGACACTTGCGTCGGCACCGACAGCCACACCACCATGATCAATGGTCTGGGCGTGCTGGGTTGGGGCGTCGGCGGGATCGAGGCCGAAGCCGCAATGCTGGGCCAGCCGGTGTCGATGTTGATTCCCGAAGTCGTCGGTTTCAAACTGACCGGCGCGATGGCCGAAGGCGTGACCGCGACCGACCTGGTGCTGACTTGTGTGCAGATGCTGCGCGAAGTTGGCGTGGTCGGGCGGTTTGTCGAATTTTACGGTCCAGGTGTGGCCACACTCACTCTCGCCGACCGCGCGACCATCGCCAACATGGCACCCGAATATGGCGCGACCTGCGGGTTCTTTGGCATCGACGACAAGACCATCGATTACATGAGCCTGACCGGCCGTAGCGACGAAAACCTCGCGCTGGTCGAAGCCTATGCCAAGGCGCAGGGCATGTGGTTCGACCCGGCGCACGAACCGGTGTTCTCCAACACGCTGGAACTGGATGTTTCGTCGGTCGTGCCCAGCCTTGCCGGACCCAAGCGGCCGCAGGACCGAGTCATCCTTCCCGAGGTTGATGAACTGTTCAACAATGATTTGAAAGCGGTCTACAAGAAATCCGGCGCGGTCCGCGCTCCGGTTGAAGGGCTGGATCACGACATAGGCGATGGCGACGTGGTGATCGCCGCGATTACCAGTTGCACCAACACCTCCAACCCCGACGTGCTGATCGCGGCGGGTCTGGTCGCCAAGAAAGCGGTTGAGAAAGGCCTCAAGCCCAAGCCATGGGTAAAGACCAGCCTGGCACCGGGATCGCAGGTGGTGACCGATTATCTGGTAAAATCAGGTCTGCAGGCTGATCTCGACGCCATCGGTTTTGACCTTGTCGGCTATGGCTGCACCACCTGCATCGGCAATTCCGGTCCGCTTGCTGCGCCGATCAGCGAGGCGATCAACGGCAACGACATTGTCGCCGCGTCGGTCCTGTCGGGCAATCGCAATTTCGAAGGCCGCGTGTCTCAGGATGTGCGCGCCAACTTCCTCGCATCGCCCCCGCTGGTCGTGGCCTATGCGCTCAAGGGCACCGTCACCGAAGACATCACCACTACCCCCATCGGTCAGGATCAGCAAGGCAACGATGTCATGCTCGCCGATCTGTGGCCCAGCAATGCCGAAATCGCGCAGCACCGCGCCGCCAATATCGACCGTTCGATGTTCGTGAAGCGCTACGCCAATGTCTATGACGGCGATGAGCATTGGCAGGCAATCACGGTTGAACCTTCGGACACCTATCAATGGCGCGCCGGCAGCACCTATGTCGCCAATCCGCCTTATTTTGACGGGATGACCATGACCCCGGCTCCGGTCATGGATATTGTCGATGCAAAACCGTTGGCGATCCTCGGCGACAGCGTAACGACCGACCACATTTCACCCGCTGGCGCGATCAAGGAAGACAGCCCCGCTGGCACCTATCTCAACGCCAACCAGGTCGCCAAGAAGGACTTCAATTCCTACGGCTCGCGGCGCGGCAATCACGAAGTGATGATGCGCGGCACCTTTGCCAATATCCGCATCAAGAATGAAATGGTTCCGGGCGTCGAGGGCGGAGAGACCACCTATAATGGCGAACAGATGGCGATTTACGATGCAGCCATGAAGCACAAGGCCGATGGCACCCCGCTGATCGTGATCGGCGGCAAGGAATACGGCACTGGATCTTCGCGTGACTGGGCGGCAAAGGGCACCGTCCTGCTGGGTGTGCGCGCGGTGATTGTCGAGAGTTTTGAACGTATTCACCGCTCCAACCTGGTCGGCATGGGCGTGCTGCCGCTGCAATTCAAAGACGGCGGGACGCGTGAAACGCTGAACCTGACATCGGACGACAGTTTCAGCATCGCCGGGCTGGCCGATCTTTCACCGGGTCAGGACATCGAAATCGCGGTCACCCGCAAGGACGGCACGGTCTTTACCTTCACCGCGCTGTGCCGGATCGATACCGCAAACGAGATGGAATATTACCGCCACGGCGGCATTCTCCAATACGTGCTGCGCAATCTGGCGGCTTAGGAGCCTGGGACCAAATGCGGCTTACCTTTCCTCTATCTCTCGCCGCGCTGGCTCTTGCCGCCTGCGCGCCAGAGAGTGAGGGGAAGGAGGAACCCGCGCCGCCCTTTGTGCCGGGGTTTGAACTGGCCAATGCGGCGGAAAGCGCCGACCCGCCTCGCCGCGAACTTCACGCTCCGCCGTTGGATTTCACCAGCGAAAGCAGCGAGGTAATCGATCTTACCGTCGATGAACTCGCGGAGCGCCTTTCGCGCGGCGGTGTCTGGCTGATCGATGTTCGCACCGATGAAGAAGTCGCGGAGGGCATGATATCGGGAGCAGAGCACATCCCGCTCGCCGATTTTGCTCCCGGCCCCGCAATGCTTGAACGGGCCGCTGGGCGAGAGATCATTCTCTATTGCCGCTCTGGGCGACGTTCCGCGATCGCCGGACGCAATCTGTCGGGCTTTACCGGAGAACCGGTACCCCATTTGGCCGGGGGCATCATTGCGTGGGAAGCCAATGGCGGCATGGTCGTTCGTCGCTGATAGCGATACGCGATATTTTAACCAGCATGCGCTAGTCAAATGCAATGTCTGACGCTCCGGCTCTTGTTCAGGATGACGCCGCTCAAAGTAGGCCAGACCAACGCAAGCTTGCGTGGTTCGGGCAAGTAGTGCGTGAGCGACTGCAAGTCCATCCTGCGGTAGAGCGCATCTCGACCCCCTTGGCGGAAATGTTCCGGGTTCGCGGTTTCCTGAATCGCCGGGATTGCCGTGACATTGTAAAGGTCATCAACCGCCGCGCCCAGCCATCGGACCTATACGAAAGTACCTACCGCGAAGGCTTTCGAACCAGCTTTACCCACCATTTTGATACGCGCGATCCTCTGACCCGCAGCATCGACCTCTATGTGTCGGACCTGCTTGGCATCGATGATCATTTTTCGGAACGCATGCAGGGACAAAGGTATCAAGTCGGACAGGAATTCAAACACCATTACGACTATATGCATGTTGGCGAGCGCTACTGGCAATCCGAAGCGCAGCGCGGGGGTCAACGGACCTGGACCGCAATGATTTGCCTGCATGCACCGCGTGAAGGGGGTGAAACCGACTTCCCGAAACTGGGTTTAAGGATTGCTCCAGAGGTGGGCAGTTTGCTGATCTGGAACAACATGACACCAGATGGCAGACCAAACCTTAACACACTCCACGCCGGCTTGCCGATCAAGCGTGGAGTGAAGCACGTCATAACCAAATGGTACCGCGAAAATCCATGGCGATTGATCAATAACGACTTGCACTAGAATAGACGCAATTGTCGCCACTACGCAGCCCGACAGGCTGCGCAGTGACTTTGCATTAGTGTAAGCCCTTAAGCTGTTGCGTTTTTGTCTTTCTTGCGGCGCAAGATCGCGGCGGCGGCAAGACCGAACAGAATCATCATCGGCGGAGCGGGAACATCCGTTCCCCCACTGCTGCTGGTGCTGCTGCCCGAAGACGAGCTGGAGCTGGAACTTGATGACGAGCCGGACGACGAACTAGTCCCGCCAAAGCTCGACGAACCCGAGCTGCTCGATGACGACGATCCCGAAGACGAGCTGCTGGTGCTGCCCCCAAAGCTGGAGGTGCTGCCCGACGAACCCGATGAACTAGAGGAGCTCGACGAACTGGAACTGCTCGACGAGGAACTCGACGAACCGCCGGTACTGCCACTGGACGAGCTGGAGCCCGACGAAGACGATGAACCCGAGGACGATGACGTCCCGCCAAAGCTCGTGCTGCCGCCAGTGGTTCCGCCATAGCTGGTGCTGCCGCCAGTGGTGGTGCCGCCCGAGCTGCCCGAAGACGAGCTCGATGAGGAACTGCTGGAAGACGAAGACGAACTGGTCGAACTGGTCATGTTGCCAGAGCTACCGCCGCTGGTCGCGCCGCCCGAACTGGAGCTGCTGCTCGACGAGGAGCTGGAGCTGGACGAACTCGACGAGCTGCCGCCCGATGACCCGCTGCTGCCCGACGAACCGCTGCCGCCCGAAGACGAGCTCGACGAGGAACTGCTGCTCGACGACGAACTGGACGACGAGGACGATGAGGAAGTCGATACATTCCCCGATGAACTGCTGACATTGCCTGAGCTGCTGGAGACGTTGCCCGAGGAACTGGAAACGTTGCCTGAGCTGCTCGAAACATTGCCCGAGGAACTGGAGACGTTGCCGGATGAACTGGAGACGTTGCCGGATGAACTGGAAACATTTCCTGAGCTGCTCGAGACCGCGCCGGTGGAGCTCGAAACCGCACCCGTTGAACTCGACACTGCGCCAGTCGAACTGGACACTGCGCCGGTCGAACTCGACACCGCGCCGGTCGAACTCGAAACATTGCCCGAAGTGGTCGAGGTGGAGGTCGAAATCCCGCCAGTGCTCGATGACACCTGCCCGGTCGAGGAACTGATCGTTCCCGTCGAGGAAGTCGAGGTCACGCTGCCCGTGGTCGAAGAGATCGTGCCGGTCGAGGTCGAATTGTCGAGGTCGATATCGATGTTGATATCGCCCGACGATCCGCCGCTGCCTCCCGAAGAGGAAGATGTCGAGCCGCCGCTGGAGGTCGAACTGAAATTGCCCCCCGAAGTTGTGGTGGTGGTCGATACCGCAACATCGCCCGATGACGAACCGCCGCCGCCGAAGAAGCCGCCGAAGAATCCTCCGCCAAAACCGCCAAAACCGCCGCTGCCGCCGATCACAACCGGCGGCCCACCAAAGCCGCCGCCGCCGCGAATGGGCGGAAGCGGGGGCAGCGGTGCAGGCGCATAGGCAAGCTGCGTGATCGGGGGACATTCGGCTTCGTCAATATAGGCGCGCGTCGCACCGGCGGGCAGCGGTGCGGCTTCGGGGCCATAGCCGAGCGGGATCGGCTGACATTCGATGGTGCGTTCGACGATCCGGCGGCGCTCAGGCTCCGGCAGCGGCGGCAATTCGCGCACACGCTCGGTCTTGACATAGCGGGGCTCTGACACCTGAACCAGCTTGCCATCGGCCGCGGTTGTGAATTGCGGAGTGTCGGTGCTCATCGGCTCGGCCACGCGCACCGCGCCGCCCGTCATTAGGGCGACACCGGCTGCGGTGGCGGAAAGCTTGGCTACGGCCAGTTTGATCGACATGAGTTTCGAACCTTGCTTGCATCTCTTGGCTCGATGCGGCCCGCCCGCACCTTCACCAATTGCCATGCTGTCATGGGATTGAAGAAGGGTTCACGGCAATGCGGTTAACCATGAATGGGGTCGGCTAACCGGCCCTAATCAGGAAAAGCGCCGGTATTTCAGGGTCGCTGTCCCGTTTTGATACCAAAACCAGCGTCCTGGTTAGTCATCTGTTCAGCTTTCCGGTTCATCTGGCGTGTCAAACATCGCCGTTTGAACACCACCTGCGGGAGTCGGCCTGGCCATCTCCAGATGCTCCCAAGCGGCATCGTTAAGCATCCGCCCGCGCTCTGTCCGGGCGAGCAGGCCAAGTTGAATGAGGTAAGGTTCGATCACCTCCTCGACCGTATCGCGCTGTTCCGCGAGCCCGGCAGACAGCGCCGCGACGCCGACCGGACCGCCCTTGTAAGTGGTTGCAATCATAGTGAGATAACGCCGGTCCATCGCATCAAGGCCCAGCCGGTCGATCTCCAGCCGGGTCAGCGCACCATCGGCAATCGCGCGCGTTACCCGGCCCTGCCCAGCGACCTGCGCAAAGTCGCGCACGCGGCGCAGCAGGCGCCCTGCGACTCGCGGCGTGCCGCGTGAACGCCGGGCAATCTCGCGCGCGCCCTCCGGGTCGATGTCCAGCCCCAGCAGGCGCGCAGCGCGGGTGACGACGAGATCAAGTTCGTCATGGGTGTAGAATTGCAGCCGCACCGGAATGCCGAAACGGTCGCGCAAGGGCGTGGTCAGCAGCCCCTGCCGCGTGGTCGCACCCACCAGCGTGAACGGCGGCAAGTCGATCCGCACACTGCGCGCCGATGGCCCTTCGCCGATGATGAGATCAAGCGCGCGGTCCTCCATCGCGGGATAGAGCACTTCCTCGACCACGGGATTAAGGCGGTGGATCTCGTCGATGAACAACACGTCATACGGTTCGAGATTGGTGAGCAGCGCGGCGAGGTCGCCCGCTTTCGCGATCACCGGGCCGGAGGTGGCGCGAAAGCCCACGCCCAGCTCCGCCGCGACGATCTGCGCCAGTGTCGTCTTGCCCAGACCCGGCGGACCATGGAACAGCGTATGGTCCATCGCTTCGCCGCGTGCGCGTGCGCTGTCGATGAAGACCCGCAAATTGTCGCGCGCCGCCTCCTGCCCGATGAACTCGGGAAGGCTCTTGGGCCGGAGCGCGGTGTCCGGGTCGCCGGGCTGCGGTTCGCCCGAGTGGATGGGTGGGTTGTCAGGGTCAGTCATACGCCTCGGAGACCATGGTAGCCAAGTTTCCTAGGACATCTCCATTGCTAAGCGAAACCTGCATCACATAGTTTCCTCTGCCAGTTGGCAAGAGATGCTGGACGGCCCCGCCAAAGCCACAAATCCGCGAGAGCCAAGCTTCAAAGGCTGAGCTATA
Source organism: Qipengyuania sp. ASV99 (assembly GCF_047872805.1). Lineage (NCBI taxonomy): Bacteria > Pseudomonadati > Pseudomonadota > Alphaproteobacteria > Sphingomonadales > Erythrobacteraceae > Qipengyuania > Qipengyuania sp. ASV99. Next base: position 627,533 of record NZ_JBLQUK010000001.1, on the reverse strand, counting down.
CAGCCCTCAGCCGGATAAGCCTCTTCCCATGTCGCCCATATTAGAGAGCTGTCGGCCTGGTAACGTAACCAGAGGTAGGGATTCTGCTCACCACCAAGGGGAAAATCCAAAACTCGTCCGGTAGATTTGTCCAGTGCGTATACTATTCTGCATCCGGTCCCACACCCGATCTGTGCAACCGTGAGGCTACCGCCATAATCAATCGGCGCCTTGTAGGCTTCTCCAAGTCTAGTTCGCATGTATCGCTGGTCAGCGGTCAATGTGAGCGGCTGAGCCGCGCCAGTGTAGTAACTGACCAGATGTTGTTCAAACCCCTCGTTAAAGCCTGGTGGCGGCTGGACAGGAGGCTCAGCCTCTTCCTTATCAACCTCATGCATTTCGGTTGATTTTCCCAAGACGGGAGCATGTTGTGATGGACTGGTCTCGGTCTCTTGATATTGATTCTCTATGGGGTCAATTTGAGTTCCATGAGCGATCTCGCTGCGCAATCGCACATAGTCGGCAAGCAATGCACCAAACCCAATGAGGCAAATGGCTGCGCCACATAGTAGTATGGTTCTGTTCATAACAAAATCCGCTTCGCGCCCATCACCCCGCCGCCTTCTTCAATGCCACGCGGATGAGGTCGCTCATCGCTGCGTCTTCGCCCAGTTCTGCCTGTGCCCGCGCCACGGCCTGCGCCGCGACGGCGGGCTTGAACCCGAGGTTTTCCAGCGCGCTCACCGCGTCCGCGCTCGCGCCGCCTGCACGAGACACCCCGCCCAGCGCCGCGCCTGCCATCCCGCCGTCCGAGCCATAGCCGGGAAGCGCGCCTGCCTTGTCCTTCAGCTCGTTGACGATCCTCCCGGCGAGCTTCGGGCCCACCCCGTTCGCGCGCGCCACGCTCGCCGCATCACCCGCGGCGCAGGCATCGCGCAGCTCGACGGTCGCCAATGCGGAGAGGATCGCCAGCGCCACCTTGCTGCCCACCCCCTGAACCTGTGTCAGCAGCCGGAACCAGTCGCGCTCCGCACTCTCGGCAAAGCCCAGCAGCCGCATGTCGTTCTCACTCACTTGCAGGTCGGTGTGCACGGTGCAGGCTTCTCCGACTTCGCCAAGCGCCGACAGCGTCCGCGCCGAGCAGTGGACGAGGTAACCCACCCCGCCGACATCGACGATGGCCCAGTCGGTGCCGGTTTCGTCCAGCCTGCCTGATAGCTTTGCAATCATGCTGCAGGGTTTGGCGGACAGAACAGGAACAGTCCAGAGGTGCTGCAAGGTTATCGTCATTGCGAGCGGCACCGCCGCGCGGCAATCTAGGGCGGTGCGCGTTACGCTCTGGATTGCTTCGCTGCGCTCGCAATGACGGCAAGTGGACAAACCCAGCAAGTTAGGCAAAAGCGTCCGGCTATGAGTTACAACACATTCGGGCGCGTGCTGCGCTTCACGACATGGGGGGAAAGCCACGGACCTGCGCTGGGCGTGGTGCTGGACGGCTGCCCGCCGGGCATCCTCTTGCGCGAGACGGACATTCAGCCATTCATGGATGCGCGCAAGCCCGGCACGAGCAAATACACCACGCAGCGTAAAGAGGCGGATCAGGTTCGCATCCTTTCGGGCGTGTTCCAGACGACCGAGGGCGACCAGGTGACGACGGGCACCCCGATCCATCTGATGATCGAAAACACCGATCAGCGGTCAAAGGATTATTCGGAAATTGCCCAAAGCTATCGCCCCGGTCATGCCGATTACACCTATGACGCGAAATACGGCATTCGCGATTATCGCGGTGGTGGCCGGTCGTCGGCTCGCGAAACGGCGGCGCGGGTGGCAGCGGGCGCGGTGGCGCGGCTGATTATCCCTGAAGTCACGATCACCGGCTATGTCTGCGAACTGGGCGGCGACCCTATCGAGCGCGAGGCGATCAATCACGACAACATCGCCAAGAACCCGTTCTTCTGCCCCGACAGCTGGGCCGCGACCCGCTGGGCCGAAAAGGTCGAGGCCGCGCGCAAGGACGGATCATCGCTGGGCGCGGTGGTCGAATGCGTGGCCGATGGTGTCCCCGCAGGATGGGGCGCGCCGATCTATGCCAAGCTCGACAGCGAACTGGCCGCCGCGATGATGAGCATCAACGCGACCAAGGGCGTGGAAATCGGCGACGGGTTCGAAGCGGCACGGCTGACCGGCGAACAGAATGCCGATGAAATGCGCCCCGGCCCGGACGGCAAGCCGGAGTTTTCCAGCAACCACGCAGGCGGCACCGCTGGCGGCATTTCTACGGGTCAGCCGGTGGTGTGCCGGGTGGCGTTCAAGCCGACCTCGTCGATCCTCAACCCGGTCAAATCGATCAATTCCGCCGGTGAAGCGGTGGATGTGGTGACCAAGGGCCGCCATGACCCATGCGTCGGCATCCGCGGGACCCCGGTTGTCGAAGCGATGATGGCGCTGGTGCTGGCCGATCAGAAATTGCTGCACCGCGCGCAGATGGGATGACGCAAGAGCCGAAATCCGGCAAATATCGCCTATGAAGATCATCATAACCGGCTCCTCTGGCCGCATTGGCCGCGCGATTTTCGGGGCGCTGGCGGCTCGGCACGAAGTCACTGGCATTGACCGTAACCCCTTTTCCACCACGCATATTGTCGGCGATTGCGCCGACCCGGAATTGCTCCGCCGCGCGCTAGATGGGGCTGATGCCGTGATCCACAGCGCCGGGCCGCATGCGCCGCATGTCGGGTTGGTCGCCGATGCCGATTTCCTCCGCGTTAATGTCGAGGGCACGCGCTCCCTCGCCGAAATTGCCCGGGCGAGCGGGGTCACGCGCTTGCTCTACACCTCCACCACTGCGCTTTACGGCGATGCGGTCGAGCCGGGTCGGTGCACATGGATCGACGAGGACACCGTGCCCCTGCCAAAGAGCATCTATCACCGCACCAAACTCGCCGCCGAGGCGCTGCTGGAAGAGCTGGCGTCTGCGGAGATGTCGGTTCGGATATTGCGCATGTCACGCTGTTTCCCCGAGCCTGCGCCATTGATGGCGGCCTATCGCCTGCATCGCGGAGTGGATGCGCGCGATGTGGCGGCGGGACACGCATTGGCGCTGACCGATCAGGGCGCGGCGTTCGAACGGTTCGTGCTGTCTGGCGAAACGGTCTTTGCGCGGGAAGACTGCGAGGGCCTCGCCAAAGATGCGCCAGAAGTAATCCGCGCCCGCGCACCCGCGCTGGCGGCGGAATTTGCCAAGCGGGGTTGGGATCTGCCGCGCAGCATTGACCGGGTTTATTCCAGCGCGAGGGCGCAGGATCGGTTAGGCTGGAGGGCGCGGCAGGGCTGGCAAGAGGTTCTGGCGCAGGCCGACCGCGACGACCTCGAGGTGTTGCCAGCGGGTTCGCATATCGCACGCAAGGCCGAGTAGATTCCGGCTTTGCAAAGGGCCCGATTCCCGTCCGACCTTGGCGGAGAGTGGCTCGCGGTGATTAATCGCCCTAGTCTATCAATATCCTCACATTAATCGATTGGACTAATCACCGGACATGCATCATTCTCCTGTCATTACACTTGGATAAAGTCCGAGTCCCATATTTCAGGAGAACCCCCAATGGATGCTAAGACTGGTGAAATGAGCGGCGGCTGCCCCTTCCATGGCGACGGTGCGATGCGCACTTTGCTGGGCCGGACCAACAAGGATTGGTGGCCAGAGGCGACGCAGCTCGACATTTTGACCGAGCAAGGCAAATCGGCCAACCCTTACGGCGAAGATTTTGACTATCCGGCGGCATTCAACACCATTGATTACACCGCGCTGAAGGCTGACCTGACCGCGTTGATGACCGACAGCCAGCCTTGGTGGCCTGCCGATTACGGCCATTACGGCCCGTTCTTCATCCGCATGGCATGGCACGCCGCCGGTACCTATCGCACCGGCGACGGGCGCGGCGGAGCGGGCAGCGGTCAGCAGCGTTTTGCTCCGCTGAATTCGTGGCCGGACAACGGCAATCTCGACAAGGCGCGCCGCCTGTTGTGGCCAATCAAGCAGAAATACGGCAAGCAAATCAGCTGGGCCGACCTCTATATTCTCGCCGGAAACGTGGCGATTGAAAGCATGGGCGGCCCGGTGTTCGGCTTTGGCGGCGGCCGCGCAGACGTGTTTGAACCCGAAAGCGTCTATTGGGGCACCGAAGAGCAATGGGTCAACGAAGGCGTTGCCACCCGTATCCAGCCGAAAGAAGGCATGGCGCTCGAAAACCCGCTCGCGGCAATCCAGATGGGGCTGATCTACGTCAATCCCGAAGGTCCGGGCGGCAATCCCGACCCGCTCGAAAGCGCCCGCGACATGCGCGAAACCTTTGCCCGGATGGCGATGAATGACGAGGAAACCGTCGCTCTTACTGCGGGCGGCCACGCCTTTGGCAAAGCCCACGGCGCGGCCCCGTCCGATACTTTTGGCGGCGCACCCGAAAGCGAAGCGCTGCACCTGCAGGGGTTCGGCTGGCTCAATGACGAGGAAGAAATTGCCAAGGGCAACATCACGACCTCGGGCATTGAAGGGGCGTGGTCGAACAATCCGACCAGTTGGAGCCACGATTATTTCCGCATCCTGTTCAAATATGATTTTGAACTGGTGCACAGCCCGGCTGGCGCGCAGCAATGGACGCCGATCAATCCCGATCCCGAAGATATGGCCCCCGACGCGCGTGACCCGAACAAGCGCGTGCCGACCATGATGACCACCGCCGATATGGCGCTCAAAATGGACCCGGATTACCGCAAGATTTCGGAGCGGTTCCTGGCTAACCCCGAACAGCTTGACGACGCCTTTGCCCGCGCATGGTTCAAGCTATGCCACCGCGACATGGGGCCAAAGGTCCGTTACCACGGTCCCGAAGTTCCCGAAGAAACGCTGATCTGGATGGACCCCGTGCCCGCAGGCGCCATGCCTTCGGATGCGGAAGTCGCCCGGTTCAAGGATGCGATCCTTGCCAGCGGGTTGACCGTGTCACAGCTGGTGAAAGCGGCCTGGGCGTCGGCTTCGACTTATCGCAATTCGGACCACCGCGGCGGTGCGAATGGCGCGCGCGTCCGGCTCGCCCCGCAAAAGGACTGGGCGGTCAACGATCCGGAGGAACTGGCCAAGGTTCTCGCCAAGGTTGAAGAACTGCGCGGCGATCTCAGCATCGCCGATGCCATTGTGCTGGCAGGATCGGCTGCGGTCGAGAAAGCAGCAAAGGACGCAGGCTTTGACGTGACTGTGCCGTTCACCGGCGGACGCGGTGATGCGGGCGATGAACACACTGATGCCGCCAGTTTTGAGCCGCTGGAGCCGTTTGCCGATGGTTTCCGCAATTATCTCAAGACCAAGGCGAACGTCCGGACCGAAGACATGCTGATCGACCGGGCGCATTTGCTCGGCCTGTCGATCCCCGAATTGACCGTGCTGGTTGGCGGGATGCGTGTGCTGGGCGCGAACAGCGGCAACACCGGCCACGGCGTGTTCACCGACCGGGTCGGCACGCTGACCCCGGACTTCTTCACCAATCTGCTCGACATGGGGACCAAATGGACCCCCGTCGATGGATCGGGCGACGAAGAATATGTCGGCACCGACCGCGCGAGCGGAGCGGAGAAATTCCGTGCGACCCGCACCGATCTGGTGTTTGGCAGCAATTCGCAACTGCGCGCGCAGGCAGAAGTCTATGCCGAAAACGGCGCGCAGGAAAAATTCGTGCACGATTTCGTCGCCGCCTGGACCAAGGTGATGAACGCCGACCGTTTCGACATCGCCTGATAGCGGCGTAACCAGCCCCCCACCCTGATCCAGAAAACCGGGCCAGGGTCGCACGAGACCCCCGGCGAGGCAATCGCCAGGGGTCTTTGCGTTTGGGGCAATATCAGGGGTGACGTTCGAGGATGATATCCCGCCGCGCGACCAAAACTCCATCAGCGTTGCGTTCAAGCATGGTGATCCCCGAACCGCCGCGGAGTTCTTGAGCCGCGCGGTATTCGACATCGACCGCAAACTCTCCAGCGAAGACGATATCGTCGATATAGTACGTCGGCCGTCCAGCTTCGGATATATAAAGGTGAATGTGAGCGGGCATGGTCATGCTCGGATATGGCGCCGGTTTGATTGTTTCAAAGCGGTATAGCCCGGCATCGTCGGTCCTCACCCAGCCTTTCAATTTGCCGTGGCGAGCGCTGCCTGATGCGTTCGGATCGCCGCCTGCGTAATACCCTTGGGCATTGGTGTGGTGTGCGTAAACGATCACGTCGGAGGCGGGCGTCCGCCCGTCAGGCAAATACACAGTCCCCGTCGCGATCAGCGCGTCGCCCGGTTCGCCCGGACCCGCTATTCGCGCCACCGAGCCAAGCGAAGCGCGATCCCGTTCGAGGGCCGCTTCGCAACCATCGCATGTATACAAATCGCTGCGGGCTTTTGGGGCGGCAACACTGCCCGCCGAACATCCTCCCAACATCGCGACAGCGATGGCAGATGAAGCCATTCCCGTGATTGCATTTCGGCGGGTGAAAGCTAGTCTTTGCCTCATGGTGCAAAAGTATACCATGATCGCCCGGTTTCTCCATTGGATAATGGCGGCGCTGCTGATCGTGCAAATCGCTTTAGGCGTGGCCGCTGACCGGACCCAACCAGACACCGCGCGCAGCCTGCTGGACGCGCATGTCCAGTTAGGTCTGACATTGCTGGCGCTCGTCATCCTGCGTTTGTTGTGGCGCGCAACCCATACGCCGCCGGCATTGCCGACCGCCCTTGCACAGCCTCACCGCGCAGCGGCAAAGGTGACGCATTGGGCGCTTTATGCATTGATGGTCGTAATGCCGGTTAGCGGATACCTGCTGTGGATGTGGATCGGGCGAGATTTGGATTTTATCGGCACGGTGCAGATCCCACTGCCAGACCTTTCCGATCAGGATGAATTCTGGCGCTCGCTCGCCGGTTACACCCACGAATTTGCCGGTTATGCGTTGTTCGCGCTGATTGCGCTGCACATTGGCGCGGCTTCCTGGCATGAATGGGTGCGCGGCGACCGATTGATCCGCGATCGGATGGTTTGAGCGCGTAGTCGATCTAGCTCCTAAATCCAGCCCGCCGCCTTAAGCTCGCTGACCTGAGCGCGGCTGACCGGCGCGGTGATGCCGCCTGCCAGCACCAGCCGGATATTGCGGCCTTCGCGCTTTACATCCTCTACCGCCAGCCGCGCGACCCACCAGCTGCGGTGAACCTGCCGCCCATCGGTTTCAGGACAATGCGCGGCCATATGCGCCATCGCATCGCGCAGCCGCATCAGCACGAGGTCCGAGCCCAGCGCAGTGTGGACGCGGACATAATGGTCCTCCATCTCCAGCGCGATCACATCGCTGCCCAGTTCGGGCGGCAATTGGTCGATCAGGGGGTTGGTCGCCGGTGCGGGCGGCGGAGCAGGTGCAACCGCGTCAGCCCATGGATGCCCGCTTTTCGGCGTAGCCACCGCCCCCGCCGCTGCGCCAGCCTCCGGATGCCTGCTATTGGCCACTATGATCGCAGGGTCTGCCGAGCCATTCTGGCCGATCACATTGAACAACAGCGTCACCCCGCCGCCAATGATGAAGACATAGAAATAGCTGGTCAGCGCCTCTTCCAGCGATGGCACCGGAGGCCAGTTCGGCATGAACTGGATAAAAAAGATCACGACCGTCATGGGCACAGTCGCGGCCATAGTTGCTGCGACCCACAGCGGCAGCTTTGGCAGATCGAGCGCCGTATGGCCGCGTTCCACAAGATAGCCCATGGGCGAATAGATGGCGTATCCCAGATAGCTGAACGCCAGCCACGTAATCAGCCGAAGCGGTAGCGGCTCCGCGATGGAACCGAATGGGCCAATGATCGCCAGGAACACGCCAATCGCGGTCATGATGGCTAGGTCAGTGAACAATTTGCGCAGGAATAGCGCGCGTTTCCCGATGGCCCGTTCGCTTGCACCGCTGTTCATGCGGGCAACGTGCCTGCCCGTTCGCGCTTCGTAAAGTGGCAATCTAGCGAGTGCGCGCCAATTATCCAAACAATTCCGCACATTTCGCGCAGGCCTTGGGCGAATCGCGCAGCCACGCTTGCTGGCGAATGGGCAGGCGGCATTCTGGCTTCACCAGACACAAATTGTTCAATCACAAGACAGGGACCAGACCCATGACCTCTCTCACCGCCAATCTACCGCTTCCCGGATTTTTGAAAGCGCCCGCAAAGCCGGGCTTCGACATCAGCCCGCGCATGCGCGCCATTGTGATGTTGGCAGCAACGACGATGACCTTGGTAACGGTTTACGCGCTGTTTCGCGGGCTGACCGGGATTGCCCCTTTCCATCCCAATGCCCGCGAGATTGCGATTGTCCTGCACGTTTCCACCGTACTGCCTGCGATCCCGCTGGGTGGGTATTTGCTGCTCGCGCCCAAGGGCACCAAATGGCACAAACATCTGGGTAAGGCATGGGTCGCCTTGATGGTGACCACCGCGCTTTCCGCAATCTTCATTCGCTGGGGCGGCGGGCTGAACTTCCATTTCAGCGTGATCCATATCTTTGTGCCGATGACCTTGTGGGCCTCTTTCAAACTGGTGCGCGCGGCGCGGCGCGGCGACATGAAAACGCACAAGAATGAAATCCTGAGCCTTTATCTTGGCGCGCTGATGATCCCCGGCGTGGTCAGCATGGCCTTTCCCGGCCGTCTGATGAATGTGTGGCTGTTTGGCTAGGTATCTGTTTGGCAGGCGGGTTTGCGACACGCCCGCCGGACGCTGCGGCGCCGGAGGAAACTCCGGCGCCGTTTGCTGTTATGCGCGGCGCAGCACCAGATAGAGCGCGCCCTCGCCGCCATGCCTTATATGCGCGCGGCGCACTGCGGCAATGGCGTCGGCGTGATGGCTCGCGGCGAGCCAGTCGAGCAGCTTGGCGCGGATTGCACCGCGCTTGTCGGCGCGGTCCGCAGGATCGACGGGCCGTTCGCGCCCGGCAATCACTAGCACCACCCGCGCGCCCATCGCGCGCGCCTGATCCAGCCCGCTGATGATCCGCGCAAACGCGCTGTTGAGCGTGTGGCCATGCAGGTCGAGCGTGTAATCGGGCGCAATGTCGCCCGATTTGAGCCGCCTGTTCCAATGTCCATCAAGCTGCGAATTGAACGCCCGCCGGGGAGGCGGTGGCAGGGACGGCTTGGGTATGGCTGGCCTCGCCAAGGGAGCCTTTGGCGCGGGTTTGGTTACCGGCTTGTGAGCGGGCTTCGGTGCGAGGTTGGGCGGGGTCTGGTCCGCCCCCCCGACACCCGGCACCTTGCGCCCGGCCAGCGGCGTCACGCTTTGCGCCAGCCGCGCCCATACCGCCTGCTCTTCGGCGCTCAGGCCGCGCGGGCTGCGGGAAACCGTCATCGCGCCGAATTGAGCCGGTCGACCGTGCCTTTGGGCAGCAGCAGCAGCGCCTGCCCGCGCGCGCTCATGCCGCCTGCGATTTCGCGCGCATCCAGACCCGCACCCCAAAAGGTGTCAAACCGGTTTGCCCCCTTGATCGCGCCGCCGGTGTCCTGCGCGATCCACAGGCCATCGACCTCACTGCGATCCATATCGAGCCACACCGGCGCGCCCAGCGGCACAAATGCGGGATCGGCAGCAACCGAAGCCTGCCGCCGCACCGGCACACCCAAAGCGCCCAGCGGCCCGTCTCCGGTCAGCTCGCGGAAGAACACCCAGCTTTGATTGAGGCGCATCAGCTCGCGGCCCTCACGCGGGTTTTCGCGGATATAGGCCATGATGCCTTGCATCGATCCCGGATATTGCCCCGAACCATTGCCCAGCAATCCGCGTTCGCGCATCACCCCGCCGATCCCTGTATAGCCGCGCCCGTTCTGGCCGGCATAACCGATACGGATCACCTCGCCCGAAGGCGTGCGCAGACGGCCCGAGCCCTGAATCTGCAGGAAGAAAAACTCCACCGGGTCAGCCGCCCAGGCAATCACCGGCACCCGGCCGTCGAGCGCACCGTCCTCTATCGCTGCACGATCTGGATAGAGTTCAAAATTGCCATTGCGGTCATAGCGGCCCAGCGGTGCGCGCCCGGTGCGTTCGGCTGGCGGAGTGCCTGCTGGCCAGGCGCGCACCAGATCATCGGGTAGAGCATAGACCGGCACGTCATAGCCGGGTCGGCGGGTTCGCGACCCCGCGATTTCGGGTTCGAAATATCCCGTTGCAAAGGCGCTGCCATCGGCGACCCGCGCGGTTTCGAAATGGGTCTGGAAGAACCGCGGAGCGTCGCTCATCGGCCAACCCAGCGCGGCGTCGCAGGCGGGGCGCCAATCGGCCCCATAGGCAAGCCCGCTCACATCATCGCGCCGCAGCAATTGCGGGCAGGATTCGACAAAGCTGGCGAGCGCGGTTCCCGCATCCTCGCGGCCTATGCCGAGCGCACCGACGCTGGGGCCGCGGGTCACCCCCGCCATGGCGGCGCTGATCACTGTCGCGGCGGGAGGGATGGTCACGGCGGGGCCCGGCGGGGTGCTTTTCGGGATGATCGCGCAAGCGCTCAAGATCGCGAGCGAGGCGGCGAGACCAGCCGCGCCGCCGGCTATCGAGGCAAGACTGCGGCGGCGCGCATCGGGCCCGCCTAGCCGAATGACATCGGCGTTGCCGGCGGCCCCCAAAGACACAGGGTCAGCCTTCGTCGGTTTCGTCGAGCAGCCAGTTGGGATCGCCCGATCCGACATTGCGGCTGAAGGTCCAGACGTCGCGGCTTTCGATGGCATCATCAAGGCTGCCCGCGACCAGATTGCCGTCCTTGTCACGCGTCACCGATGCGATGTCGGCAACAAACAGCACAGCAATCCGCGCCATCCGCCGATCCAGCGACGCGGAATGAACACGCGTTTCCTCGATCCGGATAAGTTTGTTTTCAAGCGTGTGCCCAGCTTCCTCGCGCGCGTCGATGGCCGCGACGAAACCTTCGTAAACGTCGTCATCGCAAAGATCACGGAGCGTTTCGCGGTCGCCTTTCCAAAACGCCTCAAGCACCATTTCATAGGCCCCGCGCGCGCCTTCAACAAATTGCGCAATATCGAAATTGCGGTCAGCGCTGGCGATTTCGCGCACACCGCGTTCCACCGCGGGCATCACGCCCTCCAGCTCGATCGCGCGTGGAGGCGTCGGCTGTACCGCATGCGGTGCCAGCGAGCCCGGCGCTGCAGCATTGTCGCCCGCGTCAAAGCGCTGGGGGATGGATTCCTCCTCATGCTCAGCCCGGCGGCCAAGCACCGAATACAGGCGCAGCCCCAGAAATGCGGCGATCATGGCGAGGATGACGATTTCTAGAATCACAATAGTACCTGATATCCTTTCGGCGCTTATAATTGAACGCCTGATCCTTATTGTGCATGCCGGGCAGGCAAACAAACGGCTTTGAATGCCCTTAGGTACGGCTGACGCACCATCAAGATGAGTCTCGTCCCACAAATAGGCATCAAATTCAATTCGCCAACGTCTTTTCGGCGTAACAAGGCAGCAATTTCCCGGCGTTTCGTGGCAGTCATGCAACCTTCGCGCGTTGCAGTCGCCCCATTGCCTGCCACCCGCGCCCCTGCTAGGCGCGCGGACCTTGCATCCATCCAATACCGGCGCATCGTATAGCGCGCCGCACGAAATTTGAACCGACAACGCGAAAGACGAAACGACCATGGCCGACGAAGGCGACATCCTCACCGATCTGGACAATCAGGCAGCAGGCCCCAATGGCGCGGACAATCTGCCCGCCGCCGGGATCATCACCCAATATGTGAAAGACCTGTCGGTCGAAAACCCCAACGCGCCGGACGTCTTTCAATGGACCGACGCGCCAAAGGTCGATGTGCAATTCAACATTGGCGCGCAGCCCAAGGGCGATCAGGTGACCGAGGTTGAACTGAAGATCAACATCACTGCCACCACTGCAAAGGGCGCAGCCTATATTGTCGAACTGTCCTATTGCGGCCTGATCGGCCTGCGCAACATCCCAGAGGATCAGGCGCATGCGTTTCTGTTTGCAGAGGCTCCGCGGATCCTGTTCCCCTTTGCCCGCCGGGTGGTGGCCGATGCCGTGCGCGATGCCGGGTTCCCGCCGCTGATGGTGGACCCGATTGATTTCAACGGCCTCTATATCCAGCAGCTTCAGGCGAAGCGCGCGCAGGAAGCGGCAGCCGCCGGTGATGCGCCCGCGCCGAGCGGCGACGCGTAAGCCCATAGCAAGGCGGGCCTGAAAGCCATGAGCCTGCTCAGAAATGTCGGCACAATCGGCTCGCTCACCTTGGTGAGCCGAATTGCCGGCATGGCGCGCGAGATGATCTTTGCCCGTGTGCTCGGCGCCAATGCGGTGACCGATGCGTGGTTTCAGGCCTTCATCATCCCCAATGTGTTCCGCCGCCTGTTTGCCGAGGGCGCGTTTTCCGCCGCGTTCGTGCCGATGTTTTCCAAGCGTCTGCACGGCGCGGACACGCCGGAACAAGGGCTGGCGGAGGCCCGTTCCTTCTCCGCCGACGTGCTGAGCGTGCTGTTGCCGGTGCTGATCGCGCTGGTGGCGCTGTTTGAAATCGTCATGCCGGGGGTGATCTGGCTGCTGGCGGACAAGCCGGTCAATCCCGCCGGGTTCGATCTCGCAGTGGATTTCGCGCGGATCATGTTTCCCTATATCGTGCTGGTCAGCCTGGTGACCTTGTTCACCGGAATGCTCAATTCGGTGTCACGCTTTGCGCCCGGAGCAAGCTTTCCGATCATCCTCAACATCGTGCTGATCGCTGCGCTGCTGACCGGCGAATGGTTTGCCAGCACCACCGGGGCGAGTGTCGAACAAATCGCCTATGGCATCGCCTGGGCGGTGACCGGGGCGGGGATGATGCAGCTGGCGTGGCTGTATTACTGGGTCAGGACCGAAGGTTTCGAGGTGAAGCTGCGCCTGCCGCGCATCACGCCAGAGGTAAAGCGGCTCGGCATCATTGCCCTGCCCGCGGCGATTGGCGGCGGCGCGTATCAGATCAACACGCTGGTGCAGCTCTATTTCCTCAACCAGCTTGAAGACGGCTCGGTCAGCTACATGAATTATGCCGACCGGCTGAACCAATTGCCGCTCGGCATCATCGGCATCGCGCTGTCGACCGCGATCCTGCCGACGCTGAGCAAATTCGTGGGCAGCGACAACAAGGAGGGCGCGGACCGCATTCAGTCCGATGCCATTGAACTGGCAATGCTGCTGACGATCCCCGCGGCGGTCGCGCTGGCAATCTGCGCCGAAGCCTTCGTGACCATGATTTTCCAGGGCGGACGGTTCGATCTGGCCGATGCTGCATCGACCGGTCAAGTGCTCGCGGCGCTGGTGCTGGGCCTGCCCGCCTATGTGCTGGTCAAGGTGCTGGTGCCCAATTTCTACGCCCGCGCCGATACACGCACGCCGGTGGTCGCGGCGTTTATTTCGCTGGGTGTGTTCATCGGCTTTAACTTCGCGCTGCTGGACACTTACGGCGTGGTCGGGGTCGCCTTTGCCAGCGTCATCGGGGCGTGGATCAATGTCACTTTCCTGATGATCGTGCTGGCCATACGCGGGCATTACCGCGTGCCGCCCATGCTGGTGCTGCGGATCGCACGGCAGGGGCTTGCGGCGGCGGCGATGGGCGCGGCCTTGTTCTACACCGCCGACCTGCTAACGCCGTGGTATTCCGCCGGTCTGTTTGCGCGGCTGGCGGCGCTGCTGACGCTCGTGGGCGCGGCGGCTATCGTCTATTTCGGCATCGCCTTTGCGGTCGGCGCAATCGACCGTCAGCGGATCGCCGCCCTTACAAAGAGAGCAAATTAACATGCGTGTCGTCTCTGGCATTCAGCCCACCGGAAAACCGCATCTGGGCAATTACCTCGGCGCAATCGTCAATTACGTGAAGCTTCAGGACGAAGCCCACGCGGCGGGCGGTCAATGCTTTATCTTCCTGGCCGATTTGCACGCCATTTCGCAGCCGCATTCGCCCGCCGAACTGACCCAGAACACGCGCGAAATGGTCGCCACTCTGGTCGCCTGCGGGGTCGATCCGGCCAAAACCGTGCTGTTCAATCAGGCGCAGGTTCCCGCCCATGCCGAATTGCAATGGCTGCTCAACGGCACCGCGCGGATGGGCTGGCTGAACCGCATGACGCAGTGGAAAGACAAGGCGGGCAAAAACCGCGAAGGCCAATCGGTCGCGCTGTTCACCTATCCCGTCCTTCAGGCCGCCGACGTGCTGCTGTATCAGGCGACGCATGTTCCCGTGGGAGAGGATCAGAAACAGCATCTGGAACTGGCCCGCGACATCGCGCAGAAATTCAACAATGATTTCTGTGCTGAAGATGCACCGCTGTTTACCCTGCCCGAACCCTATATCCCGCCCGCCGCCGCGCGGATCATGAGCCTGCGCGATGGGTCGGCCAAGATGTCGAAGTCCGATCCTTCCGACATGAGCCGGATCAGCCTGACCGATGATGCCGACACGATTATGAAAAAGATCAAAAAGGCCAAGACCGATCCCGAGCCCCTGCCGAGCGAGGAGAAGGGGCTGGAGGACCGGGCCGAGGCGAAGAACCTTGTCGGCATCTATGCCGCGCTGACCGGGCAGACCGCGGCGCAGGTGCTCAGCGATCATGGCGGGCAGGGTTTCGGCGCGTTCAAGCCTGCCTTGGGCGAAGTGCTGATCGAGACGCTCGCCCCGATCAACGCGCGTTTCATGGAATTGAAGGACGATCAGGAGGCCTTGGATGCGATCCTCGCGCGCGGCGCGGCGCAGGCGCGCGAACGCGGCACTCCGACGCTTGATGCCGCCTACAAGGCGCTGGGACTGGTGCGCGGCTGACGGCGCTTGCTGTGCGTTAAAGCGTGGTTCAGCCGATCCGGTTATGCTTCGCTCTGGACTGTCAGGTCGCCGTCAGATTTGCAGCTCAGGTTCAGGCATAGTTTGTGACAGGCTGCCGCTGGCTCCGCGCGCAATCGCTGCGGCGCTACGCCGCGCTGGTGATTTAATAAAGGATATGCCATGGAGATCGCTATTATGACTTCGCCATCCCCCTTGATGAGTCGCATCCGCAGGTTTGGCCTTGCGGGTCTGCTCGCTGTCGGACTGGGTGCTTGCGCGCCCACGTTTCAGGCGGATGTCTCGCGGTTTCAGGCACAATTGCCCGCGCCGCAAGGTCAGACATTTGCCGTCGTAGCGGACGATCCGGCGCTGGCTGGCGGGCTGGAATTTGCCCTCTATGCCGATCTGGTCGCCGCCGAAATGGCAGAGCTGGGATACAATCGCGTCGCTTCACCAGAGACCGCAAACCTGCTCGTCCGGTTCGATTACGGCGTTGACAATGGCCGCGAACGGGTGCGCAGCAGCGGGATCGCAGCCGATCCATTCTTTAGCCCGTGGGGCGTGTATGGTGCACGCGGTTTCCGCCGCAGCTATGCTTTCGGGTTCTATGATCCATGGCTCGCCGGACCGGAAGTGCGCAGTTACACCGTCTATACCAGCGACATTGATCTGAAGATCGACAACGCCAGCACCGGACAGCGCCTGTTCGAAGGGCAGGCTCAGGCCGTGTCGAGTTCCAATCGTTTGCAGGCGCTGGTGCCGAACCTCGTCGATGCGATCTTCACCGATTTCCCCGGCAATTCGGGCGAGACCTTGCGCATCACCATCCGCGAAGACGGCAAGACGGTGCGCGCGGCCAACTGACGCAGAGCGGCTCAGACATACCCTTGGACGGGACGAACAGGGCGGCGCAAGGGATCAGCGCCGCCCTTTTTGTTGTGGAAGCGCAAACAACTATAGCCCCGCATGTCCGCCGGTCGATCCGAAACCGCCCGCGCCCCGTGTCGTCGCGTCCAGCTCAGCCACCTCATCCCACTTGGCCTGCACCACCGGGGCGAGCACCAATTGCGCCACGCGGTCGCCGCGCTGCACCGCGAAATCCTCGGTCCCGTGGTTGATCAGCAGCACCTTCAATTCGCCGCGATAATCGCTGTCGATGGTGCCGGGCGTGTTGGGCACGGTGATGCCGTGCTTGAAGGCGAGGCCCGAACGCGGGCGGACCTGAATTTCATAGCCCTGCGGAATTGCCAGCGCGAGGCCGGTCGCCACCGCGTGCCGCGCGCCGGGGGCCAGCGTCACATCCTCCGCACTGACCACATCCATCCCCGCTGCACCGTGGGTGGCATAGGCAGGCAGCGGCAGGCCCTGCCCGTGCGGCAGCCGCTTGATCGCAACCGTCACCGGCTCATTCACTGCGCCGCCTCTGCCGAAAGCGCCGCCGCGATCCGCTCCATCAATGCCATCGCCACTTCGCCTTTGGGCATTTCATCGAGGCTTTCGACCCCGTCGGCGCTGACGATATGGACGCGGTTGGCATCGCCGCCCATCACGTCGCCCGAAACGTCATTGGCGATGATCCAGTCGCAGGACTTGCGCTTGCGTTTCTTCTTGGCGTTGTCGAGCACGCTTTCGGTTTCGGCGGCAAAGCCGATCACCAGTTGAGGCCGGTTCGATGCCGACGCCAAATTGGTCAATATGTCGGGATTTTCGGTCAGCATCAGCGCCGGAGGGGCAGAGCTGCGTTTCTTGATTTTCTCATCCCGGTATTCCTTGGGCCGCCAGTCGGCGACCGCAGCGACCATCACCGCGACATCAGCGGGCAGCGCCCGCTTGACCGCGCTGGCCATTTCCTCGGCGCTTTCGACGTCGATCCGGTCCACCCCGGCGGGGGTTTTGAGCGCAACGGGCCCAGCGACCAACGTAACATCCGCGCCCAGCGCAGCCGCAGCGGCGGCAATCGCAAAGCCTTGTTTCCCGCTCGACCGGTTGGCGATGTAACGCACCGGATCGATCGATTCCCACGTCGGTCCGGCGGTCACCAGCACATGCCGCCCGTCGAGCGGTTGATGCGACGCATTGGCAATGAACCCGCTGACCTCTGCCTCATCGGCTTCAATTGCGGCGAGTTTGCCCGGCGCAGCCTGTTTCGCAGCGATCTTGCGCGCCGCAGGGGCTTCAGCCTGCTCCGGCTCGACGTCAGCGATGGTTTCAGGCGCAGACTTGCGGTCGTCGACCTCGTGATTGATCGCATCGGGGTCCATCGGCGGGGCGGCCCTGCCAGCCCCTTTGCTGGCAAGCAGCGGCCCGCCGAAGTCGGGGTTGAATTCGACCTCTTCCTCGGCTCCCGCGTCTTCGTCAGCGGCGCCGAATTCGTCCTCACCGGGAGCCTCGTCAAGCTCTGCCTCGATTTCCTCGGCGCTGCGCCGCGCGGTGGAACGGGGTATGATCCGCGACAGCAATCCGCCCAGCCCGCCCATCGGACCAGCCTCTTCGGGCTCAAGCGCCTCAATCGCATCATTCGCCAAGGCGGGCGCGGCGGCAGGTGGAACAGTTTCGTCCTCCACCTCGATCCCGAAATGCGCGGCAATCGCACGCCAGATGGCGTGGGGTTCGGGCAGGCGGCCATAGCCAAATTCGCCGCAGGCCATTGCCCCTTCGTCCGGGTGCAGCACCGTCACGCCCGCATCTTTCAGCCATGCGACGTTGCGCTGCGTCGATTCGTGCTCCCACATCTTTACGTTCATCGCGGGCACCGCCATCACCGGCTTGTTGGTGGCAAGGATCAATGTGGTCGCCAGATCATCGGCGATACCCGCCGCCATTTTCGCCATCAGATCGGCGGTCGCCGGGCACACGACGATCAAATCGGCCTCCCGCGACAATTCGATATGGCCCATCTCGACCTCGTTCTTGAGATCGAACAGGCTGGTGTAAACCTGGTTCTCGCTGAGCGCGGCGAGCGACATCGGGGTGACGAATTGCTGACCGCCCTTGGTCACGACGCAGGTGACATCGCCCTGAACCCCATTGGCACCCTTGCGGATCAGCCGGACGAGCTCGCACGATTTGTAGGCCGCGATACCGCCGCCTACGACCAACAGCACCTTTGGCGAAAGCACTTTTGGCTTCGCTGCGCTCATCCCCGTCACACTCCTCGTTGCACCATTTTTCAGGCGCTTCGATCACTCCCTAGCGTTCTGCCCCACGCGCGCCAAGTCCAGCCTTTGCCTTGGGACACGATGGTTAAGATTGTGCTTAGAGCCCCGTCCGGCCATAGCTGTGTGCGAGAGGGGATTTACGATGATTGTTGCACTGCGAACGGCGCTGGCTCTGGGCGGGCTGCTGCTGGTGTTCATGGCATTCGGGTTTCTGACCAATCCGGCCGGGTCCGGCGCCGATTTCGGGATCACCGCCGCGGGCGCGCATGGCATCACCTCGATCCGCGCCGACATGACCGCGTTTTTCGGCGTTGGCGGCGCGTGTTTCGTGTGGGGCGCATGGGCCCGGCGCAGCGATCCGCTGATCATCGGCGCGGCTTTGATGCTGACGGCATTGGCCGCGCGGATAATCTCGCTGTCGATCAACGGCAGTTTCGAAGGCTATGCGCCGCCGATGGTGGTGGAATTGCTGCTCGGCGTGCTCGGCCTGATCGGCGCGCGGGTGCTGCCAAAAGGCGCCTAGAACAGCCCTGCGAGGCTCGCTCCCCATACCGCGCCTGCGCCGACCAGTCCGGCGATGAAATATCCCAGCCAGCCGCCGCCCTCACCAGCGCCCTTGGCTCGCCGGTCGGTGAGCAGACGGATATCGGGCAGCGGCGCTGGTTCGGGCGCGCCGCCTTTGGGCGGGAATTTCTCCTCCAGCCGCCGGATCAGTCCCGGCAGACGAAACAGCGTCTCGGTGTCTTCCTTGATCCGGTCCGCCACCGCCGCCTCTGGCCCCAATTCGTCGCGGATCCAGCTGCGCACATAAGGCGCAGCAGTATCCCACATATTGATATCGGGGTTCAACTGCGTCGCGATCCCCTCCACCATCACCATCGTCTTTTGCAGCAGCAACAGATGCGGCTGGGTCTGCATGTCGAAATCGCGGGTGATCGCAAACAGCCCGTCCAACATCTGACCGACGCTAAGTTCCTTCACTGGCTTGCCGCGCATCGGTTCGCCCACCGCGCGCAGAGCGGTCGCAAATTCTCCGACCGAGTGGTAACTGGGCACATATTGCGCCTCGAAATGAATTTCCGCGACGCGCCGGTAATTGCCGGTGGTCAGCCCATAGAGGATTTCGGCGAGCCATTGCCGCGCCCGCCGGTCGATCCGCCCCATGATCCCGAAATCAATGGCAACAATCGTGCCGTCATCCTCGATGAACAGATTGCCCTGATGCATGTCGGCATGGAAGAAACCGGCGCTGATCGCCTGGGTCAGGAAACTGATGACCAATTTGTTGGCGATGGCACCCAGATCGTGCCCGCGCGCCAGCAATTCATCGCGGCGCGAGATCTTGACCCCGTCGACCCATTCGATGGTCAGCACCCGGCCATTGGTGCGGTCCCAATCGACCGCCGGGATGCGGTAACCGGCGACGCCCGACATTTCTTCTGCCAATTCGCTGGCGGAAGCAGCCTCGCGCCGCAGATCAAGTTCCGCATTCGACCAGCGTTTGAAATTGGCAATGGTCAGGCGCGGGCGCAGGCGCATCGCCTCTCCGCCCATCGCCTCGACATGCGCGGCGGCCCATTCATAGGTCTGAATATCGGCCGCGAATTTTTCGCGGATGCCGGGGCGCAGCACCTTGATGGCGACGGTGCGACCATCGGTGGTCACGCCTTTGTGCACCTGCGCAATCGACGCTGCGCCGACCGGATGGGGGTCAATTTCGGCAAACAGCGTGTCTATCGGTTGATTAAAGGTGGCGGCAATCTGCGCCTCGATCTGCGCGAAGGGGACCGGCGGCAGATCGTCTTGCAGGCTGAGCAGATTATGCGCTGCTTCTTCGCCCACCAGATCGGGTCTTGTCGCCAGCGACTGGCCTAGCTTGATCGCAGCGGGGCCGATCGCGCGAAACGCCCCGGCGTAATCGCGCGGACCGTGTTTGCCGGTGAAGGTCGCCAGCCGCGCCAGCCGCGCCAGCCGCCGAACCTGCGCGGGCGCATTGGGGTCTTGCTCTATCCCCACCAGCGCGCGTCGCCGGGCCAGCGTGATACCCCACCGCGCAAGGCGGAACAGATGCGTGGCAGGGGCGGTCATCGGTTCAGACTTTCCAACCGGAATGGATGGCAACCGCGCCGCCAAGGATCGATTCGACCCGCGTGTTCACAAAACCGGCGGTGCGGATCATGCTTTCAAATTCCGGCATGGAGGGAAATTTGCGGATCGATTCGACCAGATAGCGATAGCTGTCGGCATCGCCCGCGATTGCCTGTCCCATGCGCGGCAGCAATTGTTCGGAATAAATATCGTAGACTTGCCGAAATCCCGACCATTCGGTGGTCGAAAACTCCATACAGTAAAACCGACCGCCGGGGCGCAGCACGCGGTAAGCTTCGGCCAGCGCGCGGTCCTTGAAGGTGACGTTGCGGATGCCGAACACGATGGTGTAGGCGTCATAGCTGTTAGTGGCGAAATCGACCTTTTCGGCGTTCTGACAAGTGAACACGAGGCTGCCGGTTTCTTCGCTCTCGCGCCGTTCCATCGCGCGTTCTGCGCCGACATCCAGCATGTCCTGATTGATGTCGGCAACGGTCACATCCGCGCCCCGGTCGGCCATGCGGAATGCGATGTCGCCGGTGCCGCCCGCCATATCGAGAATGCGTTCGCCGCGCTGCGGCTTGACCCGTTTGACGAAGCGGTCTTTCCACCCGCGATGCATACCCATCGACATCGCATCGTTCATGATGTCGTATTTGCGCGCCACGCTGGAGAACACCTCGCCCACGCGGCGAGTTTTCTCTTCGGGTGCCACCTGTTCATAGCCAAAGGAGACGGTGTCGCCTTCGCCCTCGCTTATTGGGGTGCTTTCATCCATGCCGTGTCCCCTAGATGGAATTGTGCGGCGCGCAAAGGGTGTTAGAGCGCTTCGTTCAGTTGTTCCGGACCGCCCGGCACGCAAGCGTTAGCGAACCAGACAGACATGCCAGAACTTCCAGAAGTTGAAACAACGGTGCGGGGGCTCGCTCGGTTCCTTGATGGGCAGCGGATTGAGCGGGTTGCGCTCAACCGCCCCAATCTGCGCCGCCCGTTCCCGCCCGAACTGGTGCAGGTGATGACCGGCGCGCAGGTCACCGGCCTGTCGCGGCGGGCGAAATACGGGCTGATCCATATCGACCGGGGGTGGGCGATGATCTTTCACCTCGGCATGAGCGGGCGCTGGCGGATCGACCCGGAGGCGCCTGACCGCCACGATCATTTGATTATTGAGACCGCAGGCCACCGCTTTGCGCTGTGCGATCCGCGCCGGTTCGGTTCGGTCGATCTGGTGCGCTGCGATGCGCTGGACGCTTGGCCGCAATTTGCCGCGCTGGGGCCGGAGCCGCTGGGCCCGGGGCTGACCGCTGCGCATCTCAAATCGGCGTTTCGCGGCAAGGTGCAATCGGTCAAGCTGTGCCTGCTCGATCAACGGATCGTCGCCGGGCTGGGCAATATCTATGTCTGCGAGGCGCTGTGGCGCGCGGGCATCCATCCGCGCAAGGCGGCGGGCAAGGTGACGGGGCCGCAACTCAATCGGCTGGTGCCGGTCATCCGCGAAGTGCTCGAAGCCTCGATCGCGGATGGCGGTTCAACCTTGCGCGATTATGCCGCGCCCAATGGGGAGCTGGGCTATTTCGCCACTCGCTTTGATGTCTATGGCCGCGAGGGTGAGCCGTGCCGCCGCGAGGATGAAGGCACCATCCGCCGCATCGCGCAAGGCGGGCGCAGCACCTGGTTCTGCCCGAAGTGTCAGCGTTAACGCAGCATCCGCCAAGAATTGTTGACGATTCGCACACTGCACCCTATGTGGCGCGCTTTCCGGTACGCGGACACCGATTCCGTGCGCCTGCTTTCGAACACACCACAAATTCATTCGGTCGCCCTATGCGGCCCGCATCAAACGCGAGACAGACAGAAATATGGCCAATTCGCCGCAAGCCCGCAAACGCATCCGTCGCAACAATGCCCGTGCCGAAGTTAACGGTGCCCGCGTAAGCCGCATTCGCGGTTTCGTGAAAAAGGTCGAAGCCGCCTGCGAAGCGGGTGACAAAGACGCCGCTGCGGCCGCGCTCAAGGCTGCTCAGCCCGAAATGGCGCGCGGCGTTGCGCGCGGCGTCATGCATAAAAACACCGTGTCGCGCAAAATGTCGCGCCTGACAAAGCGCGTCGCCGCGCTCTGATTCGGCCGATTCTCCGCCGGATGAACGGCGGTCGGGGCATCCCCGCTTGGGATTTCACCTAGCGAGCTCCAACGATTGTGGATAAGGGCTGTGCCGAAGGGCGCGGCCCTTTTGTTTTGCGACAATTGTGACCGGAATTGCACCTGCAAATGTTAGGAATCCCCGCGATTCGCATGCGCTGAACGGTCAATATTTCATTGAATCAGGGACTTGAACGGACGCCTGCGGGGTTGCGGTGAGTCAACAAGAATATTTAAGTTTTATTGCAATTCGCTGCTTGCGCTTATCGCCCAACGGTTCTTTATTCGCTTCTCACCCGGGGCCGGACAGTCCGGGGGTCACACAGATTAGTCGACGGGGAACCTTGCGAAACACCGTTTCGCAAGCATGGCGAAGATTTGCCTTTCGTTGCGATAAATGGCTCCTCCGGACGTAAGTTTCGGAGATAGTAGAGTATTGGGGAAGCAATGGTGCACAAAATTGACAAGGCGCGGACAGCGCGCCGGAATGCGGACGATGATTTGATGGAAGATGCCGAAGCGGTAAATCTCGCAGCCGATTGGGCAGATATCAGCCAGGGCCTGCGCAAAGACCTGGGTCATCAATTGCACAGCCAGTGGATCAAGCCGATCCAGGTTGGCGGCATCAACAAGGAAAACGGCACGCTCGACCTGTTCCTGCCCACCGAATTCTCGGCCAATTGGGTCAAGGACCGCTTTCACGAACGGCTTCAACTGGCGTGGAAAATCGTGCGCAGCGACGTGCGCAATGTAAACATTCAGGTCCACCCCGGTCGCCGCCAGCTTCCCGAGCTGCGGCTGGGCGATGGCCGCCGCCCGGCCAATGACGGCGCCAGCGCGATTGCAGTCGCAGCGGGCACGATTGGCGATGGCGGGTTCAGCAGTTCGGTCGGGCTCGACCCCTCGCAGACCTTTGCCGCCTTTGTCACCGGAGAGGCCAATGTGCTGGCGTGCAACGCCGCGCAGCGCATGGCCGCAACCCAGCAGCCGCAATTCTCGCCGCTCTATCTCAAGGCCGCGACCGGTCAGGGCAAATCGCACCTGCTCCACGCCATCGGGCACTCCTTCCTTCAGGCGCATCCGCGCGCACGGATTTTCTACTGTTCGGCAGAACGGTTCATGATCGAATTCGTGCAGGCTTTGAAAGCGGGCCAGATGATGGAATTCAAGGCGCGGCTGCGCAGCTTTGACCTGCTGCTGGTCGATGACATTCAATTCATCATTGGCAAGGCATCGGCGCAGGAAGAGCTGCTCTACACGATCGACGCGCTGCTGGCCGAAGGCAAGCGGCTGGTGTTTGCCGCTGACCGCGCTCCGCAGGCGCTGGACGGGGTCGAACCGCGTCTGCTCAGCCGCCTGTCGATGGGTCTGGTGGCCGATATTCAGGCCGCCGATATCGAACTGCGCAAGAAAATTCTGGTTTCGAAACTGTCGCGCTTTGCCCCGCTCAGCGTGCCCGAGGACGTGATCGAATTTCTCGCCCGCACCATCACCCGCAACATCCGCGAATTGGTCGGCGGCCTGAACAAGCTGATCGCCTATGCCCAGCTGACGGGTCAAGAAGTGTCGCTGCAACTGGCCGAGGAACAACTCACCGATATTCTCAGCGCCAATCGCCGCCGAATCACCATCGACGAGATTCAGCGCACCGTGTGCCAGTTCTACCGCATCGACCGCAGCGAAATGTCATCCAAGCGCCGCGCGCGCGCCGTGGTCCGTCCGCGTCAGGTGGCGATGTATCTGTCCAAGGTGCTGACCCCGCGCAGCTATCCCGAAATCGGGCGCAAGTTCGGCGGGCGCGATCATTCGACCGTGATCCACGCGGTTCGCCTGATCGAAGACCTGCGCACCCGCGACGCCGATATGGACGGCGATGTGCGCAGCTTGCTGCGACAATTGGAAAGTTAATTCGCACATAATATCCGCAAGCAATGAACAGACTGATCGACAGGGCAATGCACAGCCCTGTCGACAGCCTATTCACAAGCTGTGCGCAGCCTGCCAACAGGCTATTCATGAACCTTTCCGCGCCGCTTCCCACCCATTCGATCAACCTGCCAGACGGAGTGTTTGGCGCTTTCCTGCGCGGCGGGCGGGGTAAATGCCCGCGCTGCGACGCTGCGCCGCTGTTCCGCCAATGGCTCAAACCGGTCGACACTTGCGCGCATTGCGGGCAAGATTGGTCGGTCCAGCAGGCGGACGATTTTCCCGCCTATATCGGCATTTTCGTGGTCGGCCACCTGCTCGCCCCGGTGGTGATTGCGATGATCGGCACATTCGGAATGTCCGCTTGGCTGACCTTGGCGATCATCCTGCCGGTGGCCATCATCATGCTGATCGCGATGCTGGGACCGGTCAAAGGCGGCGTGATCGCGTTTCTGTGGTGGCACGGCATCGGCGCCTTTGTGAAAGAACGCCACGCGATTGAGGCACCCGACGGGCCATGACGCTGACCCCTGCACGGCTTGACCGATTCGCGCGGCATATTGTGCTGCCCGAGGTCGGCGGCGCGGGTCAGGTCGCGCTGGCGGGACGGCATGTCGCGCTGATCGGCCTTGGCGGGATCGGTTCGCCCGCGCTGCAATATCTGGCCGCGGCTGGGATCGGGCGCTTTACACTGGTCGATGACGATGTGGTCGATGCCAGCAATCTGCAACGCCAGACGATTTTCACACAGCGCGATGTCGGCCACGGCAAGGCGACCAGCGCCCGCCGCTGGCTCGCCAATTTCGATGAAGTGCTGGAGGTCAGCCTGAGCGACAGTCGCATCAAGTCCGGCAACGCGCCAAACCTGATCGAGGGCTGCGATCTGGTGCTGGACGGGACCGACAATTTCGCCACCCGTCTCGCCGTCTCCGATGCCTGCGTGCAGGCCGGCGTGCCGTTGCTGTCCGCCGCCGTGGGTAGGTTTCAGGGGCAGGTCGGTGCGTTCGCAGGGCATTTGCCGGGTGAGGCGTGCTATCGCTGCTTCGTCGGCGATGCGTTTGACGCCGAGGATTGCGACACCTGCGCCGAAGACGGCATGCTGGGCGCAATGGCCGGATGGACCGGCAGCTTTGCCGCCATGCAAGCCGTGCGGGTATTGCTCGAAGGCGTCAGCCGGTTCGGGCAGCCGATGTGGGGGAAGCTGCACATCCTCGACGGAATGTCGCCGGGCATGCGCACGCTGACGATTGCGAAGGATCCGGCTTGCCGGGGATGCGGGCTCTGAAAGCCCCTGCCCCCAAGCAAGCCAATCAGTATTCCGCTTTCCTACACGCAGCCAACATGGCAACCCAGAGGCTGCTCTTTGAAATTGTCCGCATACCCCTTTCAAAACCACTTTCTGTTGGAAAAGTGTCAAGCAGTCGGAATCGGCGTTAATTATTGAAATATATATATTTTACTCCGAAAAACCCGCTTGACACCCTGTCACATGTGTCAAGCAGTTTCGCTGGGTTTTGGCGATTCAACCGCGCAGCACTTCATCCACCCATTCGGGCACCAATTGCCCCGCCGCCCCGTGGCGCGATTCTGAAAAGAAGTGGCTACCCTCGCTCGGTTCCAGATTTAACTCCAGCGTTGCTGCGCCGTTCGCCCTCGCCTCCTGCACGAAACCCGCCGCCGGGTAGACCGCGCCGCTGGTGCCGATGCTGACGAACAGGTCGCAGGCCTCCAGCGCGCGGGTGATCCGGCCCATTTGGTACGGCATCTCGCCGAACCACACGACGTCAGGGCGCAGGGTCGGCGCGCGGCAGACCGGGCATGGCGGGCGGTCCAGCATGGTCCGTTCCCACCGGCTGCGCGTCTCGCACGACTGGCAGAGCGCGCTCTTCAACTCGCCGTGCATGTGCAGCACGCGTGCCGACCCGCCGCGTTCGTGCAGATCATCGACATTCTGCGTGACCAGCAGCAGATCGCCCGAAAACTCCCGCTCCAGCCGCGCCAGCGCCAGATGCGCCGGATTTGGCGCGGCATTCGCCAGCGCCTCTCGCCGGGCATCGTAGAAGCCGAGCACCAGATCGGGGTTGCGGGCGAAGCCTTCGGGCGTGGCGACATCCTCCACCCGGTGCTGTTCCCATAGGCCCCCTGCGCTGCGGAAAGTGTCGATCCCACTCTCGGCGGAAATGCCCGCGCCGGTAAGGATGACGATGCGTTCAAACTCTGTCATGAAAGCTGTTCAACCATGTCAGGGGCTAAAAGATCAATGGCACAGTTTGCCGTCATCGGACACAAGGGCCGGATGGGCCGCGCGCTTTCGCAGGCTATCGATGAGGCTGGCCATAGCCTTTGCGTCGGGGTGGATGTGGGCGGCAATCCGGGACCGCTGGTTGGCGGCTGTGATGTGATCGTCGATTTTTCCGCTCCCGAAGCGCTTAAGGCCAATCTTGGCGCGGCCAAGGTGGCTGGCATCCCTATACTGGTGGGCACCACGGGACTGGAGCCCGAACATTTCGTGATGCTGGATGAGGCTGCAAAATCAGTGCCCGTCCTGCAAACGGGCAACACTTCGCTGGGCGTGAATCTTCTGGCGCATCTGGTGCGTGAGGCGGCGGCGCGGCTGGGCAATGATTGGGACATTGAAGTGCTGGAGATGCACCACCGTGCCAAGGTTGATGCGCCTTCGGGCACGGCCAAATTGCTGGGCGAGGCAGCGGCTGAGGCGCGGGGGATCGAGCTGTCGGACAATATGGAAAGCGGTCGGCACGGATACACCGGGCCGCGCGGGGAAGGCCACATTGGCTTTGCGACGCTGCGCGGCGGAACGGTGGCGGGCGAGCACAGCGTCATCTTCGCCGGAGAGCAGGAACGCATCACCCTGTCGCATTCCGCCGAAGACCGGATGATCTTTGCGCGTGGTGCGGTTCGTGGGGCGGCATGGCTGATTGGCAGACCAGCGGGGCGTTATTCGATGAAAGACGTGTTGGGATTGTGATCGCAAAGGCATGACAAAGGATCAGATCTTCGAATTCTTCCGTCGCCTTGCGGAGGACAATCCCGAGCCCGAGACCGAGCTGGAATATGGCAATGCCTATCAGCTTGTCGTCGCGGTGGCACTGTCGGCGCAGGCGACCGATGTGGGGGTGAACAAGGCGACCCGGGGGTTGTTTGCGAAGGTGAAGACGCCGCAGCAGATGGTCGATCTGGGGCTGGAGGGATTGGTGGAGCACATCAAAACGATCGGCCTGTTCAATTCCAAGGCGAAGAACGTGATCGCGCTCTCGCAGCTGCTGGTGGACGATTATGGCGGAGAGGTGCCTGGCACGCGCGAGGACCTCGTGCAGCTACCCGGAGTGGGTCGCAAGACGGCGAATGTGGTGCTCAATTGCTGGTTCGGGCAGGAGACTTTCGCGGTCGACACCCACATCCTGCGCGTCGGCAACCGCACCGGCATGGCGAAGGGCAAGACGCCCGAGCAGGTCGAGGCGAAGCTGGAAAAGCGCGTGCCCCAGCCGTTCCGGCTACACGCGCACCACTGGCTGATCCTGCATGGACGCTATGTCTGCAAGGCACGGACGCCAGAATGTTGGCGGTGTCCGGTGGTCGATTTGTGCAGTTTCCGGAAGAAGGTGCTGGAGAGGCCGAGGGGGCGGTGATGGTTAACAACAAGTCGGCAAGTTTGCCCAACCAGGAAGTGGCAAAAATCTTATCCGGCGATCTGACACGCGAGGTCCCACAAGAGGTCCGGAATGTACTCCTGGACGTCATTCTTATCTGGGCGAGTCTTGATATGGCAACTGCCTTTTACCTGTCCTCAATAAAGGGTTTGGATCCTAGTGAGGGGGCTAATCGCTACGGGCGAAAGGAAATTGCTGAAAAACTGAAGAAAGCCGCCAAGGCACTTTTTGATGAAGGCAAGAACGACACTGCTTCAGAAATTCAGAAAATTGCAGCGGATTATCCCGACAAAGCGTTCTATCGGAAACGTATCGCCCATTCTAGGTTGGTTGGCGTTCGGGCGTCCGATAGTTCTCGTCTCGTTTTCTTACCTTTCGAGAATGAAGGTCCGCCGGGAAATTTGGCCATGGAGGTTTTATCAGTCGAATTATTCAGCGACGCATTTAGATGGGCGCAGGCCGCCCATGTGTTCTTTATGGCCCTTGTCGACCAAGAAGGCTTCTTCTCGGCAGAAGCCTAAACATCATCCGCCGAGATCAGCTCCGCCGTATCCAGTTCGCCCGTCATGCTCGCCACCGTCACCGCCACAGCCGCATCGCCGCTCACATTGGTGGTGGTGCGCATCATGTCCATGATCCGGTCGATCCCGGCCACCAAAGCAATCGTCTCCAAAGGCACGCCGACCGCGCCGAACACCAGCACCATCATGATCAGCCCCGCCCCCGGAATGCCCGCCGCGCCAATCGCGCCGAGCGTTCCGAGCACCGAGATCATCACATAATCGCCCCATGACAGGTCCACGCCAAACACCTGTGCACCGAACAGCGTCGCAAGGCCCAAATACATCGCGGTGCCGTTCATGTTGATCGTCGCGCCCAGCGAAATGACGAAGCTCGCGACCGAGTTCGACACGCCGAGGTTGCGCCTTGCGCAGCGCAGGGTGACGGGCAGCGTCGCGTTTGAACTGGCGGTGGAATAACTGACCGCCATCGCGTCCACGATCCCGCGGAAGAAATCCACCACCGGCAGCTTGGCCAGAAATTTGATCATCCCGGCATAGATCAGCCCGATGATCAAGAAGCAGCCGAAATAGTTGAGCGCCACCAGTATGCCGAGCGCCTGCAACGCCTCCAGCCCCAGCGTACCCGCCACCCACGCCATCAGCGCGAAAACGCCAAACGGGGTCAGCTCCATCACCACCATCGTGACTTTTTGCATCACGACGCTGCCGCTCTCGAAGATTGTGAGCACCGGCTCGCCCTCTTCCTTGGCCATCAGAATGCCGATCCCAATCAGCAGCGAGAAGATGATCAGCGGCAAGACGTTGACGTCCGCCATCACCTGCACCGGGCTGGACGGCACCATTTCGAGGATCATCTGCTGGATCGTGACCCCGTCTTGCTGCCGCTCCTGCGCGCGTTCGAGCGCGGCGGCGTCAAGCTGCATCGACGAAGCGTCAAGACCCGAACCGGGTGAAAAGAACGTGCCAATGCCCAGACCCAGCCACACCGCCATCTGTCCGGTCACCACGAACAGCAGCAATGCGCGCCAGCCCACGCTGCCCAGCTTGCGCAAGTCCCCGATGCTGGCAACGCCCGCGACAAGGCTGAAGAAGATCAGCGGCACCACCAGCATCTTGATGAAGGCGATGAATATGTCGCCCACAATCTTGATGCTCTCCGCACCCGGCCCCCACAGGTAACCGGCAATAATGCCAAGGATCAGCGCCGCGATAACCCGCTGCCACAGCGGAATTGCAAACCAGGTTTTCATGCGGACTGCGCCCCTTCTTGTTCTGTTTTGAGCGTCAGCGCCCCGAGCGCCGCGCGTGTGTAGATGCGAGTAAGCACATCCAGGTCGGCTATGGCCACTGCTTCGTCGCGTTTATGCATGGTTGCGTTGCACAAACCAAACTCAATCACCGGGCAAACGCTGCGCAGGAAGCGCGCATCGGACGTGCCGCCGGTCGTCGATTGTTCGGGTTTGAGGCCGGTTTCGGCTTGGATTGCAGCGGCCAGCATGTTTGAAAAAGCGCCCGGCGCGGTCAGAAACGGCTCGCCCGAAATGATCGGCAGCGCGTGTCCGCCGTGCTTTTCGGCGATCGCCGCCACCAGCTGCGACAGGCCCGCGCCCGAATGCAGATCGTTGAAGCGGATCGAAATGCGCGCCTTTGCTGCTGCCGGGATGACATTGTGCGCCTTGTTACCAACCTCGATTTCGGTGATTTCAAGGTTCGATGGCTGGAACCAGGCGGTGCCCGTGTCGAGCGCCAGCGCATCCAGCTCCGCCAACATCGCCACCAGTTTAGGGATCGGATTGTCGGCGAGGTGCGGATAGGCGACGTGGCCTTGCGTGCCTTCGACGCTGAGCCAGATGTTGACCGATCCGCGCCGTCCGATTTTCATCATGTCACCCAAGCGGTGAACGCTGGTAGGCTCTCCGACAAGGCACAGGTCCGGGCAGATGCCATCGGCCTCCATATGATCGATGATCGCGCGCGTGCCGTGGAGTGCGGGCCCTTCTTCGTCGCCGGTGATGATAAAGCTGATCGTGCCCGCGGCCTGCGGCACATTCGCGGCGGCAGCGACCATGCAGGCAATCGCGCTTTTCATGTCCACCGCCCCGCGCCCGTGGAGCAGTTCGCCGCGCATCGTTGGCACGAAGGGATCGCTATCCCAGCCCTCTCCCGGCGGCACCACGTCCAGGTGCCCGGCAAATGCAAAATGGTTGCTTCCTTCTGGCCCATAGCGGATGGCGAACAGGTTTTCGACCGGGGCTTCGTCGCTGCCGTCCTCGCCCTGCCCGCGCCGGAACCGGTGGATGCCAAAACCCAGCGGGCGCAGCATCGCCTCCATCTCGTCAAACACCGCGCCAGTCGCAGGGGTAACGCTGGGCACGGCAATCAGGCGCTTGGCAAGTTCGAACGCTTCGGTCATTCCGGCCTGCTTAGCAGGAGTGTGCCCGCGCCCAAACTTGATTTGTCTGCCATCGTGCAAACCAACGTGACCGGGTATCCGCCCCCTTTTGACGCTGATGTCGAAGGGCGCTGGTATCGGCGGCTGGCTCCGGCGGCGGGGCTGGAACACATGGGGGCCACCCACGTGACGCTGGCACCGGGTGCCTTCTCATCGCAGCGACACTGGCACAGGGGGCAAGACGAGCTGGTCGTCATGCTCGAAGGCGAAGCGGTGCTGTTAGACGATGCCGGCGAGACGCAAGTGCACCCCGGAGACGTATTGATCTTCCCGGCAGGTGACGAGAACGGCCACCGTCTGCACAATCGCGGGTTAACGCCATGCGTTTTCATCGCGGTTAGCGCGGGTACCCGGGAAGCGGATTGCGGAGAATATCCCGATATCGACATGATCTTTGACGCAGAGGGATATGCGCGCAAGGACGGGACCAGATATGAAACGCGGCGCATTCCCTAATCCCGCTCGGGCAACACCAATGGGCCGGGGGCAAAGGCGCTTTCGAGCAGTTCGGCGATGCGGACGCCTGCCTGCTGAACGCGCCGTTTGGCAATCGGCACTCCGCGCGTGATGTCGTCCTGCGTCAGCGCGGTCTTCATTGGCAGGTCGGCTTCGCACACGCTTTCGGTGTCGAAGGCTGTGGGATAGACAAAACTGCGGCTGATCTCCCAGCTTTCGCGGCCCCAATCAGCAGCCATCCCGCCGCCCAGTTCAGCTCGCTCCGCAGCGGTGTAGCGGCGCACCACCGGGTCAGCCGGATCGCTGATTGCGCGTTCGGCCAGCGGGCCATCCCAAATCCAGTGCAGGTTGAGCCCCGGCACGATGCCGTAATCCGCCTCCCGGTCATTGCCGCCACGATCTTCCTTGTCGCCCGAATGGAGCGGCATGTGCACGTCACCTGCAAAATGGACCATGAAGGCGAGCGCTTCCAAGCGCACGTGATCGGGCAGGCTTTCATCGGCCAGCACCCGGTGCGCGCGCTCGATCTGCGCGGTGACGCAATTGCCGCCAGAGCAATTGGCGCGAGGGTTGAACGTCTCGCAAATCGGCGCGGTGCGGTAATGCCATGCGGCGGTGTAGCCCCAGCGCCAGAAGCTGCGGCGGATGCAATCGGGCCAGACGCTGGCGTCCTGTATGGTGGCCAGCGGGCATTCGGGCGTGCCGAGCAGCGCCTCTGACCGCATCAACCGGCGGATCTTTGCGCGCGCCTCGGGTGAGACGTTGGTTTCGGCAATATCAGCGGTTTTGCGATGCGCGTAAAAGCCCCAGGCGCTGGCAGGTGCAGGCACCAGCAAGGCGAAAGCGCATAGGGCCAGAAGCAGATGTCTCATCCCACGCTCTCATATTGCTCGATCACCCATTCCTCATCCTCTGATGCGCCGATCCATTGCTCCATCCATGCATGTTCCCAGATTGCCTGCATATAGCCTTGCGCAAAGCCGGGAACGCCGATGCCATAGGTCATGAAGCGCGACACGACGGGGGCGTAGAAGATGTCTGCCGCGCCAAAGGTGCCGAACAGGAACGGTCCGGCGCTCCCATGGCGCGCGCGCGCCTCTGCCCACAGCTGAAGGATGCGGACAACCTCGCTCTTGGTCTGATCCGACACATCCTGAAGCTGGATCCGGCGACGCACATTCATCGGCATTTCGCTGCGCAGCGAGCCATAGCCGGAGTGCATTTCCGCCACCATCGAACGCGCCATGCCGCGCGCGGCCTCATCCTTGGGCCAGAACCGTTCACGTCCAACCTTGTCGGCCAGATGTTCGAGGATCGCCAGACTGTCCCAGATCACATTGTCGCCGTCCCACAGGATCGGCACCTTGCCTGACGATGGCTGAAAGTCGCCGGTTTGCTTGCGCCTTTCCCATTGTTCGCCCAGCATCGGCACGGTGATCTCTTCAAAGCTTAGCCCCGATTGCTTCATGGCCAGCCAGCCGCGCAGCGACCAGCTTGAGTAGTTCTTGTTGCCGATGATCAGCTTCATGCGATTCTGCGCTCCACCTTGCGTCTTGTCGCGCTGTAAGCGTTCATCCCTGAGCTGTCGATGCTGAACCGTGACACTTGCGGGGACTGACACGGGGCGGAATTAAGTGATGCGCGCCGCCCGCGTGCTGCTATGGTCACGCACATGACACTTGCACCGTTTCACCTCGCATTTCCCGTCGATGATCTGGCCGCCGCCCGCAGTTTTTACGGAGGCCTGCTTGGCTGTCCAGAGGGTCGCAGCAGCGATGAATGGATCGATTTCGATTTTCACGGCCATCAGATCGTCACCCACCTAGCACCGGGAAAGGCTGGCGACCGGATGAGCAATCATGTCGATGGCCACGGTGTGCCGGTGCCGCATTTCGGGCTGGTGATGTCACTCGAAGATTGGCGCGCACTTGCCGACCGGCTGGAGCAGGCGGGCACCGATTTCGTCATCGCGCCGACCGTGCGGTTTAAGGGCAAGCCCGGCGAACAGGCGACGATGTTTCTGCGCGATCCGTCTGGCAATGCGCTGGAATTCAAGGCCTTTGCCGACCCCGCCCAATTGTTTGCTGCTTGAATCGGCAATAAATTCATTCAACAGCCTTGCGAAATGCAAGCTTTATCAGATAGCTGCACAAAAATGTCTTTTTCCGGCAATAGGCTGGTTTCGTTTCCTTGCCTTGATGAGGCCATCCTTAAAGAGGTGCGTGTGCCGCATAGCCAACTTGCTTCCATAGTAAAGCCAGCCGAAATTCCTTCATTGTCTTCAGCCCAACCGGTCCCGGATGACCCTGGGCTCAATCCGCGCGTGCTTGCGCGCCAGCTTAACCGGTTCACCTCGCCGGATCTGACGCGCAGCATCTGGGAAACCGCAGTCACCTTCGCCCCGTTCGCGGCGCTGTTTACCGCGCTGCTGTTCGCCGTAGATGCAGGCTATTACGCGGCGCTGCTGGCGACCCCGTTGGCCGGATTGTTCCTGTTGCGGCTGTTCATCATTCAGCACGATTGCAGCCACGGTTCCTATTTTTCGCAGAAGTCGGCGAACAACTGGCTGGGCCGCGCGATCAGCGTGCTGACGCTGACCCCATATGATAGCTGGAAACGCTCGCATACGCTGCACCACGCCAACACCGGAAATTTGGACGCGCGCGGGTTTGGCGATGTCGATACGCTGACGGTGCGCGAATTTGCTGCGCTGGGGTGGAAAGATCGGGCGCTGTATCGCCTCTATCGTCACCCGGCGGTGCTGCTAGGGCTGGGCCCGGCCTATCTGTTTCTGCTGCGCCACCGCTGGCCCACGGGCCTGTCGGACAAGGGCGCGAATTTCTGGGGCAGCGTGATGGCGACCAATGCCGTGAGCGCCGCCGTGCTTGGCGTGATCGGGGTCATTTTCGGCCCGCTGGTTACGGCGCTGGTGTTTGTGCCGGTGCTGCTGACCGCAGCATCGCTTGGCGTCTGGCTGTTCTATGTGCAGCACCAGTTTGAACAGGCCTATTGGCAGTACAAGCCCGGCTGGACCTTTCACGAAGCGGCGCTGGGCGGCAGTTCCTATCTGATGCTGCCTGCTCCGCTGCGCTGGTTCACCGGCAACATCGGCATCCACCATGTCCACCATCTGGCCAGCCGCATCCCGTTTTATCGGCTGCCCGCCGTGATGAAAGCGCATCCGGAGCTGGAACAGGTCAATCGGCTGACCCTGCCTCAGGCGGCGCGCACGATGGTGCTGGCGCTATGGGATGAAGACGCGGCGCGGCTCGTGTCATTTGGCGAAGCGGCGCGCGCCGCAAGGTAAGCGCTAACGCTAAAACTAGCGATGGTTCCACGGGGCATTTTCGCCCAGCGCATCGGCCACAACCGCGGCGCGCAAGGCGTCGATCCCCTTCCCTTTTTCCGCGCTGGTCAGGTGGATTTCGGGATAGGCGGCGACGTGTTTCTTGGCCTCTTCGGCAGTCTTGGCGGCCACCCGGTCCAGCTCCGATGCTTTGATCTTGTCGGTCTTGGTCAGCACGATACGGAAACCCACGGCGGCTTCATCGAGCATCCGCATCATCTCGCGGTCGACCTCTTTCAGCCCGTGTCGGCTGTCGACCAGCACCAGATTGCGCGCCAGCACCTGCCGTCCGCGCAAATAGGACTTAACCAGCCCTTTCCATCGCTCGACCACTTTTACCGGAGCCTTGGCAAACCCGTATCCGGGCATATCGACCAGCCTGAACTGCGTGGGCTCACCCACTTCAAAGAAATTGAGCTCCTGCGTTCGGCCCGGCGTCACCGATGCACGCGCGATTGCCCGCCGCCCGGTCAGCGCGTTGAGCAGCGAGCTTTTGCCAACATTGCTGCGTCCGCAAAACGCGATTTCGGGCACGCCGGGATCGGGCAGGAATTTCAACTGCGGCGCGGACAACAGAAAATCGACCCGCCCTGAAAACAGGCGCGAGGCAGCGTCTTCGCGGTGTTGCTGTTCGCGCTCTTGTTCAGGTGTCACGCTTGACTCTTTTCGGCCTTCTCGCGCTCCGCCTTGCGCGCCAATTCGGCTTTTTCCTTATCCGCCGCCGCGCGCAATTGCGGGTGCTTGGAATAAAGATAGCTTTGCTGCGCCAGCGTCAGCAGGTTCGATGTGACCCAGTATATCAGCAGGCCAGCGGCAAACGGTGCCATCACGAACATCAGGATCCACGGCATGATGCTGAACACCTGTTGCTGCACGGGATCCATCGCGGTCGGGTTCAGTTTGAACGTCGCCCACATCGTCACCCCAAGCAGGATTGCCAGCACACCGATGCCAAGGAAACTGGGCACGTCATAAGGTATCAGGCCGAACAGATTGAGGATTTTTGCAGGGTCTGGTGCGCTCAGATCCTTGATCCAGAATTCGATGAAGGGTTCGTGCCGCATTTCGATGGCAAGGATCAGCACTTTGTAGAGCGCAAAAAAGATCGGAATCTGGATTATCAGCGGCAGGCATCCCGCCAGCGGATTGACCTTCTCATCCTTGTACAGCTTCATGATCTCTTGCTGCTGCTGCGCTTTGTCGTCCTTATACCGTTCCTGGATCGCCTTCATCTTGGGCTGGACGGCTTTCATCTGCGCCATCGACGAAAACTGTTTCTGCGCGATCGGGAACATCACGCCGCGAATGATGACCGTCAGCAGGATGATGGCGACACCGAAATTGCCCACCAAACCGTTGAGCGTGCGCAGCAACCACAGCAGCGGCTTTTCGAACCATTCGAACCAGCCCCAGCTGATGAGTTTGCCGAAATAGGTGATCCCGCTTTCCTCATATCGGTCGAGGACAACGCTTTCCTTGGCCCCAACAAACAGGCGGGTCGTTTCGGTAATCGTGCCGCCAGCAGGAATCGTTTGCGCCTCATATCGCAAGACCGCCCGAAACAGGTTGTCGCCAAGCGATTCGAATCCAACCGTGCCGCTTTGCCCCTCGCCCTTGATTAGCGCCGAAGCCCAGTAATTGTCGGTAAAACCCAACCAGCTCGGCACTCCCGCAGGAGTTTCGCTGCCAAGCTCTGCGAGTTCGGCGTAGGAATGCGGATCCCATAAGGTGCCGTCAAACACACCAAGCGGCCCGGCATGAGCGATAAATTGGTCAAGGGTCGCGGTGGTGCTGGTCCGTTTGATAAAGGCAAAAGGTTCAACGATTGCTGCGTTTTCTGAACGGTTCTGCGCGGACTGCACGGCTGTAATCATGAACTGATCATCGATCGACAAGCGCACTGAATAGCTTACGCCGCTGGCGTCGCTGCGCGTCAACGTGATCGGTGCCTGCGGAGTAAGGCGCTCGCCATCGGCTTGCCAGATTGTGCCGTCAGACAGGATTTGCCCACCTGATTTGAAACCGAATTCAGCAAAATGCTGTTCTTCGGTGCGTTCGGGCGCGAACAGGCGGACCGGGCCGCTGTCCTTGTCGACGCTCTCACGGTAATCCTTGAGCACGATGTCATCAATCCGCGCGCCCACGAGGTTGATCGAACCGGCGACGCGCGGCGCGTCGATCACCACACGGTTTGGATCGGCGAGCGCGGCGGACAGGTCGATCGGACCCGCTGGAGCTTCGGCGACCTCAGCAGGCTGCGTGGCGCCAGCAACAGGAGCATCACCGTCTGAGGGGACGACCGAAGTGCCCGCTGCTGGGTCAGATGCCGCGCCTGCCGCTGCCACAGAATCGCTGGACGCGGGGAGCTCGGTCTGCGGATAAAAATACCGCATCCCGAAATCCCAACCGAGGATAAGCAGGCCGGATAGCACGACGGCGAGCAGGAGATTGCGCTGGTTGTCCAAGATTATGCCCTAATGTGCCCTGTTTAAGGGATATGTTGAGTGTGTTATATGGGTATGACAGCGTCCCGGTCCAGCCCCTTTCAGGGAACTGGATCATGGCCGTGCCCACCCCATGGATGGCAGCGCCCTATACGCTTTACCGCCAGCCATCCACCCTTGAGAGCGCCATATTTGCCGAGCGCCTCAATCGCATACTGGCTGCACGATGGGGAATAACGGCAGGTGGGCGGCAAAATCAGTGACGGACCCCATTGCCACAGGCGCGCGATGAAGATGAGAATGTGCTTCAACGGACGGCCCGTTGTCCGCGATTGCCGCGATTGGGGCGGCGACCACGTCCCGCATCGCCCTTGCCCTCGGCAGCGCGGACCAGCGCCTTGTCCAGTTCCTTGGCCATATCCTGAAAATCGCGTTCGATCCCGCCGTGCCTGCCGATCAGCACGTGATCGTGATCGGGCAGGCCATGCTCGGGCAAAGCCGCGCGCAGCAGTTCTCGAAATCGCCGCTTCATCCGGTTGCGCACCACCGCATTGCCAATCTTCTTGGTGACCGTGATCCCATAGCGCGTGCCCTGCCCGCCATTGGGCCGGGTGAGCAGCACGAAACCCTCGCGGGCATTGCGCAAACCCGAATTCGCCGCAACGAAATCGCTACGTTTGGTGAGGACCGAAATCATAAGCTCGCAGATAACGCAAACGGGGCCCCAAAGGGAGCCCGCAAGGGCGGCAGTCCGCCCACAGCGCCGCGATCTTCAGATCGCATGAGCGAGGACATCGCACGCCGAGCGGCGTGCGAAATCACCTCACGCGCAGAGTTTCTTGCGGCCGCGGCTGCGACGTGCGCGCAGAACCTTGCGGCCGCCCGGCGTTTTCTTACGGGCAAAGAAACCGTGCCGACGGGCACGCACAAGATTGCTGGGCTGAAAAGTCCGCTTCATATCATCCTCGAATACAATGTGGTGCTGCGCGCTACGGCCTCATCGGCTTTGGCGGCGGCGACCATGGTTTGGCCGTTCGAACAAACAGCCAGATCAGGCGCGCGCCACTATGGGAAAGCGGAAGGCGAGTCAAGGCGCGAGACGTCCGCGACCGCCAGTTTGATCGCATCCCAATCGCCGTAAACCAGCGTCGGTCCGGGCGTGGCAGCGCGAACTGACGGTTGCGCAGCCGCTTCGCGCTCCACCTGTGCGAGCGTTACGGCGGGAGTTCGAACCATCTGCAGCGCCATGATTCGCGGCGCTGGAACAGGGCCCAGCCAAGCGCGCATATCGCTCGCCGCCAGCCACCGGGCGCTGGCGTGGGGCACAGAATTGGTTATGGCGTAGAATTCCCGCGCGCGCGCCTCGCTCATGCCCATTTCGACGTAATAATCGAGATAGAGCCGATGCGCGGGGTGGTCGGCGGCAAAATCTTCCGCTTCGCGTCCATGATTGTCGAGCCAGGAATGCACTGCAAATTGCGCGCCGTCGGCGATGGTGCGCCGGGCCCCTGCCAGAAACAATTCAACCGCACCCGACCGCACTGATCCGCCTGCGGGGACATGCGTGGCAATCCCGGCGGCGCGTATCCGGCGGCCCAGCGCCAGATTGGCAATGTCGTTGCGGGTGCCGGGGGCTTCGACCATGTCGAGCACCGCAAGCCCCGGAAAATCGCGCAGCATCGCGTCAAATTGTGCCGGAGAAGCGCTGTCGGTCGATCCCATCATCGCTGCGCTGGTCGGTCCGGTCACGACAAAGGGGCCGTATTGCGCCAGAATTCCGGTGTCCCGGCGCGGAGCAGCGGGCATGGTGTAGCGCGCAGCAGAACGCGCTTGCGCGCGCGTGTCCAAGGCCGCCTCCCCGTTTACCAGGGTCACCGTGATTGTCGGCATATCGGCAGAGGCAGGAATGGCGGCGGCGGCGCTATCGGCAATCCTTACCCAGCTGCCGGTGGACGGGTCCCATTCCTCGATCCAGCTTTCGGTGGTGATGGTGCGCATTGTGCCATAGCCGCTTTCGGCTGCATCCCGGGCGAGCGCCGGGCTACCCAGCATGACCATCTGCAATACGGCAAAAAATGCGGCAATTCGTTTCATAGCCGAATGACTATCGGAGGCGACCTTCAGGAATTGCCAAGGTCTATGCTTGCTGAGTTCTTTACTTTAATCGTCTGCGCCGCTTGGTCTGGGCTCTCGACAGTCCCTTGATTACCCTGCATTAACGGCCCCGGCGGCAAATTGCCGCGTTTATCACTTCGGGGGATTTGCAGCTTGGTCGCGCTGGTTCGAACCGTCGCCTATCTGGGGCTCGAAGCGCGCCAGGTCGAAGTGCAATGCCAGGTCGCGCCCGGCCTGCCGCGCTTTTCGGTCGTTGGGCTGGCAGATAAGGCGGTAAGCGAAAGCCGCGAACGGGTGCAGGCCGCGCTGGCCGCAATGGGGCTGGCGCTGCCGCCCAAACGCATCACGGTTAATTTGTCGCCCGCCGATCTACCCAAGGACGGATCGCATTACGATCTGCCGATTGCGCTGGCGCTGCTGGCGGCGATGGGGGTCACCGATGCGGAACAATTGGGCGACTGGATCGCGGTGGGTGAATTGTCGCTGGATGGCCGGGTGGTCGCATCCCCCGGCGTGCTGATCGCCGCGCTGCATGCCAGCGCGCAGCAATGCGGATTGATCTGTCCCGCCGAACAGGGATCGGAGGCAAAGTGGGCCAGCGGCGTGCCGGTTCTGGCTCCGCGCGATCTCGGCAGTCTGCTCGCGCATCTCAAGGGCTCGCAGGTGCTGCCCGAACCTTTGCGCGGCGATATCGAGGATGCGCCGCATGTTACCGACCTCAAACAGGTAAAGGGACAGGAAACCGCCAAGCGCGCGCTCGAAATCGCGGCGGCGGGCGGTCACAATCTGTTGATGATGGGACCGCCGGGATCGGGCAAGAGCCTGCTGGCAAGCTGCCTGCCGGGTATCCTGCCCGAACTTACCCCGGCAGAGGCGCTTGAGGTGTCGATGGTGCAATCGGTTGCAGGGGTGCTCACCGCAGGCCGGATCAGCCGCGCCCGCCCGTTTCGCGCGCCGCACCATTCGGCGAGCATGGCGGCGCTGACTGGCGGCGGGTTGAAAGTGCGCCCGGGCGAGGTCAGTCTCGCGCATCTGGGGGTGCTGTTCCTTGACGAATTGCCCGAATTTCAGCGCGCGGTGCTCGATTCTCTGCGCCAACCGCTCGAAACCGGGCAAGTCGATGTGGCGCGGGCCAATGCGCATGTGCGATTTCCCGCGCGGGTGCAGTTGATCGCGGCGATGAACCCGTGCCGCTGCGGCCATGCGGGCGAGCCGGGACACGTCTGCGCGCGCGGCCCGCGCTGCGCGAGCGAGTATCAGTCGCGGTTGTCCGGGCCGCTGCTCGACCGGATCGATTGCCACGTCGAAGTTGCCGCGGTCAGCGCGGTCGACCTCACCCTGCCCCCGCCCGCAGAAGGCAGCGAGGAAGTTGCGCGCCGGGTCGCCGCCGCCCGTGCAAAGGCGGCGCAGCGCGGGGTGCGATCCAATGCTGAACTGGAGGGCGAGCGGCTGGAAGCCCACGCCTCGCCCGACGATGGGGGCCGCGAATTGCTGATGCGGGCGGCGGAAAAGCTGCGGCTGTCGGCACGCGGCTATACACGGATGCTGCGGGTGGCGCGGACCATTGCGGACCTTGCTGGCGCAGATCAGATCGGGCGCGCGCACATTGCCGAAGCGCTATCCTATCGGCAGATGGTCGGGCGGCGGTAAGCGCGCAGAAGCGGCGGGTTACGATTCAAATTCGCGGATCGCGTTCAGGAATTCATCGCCCCAAGTGTCGAGTTTTTTCTCGCCCACACCCTGTATCTCGCCCATTTGCGCAAGTGTGTGGGGACGTTCGCTGGCCATGGCGCGCAGCACGCTGTCGTGAAAGATGATGTAGGCGGGCACGCTGTGTTCGCTGGCCAGCCGCTTGCGCTTTTCCCGCAGCGCTTCGAACAAAGGATCACCGGCGGGGTTGGGAACCGGATTGGCACCCTGACCATGGGCCTTGCCTTCGCCCGCTGCGCCGCGCGCGCCGCGCCTGCGCCGGGCCGGCTTTTCCGGTGGCTGGGCAATCGTCAGCGCCGCATCGCCGCGCAGGAGCGCGCGCGCATTGGGGCCCAGCGCGAGCCCCCCATGCGCATTGGTCATCAACATTTCATGCGCCATCAGGCTGCGCATCACCGGGCGTAGCAACGGCGCATCCTGCGCGCCCAAGATCCCGAAGACCGACAAGGCATCGTGGCCGCGCTGGCTCACCCGGTCATCCGTGCGGCCCAGCAGCACTTTCTCGATATGGCCGATGCCGAAGCTTTGCCCAGTGCGGTAGATCGCACTGAGCAATTTCTGCGCAATCTCGGTCGCGTCGAGCACGTCGGGCGGGTTCAGGCAATTGTCGCAATTGCCGCAGGCTGGCGGCGGGTCTTCGCCGAAATGCCGCAACAAGATTGCGCGGCGACAGGTCGGTGCCTCGACCAGTCCCACCAGCGCATTCAGCCGCGCGCGTTCGCTTTGCGCGCGCTCTTCGGGCATTTCGGCCAGCCATAGCTGCGCCCGCGCAAGGTCGCTCGCGCCCCAGAACAATTGCGCCTTGGCCGGTTCGCCGTCTCGGCCTGCGCGGCCTGTTTCCTGATAGAACGCCTCGATCGACTTGGGCAGCCCGGCATGCGCGACAAAGCGCACGTCGGGTTTGTCGATACCCATGCCGAACGCGATTGTGGCGACCATCACCATGTCTTCGGATGAAAGAAACCGGGCCTGTGTGGCGGCACGCTCCGGCGGCGAAAGCCCGGCGTGATACGCCCCGGTTGGCCTGCCGGTAGCGGCGAGTTTCTGGGCAATGTCTTCGGTAGCCTTGCGGCTTTGCGCATAGACGATCCCGGCACCCGGTGTGGATTCGAGAAAATCCTTCAATTGCTGGTTCAGCGAATTGCGCGGGGAAATCGCATAGTGGATATTGGGCCGGTCAAACCCCGCCAGGATCAATCCAGCGCGCGGAATGCCCAGTTGCTCCAGAATATCGAGCCGGGTCGCCTTATCCGCTGTCGCGGTCAGCGCCAGCCTTGGAACATCCGCGAACCGGTCGAGCAAACCGCGCAATTGCCGGTAGTCGGGACGGAAATCATGCCCCAGATCGGAAACGCAATGCGCTTCATCAATCGCAAACAGCGAGATATCGGCAGCGGCGATCAGCGATTGGAAACCCGCCGTCGTCGCGCGTTCGGGCGCAACATACAGCAGATCAAGCTCGCCTGCGCGCAGCCGCTGAGCGGTTTCGGCATTGTCGCTATCCGCCGATGTCATTGAGGCGGCACGGATGCCCAGCGCGGCGGCGGCGCGAATCTGATCGTGCATCAGCGCGATCAGCGGCGAAACGACGACCGCCGTGCCCGGCCGCGCCACTGCGGGAAGCTGATAACACAGCGATTTGCCCGCCCCGGTCGGCATCAGCGCCAGCGTATGTTCGCCGGCAAGGATGCGGGTGACGACCGCTTCCTGTTGTCCGCGAAACCCGGAAAAACCGAAAGTCGCGCGCAGCACTTCGAGCAGTTCAGGGTGCGAGCCTTGCGTTCGGGACGCGGCAATCATGTTTGAACCTGTCCCTGCGGGTTGAGCGGTGAGTGTAAACCAGTGTGGGGCGGGTCCGGCGGCGACCTACTTACGATGCAGCGGCCCGCTTCACCGCTTCTATATCCACGACGTCACCCTTGGCGAGGGCGCCAGCAGGCTTTGCCACAGTCCCGTCGGCACGCCGCCCGACATCGGCGCGGCGTACCATATGCAGATCAGTGTGACCAAGTATCCGGCCATTATGCGACAGGATCGAAACCGGACCAATCGGCAGGCGATCGAATTCATCGACCAGAACCGGATCCTCCGATACGAATTCGGAGCCATATTTCTGTCCCCACTGACGCAGCGAGATCATGGCGGGCAGCAGATCAAAACCTTTTTCGGTGAGGCGGTATTCGATCTTGCGGCGATCATCGGCGCAAGGTTCGCGTTTCAAAATGCCGTGATCGACCAGCTTGGCCAGCCGGTTGGACAGGATATTGCGGGCAATGCCAAGCTCGCTCAGGAATTCCTCAAAATGTTTGAGCCCGTTGAAGCTTGCCCGCAGGATCATAAATGACCAGCGTTCACCCATCACCTCAAGCGCTTGCGGCAGGCCGCATTCGATCAATTCGCGCAGTGGTTCTCTAATTCCGCCCATATCAGTCCCTTCTCTGCAACCTATTTAGCGCCTTATGCGTCAATCGCAAAATCAGCCTGAATTTCTTGCGCGCCAAGGCGGAACCCATCCTGCAAAAATAATTTCAGTTTTTGGTTGCAACTTAAAACCTAATCGCATAGGTAGTGATTCGCAACTGATTTCGACATGAAACTTTGCAGACAAGAAAACAAGCTACCCCATGATCTTTCAATCAAGGACCAATGTGATGACCCTCTCCCTTCCCCGCACTGGCCGTTTCACCGTTCTTGCACTTGCCTTGGTTTACACCGGGCTAAGCTTTGGTGTTGCGACCTCCACCACTCCGCTCGCCGCGCAAAGCGGTGCTTATTACACGGCCACTCTGGCCCAGCCCGCCGCCGACGACCGTGCGGTCGCAGGCGGCGTTGCCTGGGCGTGTCAGGACACAACCTGCGTCGCCAATAAAGGCTCGTCGCGCCCTTCGCGCATCTGCCGCGGTCTGGCTCGTGAATTTGGCGAAGTCACCAGCTTCATAGCCAATGGCGAAGCGCTGACCGAAGAAGATCTGGCGCGTTGCAACGGCAATTGACCTGACGGCAGGCGGGATCCCGATTTCCCCAGCCGCCTGCCCCATCCACTCGCCTGCATCTCTCCACGCGGGCGAGGCTTATCACCCCCGGCGCAGCCCGTTCCCCAACGCTGCGACCGGGGGTGTTTTTATGGAAGATAGCCCGAAGCGCGCAATTGCCCCTGCAACGTCTGCGCATCGGAAAACAGATGCGCGTCCCACCCGCGCGCGCGCGCGGCGGAAATATTGGCGGGATTATCATCGGTAAAGAACAGCGCACCGCCCGGCCTGCCGCTGCGCGCTTCGGTGATGGCATAGATACTCGGATCAGGCTTGGCGACGCGTTCTGCCCCGGACACGATGATGTCATCGAACAGATCGAAAATCGCGTGCTCCCGGCGAAACTGGACAAACAATTCCTCACCGAAATTGGTCAGGCAGAAAAGCGGCACCCCGCGATCATGCAATTGCCGGACGATTTCATGCACCCCTTCGACCGGCCCCGGCACCGTTTCATTGAACCGCGCCGCATAGGCTGCGATCCTGAGCGCCTGATCTGGATATTGCGCGATACGCGCGGGCAGCATGTCGGCCAGAGGCGCACCGCGATCATGCTGAAAATGCCATTCTTCGGTGACGACATGGGTCAGGAACCAATCGAGTTCCTGTGCATCGTCAATGATTTTCTCAAACAGCGCGCTCAGCTGCCAGTGAAACAGCACCCGGCCGACATCGAAAACCACCGCCTTTTGCACGTCATGCACTCCTCAAACGGCTGCGGCCCGCGCTCCTGTTTGGAGGCGGGCCGCTGCGTTTCATCGATCGCTCTTGCGAGCGACCGGCCAATCAGCTGATCAACCCTGGCGGGCTTTGAACCGGCGGTTGGTCTTGTTGATGACATAGGTGCGCCCGCGACGGCGAATCACGCGGCAATCGCGGTGGCGGTTTTTCAGCGACTTAAGGCTGTTGCGGATCTTCATGTCAGGTTCCTGAGAATAAAA
This sequence comes from Qipengyuania sp. ASV99, assembly GCF_047872805.1. NCBI lineage: Bacteria > Pseudomonadati > Pseudomonadota > Alphaproteobacteria > Sphingomonadales > Erythrobacteraceae > Qipengyuania > Qipengyuania sp. ASV99. The sequence goes on along the minus strand of NZ_JBLQUK010000001.1, from coordinate 582,683 downwards.
TAGGCACCGGAGCGTGTGTCCGATGCCGCAATTTCAAGCCGCGCGCCTACGCGGCGAATCGGCTGACGTCAACCATTTCCCCTTATCTGCGCCAGTTTCCTCTCCCATGTCAGCGCATGGGCGATAATCGTGTCGAGATCATCGTGTCGCGGCTGCCACGGCAGGACCGAGCGGATGCGCGAGGAATCGCAAATCAGCGAATCGGGATCGCCCGCCCGCCGCGCCTCGATCCGGCGGTCGATTGTCATATTGGTCACCCGGTCCACCGCATCGAGCACTTCGCGCACGGAAAACCCGCGCCCATAGCCGCAATTCATGGTCATTGATCGCGCCGGCTGCGCAATCAGCGCCTCCAGCGCCAGCACATGCGCGGCCGCCAGATCGCTGACATGGATGTAATCGCGCACCCCGGTCCCGTCGGGCGTGGCGTAATCGGTACCAAAGATGCTGACAAAATCGCGCATACCGAGCGCGGCCTCCACAGAGACCTTTATCAGATGTGTCGCCCCGGCAGTCGATTGGCCGGTGCGCGCCAGCGGATCAGCACCCGCGACGTTGAAATATCGCAGCGCGCAATAATTCATCGGATGCGCCGCCGCCGTGTCGCCCAGCATCTGTTCGGTCATGAGTTTTGACCAGCCATAGGGATTAATCGGGCGCTGCGGCGTGTCCTCGCTAACCGGAGAAACCTCGGGCAGGCCGTATGTCGCAGCGGTCGAGGAAAAGATGAAATGCGGCACCCCTGCGGTCACCGCCGCCGCGATCAAAGCGCGGCTCTTGGCGGTGTTGTTGTGGTAATATTTGAGCGGGTCGGCAACGCTTTCGGGGACCACGATCGACCCGGCAAAATGCATGACCGCGCGCGTATCTTGTTCGGCAAAGATTCGCGCCAGCAACGCCGCATCCTCGATATCGCCTTCGTAAAGCGGCACATCGTCGGGCACGGCAAAGCGAAATCCGGTAGTCAGATTGTCGATCACCGCAACCGGCCATCCGGCATCGCGCAGCGCCAGCACCGCATGGCTGCCGATATAACCAGCCCCGCCAGTGACAAGGACAGAAGGTTTGAAGCTTTCAGCCGCTTTCAAGTTCTCAGTCATGGCGCGGCGCATATCAGCATTCCCCTGAAAAAGAGTGAAGCCGCCGCCCCCGCATCGCAGTTTTGCACAGAACCATCGGGCGGGTATAAGCTGGCCATGAGAGGATCATCCCTATGTCCATAGCCGCCCATCTGACCCGCGCCGCCGCCTTTGCAATTGGCGCGGCATCCTTGTCCGCTTGCGCAGGCAGTTACACCGGCCCGGTCGAGGTGACCCGGTTCGTGGCAGAGCGCCCGGCGGCGCTGGGCGAAATGCTGGGCCAGGGCACGATCACGCTCGACTTTCCAGAGGAAATGCAAAACCAGACCGCACGCAATGCCTTTGCTGCGGCGATAGCGGATGAGCTTTCAGCGCTTGGCTATACTGTTGTGCTTGATGGATCAGCAGCGGCCGCTCAGCTTGCCACGGTGCGCACCAGCCGCAATCCGCTGGCCTCCGAAGGTTCGCGCGGCCCGGTCAGCGTAGGGGTCGGCGGCAGCACTGGCAGCTATGGCAGCGGTGTGGGGCTGGGCATTGGCATCAATCTGGGCGGCGGGCAGAACGGCCCCACCGTGCTCACCGACCTTGCGGTGCGTATCAGCCTTGTGGGGGGCGAAACCCTTTGGGAAGGCCGCGCGCAGCAACCGGTTTCGCTCCGTTCCCCCTATGCCGATGTGGACGCAAGCGCCCGCACACTGGCCGCCGCCTTGTTCAAGGACTTTCCCGGTGGCAATGGCGAAACCGTCAGCATCGACGTAGACCAGCTTCAGGAATAATCATGACCCAAATCGCCATCGACGCCGCATTCGACAGCGGCAATATCGAAGTGCTGTCGATCTCCGGGCGCAGCGCGCGACTGGCAATCCCGAAAGACCACAATTCCGAATTTTCCCAGTGGTTTCATTTCCGCGTGACCGCCGAGGTGGGCGAAGAAATCGAGCTGAAAATCACCGGGCTTAACGCTACCGCCTATCCTGGCGGCTGGCCCGGTTATGACGCCTGTGTATCGGAAGACCGCGAATATTGGGCGCGCGCTGCCAGCAGCTTTGACAAGGGCGAAGAAAACGGCACACTCACCATCCGCTACTCACCTGCTTCCAACCTCTGCTGGTTCGCCTATTTTGCTCCCTATTCAATGGAACGGCATCATGATCTGGTGGCCGAGGCCGCGGCTTGCGAGGGCGTGGATCTGGTGCGGCTGGGCACGACACTCGACGGCCAGCCGCTCGATCTTCTCGAAATGGGCGAAGGCGACACGCAGGTCTGGCTATATGCCCGGCAGCATCCCGGCGAAACGCAGGCCGAATGGTGGATGGAAGGCGCGCTCGAATGTCTGACCGATCCCAGCGACCCGGTGGCGCGCGCGCTGCGTCAGCGCTGCCGCCTGCATATCGTGCCCAATTGCAACCCCGATGGATCGCGGCGCGGGCATATCCGCACCAATGCGGTCGGCACCAATCTCAACCGCGAATGGAACGGCCCAAGCGCCGAAAAATCCCCTGAAGTACTCGCCATCCGCGCCAGGATGGACGAAACCGGGGTCGATTACGCAATGGATGTTCACGGTGATGAGGCGATCCCGGCGGTGTTTCTGGCCGGATATGAAGGCATCCCCAGCTGGACTGATGAGCATGGCGAAAAGTTCTATCGCTATCAGCGCATCCTCGACCGGCGCACACCTGATTTCCAGACCAAGCAGGGCTATCCCAAATCTCCAGCGGGCAAGGCCAATCTGGGCATCAGCACCAATCTGGTCGCGGAGCGTTACGGTGCCTGCGCGATGACGTTGGAGATGCCCTATAAGGACCTTGCCGATTTTCCTGAGCCAGAACAGGGCTGGTCGCCGGAGCGCTGCAAGCTGCTGGCGCGAGATTGTCTGGCGGCGCTGGTTGAATGGCTGGACGGTCCAGAGGCATAAGCGACGCGATTGGCGGGTTACATGAATTTACCCCGATTCGCCCGAGAGGCTGTGATATAAGGCTGCAAAGAAGGGAGACCGGACATGCAGCGATCATTTGGCGTTACCGAACGCAGGGCGGTGCTTACCGGGCTTGGCGCGGGCGCTGCGGTGATGTTGATGCCAGCCGGTTTGCACGCACAGGGCCGCGGACTGGGCCTGTCCTCCATTCTAGGACGCGCCAGCGACGCGGCGCTGGACAAGCTCGCGCAGCCCGGCGCATTTTACGGCGACGAAAGCATCCGCATCGGTCTGCCGATTGTCGGCAATCTTGGCGGGCGCAGCGGCGGGCTGCTGGGTTCGCTGATGACTGCGGGCGACCGGCTGGGCGTGCTTGGCGGGATCACCCGTTCGATCAACGATGCGGCCGGAGTGGCCGCGGGCGAGGCCAAGCCGATTTTCCGTGATGCAATCGGAAATCTGTCGTTCACTGACGCACCCGCGATCATCCGCGAAGAGGATGGCGGCACGCAATATCTGCGGCGTTCAGCCAATGACCGCCTGCATGCGCGGCTGGAACCGCTGATCGACCGCGCGCTGGATCGGGCCGGGGTCTACCGCCAGTTTGACGGTTTGGCAGAGCGGCACAGTTTCATCCGCAACGCCGGGCTGAGCCGCCAAAGCATCAACCGTTCGGTCACCGATCAGGGGCTAGACGGGATTTTCGCCTATATCGGCAATGAAGAACGGACGTTTCGCAGCGACCCGGTCGGCAACCTAGGCGGCGTGCTAGGCGATTTGCTGGGCAATCAGTGAAGATGCGCCGGGCCGAACGCATGCGGCAGCAGCGCTGACAGTGTCATCCGCCGCACCTCAATTGTCCCGACGCAGAGGATCAACGGGTCGGTTGCACCCAAGGCTGCGAGCTCGTTCAGCACCTGACGGCACCGCCCGCATGGCGTAATCGGAGCGCCGTCCCCCTTACCCTCCGGCCCGATCACGGCAACCGCCACCAGCCCCCCGCGCCGCCCTTCGCCCAGCGCCTTCGATACGGCATTGGTTTCTGCACACAGCGACAGGCCGTAGCTGGCGTTTTCGACATTCGCGCCGGTGATAATCGCGCCGTCTTCGAACAGCAGCGCGGCACCAACTGGGTAATCGGAATAGGGGGCATAGGCTTGCACAGCTGCCTTTCGCGCAGCGGCGATCAGTTCGGCTTCGTGTTGCTGTTCCATCAAACCCACTCCGTTCGTCCCGAGCCATGCGGCGGGCCGCAAATTCATTTCTGCACCACCACCCATTCGATTGGCGCTTGCGACGCCTCGCTTACCAACTGGCTGTTGGCGCTCCATAACAGCCATGGCCGCCCGGCGTAATCGGGCCTTGCCCGGTCCCCGACCAGCCACAGGTCGCGCGCGGTGCTGCGCGCAGTGTGGTGACGCGCTTCAAACTCGCGGCCCAGTTGCAGGATCACCGGCTTTCCGGCGTGAATCTCTATCTGGTTGACCAAAGTCATCAATTCGCTTTCGACCGCTGCGTCGCTAACCTCGGGATCGCATCCCGGCGCGGTCTGCTGCAGTGCAACCGCCGGCGGCAACAAATCGGCGCTGCGCGGCACCATTCGGGTAAAGCGCGCAGATTGATCGTCGGCGCGCAGGCAGGGATCGAACGGCAGGACCACCCCCACTTTCAGACCCGATGCACGCGCCGCCGAAAGCCTTGCGGCAAAGCCCGGATCGGGCGCAGCGCCGGGTCCAGCAAGTTCGAGATAAACAAATTCAGCGCCGATTGCGCGGAGCGTTTCAAACCGCGTGCCAGGTGCGCCGCTGGCGATCACCGCCCCTTGTTCCGGATAAAGCGCCGCATCCGGACGCCAACTGCGCATGTCCCACCACAGCCACGCGGCAAAACCCAGCGCGATCAGCACCGCCAGCGCCCCGCCCCGGATCAGCCAAGTGCCAAGGGCACTGCCCCGCTTCCGGCTGATTTTCCGGCTCCGGCTGGAACGCGCCATGCCCCTGCCTTACCCTTTGATATGCAGAACGCAGATCAGCGTGAACAGCCGCCGCGCGGTGGCGAAATCGGTTTCGACCTTGCCTTCGAGCCGTTCCACCAACAGTTCCGCCGCGTCATTGTGGATGCCTCTGCGGGCCATGTCGATGGTTTCAATCTCGGCCGGGGTTGCCTTGCGAATGGCCTGATAATAACTGTCGCAAATGGCGAAATATTCACGGATCGGGCGGCGAAAACGCGCCAGTCCGATCAGCAGGCTTTCCAGCGCGCCTTCGTCCTTGTCAGCAATATCCATCGCCAGCCGTCCATCGCGCACCGCCAAATGCAACCGATACGGCCCCTTTGCCCCGCGTTCTGCGCTGCGCACAGGTTTGAAGGTGTTGTCCTCGATCAGGTCATAGATGGCGACCCGGCGTTCCTGTTCGACATCGGCGTTGCGCCACAGAATCGTCTCCTCATCGAGCGATATGTGAGCGATGCGATGCGTATCCTGCAGCGGATTCGCGGAATCGGGAGGGACAATGGCCATGACGCACACAGCCTTCGCAGATCATATAGGCTTTCTTCAAGCATTTCGGTGCGCGGATCGTCCGGCAATCCCCGCAATCCACAGCGCGAACCGCCAAAATGAAAATATATTCCGCCGCGCAGACCTTGCAAGCACCGGGGACAAGGGCGCATCAGGACGGGATGGCCGAAACCAGACCCCTCACACTTATCGACAGCGATTCCAACACTGAACGCAAACTCCCTTTCAATCTTGAAGCGGAGGCCGCGTTCCTTGGGGCGGTGCTGATCGACAATCGCGTGATCGAGGAATTGCAGACCCCGATCCAGCCGCAGCATTTCTTTGAACCGCTGCATGAACGGATCTACACCCGCATCCTGGCTCTGATTGAACGCAATGCGACCGCCTCTCCGGTGACGCTGCGACCGCATTTCGAAGCGGATGAGGCGTTGAAGGAGCTGGGCGGCCCCAAATATCTGGCGCAGTTGACCGCCAATGGAGCAGGCCTTCTGGCCCCGCGCGAATTGGCGCAGCAGATTTACGATCTCGCCCTGCTGCGCGAGTTGGTCAGCGTTGGGCGCGGGCTGGTCGAAGGGGCGCTGGACACGTCCGAACAAACCGACCCGATGGAGCGTATTTCGCAGGCCGAGGCCGATTTGTTCCGGGTCGCAGAGGGTGCATCGACCGGAAAGGACGCTTCCACTTTCCGCGATGCGTCGATGATGGCGATCAAGATGGTCGAGGCTGCGATGAATTCGGGCGGCGGGCTGTCGGGCAAGACCACCGGGCTGGAAACAATCGACCAGAAAACCGCTGGCCTGCACGATTCCGACCTGATTATCCTCGCCGGGCGGCCGGGCATGGGCAAGACCTCGCTCGCCACCAACATCGCTTTCAATTGCGCCGAGGAGCATTTGAAGTGGATGCAGGACGGGGGCGAACATCAATATGGCGCGCCCACCGCATTTTTCAGCCTCGAAATGAGCGCCGATCAGTTGGCGACGCGTATTCTGGCCGAACAGTCGGAGGTTTCATCGGAGGCCTTGCGCAGCGGCAAATTGTCGCGCGACGATTTTCAGAAGCTCAGCTTTGCCAGTCAGCGGCTGGCCGAATTGCCGCTGTATATCGACGATACGCCCGCGCTTACGATTGGCGCGCTGCGCACCCGTGCGCGGCGGCTCAAACGGCGGCACGGCATCGGGCTGATCGTAGTCGATTACCTGCAATTGCTGCAAGGATCGGGGCGCGCCAATGACAACCGCGTCAATGAGATTTCCGAAATCAGCCGCGGATTGAAAACTTTGGCAAAAGAGCTGAGCTGCCCGGTCATCGCGCTGTCCCAGCTCAGCCGCGCGGTCGAACAACGCGATGACAAACGCCCGATGCTGTCGGACCTGCGCGAATCCGGGTCAATCGAGCAGGACGCCGACATGGTCTGGTTCATTTTCCGTTCGGACTATTACCATCTGCTGGTCAAACCCGACACGCCCGACAGTTCTTCATCGACCGAGGCGACCGAGAAATACCGCGAATGGGAAACCAAATATGAAGAGCTGGTGGGCAAGGCGACGCTGATCGTCGCCAAACAGCGCCACGGTTCAACCGGTAATGTGCCGCTGCATTTCCAGAGCGAGATCACCAAATTCACCTCGCCCAATATGCGCGATTATTCGAGCTATGGGATCGACGGATAAATGCAGGATCAGCGCGATGCCTGCCGCGCAAACCGGTAATCGAGCAGGCTGATCGCGTAAAAGAACCGCCAGCGCATCCGGTCAAGGAGGCTGGTGTTGCGGCGATACCATTGCAGGTCCACCGGAGCGCTCGCCGCCTGCAAATGGTCCAGAAATTCGCGCAAGCGATCGGCCAGCGCTGCGTCTTCGACCCGCACCATCAGTTCGATGTTGATCCTGATCGACCGGCGATCAAGATTGGCACTGCCGAAATAGCTTTTGTCGTCCAAGACCAGCAACTTCATATGCAGCTTGCACGGCTGAAACTCGTAGACCTTTGCCCCGCTGCGCAGCAGGCGCCTGTAGAACATCCGGGCCAGTTCGATGGTGGCTGGCAGATCGGATTTCCCTGCCGCAATCAGGCGCACATCGCCGCGTTTCGCGGTCCGGGCAAGCAGCCGCCGGATGCTGAGCGGGGGACCGAAATAGGCCGTCGCCAGATCGACCCTGGCCGCGCGCGTCAGATCTTTCTTGAACCGATAGCTCCAGTGACTGCGGCGAACCAATGGGCCGCCCAGCAGCAATTGCACCGGCCCATCGCCCGGATCCCATTGTCTGATCATCCGGCGCACGCGGCGAAATTGCGAGCCGGAGGTTCGCGTCCAATTCGCCAGCAGCGCAAACCACTCGGTGAAACTTTCCGCCACCTTTCCGTCGATGCCGACACCCAGATCGCACCAGCCATTATCTTGCGGCGGGTCATAATAATGATCCGAGACGTTCGAACCGCCAGTCATCACCCGCGCGTTGTCGGCAATCACGAATTTCTGGTGATTGCGGATGAGGTAACGCACGCCCCAACTGGCCGAGAATATCGCGAACTGCCCCCCCGCCTGTTGCAGCGGCTGAAAGAATTCCGCGGAAGCATCGCTGCCGAAATCGTCAATGATCAAATGCACGCGGACCCCGCGGCGCGCAGCCTCGATCAATGCATCAAGCACTTGTCGGCCGGATCGATCATCCTGAAACATATAATAAAACATATCGAGAGAGCGTTCAGCCCCCGCGATATGCTCGATCAGCGCCGCCAGCCGGTCGGCCCCAGCGGGATGAAATGTAAAGGTGTGGCCGCAGGCGCTTACCTGGAAACTCTCGTGATCCACGTAATCGCATGTCTGGTTCGATGATGGATCGGGGGTCTGATTGTTGGGCACAGCAGAGTGAATGCACTGCAAGCGACTGGGTTGCAATTCCTTGACTCTGGCGCTGTGCCGCCCTAGCTGCGCTATCCCTTCCCAAATCCAGATTTCAAAGAGGCCGATATGGCACGCGTTACCGTTGAAGATTGCGTCGATAAGGTTCCCAACCGGTTCGACCTCGTCCTGCTTGCCGCTCAGCGTGCGCGTGAAATCTCGGGCGGCAGCGAACTGACCGTTGACCGCGACCGCGACAAGAACCCGGTCGTGGCGCTGCGTGAAATCGCCGAACAGACCGTGCGGCCCAAGGAATTGCACGAATCGCTCGTCACCAGCCTGCAGAAAATCCTGCCCGACGATGAAGACGACGCCGATGAAATCGGTTCGCTCAGTCAGTCGGCCGAAGCGCTGCGGATCACCGCCAGTGCGCCCGCGCGCTCGACTTCAATCGGCGGCGATTACGAAGGATAGGCCCCGTTTGCGCAGCGGGCATTGCGCTGCACCTGTCCCGAATTGAGAAGGCCGCCAGTTTGGCGGCCTTTTTCGTTGTTGCGGTGTATGATCGGGCGCGGCATGACCGTAATATAACGCGCGCGGCAGGGCGCTTGCCTTTGCCCTGCAAGAGGATAATTAAGCAGCTGTAACCAAAACGTCACAATTGGGCTATCAATCCCTACAGGAGAGCGTTTCAGCATCATGGCTTCAATTGCAGTCTACAGCGTCAAGGGCGGGGTCGGCAAAACCACCTTTGCTGTCAATCTGGCGTGGTGCGCAGCCAATATTTCGCGCCGCGAAACGCTGATCTGGGACCTTGATGCTGCCAATGGCTCAGGCTTTCTGCTTGGCGTGGACCCCAAGAAGAAACGCACCGCCGAAAGTGTGTTCGATCAGGCCCGCGACCCCGCCAAGCTTATTGAGAAGACGGGATTTTCCGGGCTTCATCTGCTGCCCGCCGATGAAAGCATCCGAACGCTCGACCGGCAGTTTGACCGGATCGGCAAGAAGAAACGGCTGGCGGGTCTGGTGGAGCAATTGGGCAAGGATTTCGACCGCATCATTTTCGATTGCCCGCCGGTGCTCAACGAAGTGAGTGCACAGGTGATGCGCGCCGCCGACCTTGTGATCGTCCCCCTGCCGCCTTCACCCCTATCCACCCGCGCGTTTGAAACCGTGGTCGAAGAGGTGCGCGGCGCAGGCAAGGGGCATCCGCCAATCCTGCCGGTGATGTCGATGGTGGACATGCGCCGGACGCTGCACCGGCAAGCGCGCGAGGCCAATCCGACCTGGCCCGTCGTTCCGCTGGCGAGCGCGATTGAGCAATGCGCGGTGGAACGCAAGCCCGTGGGTGCCTTTGCCCCGCGTTCCCCGGCCGCGCGTGCCTTTGCGCAATTGTGGACCGCAATCGAACGCAAGCTTGCCGCTGGCTGATATTGGCAATCGCCATCCGCGGGCTATAGTGCTGCGAAGCGCGAAGGGGGCGCGGCCGCGATGAGCGACATTGCCGAAGGAATTGGTGGGGCAATCGAAGGCGTGCTTGCTGGCCGAGCGGTCGAACCTGAAACAAGCGGCGCAGGTTCTCTCGCGGTTGGCAGCGATGCCAATCAGAAAACCTGCCGCAATTGCAGTGCTCATGTGACCGCCTCATATTGCCCTGAATGCGGGCAAAAGGCCCATGTCCACCGCACGCTTTCGGCGATCTTACATGATCTCATTCACGGGGTGCTGCATCTGGACGGAAAGTTCTGGCTGACCCTGCCGATGCTGATCTTCAAGCCGGGGCAGCTTACTCGCCGCTATATCGAAGGCGAACGCGCCAAATTCGTCAGCCCGATGGCGATGTTCCTGTTCAGCGTGTTTGCGATGTTTGCCGTGTTCCAGATGGTCGGCATCGGCGTTCCCACCGAGCTAAACGCCAATCCAGCAATCTCGCAGACCGTCCAGACTGCCCGCGCGGCCGCCGAAGCCGACGCCACAGCCCTGCGCGACGAGTTATCGGAATTGCCGCCCGGAGACCCCCGGCGACAATCTATTGCACAAGAACTTCGCGTTGTAGAGCAAGGGATCGATGGCCTTTCGAAAGTCGACCTGATGCAATTCGGCGACAATGGCAGAGTTACATTTGACGGGACTGGCATCGATTGGCTGGACGAGGGGATTGTCAAGAAATGGACCGAAAATCCAAGCTTGATGCTCTATAAGCTTCAATCCAACGGTTATAAGTTCAGCTGGCTTTTGATACCGCTTTCGGTGCCATTTGTTTGGCTGATATTTGCATGGAAGCGCCGCTTTAAGGCCTACGATCACGCCATCTTTGTGACCTATTCGCTGTCGTTTATGTCGCTCCTTTTCATTCTGGTTTCATTGATTGGAACCAGCGCGCTTGGAGGGGGCTGGGCTTTCTCGATCCTTGCGACTTTGGCCCCGCTGCATGTCTATAGACACCTCAAGAGCGCCTATAATCTAGGATGGTTCTCAACCCTTTGGCGATTTCTGGCGCTGCTGGTTTTCATTGTGACCGTGTTAGGGCTGTTCCTGCAGGCGCTGCTGCTGCTGGGTGCGTTCTGACACCAACGAAAACGGGCGCGCGGATTGTCTCCGCACGCCCGCTTGATTGCATAGACTGAACGATCAGGCGCCTTGCGGAGCCTCTCCGCCTTTGCCGCCAAACCGCTTGCCCGCCTTGGGGATTGACGATCCTTGCGCCGGAATCACCGCGCCCTTGCCGCGCGGTTCGTCGAGGCGGTTGATCTTGCCATCCTTCATCAGCTGGTCGATCTCTTCGCCCGAGAGGGTTTCATATTCGAGCAGCGCCTGAGCCAGCAGATGCAGCTTGTCCTCTTGCTCGGTAAGGATATCGGTGGCGCGTTTCAGCCCGCCTTCGACCAGTTCCCTGATCTCCGAATCGATCAGCTTGTTGGTGTCAGCTCCGGCCATCGTGCGCGCGGTCTGACCCATGCCCAGATAACCTTCCTGGCTCGCTTCATATTGCAGCGGGCCCAGCTTTTCCGACATGCCCCATTTGGTCACCATATTGCGCGCCAGATCGGTCGCATATTGGATATCGCTGGAGGCTCCGCTCGACACTTTGTCATGGCCAAAGATGATGTCCTCGGCCACGCGCCCGCCCATGGCTACCGCCAGATTGGCGTGCATCTTGTCGCGGTGATACGAATAGCTGTCGCGTTCGGGCAGGCGCATCACCATGCCCAAGGCGCGGCCGCGCGGGATGATCGTCGCCTTGTGAATCGGGTCGGAGGCCGGTTCGTTGATGCTGACGAGCGCGTGCCCTGCCTCGTGATAGGCGGTCATCTTTTTCTCATCATCGGTCATGACCATGCTGCGGCGTTCGGCGCCCATCATGACCTTGTCCTTGGCGTCCTCGAATTCCTGCATCGCCACCAGCCGCTTGTTGCGGCGCGCGGCCAGCAGAGCGGCTTCGTTGACGAGGTTGGCGAGATCCGCGCCAGAGAAACCCGGCGTGCCGCGCGCAATAGTGCGCGGGTTGACGTCGGGGGCCAGCGGCACTTTCTTCATGTGCACGCCAAGGATTTTCTCGCGCCCTTCGATATCGGGGATCGGCACCACCACCTGACGGTCAAACCGGCCCGGACGCAGCAGCGCGGGGTCAAGCACGTCGGGACGGTTGGTGGCGGCGATGATGATGATGCCTTCGTTGGCTTCAAACCCATCCATCTCAACCAGCAACTGGTTCAGCGTCTGTTCGCGTTCATCGTTGGAATTGCCCAGCCCATGCCCGCGCGAACGGCCCACGGCGTCGATTTCGTCGATGAAGACGATACAGGGCGAGTTCTTTTTCGCCTGTTCAAACATGTCGCGCACCCGGCTTGCGCCGACGCCAACGAACATTTCGACGAAATCCGAACCGGAAATGGTAAAGAACGGCACGCCTGCTTCGCCCGCGATTGCGCGCGCCAGCAGCGTCTTGCCCGTGCCGGGCGATCCGACCAGCAACGCACCTTTGGGAATTTGCCCGCCAAGCTTGGAAAAGCGCGACGGGTCCTTCAGAAATTCGACGATCTCTTCCAGTTCCTCGCGCGCTTCGTCAATTCCGGCAACGTCGTCAAAGGTGACGCGGCCCGAACGTTCGGTCAGCAGCTTGGCCTTGGATTTACCAAAGCCCATCGCGCCGCCGCCGCCGCCTTTCTGCATCTGTCGCAGCGCAAAGAAGGCAATGCCCAGGATCAGGATAAACGGCAGCGACTGCAGCAGGATATACAGCAACACATTGGGCTGCTCGCGTTCCTTGCCGGTAAACTTGACGTTGTTCTCTTCAAGCAGCGCGGTCAGCTGATTGTCCGAAGGGATCGGAATGGTCGAGAAATTCTCATTGTTGTTGAGTGTGCCGGTGATCAGATCTTCACCCAGCTGCACTTCGCGCACGGCGCCTGCAGCGACCTGATCGCGGAAATCCGAATAATTGATCTGCGTGCCCGCAGGTTGGCTCGCGCCGCCGAACATGGACACAACCAGCAGCAGCGCCAGAAAGATGCCGCCCCAGATCATCAATTGTTTGACCCAAGGGTTCTGCCCTTCGGGGGGCTGCTCGTTGGGGTCGTTTTGATCGCTCATGCGTCGGAATCCTTTCTCAGCCTTAGCAATGTAGGATCACACGGGTGAATGGCAAGATAATGCGCGTCTTGCCGCTTCACGCTAATTTTTGCACAGGGTGATGCAGATTATTGTTCAGCGCTGCTCTGATGATCCGGGAGATATCCGGGGGCGTAGGCTTTCAGGAACACATCAACCGCCCCGGCGATGCGCCGCGCGTTTTCACTTTCGGATGGAAGCACGCCAAACCGCCGCTCAAGATCGCCCATCCCTTTGGCCATTGCGACAAATTGCTCCGCGGCAAGCTGAGGGTCGGGGATGCTCAACTCGCCGGCGGCGCTGGCATGGGCGAGCCATGCGCTGAAGGCGGCCTTCATCCGCCACGGTCCCGCTTCAAGGAATGCGCGCCCAATGGCCAGGTCATGCTCAGTCTCTGCCGCAATGCGGCGTTCAAACTGGATCATCTGCGGGCGCGAAAGAAACGCGAACATCGCCTCGCCAACGACGATCAGCCGCTGCCTGATTGTCCCTGCCACCATTGTGTCGAGGCTGAAAACCCCGCGCATCCGTTCACATTCATGCCCAACCGCAGCGCTGAACAGCGCCCGCTTGTCCCCGAAATGATTGTAGATCGTGACCTTTGAAACCCCGGCATCGGCAGCCACCTGTTCGATCGAGGTCGCAGCAAACCCGTCATCGAAGAACCTCCGTGAAGCCGCTTCGACGATCCGATTGCGCTTGGCGTGATCGGATGGTCGGCCAGGTCGCTTTTTGTCGGCGCTGCTTTTCACTTTGGCTGGAACCTGTTTCACTTTTGTCGCTTGACCAAATGAACGGCATCGTTCATTTAAACGGCGTCGTTCATTATTGCTCTGATTCCTCCCCCGCCGCAACCCCCTCCTCGCCCGCTTTCGACAAAGGTTCGCACCGCATGCTTTGGATTGCCATCCGGATGCTCACGGGGGACAGACAGAAATTCTATGGCCTGTTGTTCGGCATTGCCTTCTCGACCCTGCTCATCACGCAGCAGCTGACGATCTTCGTCAATCTGATCGAACGCGGCGCAAGCGGGGTTTACAATGCGCCCGAGGCTGAAATCTGGGTGATGGACCCGGTTAGCCGCACCACCGAAGTCAATTATGCCATGCCCTCAACCGCGCTGGACGAAGTGCGCTCTGTTCCCGGTGTCGAATGGGCGGTGCCGCATTTGCGCGCGGCGGCCTCGGTGCGCACCCGCACCGGCGACCTCGAAGGGGTGGCGATCATCGGCGTTGACGATGCGACGCTGATCGGCCTGCCCGAACGGCTGATCGAAGGGCGCAAATCGGTGCTGTTGCGGCCCGACACGGTCATCATCGACGATGGCGGGGTCGGAAACCTGTTTGAAAACGGCGATGAACCCATCGGTCAACGGCTGGAACTGAACGATCAACGCGCGGTCATTCGCGGCGTGGCGGATTCGATCCCCGCCTTTACCAGCCAGGTCGTGCTCTACACCAAATACAGTCAGGCGCTGAATTACGTGCCGGGCACGCGCAACCGGCTGACCTTCGTGCTCGCCGGGGCCAGCGACGGATTAAGCGCGAAAGAAGTCGCCACCCGGATCGAGGAACGCACCGGGCTGAAAGCGCAAACGCGCGACGAATTTGCGCGCGCAGGCGTCGATTTCATCGTCCAGAACACCGGCATCCCGACCAATTTCGGTATCACGGTTGTGCTTGGTTTCGTGGTCGGCGTGGCGATTGTCGGCCTGACGTTCAGCCTTTTCATCCGCGACAATATCAAACAATTCGGCGCGCTAAAAGCGATTGGCGTGACCAATGCCAAAATCGTCGGCATGGTCGCGGTGCAGGCTGGGCTGGTTGGATTTGTCGGCTATTCCTTGGGCGTGCTTGGCACGGTGCTGTTCCTCTGGAGCTTTTCAGGCAATCCGTTTTTCAAAGGGTTCTATATCCCCTGGCAAATCCCGCTCATCAGCTTGGGCGCGGTGATCGTCATTCTGGCTATCACCGGCTGGCTGGCGCTGCGCAGCGTGTTGAGCACAGAACCCGCCTCGGTGTTCAGGTGAGCGCGGCCGACATGGACCTGCCCCGCGCCGTGTGCGCCGGAGAGCCTGCGATCTGCGCGCGCGGCATCACTCGCGATTTCACCGCAGGCCAATCGACAATCCGGGTGCTGCACGGGATCGACACCGATGTTCAGCCAGGCGAGATGACCTATGTCGTTGGCGAAAGCGGATCGGGTAAAACCACGCTGATTTCGATCATGTGCGGAATATTGTGGCCCACGGACGGCGAAGTGACGGTGTTCGGCACCGACATATACAGCCTTTCGGATAGCGAATTGGTCAATTTCCGGCTCAAGAACATTGGCTTCATTTTCCAGCAGTACAATCTGATCCCTTCCATCGACGCCGCCGCCAATGCCGCCGTGCCGTTGATCGCGCAGGGCATGGCGGTCGAGCCTGCGCGTCAAAGGGCGATCGCACTGATGGAAAAGCTCAATATTGGCGATCAGGCGAACAAGCTGCCCAATCAGCTTTCCGGTGGTCAGCAACAGCGCGTCGCGATTGCCCGCGCGCTGGTGCATGAACCGCGTCTGGTGGTGTGCGATGAACCCACCGCCGCGCTGGACGCGAGTTCGGGCCGGCGGGTGATGGATTTGCTGCGCGAGGTTGCGGTCGCGCCCGATCGCGCCTGCATCATCGTGACACATGACAACCGCATTTTTGATCTCGCCGACCGCATTCTGGTGCTCGAAGACGGACGCATCACCCATGACGGCACCGATATGCCCAGCGATCACTGACCTCTTGCCGCCGCCAATTGCCCATAGAAAGTCCTGAGAAGACCATGCCCCTCTTGCCTTCCAACATCAGCTTTTCGCGCCAGATCCTGCCCATTCTCGCGGTGGTCGGTATTGCGGGCGCAGCCTATTACATTGCTGGCGACCTGCCCGACCGGGAAATCACGGAGCCTCAAAACCAGCCGCCCAAGGCGACTGGGGCGCTGGCCAATGCGGCGCGCGTAGCGGGGTCAGGGATTGTTGAACCCGCCAGCGAAGTGATCGACATCGGTTCGGCGCTTTCGGGATTGGTCACCGATCTGCGGGTCGCGCCGGGTGATCGGGTGGAAAAAGGACAGGTGCTGTTCCGCGTCGATGACCGCGCCGCCCGCGCTGCCCGCGCCGAGGCAGAGGCCGCGATCCGCGAAGCCCGCGCCGCCATCGCAGAGGCGCAGACCGCGCAGTCCACCGCGCAGCAGCAATTGGCGCTATACCAAAGCCTGTCCGATCCCGCCGCGGTCAGCCGCGCCGAAGTGATCCGCGCCGAAGGTGACGCGCGCACCGCAACCAGCCGCCTGCAATCCGCCCGCGCCCGGCTGGGTGCCGCGCAGGCGCGGGCATCAAGTGCGCAAACCGAAATTGAGCGGCTGAGCGTGCGCGCACCCATCGCGGGAGAGATTCTGGCGGTGAACATCCGTCCCGGCGAATTCGTCGCCACGCAAGGCGGCGGCGGCAACCTCCCGTTTATCCAGATGGGCGAGACCAACCCTCTGCATATCCGCGTCGATATTGATGAAAACGAGGCGGTGCGCGTCAAACTGGGCGCATCTGCTATCGTCTCCCCACGCGGCGCGGCCGAGATCCAGGTTGAGGCCGCGTTTGTCCGCGCAGAACCGCAAGTCGTGCCCAAACGCTCGCTCACCAACAGCGCGGCAGAGCGGGTTGATGTGCGGGTGCTGCAATTGATCTATGCCCTGCCGCAAACCGAAGCGAGCGCGGTCTTCCGGGTCGGGCAGCAGATCGACGCCTTTATCCCTGCCACCGAAAGCGCAGCCGATGCCGGGAAGTAAGCCAGCCTTGCCGCTGACCGCCCGGCTGCTGGCATTGGGCCTGTCGGCGGCGCTTGCCGCCTGTGCGGGCGGGCCGTCGCCCGAGGTTGCGACCCCAACACCCGTTCTGCCAGAGGCGTTTTTCTACCAGCCCAGCGGCGGCGAGGCGGCGGCGCTGGATGCGTTGTTGCCAACCGATGATGCAGCGTTTCTTGAACTGGCCGGGGCGGCGCTGGACGAAGCGCCCAGTCTCGCCGAAGCCTTGGCGCGGATCGATGCCGCGCGCGCGGGCGCACGGCGGGCGGGCGCAGAGCGGCTGCCCAGCCTGAGCGCTGACGGTTCTGTCACCGGCAACCGGATCAACCCCAACCAGTTTGGCGATGGCGCGGCGCAAGGCGGTTTTATCGACACTGAGCAAGTCTCCTATGGTGCCAATCTCACCGCCAGTTGGGATGCGGATTTGTTCGGGCGGTTGCGCGCGCAGGAACGCGCAGCAATGGCGCGGATCGATGCCGCCAGCGCATCGGCAGCGGCAGTGCGGATCGCCTTGCTTGCCGAAATCGCCGCCAGCGTCACCGATTGGCGCGTTCTTGAAGCGCGTAGCAGCGCTATTGAAAGCGATGTGATCGCTGCACGGCAACTTGCCTCGCTCGCTGCGGTGCGTGAACAGGCCGGAATCGCGCCGGGTTTTGACCGGGTGCGCGCAGAGGCTGCCGCCAGCGCCTCACGCTCGCGCCTCGCAGCACTGGAGGGCGAAAAGGTGCGGATTGCCGGGCGCTTGATTACGCTGACCGGGCAAAGCGGCGCGGTGGTCAACGCGGCTTTGGCGCAAGGCGGCCCGGCGTTCGCGCCGCGCCCTGCCCCGGCCAGCTTGCCGTCAGAATTGCTCACCAACCGTCCCGATGTCGCAGCCGCTGCGGCGCAGCTTGCCGCCAGCGATGCCGACCTTGCCGCTGCGGCCCGCGCGCGTTTCCCGCGGCTGACATTGTCGGCAGTTGTGGGGCTGCTTGCCTTTGATCCGGGCGATTTATTCGACGAGGATTCGCTAATCGGCACACTCAGCGCCGGAATTGCCGGTCCGCTGGTCGATTTTGGCCGGTTGGAGGCCGAAATTGACGGCGCTGCGGCCAACAAAAGGGTTGCATTTCAGGCCTATCGCGGCGCGGTCTTTCAGGCGCTGGGTGATGCCGAGGCGGCCTATGGCACGCTCGCCGCATCCGATAATGAAGCCGTGCTCGCCGCGCTAGAACGCGATCAATTGGAACGCGCGGCGAGCCTTGCCAATGACCGTTACCGTGCAGGCCTTGCCAGCTTTCTCGAAGTGCTCGATGCGCGCCGCGCCGCCGATGCCAGCGGCGAACGCGCAGCGGCCGCAATTGGCCGGGCGGAGCGCGCGCGCATTCTGCTATGGCAGGCGTTGGGCGGGGAACCCAGCAGGGAAGATTAGCCGATCACCCGCTCGATCAGCCAGAAACTCCCGGTGATCCCGATCGCATAAGTTGCGAAGCGCAGCACCGGAGTTTCAGCCTTGGGAACGGCGCGCGTCAACACCTTCAGCAACCCGGCAAGCGCGGCGATCACCAGCAATTGTCCGGCCTCCACACCAAGGTTGAATGCCAGCAAGGCACTCACAATTTCGCCCTGCGGCAAGCCGATCTCGGCCAGCGCCCCGGCGAATCCGAAACCGTGAAACAGCCCGAATGCAAACGCCACCGCCCACGGGAAGCGCCGCGTGAAGGTGCGCCGTTCGGGCGAGCGCAACACCACCGCCACCTCGACTGCCAGAAACACGATGGACAGCGCAATCAGCGCCTCGACCGGGCGGCTCGGCAAACCTGCATAGCCAAGCGTCGTTGCCACCAGAGTGATCGAATGCGCCACGGTAAAGGCGGTGGCGGCCTTTACCACTGCCCACGGCGCGCGCACCAACAGCACCAGCGCGATCACGAACAACAGGTGATCCCAGCCAAACACAATGTGCTCCGCCCCGATCACGAAGTAATCGCGCAGCACCTGGCCAGTGTCCGGCTCTGCGAGAACCTGGGCAGTCGGCGCATCTGCAGTCAGGCGAAAGGTCTGCGTGGGTCGGTCCAGCGGTATGAGGCGCGCGATTGCATCGGCACTTCCGAGCAATTCGCTCAGCCCGAATGTCTGCCCGGCAAGGTCACCGGTGCAGCGCAATTGCTGACGGCCCTGCAAGGCGAGCGCGGCGGCCCGCTGAACGGGTTCGCCAACCGCCTCGCACACTTGAGGAAACACCGGCCGCGCCACTGGAGCGGCGCTTTGCGCGCGGGTCGCGGCAACTGGCAGCTTCCATTCGAGCACCCATTCGTCAACCTCGCGCTCGCTCAATTCGATGACTGCGGGGCGCAGTTCATCGGCGCTGAGCGGGGCCGCGATCAGCGCGAGGATGATCGCCAGCAGATACCGAAGGGTCAGCTTCACTGGTCAATCTCGACCCGGTAGGCGCTGCGCAACACGTCAAACGCCCGCTGCTTGCGATCCGCGATTTGGGCGCTGCGCCAGTCATTCTCGACCCGGCTCCGTATGGCTTCGAATTCAGGCTCGGCGCTGCGCCGGTCGCGCAGCCTTACCAGATGCCAGCCGAAACCGGATGGCACCGGCCCTTGCCACCTTTCCGAAGGGGCGAGTTCAGCCAAGGCGCGCGCAAACTGCTCTCCTAAGCGGTTCTGCACATCGCGCATGCTTGACCCGTCCACGCTGGGCGGCAGGCTGATCGGTTCACCGCTCGGCGCAGCCCGCGTCCCGGCCTCGCCAAGCGCTGCGCGCGCGCGGGCTTCATCGGCAAAATAGACCTGATCGAAGGACACCAGCGCCGCACCTGTGTATTTTTCGCGGTTCGCCTCAAAATAGGTCCGTAGCGCCGCCTCACCGGCCTGCGCGATTTCGGCGGCGGCGCTGGCGGACAGGTCCATCTTGGCGACCATGCGTTGACGCACGACGGCATCATCCTGATCCAGCCCCAGCCGCAAGGCTTCGCGGTAGAGCACTTCGTCGCGGACATAGCGGTCGATTCGTGCGTCCAGTTCGGCATCGGTCGGAGCGCGGCCCATTACCTGCTCGAAACCCAGCGCAAGCTGCGCCTGCTGCTCAGCATCGACGGAGATCACGCGCGAGGCGGGATCAACCGGCGTCCCGCCCCAGGTGAGCGCAAAGTAAACGATCGCGCCGAGCCCGAGAAAATGAACCAGCGGCTCGCGCGTCCAACCTGGCAGTGTCACGAACCCTCGGCACTCTTTCGCTTGACCCAGATTGGCGAAGTGTAGGCGCGTTCCTGCGCTACGGCATTTTCCATCGCTTCGCCCGTCAGTTCAAAGCCGAACCTGACCGCATCGAACAAGGGCCAGCGCGGGGTCGGGATTTCGAGCACGCGGACATAATAGAACGCGCTGGTCCCCGGCGTGTAATCGGGATCGGTCCAGGTCGTGCGCAATTCAGCCGCGCCGATAGAATTGGTATAGGTCGCGTCATCGCGGTTGACCGTATCGCCCACCGGGGTCAGCCCAGTCGCAGTGCGCCGGCGGCTGTCCATGTCGCTCCAGACCACATCGTAAACTCGTTCCTGCGTTTCGCCGGAGCTGTCGATCCAGCCTTTCACCACTTGCACCCGGTCCAGATTGGCACCGTCGGGGTCTTTCAGCGCGCTGATAAGGAAACTGGGCGCTTTGCCCTGATCGGCCAGTTCGCCGCCCATCGGCACCCCGCGTGTATAGCCCGCGCGGACCCAGTCACCGTCCCAATCCTGCGGGGTAAAGTCGAACCCGCCAAACACCCGCACGCTCATGCGAGGACCGGTGGTGGCGTAGACCTCGCGCCGGGCAAAGGCATCGAAGATTTCCGCGCGCGTGTTCCCCCGCGCCCATGCCGCCGCATAGCCGCCCGCAAGGTAATGCCAGCCAAACCGGCCCTGCCGAGTGCCCAGGTTTTGCGGCTGCATCGCACGACCCTGATAGGACGGTTCGTTGCCGGTGTGCTTGCCCCAGAAATTGTCTTCGTCGCCAGTGGCCAGCGCGGTGTGACTGTCGGTCGCGCCGATCATGCCAAAGGCATAAGGATTCACGCCAAGCTGCTGTTCGAGCGATAGACCGCGCAGCAAGGCCGAACGGGCATAGGACCCTGCAAACATCTCCGGTTCGGATTTGGCGGTGAGCGGAAGATTGCCAAGTTCCCAGCCCGCAACACCGAAACCAGCCATTTCGTCATTGGGCGACAGAAAGGGATGCGTTTCGCTATCGCCCTTGATCTGGGTAACCTCGATAACCGGTTCCGCAGCAGCGCGTTTCGCCGCATATTCTGCTGTCATGGGCGATCCATCGGGCATGGCCATTTCAAACATCAATCCGTTGGACACATTCGAATTGTGCGGAATTGCCAGAGCATTGCCGCCGGTCGCTGCCTCATAGGCGGCCATGTAGTCCCACAATTGCTCCGCCGCTGTGTTGATGCCGGGGAATGGCAAGGTCTGGCTTGTGCGATCGCTGCCATCGCGGAACATCACCACCCGGTGCAGATTGTTGCCGTCGGGCATGGCTGTCCATTCGAACCCAGCAAAAGCAGTAAATGTGCCCGGTTCATTATAACGGTCGAGCAGACCGAGCTGGGTGCTCCAGATGTCCTGTGTGCCCTCACGCGCGGTTTCAGGATCGCTGAAAGATTCGGGCAATGTGCCATTTGCCGCTGCCGTAATCAGTTCCGCAATTGCCCGCTGCGAGCCCTCAGGCCCTTCATGCATCATGTCGTACCAGCGCAGCACCGTCTCATCGCCGATCACCCATTCGACATACCAACGCGGCGCATCATACAGGCGTCGGGTCGCGCCTAGGCCGTCGGAATGGTCGGCGATGACAAGGAAATCGAGCGGCCGGGCGAGCTGCGCCTGCGCGCCGGTGGTGGCGGTCACTTCTTCACCGCGCGCGAACCGCAGCGCGTCTTCCGGGCCAAGCCGAACGCCAAATCCAAACGCATCGATGGAATTGTCGGTGTGGAGATGGGTGTCGCCCCAATAGGGCCGGTCAGGAAACTCGGCGAGTTCAACGGTGTCGGTGCCATCGCCGCTTTGCGCGGCGCTGGGCGCTGGTTCAGAACTGCAGCCGCCAAGCACCCCTGCCGTGCCAGTCGCCAAAACCAACCATGCGGCGCTTTTCGTCCACGTCCTGCGCACGGCTTTCTCCCCCTATGTCGTTTTCGCCTTACTCATCGGTAAGTTTGCGCTGACAGGTCCGCACCCGTCAAGCCGCGATGTTTTTAACAGCCCCCAAAATGAGGCGTCTCAGCCGCTCCTTTTGAGCAAAGCGGACCGTTCGCAGCGGCATACAACCTCGCCGTGCTGATTGAGCAATTCATGCGTGAAAATCACGATCCCTGCCTCGCGGCGCGACTTGCTTTCGCGCAGCTCCTTGACTTCGCTACGGGCGCGCATCGTATCGCCGATAAACACCGGCTTTGGCGTCACAACCTTGTCGAAGCCGAGGTTGGCGACCAGCGTGCCCAGCGTCGTGTCCCCCACTGACAATCCCACCAGCAAAGCAAAGGTGAAAGTGGAATTGACCAGAATTTGGCCGAAGCCGCTCTCCTTGGCTGCTTCGATGTCGAGATGCAGCGGCTGCGGATTGTGGGTCATGGTCGAAAACAGCAGATTGTCGGTTTCGGTCACGGTGCGGCGGATTTCATGGTCAATCCGGTCACCCACGTTCCATTCATCAAAGAATTTACCCGCCATGGTTCAACCCTTCCGCCAATTGGCCACGACATCGGTGCCATCATCCGCGCTCGACCGGACGGTGCCCGGTGTGCGGCTAAAGCGCGGCGCGGGCGCGGTGTGCCATTCGCCGTCATGTTCTACATAGGCAGATCGCGCCGCCATATGCGGATGATCGCGCGCTTCATCAAGGCCAAGCACTGGGGCGAAACAGGCATCTGTCCCTTCAAGCAATTGCACCCATTCGGCCTGGGTGCGGGTCTTGAACAGCGCCGCCAGCCGGTCTGCATAATCATCCCAATTGGCTGGATTCATCTGCGCCTCGGCCAATTCAGTTGGAGCGCCCGACTTTGCCAGCAATTCGGCGTAGAATTGCGGTTCAATCGCGCCAACCGACACCTCGCGGCCATCGGCACATTCAAAGCAGCGATAGAAATGCGCGGCCCCCGACAGCATGCCCTTGCCGCGATCGGTGGACAGGAACGGCCGGCTGCGCGCGCCAAAAAAGAAACTCATCAGGCTGGTTGCGCCGTCGACGATTGCGGCGTCGACCACCTGACCTTTGCCCGAATTTTGGCGTTCATAAAGCGCCGACATGATGCCAAAGGCACAATACATCGACCCGCCGCCAAAATCGCCGACCAGATTTTGCGGCGGCGAAGCGGTTTCGCCCGCTTTACCGACAGCGTCCAAAGCGCCGGTGATGGCGATGTAATTGATGTCATGCCCAGCGGCGTGCGCCAGCGGCCCTTCCTGTCCCCAGCCGGTCATCCGGGCATAAATGAGCCGCGGATTGATCGCCAGCAACTCCTCCGGCCCCAGCCCCAACCGCTCCATCACGCCGGGCCGAAACCCTTCGATCAGCACATCGGCCTTTGATGCAGCATCAAGGCAAAACGCCCTACCCGCTTCGGTTTTGAGATCGACGCTGGCGCGGTGGCGGGCGCGTTCGACCACCGGATTGGTGACGGCTGCGCCCGGACGATCAATCCGCACCACCTCTGCGCCCAGATCCGCGAGCAACATCGCGGCGTGCGGACCTGGCCCGATTCCGGCAAATTCGATCACTCTCAATCCGGCAAGCGGCCCGGAATTCTGGTTCATTCTCAACTCTCCCTATACCTCTCTCTGTGCCGACTGGCATGGCGTAGGGCAAGTGCCTGTCTGGGCCCGCTTGACGCTCTGCCGGTTTGACTAACTGCGAAATTCAGCAATAGGACCGCCGGATTGTTTCTCAGTGCGGAAGAACGATGCAGCAAGCGACACAATCCTGCCGCAGAGTGTTGGCGGTTGCCTCTGGCGGGGGTCATTGGGAACAGCTGATGCTGCTGCGCCCGGCCCTGACGCATTGCGACGTGCGCTATGCCACAACGCATGCGGATATTGCGCATCAACGCGGCATTGCGCAGGTCGATACACTGCCCGATTGCAATCAGAACAAACCGGTCAGTTCGGCACTTTGCGGGCTTGTCGCGCTTTGGGTGGTGCTCAAACATCGCCCGCATGTGGTGCTGTCAACCGGCGCGGCTCCGGGGTTTTTCTGTCTGATGGCGGGGCGGCTGATCGGAGCGCGGACACTATGGATCGACAGCGTCGCCAATGGCGAACAGCTTTCCATGTGCGGAAAATTGTCGCGGCGCTTTGCCCATCAATGCCTTACCCAGTGGCCCGATCTGGCCGATGAACCGCAGGTCAAATATCGCGGAGCGGTGCTGTGATCCTCGTTACTGTCGGTATGCAGCTTGGTTTTGACCGCCTGATAAGGGCGATGGATGCAATCGCGCCGACGCTTGGGATGGAAGTCATCGCGCAGACTGGCAAAGGGTCATTCACACCCCAAAACATGACCGCACGCGAACGGATCGGGGCAGAGGAGTTTGACCGACTGGCGGAACAAGCGCAGCTGATCGTCAGCCATGCGGGGATCGGCACCGTGCTCACCGCACAGCGTCTATCAACGCCGATCGTGCTGCTGCCCCGGCGATTTGAATATCGGGAGCACCGCAACGATCATCAGGTTGCAACGGTGACCAATCTTGAAGGGCGCGCGGGGATCCTCGTGGCGCTGCGCGACGAAGACCTGCCGCACGCCATTGAACAAGGGCTGGCAATGGGCACTGTCACCCCCGCCCTTTCGCCATCCACTCAGCAGCTGCACGCGGCAATCGCGCGCTATATTGACGGCGGAGAAATCTAGCGGCGTCTTGCCGTTGCCATTTGGCGGATCAGCCAGATGTAATAGGCCGCGGCGCAAAGGATCGCGGCGCTTGAACCAATATCGCCGACCCAATTCAGTTTCAAAGGTCCGTAGAGCAAACGGTCCATTGCATGCAGTGAAATCGACCTCAACGCGATGGTCACAATCATGATTCCGCTCGCCCCGGCAGCAATCGCAACGGCAATGTTGCGTCGCCCGGAAATCCGGCGATTGATCCAATAGGTGGCAAGCAATCCCAAGCCTGCAAAGGCCGCAATGCATGCTGCAATGATCCAGCCTTGCACTATGCGGCGATTGTCGATCATGTCGGCTGACCGAAGCCAGCCGCGCAGATCGGCGCGTAGGCCCTCTTCGATGTTGAACAGCCGCAATATGACGAGCACCGCAAACAGCACGGCGATAATTGACCATGATCGCGCATGCCAGCCCTGTTGTCGGTGAAGGCGGGCAAAATAGCCCGCACCCAGACACGACAGCACAACCAGGCAATACAGCGCTGCGGCTGCAAGACTTAACAATGTGGGCCCCTCATGCACCTGCTGCCTCGCTCCTCGTTCAGCAAATTTCTCAGCCAGATCGGCAAAACTGAACCGGCTGGCGCGATGCGATAAAGGCTGCGCAGCAAGGTGCAAGCCGTCAATGCGCAACCGCTCACAATCCAGCCTCCATTCTGCCCGCCATGATGCGGGCCCCGCAATGTCTCGATTCGAAACAGATCGTTACAAGCCGGTCAGGCACGCGGCTTTGAAGGCGGTTGCACAACACAAAACCCCGGTTTAAGGAAGAATGCGTAGCAAAGGGGACTGCAGTGGCGTTCAGAATTTCTATCAGCAACCGGCTTGGCATGGCCAGCGTTTCGGCATTGATCGCGCTTTCGGGCTGCGCTTCTACGCCTGAGCCGGTTATTGGTGCCGCCGTCAGCCAGCCGCGCAGCGACCTTGGTCAGGCGAACTATTCGCAAATGCCATCGTCGACCTATGCGCTTCGGGCATCTGACAAGATTTCGGTCAACGTGTTCCGCGAACCCGATTTGTCGGTAGAGAACGTGCGGCTTGGCGTAGACGGGGCGGTTTCGCTGCCGATGCTCGGTTCTATTCCGGCGGCCGGGATGACCACCCGTCAGCTGGAACAGGATGTGTCGCGCCGGCTGCTCGCCGCTGGCCTGCGAACCCCCATGGTCAGCGTGAATATCGCCGAATATGCCTCGCATCTCGTCACCGTCGAAGGCGCTGTCGAGGACCCCGGAGTATACGCTTTCCAGCCGGGTGCCCGGCTTTCAACCGCAATCGCGCTGGCCGATGGTCCGACCGATGTCGCCAAGCGCGAACAAATCGCGGTTTTCCGTGAGAGCCCGCAGGGCATTATGATTGCGAAGTTTGACTATGCGCAGGTCAGTCAGGGCACCATGCTCGACCCGATCCTGCAGCCCGGTGACCGCGTTGTCATGGGGACCAATGGGCTGTCAGTGTTTTATCAAAATCTCCTCCAGGCCCTGCCCGCATTCGGCGTGTTCGGCGTCGCGGCGTTAAACAACAACTGAACCAATGAACGAACGCTCTATTATTGATCCGTCCGAACAACCGGATGGCCGTGGCACTTGGCTTGAAACCTACCTGCCCGAATCCGAGATTGTTCGTGCCAATCCCGGACAGCAGCTCATCAGCCTCGCCACGGTTCGCGGCGTTGTCTTTCGGCAGCGCTGGCTGTTTGCCGGGGTAATTCTGACCGCATTGACGGTCGGATTGATCATCACCTTGCTGGCCACCCCGATGTATCTTGCCACCGCAAAGGTCAGCGTTGAGCCTTATGGTGCCTTCATTCTCGAAGGCCAGGACGTTGAACAGGGCATCGCCAGCAACCAGGTCGGCGATTATCTCGCCACGCAGGTGGAACTGATCAAGAGCCGCAGCCTCGCGGAAGTGGTTGTTGCCGACCGCCAATTGGGCGAACGCTACGATCTGCTGGGGCAGGACATCGACGCCAGCCGTCCACCCGATATGAGCGATGAGCAATGGCTCGAATCCAAAAACTCAGTCGCCGCATCGATTCTGGTCAAAGGCGTAACTTCCGAAGTGCCCGATGTCAGCTGGGTGATTCCCATCGGCTTTCGTTCGGACAATCCCGCTTTGGCGGCCGAAATGGCCAATGCTTATGCCGATGCTTTCATTTCGTCCGATACACGCGATTCGGTCGAAGGCAATGAATATGCAATCGAATATCTGCGCGATCAGATTGAAATTGTGCGCGCCCGACTGGAAGAGGCAGAGCGCGAAACCAACGCCTATGCACGCGGCAGCGGGATCATCGTCCAGCCGACCACTGACGCGGAAGGCAACGTTCAAAACTCCACGATAACCAGCTCCAATCTGGCCAATATCAGCCAGCGGTTTGCCGATGCACGTGCCGCGCGAATCGAAGCAGAACAGAAATGGCGCTCGATCCAGAACCTGCCAGCCGCACAGCTTCCCGAAGTGCAGAACAACGCCGTGCTGCAAGGGCTTGTCACGAACCGCACCGGCAAGCTCGCACAGCTGGCTGAATTGCGCCAGCGTTACAGCGACGAATTCCCGCAGATCGCCAACCTGCTTGCGCAGATCGAGATCCTGGATACTCAGATCGAACGCAGCAGCGCCGACATCAAATCGACCGTCCGCAACGAATTTATCGTAGCCCGCAATCAAGAACAGGCGTTGCAAGCCGAGCTTGGCTCGCTTTCGAGTGAATCGCTTTCCGAACAGGATGAGATGGTTCAGCTGACCGTGCTTGAACGCGAAGCAGAAGCGCTGCGGCAGCAATTGCGGTCGCTGCTCGAACGTTTCAACCAGATCAGCAGTGCCGCCAATGTAAACAGCGGCACCATGACCAAGATCGAAGGCGCGCTGGTGCCAAGTTCGCCCTATGCGCCGAGCCTGTTGCAGAATCTTGGCCTGGCGTTGGTGCTGGGCGTTGGCCTGGCCGCTGGCCTCGCGGTCTTGCGCGAGATGTTCGATGACCGAATCCGTTCGCTCGATGAAGTTGAACAGAAAATCGATCTGCCGCTGATCGGGCATACGCCGCATGTCAGCGAAAAAGACATCGATGTCGAAAGCTCGAACAATTTCACGTCACTGATGGAAGCCTATGCCTCGATCAAGGCGGCAATAGAATTCTCACTCCCGCGCAGCCGCAATGTCTTGCAGCTCACCAGCACGCATGAATCCGAAGGTAAATCGACGACCGCAGTTGTGCTTGCCGAATTGTTTGCACGTTCGGGGCGCAAGACGCTCTTGGTCGATGCCGATTTGCGGCGCCCCTCGGTGGCGCGTTTGCTGGAACTTGAACGTCCGCAGATCGGTCTGGTCGAAGTGCTGTATGGTCATGCCAAGCTTGAAGACGCGATCGTCAAAGGCGTGCATGATAATCTTGAAGTCCTGCCCATCGGTTCGGTCCCGCCCAATCCCACCGAAATCCTTGCGTCCGACGAAATGCGCGATTTCATCGCAAAGGTGCGCGACGAATATTCGATGGTGATCTTCGATTCCTGCCCGGTTCTGGGGCTGGCCGATGCTCCGCTTCTGGCGCGGCTGATGGACGGCACCATCTTTGTTCTCGAAGCGAATAAAGTGCCCTTCTCCCAAGCCCGCAATGCGGTCAAACGCCTGCGCGGCTCTGGCGGCAATGTGCTCGGGCTGATCTTGACCAAATATCGTGCATTGGAAGCCGGACAATCATACGGCTATCAATACAGCTATTATGAATATGGGTCGGGCTCAAAACGGTAGACGAGTTTGCCGGTGCCCGGCGCTCCGATGAAATGACCGCACCGACAGGATCGTGATCAAGTGCCTGAACCGGTAGAATTCAGTCTGATCATACCGGCTCACAACGAAGAATCGGTGATCGCACGGTGCCTGAAAACCGCACTATCGGGTGCGCCTGACCCGCCCGGTTTTGAAATCATTGTCGCGGCAAATGGCTGCTCCGATCGCACCGCCGAAATCGCCCGAAATGTAATGCCTGCGGCTCAGATTCTCGAAATTCCCGAGGGTTCGAAAACCGGAGCGATCAACGTCGCCAACCGCGCGGCATCCCACTTCCCGCGCATCTATCTCGATGCCGATGTGGAATGCGAATATGGTTCGCTGGCCGCTCTGGCGCGGACGTTGAAAGGCCCTGAAATCATGACCGCCGCCCCCGCTATCCGGCTTGATCTGGAACACTGCAATGCGTTGGTCAAAGCCTATTATTCGGCATGGATGCAGCAACCCTTTGCAAAGGCGGGCAAGGGCGGCGCAGGCTGTTACGGTCTGTCGCAAGCCGCGCTGGAGGCGGTCGGAGAATTTCCCCAGATTATCGGTGACGACATCTGGATTCACACGCGCTTTCCAGACGAACAGAAACGGATGGTGGCGCAAGACGAGCTTGGCCGCCCGGTGTTCTCAATTGTCCGCCCCCCGCGCACCGCCTGGCAGCAGATCAAAGTCGAGGCGCGCCGGATGATCGGCAATGCCGAGGTTAAGCGCAATTATCCGAGCCCCTATGTCAGCTTAGCCAACAAAGGCGGCGGGGTGCTGGGTTCATTGCGCAGCGGCGCCTCGCCCATCGATCTGCTGGTCTTCTATGCAATCAAGATGATGGTACGGATCGAAACTCGGCTGGCAAAGTCGCGCGGCAGCGGCGTGGAATGGACCCGCGATCTGACCTCCCGTCAGGATGGTTGATCGAATTGTGAACGAACCCTCCGCTTCTAGTCGCAGCGCGGCCCCGGACGTCAGCATCATGATCGTGGGCTACAATTCAGCGAACGTGATCGACCGCTGCGTGGCATCGATAGCGCCCGCTTGCACAGGTCACAGTTACGAAACCCTTCTGGTCGATCAGGGTGACGGTCAGACCGCAGCATTGGTCGCGGCGCGCTTTCCCGAAGTTGCAATCATTCCCAGCCGCGGGAACATTGGTTTTGCGGCTGGCAACAATCTGCTCGCCGCGGCGGCAAGGGGGAAATATCTCTTGTTGCTTAATCCTGACGTTGAGCTGACGTTTGAAGCCGTTGACAGGCTTCTTGAAGCGGCTGGAAGGCATTCTGAAGCCTCGGCCTGGGGCGGAATAACGCTGGATCGCAGCGGCGCACCCGATGTCGGAAACACGGTCCACGTTCCCTCGCTTGGCGAAATGGTCAGCCGCGTAACCGGGCGATCCAGCGCGGGATTGCGGGCGGGAGCGCGCTTCGACACAGACGAAAGAGCCGAAGTCTTGAGCGGCGGTTTTGTGCTCATCTCGCGGAGTGCGTGGGATGAAGCGGGCGGCCTCGACGAGCGCTATTTCCTCTATTGCGAGGAAGTGGATTTCTTCTACCGGCTGGCTCAGCGTGGGCATAGTTTTTGGCGGATTGCCGATGCGCGCGCCTATCACGACATTGGTCACGGAGAGGTCGGCTCACCCATGAGGATGCTCTATCGGGCGGCAGGGACGATGCAATTTGCCCGGATCCATTGGCCAAGATGGCGGGAAACTGCCGCCTTCCTGCTGATCTGGATCGGTGCGCTTCAACGCTATGGTATCGGCACGTTGCTGGGCAGGTGGCGCGCTCATTTCAGGGCAATTGCACTAAGCAACCGGCAGCTGGCGCTGCGACCGGATGTTTGGAGGCATGGCTATGACCCGCAGCGCGGATTGCTCGCAAAACTCGCACAAAAGCCCGTCTAGCGCGGTAGTCGCTCGCTAGCGTGTGGCTTTGCAGGAGCAGGTGCTGGACGCGCGGCAGACCGTCGGATCAGCATCCGCGGGACCTCCCTTTGCAGGTTAACGCCAAGGCTGACAGCGATGCCAAGCAACACAAAAAACCAGACCAGCACGGACAGCCAAAGCGAAACCGATATTGCCCCAAGCGCAAAGACAGCGAGCGAGATCGCCACTCCGCGCAGCAATCGCGCATCCTGCGGGCGATAGGTGCGCGATTTGACCGCCAGCAAAATTACGCCTGCCACAGTGGCAGCTATCAGCAGGATCGAAACCGGAATCCCAAAGCGCAGCGCCATGATCAACCAAAAGTGGTCGAACGAACCAGAATGCATCCAGGACGGACGATCCCAATCTGCATAGCCGAGCCCAAACCAGGGATGTTCGGCAATATTCTGCGTGCCATAGTTCCAGATCAGGACGCGGTTGTAAGCAGACGTGGTGTTGAGCGATGCGTAACGGATCATCAGGCCGTAGAACCCTGAATTGCTTGTCAGCTCGACCATCGCGTAAAGAATGGCCGTGCCGAACAGGAAAATGCGCCAGGTCACATTGCTGATCTTTTCGGAAGCCCAATCATAGCACCACAACACGCCGCCCATCAGCAGCCCCAGCAATGCAGCTGAGCTCATCGAGAAAAAGCCGCCAAACGAGGCTGCTATTCCCAAGATCTTGGGCCACCCGCGCAGCCCTGATGCCAGATAAAGCGGGAGAAAGCTCGCGAGGAAAATCCCGGCCAGAATGGGATGCGGAAAAGGCCCGGTTCCGCGCATCAGGCCGAGCCTGACGTCGTCTCGCAATCGGTATGGCGAACCGGAAATATCCGAAGCCACGCGCTGCAACACGCGCGTGTGCGTTACCGCCTCCTGAACAACAAACAGGCTCATCAACGCTATGCCCGGTGCGATCATGACCAGAAACAGCCGCAGGTCGCGCGGCGTTTGAATCGCCGCCCGCGCAAGAAAATACGCAAAGGCAATATCCAGCGTATGCGCGCCGCCTTGTGTAATTGCGGTCGAGACAAGGCCGCTGGTCATGTAAGAAGCAAGCCAAATCCATGCCGCTGCGACCGCGATGAGCAAATCCGGCCAGACAAATCTGAGCCTCCCCGCAACTGCACTGGAAAGCAGATACAAGGTCGCAGGAAACATGAAAATTCGGTACGGCGGAAGATACACCCCAAACAACCGGACATGGAGCTGTTCGGGAATGAAGAGCAGATAAATCAGCGTTGCAGCCAGATAGACCGGTACCATACTGCGCGGTTGCGCGCGAACAGGCGCAGCAGCTCTCGGCCGGGCTGGTAAAGGGCGATAGGTAGTTGCCACGGTATTCGGGTAGCCGCTTTTCCTCAGCAATCAAAGACGCAATTCATGCAGTCAGGAGTGCAATGTATAAAATCGGGATTCGTAGAAAACCCTGACCCAGACTCCCTCAATCGAACATCGCACTGCTCCGTTCGAATTGACCGGGGCGGCGAACAATTTGGTGACAGGGCAAAAAATCACTTTCCTACATGTAACCTTTTTGGTTCATGAATGTTCTCCATTTCATCATATAGGAAATCAATATGCCCGATCCCTTCGGTTCTTCTAGCGATAGTGTCATTGCTCCGGCCCGCCACGCCTTTCCCATTGCTCCTGACAACATCAATGATCTGCCACGCTTCACCAAAGCGCTCTACATCGGAACGGGCGGAACGATTGTGCTGCGCGCCGTCGGATCTGATGCAGATGTGACCTTTACCAATGTTCAGGATGGATCGTTCCTTGATGTACGGTGCCGCGCGATCCGGGCCGCCGGCACGACTGCGGCCGGTATTGTGGGGCTGGCCTGATGGCGGGCTTTGGCTTTGGCTCCGCGCGTGGTCGCCGCGCGCGGAGCAGTGGCAACAGCAATGGGCCCGGAGTTGGCCCCGGCACCGGCCCTACTCTTAGCCAGACCATCGGCGCCTTGACCCGCAATCAGTTCGGTGGGGGTGTCCCGGTTGGTGCAAGCGCGATCACCTCCGGTGACGCGGGCGGGCACTGGACCATCTCAGCGGGGCGGCTTTTTCCAAGCGCCGCTGGCGATGCGGCCGATCTCAATGCTGGTCCTTACGTGCTTGCCCTCGATGACGGTTCAACGATCAATATTGTCGTAGAGCCCAACACTTGGGACGTGACCGACCAAAGCGAATGGGACTTCATTGCTCGCCAATCACCAGCGACATTGGCTGGCAAAAAGATCGGGCTGCGTAACACCTCCACTTTGGCACTTGGGATTACAGGTGGATTTGGCACTCCGTTCCGGCGCGTCGATCTGCGCGATGGAGGCGGCAGTCCCCTAGTTATCGAAGGCCGCTTTGGCGCGGCGGGCGCCTTTGCCGATTATTGCGAGATCGACAGAGTGCAATTCATGCGCGGGGCGCGCGGTATCACATTTAGGCATCTCAAGACGGACGCAACCGCGAATGCGAAATTCACGCTAGTCGGGGAAGGCGCAAACCACACCGAAGACATCACGATTGATGATTGCTGGGTTCGCGGCGAAACCGGCGATCCTAACGGAGATTACAGCACCAGTTCGAATTACCCCAACCTCAACCGTGACCTCATCAACACGACCGGCTCTGCCCTTGGTTCGGTTGGCAACATCACGGTCACGAATTGCAAGGTCGAATGGGGCGACAGCCTCGTCAACATCAGAGTGGACAAGCTCGGCGCGCAGTCGATCATCACGGGCAATGAATGCGCCTATTTCTATGGCGATGCGATCGCTGTGACTATGGCACCAGCCAATCCGCTGCCGGTGACAATCAGCGACAACTTCATCCACGATACGGTTGGGCTGGCCACGGATAGCGCCAATCCGCATGTGGATGCGATCCGGTTGCAAGGCAGCACAACCGCGCTTGCCGATTGGGCGGGCATCACAATCGAACGCAACATTATCGTCCAAGGGACCGCGCGCGGCGATATGCAGGCGATATTCCTCGACGACATGAGGACCGGCGCTGGCGATAGCGGTCATTTCTTCACCGCAGCGATTCGCAATAACATCGTTGCCATCGATTTCTCGGTGCACGGCATTACAGTCATTCAGGCAAAGGATTGCGTGGTCGAAAGCAACACGGTCATTTCATGGGATCAAGGTTCGTCGAACGCGCCTTCGATCCTTGTCGCTGGCTCTGGGCTGACCACCGCGACCAGCGGCGGCGGCAATGTGATCCGCAATTGCATCGCCGACAATATCGGAGACAGCGTTGGCACGCTAACGCTGACCAGCAACTTCACGACCGGATTGAACGGCGCATCCATCGCCTACAGCACCCTGTTTGACGGCCCGACTTTCGCGCCCACGACAGAGGCCGAAGCCAAGGCGTTCTTTAACCCCAAGGTGGCGGCGGGGGCCTTGATACCCTAGCCGCTAGGTCAGGCATCAAAGATCCAGTTTGCTAACCAATTCGCGAGGATCGATCCGTGAATCGGTCGCGTTGGCAAGCCTTCGTTTTAGCGAACGCCACAAACGGAGACGCGCGCGCAACAATGGTAAAACCGAGCGTGACAACGGTACCGTCAAGGTCGGCACGGGCAGGAATTCTTGCCATTTCTGTCTCATGTAGAACCAAGCCTGCGAATATCCGCCGCGATAGGTCCGAACCGGTTTGCTGTTATGGATAGCGGGGATGTCGGCGACATAAGCCTGCATCCCTGCTGCCCGCGCAGCCAAAACTATATCCGCCGCGTAAAGGTGAAAGCCGGGCAATTCTTCGTCAAAGTGCAATCCGCTGCCGCGCCGCAGGACAATCACGAATTCATCAATGCACAGCGTTTCTACCGGTTCATCAAACCTTTGACCAAGGCGTAGGCTAAGACCCGACGACCACGCATGGCCGGCATATTCACCGTCCTGATTGACGCCCCAGGCCCCGATTATCGCCCAGTTTGGATCTTTCACTTCAATCTCTGCAATCGCCCGCCTCAGCGCCGCTTCCCAACCTTGCGGCAAGAACACATCCTGATGCGCAAAAACGATAATCTGAGATGAAGTATCATCGATGCCCTTGTTGTAGGCCTCGGACGCCGAAGCCGCCCCGCGATAGCAATTCAGCTTTGCCTTGCCCTCTGAAATGATTGGAGAGCGCATCAGATTGTTCTGCAAGACTTCTTCATCATTCACTGCGGCAACGATGTGGATGTCCAGATTGCTTTGCTCGGTCCCGGTCACGTCTTATGCCCTACGATGCAAATCTGGCGGACTGTCAGGTGGCGCAAGCGGTTAAAGGTCAACAGGTTGAACGCGCGCGCGCCGGGGCCGGGTCGGGCCATGGGCCGAATGCTATCGACGCGAATGCCTGCGTCTTCGAACATGGCTCGATAGCTAGCCTGAGTAAACCAGCGTAGGTGGGTGCGGTCCATTACCCCGCTCTCCGTCAGCTCCCAGCGGTCCGCAAGCAATCCGCGCAAGACCGACATTTGGGCCACATTGGGCGAACTGGCCATGACCAAAGCGCCCGGCTTTAGTTTGGCTGCCACCCTCCCCACAACCGACCACGGATCGACAAGATGCTCGAGCACCTCGCTCATCAGGACTGCGTCGAAATGCTGGTCAGGCCACGGCAGATCGAGGGTTTCGACATTGCCTTCAACCACTTCGGTAAGCCGTGTTCGGGCGACGCTCGCCGCTTGATGGGCAATTTCCACTCCGATGTATTCCTGACACAGTTCCTGCGCGAGAGCCGCCGCACCAGTCTCGCCCGCGCCGCAACCAATTTCGAGAACGCGGGCCTGACCATCCCTTGGCAGCAGTTCGAGGAAATCCTGCCTGACCCCTGCGAAATAGCCGTCAGACTTTCCGGCATAGGCTTGGGCACTGTGGTCACCTGGGGCAGGTGTCTTGGAAGCAGTATCAATCATTGCTGGTGCCTATAGATTTTGCCCGCAACCACGACCAGCACGGCCTTCAGCCTTTGCCGAAGGTCGCGCGAAACGAGCAAGGCTGTGATGATGCCGGGCGCGCTGGTTGCTATTGCCAGAAAGGCGGTGAAGCCAAGGTCCGCGAAGGGATCGTTGATCGAATTCAGTGCAATCAGAATAGCTGCCATGATGACAAAGACCAGACCGAAGGTAAGGCAGGCGGAGCGGGCAGCGGGTGCTCTGCGACTGACCTGAAACAGCGCCAACACCGTTGCCGCCACATCTCCGGCACACATCGATGCCGCGACCCAGACGATTCCGTGGCCCGATGACAACACCAGATAGGCCCCAACCAGACCGCTGATGCGCAGGATGTTTGCGGTCAGTATGTCGCTGGTCCCGCCAAGGCTGAGCGAGATCACCACGCACCACGCGCGCAGCACAGTGGCCCCGGCAAGAATCGATAGAAATGTCACCAGCAAAGGCGGGGTCACATAGCCCGGACCAAACATCAGCAGGACGATCGGTGCGCCCAGCGTGGCGAGCGGAAACAGCACCGCAGATAGCAGCAGCAAACAAGCCGCGCCGGTAGTGCGGCAGCGCTCCCGATACATTTCAATATTGTCGCGGGCTTCGGAAAGCAGCGGCAGGAACAGATTGCCGCAAAGCCGCGCGAAGAACACAGCTGCTCCGCCAGTCAGCGCGCCGACCGCTGCATATCCAGCAAGATCGAGCATCCCGCCCAGAGTGCCGATCACTATCCGGTCGCCCTGAGTGGCGAGAAAGATCACGATCCCGTTGAGAAACAGCGGCCAGCCAAACACAAACACCGGCAGTGCGGCGTTCTTGTCAAACCCCAGACGATACGGCGATCTGGCCAGAATATGCGACAATGTGACGGAAATGATCGAAGTGGCAATGCAACCCGCAGCGATTGCGATGAAGCTTTCCGTCACGATCGCCAGCGCAATTGTCAGCAACACGCCCGGCAAAAGCCCGCCCAGCTGCATCTTCACATAGGGACTGAAATGCATCTGGCGTTGCTGCGCCAGCGGATCGAGATGGCGAAATCCTTCGATGACCGGAATGATCGCCGCGCATGCATAAAACCAGCCGAGTTGAGGATTGCCAAAGCTCGATGCGATCCAGTCTGACAGGAGAAAGATCGCAGTCCCCATCAACACACCGCGCGCCAGCAATACACTCGCCAGAGTGGGCATCGCGATCGTTAAAGCGCCCTCGCGCACCTGAATCAGATATTTCTCAATGCCAAGATCGCTAATGAGCGCAAAGGTGCTGACGACCAGCAGGAACGTGACGCTGATGCCGAAATATTCCGGCCCAAGAAAACGCGCGACCAACAGAACGCGCAAGAACAACAGTGCATGTTCGCCGACATAGCCAAGTCCAAGTGTCGAACCCGCTTTCAGGAAACGTCCTGCCGCCACCGGATTACCCCGCCCCGCGCTGGATCAACAGCCTGCGCAATGTGCCCAACATGCTGCGCAGGCCCTGCCTGATGCCAAGCTTGCGGGCGTTGACCGCTAGTTCGAGATTTTCAAATCGTGGAAGCCGCCTGAAGGTCACCGCGACCGCCGCCAGCCTCGGCAGTACCAGCCCTTTACGCTTGGCCTGAAACGGCTGCATTTTGGTCATTTCGTCAAGGGTTAGCGGCGCTGTGATAATGTCGCCCGCCGCTATCGCGCGCTGCACCAATGCTTCGCCCTTACCCGTGCGCGTCAAGACAATGCTGCGCCCGTCCTGTTCATCGAACAATGGGTTGCCAGCATCATCGCAATACCAGCCGTCGGCGCAAACGATGTCGGCAAATTCTCCCGTTCCATCGGGGCAAATCTTGCAGCGAAACTGCAAATGCCGATTCAGGATGGTGCCCCAACTGGTATCGTAATCCATGCGGAAACGGCGGCCATCGCTCATTTCGGCGGTGGCAAAGCCTGGCCAGCCATCCCCGCGATAGCGAAACGCAGCAATGGCGCTTTCATCCTCGACGCCCATCTCAGCAAGCAATGCAGAGGTGCCGCGATAGCTCGGGACGCCTGCACACATAAAGGCGATCATGCAGACAACCTTCTGCCCAACTCTCGGATCGCGGCGCGCAAGCTGACGCAGTCCGGCCACGTCGCAGGGCTTTCCGACAAAGGCGAATCGGCCCGGCGCGTCGAGTCTCTGGCCGATATCTTCCAACGGCGACGAAGGCGCATATCGCGATCCTGCGGCGCGGAAAACATCGTCGGCTACTTGGCTGATTGTTAGCGCATTTCGGATCGGGGAATCGGGCGCGGCGGCGGTCTGGATGACATAATCGATTTCACCGTTGGCGATCAGGAAATTGAGAATGGCTGACAAGCCTCCGCCCGACGAAGCGTTGCGGCGCAGCCCGGCATCGCTGCTCCAACCCAGTCGAGCCTCGACGACCGGGCCCCATGTAGGGTGGTATTCGGCATCGAATTCTTCAGGCGCGTGCCGGATATTTGCGCCCGGACAAACCGCATCAATCAGTCGGGATTGCTGCGCGGGGACCGGGCAGGTGGCAAAGGGGCGGCGGAACCCTTCGGCCGTATCCCGCATAACAATCGGCGCGCCGGGCCCAGAGCCAATCCCGGCGCATAATCCGCAGCCCGAACATAGCCCGTTCGCTGTAATGGATTCGATATCAAACATCGCGCCGCGCCAGATCGCCGATTACCCTGTCAAGAAACGCCGTATAGTCCGCCAGCCTGCGCTGCGCCTCGGCATTGGCGGCCACGGCCTCTGCGCGAATGGCAGGAATGTCGGAAAGCGCCGCGTCGAAACGTGCGAGGACCTCCGCATCGCTGTCGCTCGTCAGGTCGGCATTCCAGCCATAGCCAAGCGAACCAAACAGCCCGCTGAACTTGCGGCTGTAACCCAGCGGCACCACCGCCGTGCCCGAGGAAATGGCTGCAATGGTCGAATGCATCCGGCTGCCCGCAAACAGATCGAGCCCGGCAATGTAGCTCTTTGCCTCTGAAGGACCGCTAAACCGGGACGGCAATATCGCTTTGGGAAAGCGCGCTTTCAAAGCCTCAGCAACAGCATAATCGTCTTCATAGGGGGTCGCAGCCGCCAGCACATGTGGAACCAGATGCACCTCGATGCGCGGGTTATCCAGCAGCCGCCCAAGCAGGCTGTCGACCAACGCGGGATAGTCCACGCTCAAAGCAATCCGATCGCTCGCCGCAATATCACGGCGGTAGAGCAGCGCCGACACGTTGAGCCCAGCCTTGATCGGGCCATTGGCAAGGTCGCGGGCTTCCTTGTCAGCGGCAGCATCGAACGGCAGCGCAAACGCAACGTCGGTCGTCAGCGATGATTTCGCCGCCATCCCCAGCTCCTGCAAGATGCCAAAGGATTTTTCGTCGCGCGCAAAAATGGTGCTGGCCAGGTTCATCACCCCGACCGCCGCATGTCGGGCGAGGGCTGTGTGGAATGGCCCGATGGTCTGCGGACTGAACACCAGTGGGCCGCCACCGCGCATGGCGGCAATTTTCGATCCGATAATTAGCCAGAACCGGCGCGCGGCATAGATGTCTGAAAAACTGTCTCCGCCGCCGATGTCGAATACAATGTCACACCGGCCAAGCTGGCGGTGCAACGCTGAAAATGGATTGGCCAGCGCCTTGTATCCGATATTCTCAAAGTGGTTTTCATATGCGATTTCATGGCTGTAGTCGAAAGCCCCGCGCACCCCCATCAAATGAAAGACCGGTCGCCGCCCGGCCTTTTCCGCCGCCTTGCCAATCAGGTTTGCATTGGCCACGCTCAGCGCGCCGACGCCAAGGTTTTCGGAGAAGCACGAATGCCACAAAAGACCGATGTGGAGAGGCAGCTGACCGGACATTCAGGCGCTCCGATCCGGGCCAAGCCGCGAAGCGATCAGCGATTTTGCAAAAATCACTGCAAACCGTTCAGTCGAATGTTCGGCATCGGGAAATAGTGCATGCATCGTGCTGCGGCTGATCATTCTGCAACCGTCCAACCGCGACAAAGCACCTGAAAAATCAGACTTTTTGGCCAATCCCAAGGTGAAATGCGTGTGCGCGAAGAGGCGCGCCGGGTCTGGCAGCCAATGCAGTAAAGGAAACGCGGTGTGCGGGTCGATCGGGAACCAGAAATTGGGCGTCTGGACGTAATACGCCCAAGCTACTCGCCTGATTTCCTTCGCAAAATCCTGCATATCCGCATATTGGCCGACATGCTCGATCACCGAATTGGAATGCACCAGGTCAAAGCTCTGATCGGCATATTGCGGCATGGCGCAAGCATTACCAGCAGCGTTTACATAGCTGATACCGACTTCAACAGCTTGCGAAAACGCTTCAAGTTCCGCGCCATAATTGAGCAGCGTCAGTTCCACTCGCCCGCGCAGATGCGGCGACAGCATGTTCCAATATTCGGCGCGGCCGCCAACGTCCAGAATCCGCAACGGTGCTGATTGTTCAAGCAATTGTTCGATCATCGCTTCGATCTTGGCAAATCGGGCACGGCGAAATCGCGCTTGAAGACGTTTGAAGAGCCTGCCTTCGTCTCGCTTGCGAATAGGGGCGGGATTTACGGTCACAGGCTCAGCCTATTTCGCACCTGATAACAGGGGGCGCCACCAGTCCTCATGCGCCAGATACCAGCGCAGGGTCATGCGCAGGCCTTCGTCAAAGGACCGGGTCGCTGAATAGCCCAGCGCATTGCGCGCCTTGGTCTCGTCAATGGCATAGCGCCGGTCGTGCCCCGCGCGGTCGGTCACGAAAGTCTTGAGGCTTTCGCTCTTGTGCCCCTTGGCCGCGGGCGCATCGGGATAGCGCTCTGCCAGACCCTCCACTTCCGCAAATGCCAGATCAACCTCACGGCAGATTGCATCGATCACCGCCATATTGGGCAATTCCGCCCCGCCGCCGATATTGTAGGTTTCGCCCGGCTGGCCATGCGCAAGGCAGGCCTCGATCCCGCGGCAATGGTCCTCCACATGCAACCAGTCGCGCACATTCATCCCGTCGCCATAGATCGGCAGATCCTTGCCCGACAATGCGTTCAGGAAAAACAGCGGGATCAGCTTTTCAGGATATTGATACGGCCCGTAATTGTTCGAACAATTGCTGGTCGTGACATTCAGCCCATAGGTGTGGTGATAGGCCCGCACCAGATGATCCGACGCAGCCTTTGACGCGGAATAGGGCGAGTTCGGCGCATAGGGCGTCGTCTCGCTAAAGGCTGGATCATCCGCGCCAAGCGAGCCGTAAACCTCATCGGTAGAGATATGATGGAACCGGTGCTCCACCCCGTCGCCAGCCAGCCAGACCGCGCGGGCCGCCTTCAGCAGGCTGTTGGTGCCAAGGATGTTGGTGTCGATGAATGCATCAGGGCCGCTGATCGAACGATCAACATGGCTCTCAGCGGCAAAGTGAACAATCGCGCTGATGCTGCGTTCGCGCAGCAATTGTTCGACCAATTCGGTGTCGCGAATATCGCCCACGACCAGTTCGGCGCGCGGCGCCCCGTCGAGGGTCGAGCGATTGCCCGCATAGGTCAGCGCATCCAGCACGATCACCGCATCTTCGGGATGCCGCGCATTCCAGTAATGGACGAAATTGCCGCCGATGAAACCGGCGCCTCCGGTCACGAGCAAATTAGCCAAGGGCAGCTTCCTGTCTAAGCATTTCGCGCAGGTTTGCGCGCCAATGCGCCGGCACATCGCCGAGCAAATCGCGCGTCGCCCGGCAATCGAGCAGCGAAAAGGCGGGGCGCGCAGCGGGGGTGGGATATTCGGCGGTGGTGATCGGTTTGATCGCGGGGATTCTGGCGATCAAGCCGAGCGTCAGCGCCTCTTCGGCAATTGCTACGGCAAAATCATACCAGCTCGCCGCGCCCGCATCGCTGTGATGGAAAGTTCCCGAAGCCTGTTTGTCGAGCAGACCCCAGATGGTCTGCGCAAGACCGCTGGCCCATGTCGGGGAACCGATTTGATCAGCCACGACGCCCAATTCTTCGCGCTCGTTCATCAACCGGATCATGGTCCGCACGAAATTGGCCCCGCCCGCTTCGTAAACCCAGGCGGTTCGCACCAGAAGGTCGCTTGCCCGCAGATGATCCTCGCCTTCGGCCTTGGTCCGGCCATAGGCGCTGATCGGTGCGCGCGCATCATCGGGCCGATAGGCGCGCGGCGATTTGCCGTCGAACACGAAATCGGTCGAGACATGGACCAGCTTTCCGCCCTGTTCCTCCATCGCTTCGACCATTATGGCCACTGCATCGGCATTGATCGCCCGTGCAAGCTCTTCGTCGCTTTCGGCCTTGTCGACGGCGGTATAGGCGGCAGCGTTGATGATGACCTCAGGTGCTTCGACCACCAGCCGGGCCCGCAGCATCGCAGCATCAGTCAGATCGACATCGTCAACGTCAATCGCGTTGAGATCGGCATGGGCAGGAGCGAGCCGCTGAAGCGCGCCGCCCAATTGCCCGCCGGCTCCTGTAATCAGTACTTTCATCAGAATGCCGGCACGTCAGCGAGCGAAAGCCCGCGCGCGTCCTTTTCGGAAATGATCGGATCAAGATCCTGCACCGGCCACTCTACTCCCACTTCGGGGTCGTCCCAGGCCAGCGTATGCTCTGAGCCCGGAGCATAGGGCGCAGTGCATTTGTAGAGGAAGTCGGTGTCATCTTCCAGCGTCAGGAAACCGTGAGCGAACCCTTCGGGCACCCACAACATCCGCTTGTTTTCGGCCGAGAGTTCCACCCCGATCCATTTGCCGAAATGCGCCGACGATTTGCGCAGGTCCACCGCAACGTCAAACACCGCGCCGCGCGTAACCCGCACCAATTTGCCCTGCGCGCCGGGGTTTTGAAAATGCAGCCCGCGCAGCACGCCCTTTTGCGAATGGCTATGGTTGTCCTGAACAAAGCTGCGGTCCAGTCCCGCTGTGCGAAAGACCGCCTCGTTCCATGTTTCCATGAAAAATCCGCGCGCATCGCCGAACACACGCGGTTCAATGATCAGCGGTCCGGGGATGGCAGTCTCGATCAGTTTCACGTCAACACCGGTCGTTCGAGCAGGCTGAGCAGATATTCGCCATAGCCGGATTTGCGCAGTGGCTCGGCAATTTCCCGCAAACGATCTGCGGTGATAAAGCCCTGACGAAATGCGATTTCTTCGGGGCAGGCGATCTTGAGGCCCTGACGTTCCTCGGTGATCCGTACATAGGTCGCCGCATCAAGCAGAGACGCATGGGTGCCGGTATCAAGCCACGCAAAACCGCGCCCCATAATTTCCACCGACATCGTGCCATCGTCCAGATAGAGCCGATTGAGATCGGTAATTTCCAGCTCGCCGCGCGCCGATGGCGCGAGATCACGTGCGCGGTCTGCCACAGTTTCATCGTAGAAATACAGGCCGGTTACGGCGTAGTTCGATTTGGGGGCCTTGGGCTTTTCCTCAATCGAAATTGCCTTTCCGGCGTCATCGAATTCGACCACGCCGAAAGCCTGCGGGTCATTCACCCGATATGCAAACACGGTCGATCCCTGTTCGCGCGCATTGGCGCTTTGCAACAGATCGGGCAGTCCGTGACCATAGAAAATATTGTCGCCCAAGATCAGCGCGCTTGGCCCGCCGCGCACGAAATCGGCACCAATGTGAAACGCCTGCGCCAGACCTTCGGGCTTTGGCTGTTGTGCATAGGACAGGCTGACCCCGAAATCCGAACCATCGCCCAGCACGCGCCCAAATTGGTCCGCGTCTTCGGGCGTGGTGATGATCAGAATGTCGCGGATACCGGCCAGCATCAGCGTGCTGAGCGGGTAATAGATCATTGGCTTGTCGAAAATCGGCATCAGCTGTTTCGACACGCCCCGGGTCAGCGGATAGAGCCGGGTGCCCGAACCCCCTGCGAGAATGATGCCTTTGCGTGGTTTGGCCACTGATCCCCGCCTCTTGAATCTACTCCGGGCAAACGCCCCGAAAAACCGCGCTTCGCATTGCAGCATGGCCCCTAGTGGTCAACACCTAATGTCTGCCCGAAAGGGGCACAGCGCCAGTGCTCTGGCCAAAGCGCCGGATTTGGCCCATTACGACACGAAACCAAGCGCTTTGCGCAGGAAATCGCAGAAATTTATCGCCACAAAGCTCCGGATCAGCCACGGCATAGCACATGATCGACCCGTCGTCAGTTGACCGATTTCTGGCCGCTACATTGCGCAATCTGCATGGCGGAAAGGCCGCGGATTGGTCGCTATCGCCCGAAATTGACTGGCCTGCCGTCTGGGCAAGGATTGAATATCACGGGATACCGTTTGTCCTGCACATCTGCGCTGACCAGCTGGACAATTGGCCGCCGCCGCTGCTTGCGCGAATTGCCGAAGAAGCGCGGCTGATCGCTTTATGGGAGACGACCCACCGCGATTGCGTTCGCGCGCTTGTGAGCGCGCTCGCGGCCACCGGAATCGACGCCGTCATGATGAAGGGCACAGCGCTGGCCTATGCCTTTTACGATGAGCCAGCGGCGCGGCGGCGCGGTGACAGTGATCTGCTGGTCGAACCGGCACACCGAGAGGCCGCACGGGCAATCCTTACCCGGCTTGGCTGGTATCGCCGGGATGATCCACACGGTCTCTATCATCA
The DNA here is from genome assembly GCF_047872805.1 of Qipengyuania sp. ASV99. NCBI lineage: Bacteria > Pseudomonadati > Pseudomonadota > Alphaproteobacteria > Sphingomonadales > Erythrobacteraceae > Qipengyuania > Qipengyuania sp. ASV99. The sequence continues at coordinate 538,715 of NZ_JBLQUK010000001.1, read as the reverse complement.
GGAAGGCTGGCTGCACGATGCGGCGGGATTCTTTGTCCATTCGGTCGATTTGCATTGGGAGCCGTCGGACCGTCCGGTGCTGCACCATGTGCTGCCGATGGAGCAATTCTTCGCCCGTAAAGTGGCGATGCCGCGATTTGGCGAAGCCGCCTTTCGCCCGGATAGCGCGACCATGATCCTGCACGGCACGATCAATCAGAAATGGCACGCTCAGCATGGCTACGAATCGGAAAAAGGCCGATTGATGAGCCCGCGGCGGCTGATCTGGTCGGTCGATTTCGGTCTGCTGGTGCGCAGCATGGACGAAACCGATTGGCAGCGGCTGACCGCGCATTGCGCGCGAGAAGGGGTGGGCGAATTGGTCGCCGAAGCGCTGCGCGGGGCGCGGGATGATCTCGGCACGCCAATCCCGGCGGAGGTTCTGGCGCAGCTCGACCGCGCGCCGATGAGGCCTGACCTCAAAGCCTATTTCTCCAATCCCGACTCGCTCGCCCAGTTTCGCATCGACCTGCGCAGCACGCAGGGACTGATCGGGAAATTGCGCCTGGTCGCGGCGCGCGCCTTCCCCCCGCGCAGCCATCTGATTGAGAAATATCCGCAAGCGCGACGCTGGCCGACCCTGTTGCTGCAGGCGCGGCTCTTGGTTGATACCGCAAGACGCGCGCTGCGCCAGGGGCCTGCGCAATGAGCGTGCGGTTCTGGATGGAATGGGCGCAGCGATTCCGCTGGCAATTGGCGCTGATTTGCGCGCTCACGGTGCTGAGCTCCGCTGCGACGCTGGCGGTGCCCTGGCTGGCGGCGCAGGTGTTGGGCGGCGTGGTGGCAGGCGGAACCGCCGCAGGCTCTGAGTTTGACCTCTCGCAAACGCTGGCCTTGCTGGTGACAGCGCTGGCGCTGCTCACCGTGCTCAATATCGCAGCGGCCATCCTGTCAGAACGCGCGTCAACCGCGATCCTCACCGAATTGCGAAAGCGGATCTACAACCATGTGCAAATGATGCAGCTTGGCTTTCATGACGCCGCGCGCCGGGGAGATATGCTGGCGCTCACCTCTTACGAAGTCGGAAATTTGAGCGACTTTCTCGCCAATACAATCGCCAACGCGCCGGCGATGGTTCTGACCGCGGCAGGCGCGATTGTGGTGCTGTTCTGGATTGATCCGGGGATGGCTTTGATTGTGCCAGTGCTCATTCCCTTGTTCATCCTGATGATGAAACTCGCCGGTCGCCGCCTGCGCGAAGTTTCGGGTAAAGTCCGCGCGGCCGAAGTTGAACTGATCGCAATTGCAGAGCGCGATCTGGAAATGCTGCCCGCGATCAAAGCCTTTGCAACCGAGGAACATCACCGCGCCGAATTTGCCGCTGCTGCGGAAAATTCGCGGGCGCTGGCGGTCAAACAGGCGCAGCTGAGCGCGTTTGTCGGCCCGGTCATGGCGCTGCTTGCGGCGCTGGCGGCAATCGCCGTGCTGATGGGAGGCAGCGAGCAAATGCTGGCAGAGCGCGGATCGTCTGCGGAACTGTTTGCCTTCCTGCTCTACGCCGCGCTGCTGACCCGGCCTGCCGGAGCGCTCGCCAATATGTACGGCGCCTATCAGATGGCGCGCGGCACGCTTGCACGGTTGGAGGATGTCCTCGCGCTCGCACCTGAACCGGGCCATGCGCAAGGGCTCAGGCTGGGACGGGCGAAAGGCGGTATCGCGTTCAAACAACTGTCTTTCAGCTACCCCGGCAGAGCGCCGGTGTTCACCGGGTTCGACCTTGAGATAGCGCCGGGCGAAATCGTCGCGTTGACCGGTGAAAACGGAGTGGGCAAATCGACGCTCGTCCGGCTCCTGCTGCGTTTTTATCAGAGCGATGCCGGGTTCATCACGCTCGATGGGATCGACACCTCGGAAATTCAGATTCAGGACCTGCGACGGCAATTTGGCTACGTTCCGCAGCGCGCATTGCTGTTCAACGGCACGATTGGCGACAATATTGCATTTGGTCAGCCCGTCGAAAACCGCCAGTCAGCGGTCGAGAAGGCCGCGCGGCTGGCACAGGCCTGGGATTTCATCTCCGCCTTGCCCGATGGCTTTGAAACAGCGATTGGCGACAATGGCATCCGCCTGTCAGGCGGGCAGCGGCAACGCATCGCGCTGGCGCGGGCACTGTTCCGCGACCCGCCGATCTATATCCTCGACGAAGCGACAAGCATGTATGATCTGACCAGCGAGGCGGCCTTTGTCGAAGCCTGCGTGGATTCGCTGAAAGGGCGCACCGTCATCATCATCACGCATCGCCCGGCGAGCCTTGCTTTGGCCGACAGGGTGCTGAAAATCGTGCCCGGAGGCGCGGTGTTGGAAGCAGACAATCAGGCGTAGCGGCGGGTGTTATGCGGCGGCAGCGATCAATTCCTGATCCTGCAATTGCCTTGCCAGCTTCAGCAAATCCGCTTCGATCCGGTCACGCGGTGCGTCGAATTCGGCTTCGATAATGTCGCACAATTCCTTGATTTCATGGGGCCGCTCGCTGAGCAGTTCCCATATCCGCCCGCCAACGCTGTCGAGCCCGAAATACTGGCCGCTCGACAGATCGAGCAGAACCATCTCGCCGCCCACCTCGCGCGCCACAACGTCGTTCGAAACGCTAAACCGATCACTCAGCTGCATAAGCCGCTCTGTGCTTCCCCCAAGCTCAAGGCATCAAATGCCCTGAACATTCCCCAAAATTGCGCCCCGAACCCTAGGCAGTTCCCCGTAGTCACGCGTAAAGTCAAGCGTGTAGCAGCGTATGTCCTGCGACAGGTCAGCTATTCTCGCAAAGTGACCGCGCAGCCGCGCCTTGTCTTCGACATCAAGGATGAAGGCATGCGGCATCAACATGCTGACGGCCTCTTGCAGCGAACATTGCCGGATCGACAAGGGCGCGCGGTGATCGGTTCCAAGGATATAGATCTGGCTCAGCGGTGCCGGATTTTCGGCAAACGGCAATGCACCGCCCGCCTCAACATCCTGTTTCAAATTTTCATCTTCAACGCGTGCATTCTCGCCCAGCAAATAGCGCGCGCTGTCCGCGAACAGCCGCAGCTTTGATCGCTTGGGCTGCACCCAATAACGCCCGCTATCGAACCTGAGGTCGATGACATCTTCGGTCAGGAACGGCTGCCCTTCACGCGCGAAGGAACCAGCCAAAGTTGTCTTGCCGCCTCGTGACAGGCCAAGAAACGCGACGGCCCCTGCTGCACCGTCGCGCGCCGCCCCATCCAGTCTGACCGCGCTGCCATGCAGATAGAGTCCGCCCAAATGGTTTCCCAATATGGGCTGGATCGCATTGTGATACAGATTGATGATCGTCCGATCGTCGCAGTCAGGGGCGGGCCAGCCGGTAACGGTAAACTCAACTGCGTTAGCTTCCGGACTTAGCAGGAAATCGCCTTGGCCGGGAAAACGGATCAGGAAACCGCCGACCATTCTGTGAAATTCGGCCTGACATTGGCCTTCGGGGGAGATCCAGCGATCATAGGGCTGCGATGACAGGCGTTCCTGCGGGCGGCGGGCGGCGGGTTTCCAATCCATTGCGGTCTTGCCCCTAGAACTGGCGAAGTCGATTCGCCAAAGCCTTGTGATTCGCGCGATTTTGCGATCGTTGCTGCAAATCGCGAAACGCCGGAATCAAGTGCCAGCCGCCGGCAACCCGGCTTGCAGGTCGAGCCCGTATTGAACCACCAGAGGCGCCGCCTTCGCCGCCTGCGGGAACTGGCTTGCAATGAAAGGCTGACCAAAGGTCAGCACGTCTGGCAAATCTGCCAAATGCTGTCCGAGACCCGGCGGTCACAACCAGCAACATGCGGAAAAGCCAATGATTAAAATATCTTGCGCACAAAACAAAAGGCACTCCGATCGGAGTGCCTGATGTTTGCCTTAAACCAACGGCCCGCAACGGACCGCTAGATTAGAAGCGCGAATCGGCCACTGCGCCATCGCGGAAACGTGTGCCGCTGCCGCCGGTCAGGTTACGAACAGAACCGAAAACCGTGAGTTTCGGAGCTTCGTACTTCGCTTTTTCAATCGTCTTGATCATTGTTGGATCCTGTCCTGTTGCACCCCAGTGGCAGGGTTAATCTCGGTTAAGCAGTTATACTGATACAAAAATGCTGCGGATGCGTAAAGGCCCCAAATTTCCCATGCCCAATAATCGCCCTCTGGCGCGGTGAAATCGACCTTGAGAAGTGCCTCCAACGCACTGAAATCGCAAATTCCCGACAGCTGCTCGCGTGCATTTGCGCGGACATAATCGGCAAATTGCGAATCGATTTTTGTATTGGTGAAGTTAGCCTTGGTGCTGCGATCAAGGATAACCTGAGGCAGCAGGCCTGCCATCGCCTGCCGGTGCAAAGCCTTCGCGACATTGCCCTGACGTTTGATCTCTCCGGGGGTTTGCAGGGAAAATTCGATAAACGCCCGGCTGAGCATCGGATGACGCGCTTCAAACCCGATCGCGGCGCGTTGGCGCCGCATCAGTGAATGCGACAGATCGTTGAATGGTGATGTCGCAAGATTGTGCTTGGACCAATGGACAGCGTTTTCGGGCAGGCCTGATTCGTAGGCTTCCTCTGCCTGAGCCAGAGCATCGCGCAGTTCCGGCACCAGCCATTGCATGGTCGGATCACCCCGCCGCCGTCTTTCGCGCAGCCGCTTGCGTAAAGTGCGGCGAATCGGTTCGGGCATCAATTCAGCGCCGCCATGTCGCAAGGCCTGTTTCAGCGCCGCGGGCCAGCCCACTGCGGCACCGTCACGCCGAAGGGCGCGCCAGAAACCCGCAACATCAAACTCGGCGACGAATTCGCGGTAATACAGGCTGTTGCCTTGCAACCATTCGTCTCCGCCGGTGCCAGTGATCATCACGCGCGAGCCATCGGCCACGGCTCGCCGTTCCATTTCGAGCATCATGGCCCCGTTCGAGGGGATCGGTATGTCGCGGTGCCAGTTGGCGTCCCGCGTGTACCAATCATTCTCTGGATCGAACAACGGCACTTCGGTCAACTCGCGCCCCAGATGGGCCGCAACGGCGCGGGCATAGGGCAGTTCAAACGCATTGCCCCCCTCCTCTGCCGCCAGCGAATATCCGGCAATTCCCGGAGCCAGCAATTGCCCCGTTCTTTCGAGGCTGTCCGCCACGCAAAACAGCGCCGAGCTATCAAGCCCCCCGCTGACTGCCACCCCTACCGGCGTGTCGGTCCGCGACGAACGGCGCACGCAATCGAACAACATCTCGCGGTAATGTTCGGCATATTCTTCGGAGGAATTGTAGCGAATGGTGATGTCAGTGGGCGGCGTCCAATAACGCTGCAATCGGGTCCGCTGCCCATCGTGGGTCAACGTGTGGGCGCGGACCAGCCGCTTGACCCCGACCCACGGCGTTGTCTCACGCATGTGCCAACGCTTGGTGATAACCTGAGCGATATAATTCCGGTCGGGCTCCAATGGCTGCCCACTAAGTGCGGCAATGGTGCGAAATTCGGACGCGATGATAAGGCGTCCCGGTTCCTGCAGATAATAGAGCGGCAGAAACCCCATATGGTCACGCGCCGCAAACACATGCCCCTTGCGCAGATCGGCGATAATCAGCGCATATTCGCCTTGCAGTCGATTCGCGCATTCCTCGCCCCAAATTTCATAGGCATGGCGGGCAATCTCCACGTCTGAGCGGCTGCGCAGGCGCACACCCCTTGCGGCCAGATCAAGTGCCACTTCGACAGGATTGAGAAGGTGGCCGTCGAACACAGCGGCCACTCGCCCATCGTCGCTGACGTCAGGCTGCGCGCATTCCCGCGATTCGGCATTGGTGTGCAAAACACCCGCGGCCAGACCCATCGGGCCGGCGTTCCACGTAGCCGATTGGTCGTGCGGGATTTTGGCGAGCGAACTTGCCATAAGCTCGAGCTGCTCCGCGCGCATCCCCCCGCTGGCAAAAATTGCTCCAATTGCAGACACTTATGAAAATTCCGTCACTTGGACGCGGATCGGCTGAGCGATTACGACGCTTGGCATGAGAGGAACCTTTATGCCAATAGATTGGGTCAGCAGCGCGTGCGAACATCGTGCGCCGACAGAGCGCAGGTCATTAAGCTTATCATGAATTTGGCGCAATCACCGCATATCCCGAACCCGGGAAGCCGGCCAAGTCTTGCAGATATCCCGTGGCTGGTGGGCTATTCGGCGCGCGGCCTGTGCGAACTGATTCGCGCACGCATCGCTTTCGGAAGGCTAGAGGCAAAGGCAATCCCGCTGCGCAATCGCCAATCCCTTGCCGGTTCCGCCACTGAGCCGGCAATTGCCGAGGCTGCTCTTGCCCGTATATCCTACGTCTTGCCGCGGCTGTCCGACCGGCTGCCGTGGCGCAGCGACTGCCTTGTTCAGGCGATTGCGGCGCAGAACTGGCTATCAGCAATGGGTGCCGCAAGCGAGATACAGATCGGTGTCGAAAATCCCAAGGGCGGCCAATTCGGTGCCCATGCATGGCTGGTGCATGACGGAATGGTCGTAACCGGCGGCGATATCGCGAAGTATGAGGTGATCCTTGCTGATTCGCGGATGCGGGGCGATTCGGGGGACGAAACAGTGGATCGGGGCGCTGGCTAGCGGCCTTGGCGGGCCAGAATCGAGCAATTCTGCCTCTGCTCAGACTTCATTTACCCTTTTTTCGTAACCCATGGTTGTCAAACTTGTTGCGCTGCAGTAGGGGTTGTCCCGTAATCAGGTGCAATAAAAGGTTAATTCGATGATCAAAATCATGTCTCGTATGATGGTGACTGCGGCTGCAGCCAGCATGGCCTTTGCGCCAATCGCTGCTCAAGCCAACACGCGCGCAGGCGACAGTGCTCCGGTTTACACCAGCACCGCCTCTGCTCCTGGCCTTGCCCGTTCGGCTGAAGGCGAAGAGCTGCGCGGCACGCCGGGCATCCTGATCGCTCTGCTCGCTGCAGCTGCTGCGATTGCCGGTATCGTTGCCGTTGCCGACACCAATGACGAAGGTCAGTCGCCCGGCACCTGAGCCGCCGATTGATCGGACCAGCATATTGTTGGTAAGCAAAAGAAAAAGCGCGCGGGATTCCCGGGCGCTTTTTCTTTGTCTGGTTTTTGGCTGCGCGAACGGAATTGCCAATGGGTGAAAACGCCCCCTCATACCGCCACCCAAACCATCCCGATTCGTTAAGCGGGGGCATGGCTGATCATTCCGAAGGCGCACTGGGCACATTCTGGACGGTCGCCATCCTGTTCGTTTTTGCCGCTGTGTTTGGTGGGGGCGGGTCGAAATACGGGATGGCGAACCTGATCGTTCAGCTTGCCGCACTGACCGCGCTCTCGTTCCACCGCCGTGCATTTTTCGAATTCTGGGCAACCTCCCCCGCTGGCTTGAGAGTGCTGATCGCAGCGTCGATCATGCTGCCGCTGATCTATCTTGTCCCATTGCCGGTGAACCTTTGGCAAAGCCTGCCGGGCCGCGAGCTGATGACCGAATCCTTCGCCCTGATCGGTGAAGCGCAATGGGCAAGTGCCAGCGTTGATCCGATCCGGACCTTGCTCGCGCTCACCGCCTTGATCGCCCCGCTCGCGTTGCTGACAATTGGCTGGAACATGGCGCAAGACCGGCTGATCATGGTCGGCTGGATAGCTGTCGGGCTTGGCCTCGCCAATTTTCTGATTGGCATTCCGCAAGTCCTTTCTGCCGGTCAAAGCGGGCTTCTCTATCCTGAAAACCCCATGCCCGGGGTGTTGTTTGGCACCTTTGCCAATCGCAATTCCACGGGCCTATTGCTGGTCGGCTGCGTCGCTCTGGCGGCCTTGCTGCCTCCCCCACCGCGTCTCGGGAGGAGTGCATCGGCAATCCAGATTGTCACCTGCATGCTGCTCATCGTGGCCATCATCCTCACCCGTTCGCGCACCGCGCTGGTTTTGACGTTGGTGCCAATAGGCGCGGTGATGCTGCGAGTGGCGCTTGCACATGCGGGGACGCGCACCCTTCGCGGTCAGGGTGAAAGCCGCAAGGCCTGGTTTGCATTGGTACCGGCGGCGCTGATCGCCGGGGCGCTCGGATTTTTTCTCGCGACCGGGCCAGGCCGGGTCAACGACGTGCTAGAGCGCTTCGACGACAGCGACGATGCGCGCGCATATATCTGGGAAGATGCCGCCTATTCGGCGGATCGATATTGGCCGATTGGTTCCGGGATGGGCACCTTTGACGACGTTTTCCAGATCGACGAATCGCTCGAAAACATGACCCTGCGCACCGCAGGCCGGGCGCATAACGATTATCTCGAAGTGGCGATTGAGGCGGGGCTGCCTGGCCTGACCCTGATCGCCGGTTGGCTGATCCTGCTCGGCTGGCTGATCTGGCGAGCCAGAAAATCGCGTGGTCGCTGGATCGCGTGGAGCGGCGGGGTAATCCTGCTAACCATCGCTTTGCAATCAATAACAGATTACCCGCTGCGCAATCTGACCATGCTGACATTTGCAAGTTACGCGCTGCTCATACTGCTGCGGTTTGGGTCGCCGGAACATTCCTCCTCGCGGCAGGAGGTGTTGCCATGATCGCAGGGATTGCATGGCGCGCCGCGCTTGTGGGAATCGCGCTCGTCACGTTCGGCGTGCAATTGGACCGGCAGACACGGCGCACGCCTGCCATTGCTGAAAGCGTGCCAGAGGCCTTGCGCTCGGCAGCGCAATTGCCGGTCGCCGCCGATGCTTTGGCGGGAGACGATCCAGATCGCGCATTGGCGGAAGCCGAGCGGCTCGTTCGTCGCCGCCCGCTCCCCGCTGAGCATCTGCGGCTCTTGGCTCAGGCACAATTTGCGGCGGGGCAGGTCGATAAGAGCGCGCTGTCGATTCAATATGCTGCACAGCGCGGCTGGCGTGATCCGCTGGCACAGGAATCGATGCTGCGGCTGGCGCTGGAGGCTGGCGATGCACCCGAAGCCGCGCGGCGCTACGCTGCGCTATTTTTGCGCCGCGACACCGCAGACGCGCTGCTCGAAGAGCTTGGCCCGCCCGTGCTAGCCGAAGCTGGCGGCGAAGGGCGCACGACCTTGGCTAGCATCGTTGGTGGAGGTCAGCGCTGGCATAGCCAGTTCCTCAACCGGGGTGCGCGGGTAATGCCGTCGGACGCCTTTGTCGAAATCATCGCCGCGACCGCTGCCAAAGGAACGCGGTATGATTGCCGGTTGTTGCGACAGGCGCAGCGTGCGCTTTCCGCCCGCGACGAGGCTGCCGGAACGCGGCTTTCGGCAATTGTGGATGAGCAATGCTAGGCGGATCTAGCGCCCCTTGAAGACCGGTTTGCGCTTTTCGAGGATCGCGTTGACCGCTTCCTGATGGTCTTCCATCTGCTGCAGCACGCCTTGCGTGGTCGCGGCCTTGGCGAGGCTGTCCTCGAGCCCCATGCGCTGCGCAGCGAGCATGATCTCCTTGCCCTTGCGCAGGGCAAGTGGCGGGTTTGAAACGACTTTTTCTGCCAATGCGCGTGCGGCACCCATCAGCGCATCGGGTTCCACCACCTGGCTTACCAGACCCCAGGCCAGCGCCTTTTGCGCGTCGATCGCTTCTGAAGTGTAGAGCATTTCCGCCGCGCGGGCATAGCCAATGATGCGCGGCAGGAACCACGCTCCGCCGTCACCCGGAATGATCCCCACTTTCAAAAAACTCTCTGCAAACAATGCCTTGCTCGAAGCGATCCGCATGTCGCACATCGTGGCGAGATCATTGCCCGCGCCAATCGCCGGGCCGTTGACCGCTGCGATCACCGGCACGGTCAGCTGCTCCATCAGCAATGGGATGCGCTGAATCCCGGTTTTATACCAAGCCTCTATGTCGAGCGGGCTCATCGCCTTTTCCGCTGTCATCGCGCCAATATCGCGCAGGTTCCCGCCCGATGAAAACGCCTTGCCCGCCCCGGTCAGGATTACGCAGCTGATTGCCTTGTCGCTTTCCGCCTTTGCAAACGCTTCAAGCAGGCTTGCAATGACTTCATCGCTCAGCGCATTGCGTGTTTCATCGCGGTTCAGCGTGATGGTGGCGACGCTGTCTTCGCGTGAATAGAGTACGGGATCAGACATGGGTTCTTCCTAGATGGGCTGGCTGATTCGCGGCCAGAGGCGAGGTTCGGGATCACTGAGCACGCTGCGGCCCAGACGCGATGCCCATTCGGTCTGCGACCCGAATTCATCCTGCCATTGCCACAGACGCCGGGTAAAGCGGCCCAGCGCATATTCGCGGGTGAAGCCCATGGCTCCATGCGCCTGATGTGCGGCGGCGGCGACTTTCGATGCCGCCTGCCCGCAGCGCGTCTTGGCAATCGCGATCTCGCCTAGCACACCGGGTCCGCAATGCGGATCAATGCGCAGCGCGTCGCTGGCCAGTTCCACTGCAGCGATGGAGGCGGCGGTTTCGCAGGCAATGTCGGACAAGTGATGCTGGATCGCCTGAAACTTGGCCAATGGGCGGCCAAACTGTTCGCGCTCCTGCGTATAGGTCAGGGTCAGCTCCAGCACCGCTTGCATCGCGCCCGCCATATTGGCGGCGCGCATCAACGCGGCAATCGCGCGGAAGGCGTCTGCGCTAAGCCAATCCGGCGCAGCAATTTCCGCCAGTGTTTCCTGCGGCGCGCGCACCAGCCGGCCCGCGCCATCTTCCGCTTTGGCAAGCGGCGCAAAGTCATCAGGAGACAGGCGGGCACAGCGCAGAAACCCGTCCTGCAGGATCAGAACCGCATCAACCTGTGCCGCATGGGCAACCGCCGCCGCAGAGTCGAACGGGTCAACCAACCCGATGCGCAATTCCGGCGCTTCGCATCCCGCCGCCGACAGCAGGCCCGCCGCCAGCATCGTATCGCCCAGCGGCAACGCCGCCGCATGGCGCGCCATCATTTCTCCCAGCACCAACGCATCGGCAATTGAACCACCAAAGCCGCCATGCTCCTCTGCCGCGCATAAAAGGACAAAGCCGTTTTCGGCGAGCGTAGACCACAGCGCGCGGGCGTCGGCGCCCTGCCCCGCGGCCTGATCGATGGCTTCAAGCGGAGCATCGGCCAGAATCCGTTCCAGCCCCTCGGCGATCAGCGACAGCGTCTCCCGCTCCATCACCGCATCCCCATTTCGCGGGCGATGATACCGCGCAGGATCTCGGTCGTGCCGCCGCGCAGGGTGTTGGAAGGCAAATGCAGCACCGCTTCGCGCAGCAATGCCTCCAGCCCGTCCGGCCATTCTGCAAACGAAATACCCGCCAGCATCGAGCGAAGCTGGGCAACGATGTCATTTTCCAGCCGGTTGCCCATTTCCTTGACCACCGCAGCCGCAGTTGCCGGACTTTCGCCCTGCTCCAGCATCTCCGCCACACCCAGCGACATCCGGCGCAGCACGCGCAGGTTCGCAAGGATCGATCCCACCTCGATCGCGCGGCGTTCATCGGCATGGCGCGCGATCACCGGCAGCGCCTGTTCCAGCACAATCAGCGAGGTGAGAAAGCGTTCGGGGCCCGACCGCTCCAGCGCCAGTTCGCCCATGCACTGCGCCCAGCCATTGCCTTCGGTTCCCAGCAACGCGTCTGCAGGAAGTTCAACATTGTCGAACAAAGTCTCGTTGAAATGCGGGGTCCCGCCAAGGTCGCGAATCCCGGAGATTTCGATGCCGGGCAGCGAGAGATCGACCAGAAACTGCGACAGACCCACTTGCCGATTGCGCCCCTCGGCAGGCGATGTGCGCGCGAGCACAATCATGTAATGCGAATAATGCGCGCCGGTCGACCAGATCTTGCGACCCGACAGCACCCAGCCTGTATCGCTGCGCTGCGCGGTGGTCCGGATCGCAGCCAGGTCTGAGCCCGCTTGCGGTTCGCTCATCCCGATTGCGGTAAAGCATTCCCCGGCGGCAATGCGCGGCAGGATCGTGCGTTTCTGCTCCTCAGTGCCATAGCGCAGGATATGCGTTCCTGTCTGACGGTCCGCGATCCAATGCGCGGCCACCGGGGCGCCGGCAGCGAGCATCTCCTCGGTCACGACAAAGCGGTGTGCCACCGGGCAATCATGGCCGCCATATTCGCGCGGCCAGACCATGCCGAGCCAGCCCTGCGCGCCCATCTTGCGGCTGAACGCAGGATCGGCGGCGGAAACCCAGCAATCAGCCGAAGGGCTAAACCCGCCCGACGCAAGTTCGGCATTGAGAAAACCGCGCAGATCTTCTCGCAAGGCATGTGCGGCTGCATCGAATTCAAGACGGGGGAATTGAAACATCGTCGCTGACCTTGGCCTCATTCATGATGGAATGCTGAAACGAGCAACGCGCTTTTCGCCCGCGATGCGGCGATGTGCCAGCCGCATATTTGCCAGTAAGTCAATCAACCAGCCCGGATTGGGTGCGCAATCAGGCTCCGCTTGGCAATCTCGCCTTGCCTCAGGCGGCTTGCAGCCCTCAATGGCTTCGCTTTTTGGTGGGAGCAAGGGCAGCTTGCCGCTCACGCCCAGTACGACTGGTCCATCGAAGCGGCTTTCGGAACCGCCCAGAAACGCCGGGTAAGGATAGCTCAGCGGAAGCGGTGGTGCAGGCAAGGTGCTGGTCACCGCGATGGTGAAAGTGCAGCTTCCTGGCGTTACGAATGCCGGCTCTGACGCCGCCGACGCGCTCGCGGCGGCAATAGCGGACGCGCACCGTACCCCCCGAACAAGTGGGCTGTGAAATGGAAGCGCGGGCAAGCCGTCCGGGTTACGGGTTGCGGGCTGCAAGCGGCGATGACTGGCTGCTTTTGGCGAACGGCGGCGAGCGGCGAAATGTCTGGGATTGGGTGGTTTCCTACCTGACCCGTCATCCCAGCAAAGGCTGGGATCTCGGGCGGAAAGCGCCGATCCATGCAGCCCTGGACCCCAGCTTCCGCTGGGGTGACGGGAGAGGCCGAAAATAGGGTCGATAGCAGACCGGCGGCTCTTCGCCGGAATGGCGCGAAAGATTGTTATTGCGCACCTTTGCAGCATACTCAATTGCACTTCGGTAAGCGCTCAAACATGACGACAGGCAAATCAATGACCAAACTCTCCCTCTACGGCATCCCCAATTGCGACACGGTCAAGAAGGCGCGGCGGTGGCTGGATGCGAACGGCGTCGAATACGACTTTCACGATTACAAGAAAGAAGGCGCGGATGAGCAGAGGCTTGCGGGCTGGATCGCGGACAAGGGGCTTGATGCGGTGCTCAACACGCGCGGCACGACCTATCGCAAGCTCCCCGATGCCGACAAGGCGGCGGCGGCGGACAGTCACACAGCCGTAGCCTTGCTCGTTCAGCACCCCTCCATGATCAAACGGCCAGTGGCCGAAGCCGGTCACACGGTTCTGGTAGGTTTCAAGGAAGACGAATGGTCCGCAGCATTCTTGCAAGCATAGCGTTGGGCGCGGCGTTGGTCGCATCTCCACTAAGAGCCACTGCCGAATCCGATCCGGAAAACATCGCAAAGGTGGTCGCCGCGATGCAACGTCCCCTTATCATCGCGCATCGCGGGTCGTCTGGCGAACGGCCCGAACACACGCTGGCCGCCTACGAACTGGCAATTGCGCAGGGCGCGGATTACATCGAGCCCGATCTGGTCGTGACCAAGGATCTGCAATTGGTCGCGCGCCACGAAAATGAGCTGTCGGGCACCACCGATGTCGCCAGCCGCGAGGAATTCGAGGACCGCCGCCGGACCAAGAATGTCGAAGGGCAACAGGTTGCCGGCTGGTTTTCCGAAGATTTCACACTCGCCGAATTGCGCACTTTGCGCGCCCGCGAAAGGGTGGGCAATATCCGGCCCGGCAGCGCGGCCTATAACGGCCTCTATCAGATCCCGACCTTTGCCGAGATCGTGCAATTGGTGCGCGTCAAACAGGCCGAGACCGGGCGCACCATCGGGCTTTATCCCGAACTGAAGCATCCCACGCTCATGCTGGAGCAGGAGGGTATCGACATGGTCGATCTGCTCGTCACGCAATTGCGGCAGCTTGACCTCGACCGCGCGGATGCGAAGGTGTTTGTCCAGATTTTCGAAATCGGCCCCTTGCAGCGCCTCAACGCCCGCGTCGATACGCCGCTGGTGCTGCTCATCTCTTCGGAGGGCGGGCCCTATGACGAACCGGAAATGCGCTGGGCGGAAATCATCACACCCACCGGACTGGCTGAAGTGGCGGCCTATGCTGACGGAATCGGTCCGTGGCTGGGCCATGTGCTGGACCCGGATACTATGCAGGCGACTGCGCTGGTGGGTGATGCCCATGCGGCGGGGTTGAAAGTCCATCCATGGACCCTGCGCAAGGAAAACGGGTTCCTGCCCGCATCGCTGCAAAATGACGGCGGCGCAGCGGCAGAGGGGCAGTATCAGCGCCTGTGGAACGCCGCTCTGGCCACCGGTGCGGACGGGTTCTTTACCGACAATGTGCGCGAATTGGTTGCGCTGACGGGCGCAGCGGTAGGCGAATAGCGGCTAGGCGCGGCGCGCGCTCACGATGTAATTGAGCGCTTCGTCAGCCGCCAGATGCAGCCCCTTGCCCGGCCGCCACGCAATGCCGCGCCGTTCGGTGATTTGCAGGCCGACATCGGCGAGCAGGCCCTCCAATTCTTCGGGCGTGACAAAATCGCTCCAGTGATGCGTGCCCTTTGGCACATAGCCCACCGCTTCTGCCGCGCCGACCAACAAGACCCGCGATGCCGCCGTGCGGTTGGGGGTGGACATGACCAGCAGCCCGTCCGGGGCCAGCCGCGCCGCGACATCGGCAAGGAATGCGGGCTTGTCGGCAACATGCTCCACCACTTCAAGGCAGGTGACCAGATCAAAAGTGCCAATATCAAGCGCGCCGACCTCGCCCGCCATATAGCGGATGCCCAGCCCGGCTTGCTCGGCATGCGCGCTGGCCGCCGCGACATTTTCCGCCGCCGCGTCCACTCCGGTCACATCGCCGCCCAGCCGCGCCAAGGGTTCGCACACCAGCCCCGCGCCGCACCCGATGTCGAGTGCGCTCTTTCCTGCCAAGGGACGAATCGAGCGCGCGTCGGTGCCGAACTGCGCGTCAATCGCCGCGCGGATGAATTGCAGCCGCACCGGGTTCACCTGATGCAGCGAGGCCATCTTGCCCTTGGGATTCCACCAATCCTTGGCCAGGTTGGCAAAGAACTCTGCCTCTTCGGGGCGGATGGTTACATTTGATACGTTTGCGTTTCCCATGCGCTCTCCCTAACAGCGCTCGCGGGACCTAACCAGCAAGAGTATGCTCACCTTGGCGCGCTCCAGGCAAAGAATCGTGATGAAATTTGGCGGCACTTCGATGGCCGGGACCGAGCGGATTCGCCGGGTGGCCAATATCGTGCGCACACAGGCGGCCGGCGGCAACGAGATCGCGGTCGTTGTCAGCGCGATGGCGGGCGAGACCGACCGGCTCGTAAATTTCTGCCGCGAAGCCAATGCGCTTTATGATCCCGCGGAATATGACGTGGTGGTGGCCAGCGGCGAACAGGTGACCAGCGGATTGCTGGCGCTGACCCTGCAATCGCTGGGGTGCAAGGCGCGCAGTTGGCTGGGCTGGCAAATCCCGGTGAAAACGATCGAAGCCCATGCCAAGGCGCGGGTCAGCACAATCGACGCGCCCGACATGCTCGCCAGCATGGCAAGCGGCGAGATAGCAATTGTGCCGGGGTTTCAGGGCGTTTCAGACGATGGCCGCATCACGACTTTGGGCCGGGGCGGATCGGACACTTCGGCGGTCGCGGTCGCGGCGGCGGTAAAGGCGGATCGCTGCGACATCTACACCGATGTCGACGGCGTCTACACCACCGACCCGCGGATCGTCGCCAAGGCGCGCAAGCTGAAGGCAGTCACCTACGAAGAAATGCTCGAACTGGCATCCGTCGGGGCCAAGGTTTTGCAAACCCGGTCCGTCGGGCTGGCGATGAAACAAGGGGTGCGCATTCAGGTGCTCTCCAGCTTTACCGGCGACGATGCAGTGTCAGCCGACGACCTGCCCGGCACGTTGATCGTGTCGGATGAAGAAATGGACGAAATGGTGGAGAATGGCCTGATGGAACGCCAGCTTGTGACCGGCATCGCGCATGACAAGAATGAGGCGAAGGTGATCCTTACCCGGGTGCCCGACAAACCCGGCGCGGTGGCCGATATCTTTACCCCGCTGGCCGAGGCGAGCATCAATGTCGACATGATCATTCAGAACGTGGGCCGCGACAAGGGTGAGACCGACGTGACCTTTACCGTCCCGCAGGCAGACCTTGCCCGCGCGCAGGCCTTGCTGGAGGATCGCCGAGCCGGGATCGGATACAATCGGATCATCACCGACAGCCGGATCGCCAAGATCAGCGTCGTCGGCGTGGGCATGAAAAGCCATGCGGGCGTTGCCAGCACGATGTTCCGCGCGCTGTCCGACCGGGGCATCAATATTCAGGCAATCTCGACCAGCGAGATCAAGGTCAGCGTGATGATCGACGAAGATGAGACCGAGCTAGCGGTGCGGGTGCTGCACACCGCCTATGGTCTGGATGCGCCTGATTGATCGGCAATTCGTCTCATCCCGTTAAGGGTGCGCCGCTAACTCCTTCTTAACGCTTATCGCCAAGGTTTAGGGCTCTTTTACAGGAGTCGTATCCCATGGCGATGAAAGCCCATCTTGCAACACTTGCACCGGGCAGCCCGGCCAATGTCGACGGTCGCCGGGCTGTCCGGCGCGCCTTGCAACTGGAAACCAGCGGGGTCTTCGCAGGCTCTGGCGAGGCCAATGTGACGGTCCACAATATCTCTGCGGCGGGTCTGCTGCTGGAAACCGGGCAAGCGCTGGCCGTGGGCGACATGCTGGCGATTGAATTGCCCGAATTGGGCGCGGTCGGCGCAGAAATCGTCTGGAAAAGCGAGCGCCTGTATGGCTGCGCCTTTCAACAGGCTCTGGGTGAGGCGGCGCTATCTGCGGCGCAATTGCGCGCCGCTGCTCCGGGTGCGGCGCCGGCTCCGATATCAGCTGTGCCGCCCGCCTCGCAGCGCAGCGGGACTGGGGACTGGCTGGGTGAGAAATTCAACCGTCTGCGCCGCGAACGCGGGCTTACTCTGGCGCAGGTTGCCGATGCCATGGGGGTGAGCAAGCCAACCGTCTGGGCATGGGAAAAGGGCAAGGCCCGCCCCTTGCCCGAACGCCTGACATCGCTGGCCGAAGTTTTGGGCGTAAGCGAGGATGAGATCAATGAATCCGGCACGCCCGGCGAAGCGGCTGCTCTGGTCGATGAATGTCGGCAACGGATAGCCTCAGCCTATGGAATTAACCCAAATAGCATCCGCATAATGCTAGAAATTTGATATAAAATACCAAGTATATGCACAGAAATAATGAAACAGCGCCAAAACATGGTAAACGATAATCAGGATTGATTCGTTTTTTAGTCGGGTAAACAAACGCATATAACAACTTTCATTTCTGCGTGCAGGCAATTTGGGGATTGCATAGAAATTGCGCGGCGAAAGTTAGCTAATAGTATTGCCGACCGATTTTCGATTTGATCCCGTGGTCGTAACAAAGCCGGGGGCAATCGGCATGGAAATGGGTTTCAGCATTGCAGAGGGCCGGGCGCTGCGCGGCCTTCTGGAGGATGCTTCGGGTGATATTGTGGTCCGGCTCGATCCGGGCGGGTTTGTGGTCCATGCCTCGCCCAATGTCGCGGAGCTTGGCATTGATCTGACGGCGCGGCTGTTCATGCCGCATATCACCGATTTTGCCGAGCCGGGTCACGGGGCAGAAGTGGCGCGCTTTGTCGATCAGGTGTTTGCAGGCACCGCGCATTCGGGCCGGATAGAATTTCCGGTGCGCATCTGCGCGGTGGATGATTGCACCGATCATGACGATCCTGAAAATCCCGCCGGTTCTGGACTGTGTCGGCGCTGGTACACTTTGGGGCTGAAACTGGTCGAAAACGGCGGTGGCGACGCCGGTCACCGCGCCTTGGGCCTGCTTCGGCTGGTCCGGCACGCGCAGGTTTCCGCCGCAGACAACACGCCGAACGCGATGATTGATCCGGTCACGGGGCTGGCCAGTCGCCAGGTGTTTTTCGCCAGCCTGCACCGCGCCTTCGCGCATGATGGCCCGCAAACGGTCGCGCTGCTTGCGGTCGATTCGCTGAAGGCTCTAGCGCTGCAATATGGCAGGCGCACCGCCGATGAGATCCAGTGGGGATTTGCCCGATTTCTTGAATCCATGGTGCTGCCCGGCCATGAACTGGCGCAGCTTGATGGGGAACGTTGCGGGGTGTTGCTGCACGGCATGACGTTGAAGCAGGCACGCTGTTGGAGCGAGGATGTCTTGCAGACCTTTGGCGCGCTGGCTGTGAGCGCATCGAAACGCGCGCCCGAATTGACCGCCAGCGCCGGGTTGGCACAGGTCGAGGCGTCCGCCGACTGGACGATGCGCCAGGCAGAGCTGGGTCTGGTCATGGCGCGCGCCGGTGGAGGCGGCCAGACGGGGGTCTGCGGCCATCCGCTGCCGCTGTGACTTTGTGCCCAGACAGTCAGATTGACCGCGATGCTTGGCCATCGCTGGTTCTGCCGCTAGTCCCGAAAGATGGCTTTTACCTCCACGATTCTGCTGCTCGGCTCGGGCGAGCTGGGCCGCGAATTCACCATTTCGGCTAAGCGACTGGGCGCGCGCGTCATCGCCTGCGACGCCTATGCGGATGCGCCAGCAATGCAGGTTGCGGATGCTTGCGAAGTGTTTTCAATGCTTGATGGCGGGGCCTTGCGCGCCGCTGCTATCAAACACCGCCCCGATCACATCGTGCCCGAGATTGAGGCTATCCGCACCGAAGTGCTCGCCGATCTGGAACAGGAAGGCTTTAATGTCATCCCCTCCGCTCGCGCTGCACAGCTGACCATGAACCGCGATGCCATCCGCGATCTGGCCGCAGCAGAGCTGGGTCTGGTTACCTCGCGCTATCACTATGCCGAAAGCCTTGATGAGGTGCTGGCGGGCGCCGCGAACACCGGCTTTCCCTGTGTAATCAAGCCGGTGATGTCGTCATCGGGCAAAGGCCAGAGCAAGGTCGATGATGCCGCCGGGCTTGAGCCCGCCTGGGACTATGCCGTTGCCAATATGCGCGGCGACCGCGCGCGGGTGATTGTCGAGCAATTCGTCGATTTCGACTATGAAATCACGTTGCTGACGGTGCGGCACCGGGATGGCTTCTCCTTTTGTCCGCCAATCGGTCACAGGCAGGAACGCGGCGATTATCAGGAAAGCTGGCAACCCGCTGCGATGTCTGCAGATGCCCTTGAAAAAGCGCGCGCGATGGCACGTAAGGTTGTGGAGGCGCTCGAGGGCAATGGCCGCGGATGGGGCATCTATGGGGTCGAATTCTTCGTGAAAGGCGAGGAGGTAATCTTCTCCGAATTGTCTCCGCGCCCGCATGACACCGGTATGGTGACCCTGATTTCTCAGGGCCTATCCGAATTCGATCTGCACGTGCGGGCGATCCTCGGATTTCCGGTCCCCGATACGATTGCGGCGGCTGCGGCGGCTTCGGCGGTGATCCTTGCGGACCGGGACAGCGATGACTTCGGATATACAGGACTTGCCGAAGCTTTATCCGTCGAAGGCAATGTCGATCTGCGGATATTCGGCAAACCCACGTCACGGCCCTTTCGCCGGATGGGGGTGGCTCTGGCGGCTGCTGAGACTGCGGAGGAAGCGCGGCTCCTGGCAATTCGTGTCGCAGGCACAGTCAAGATTGCCTATCGCGATTGACCTGACTAATCGCGGCTGATGACCATTTATCCCCAGAGCGCGGCCCTGATGCAGCGCGGTATCGATTTCCTTGGCTGCGAGCACGCGATCCTGTGCGGCGCGATGAGCTGGGTGTCTGAGCGCAACCTTGTTTCCGCCATTTCCAATGCGGGCGGATTTGGTGTGATCGCCTGCGGAGCGATGACGCCCGATCTGCTCGACACCGAAATTGCCGAAACACGGGCGCGCACGGCCAAGCCTTTTGGCGTCAATCTGATTACCATGCACCCGATGCTGTTCGACCTGATCGCGGTGTGCCAGAAACATGGCGTCAGCCACGTCGTGCTGGCCGGCGGCATCCCGCCCAAGGGCAGTGTTGAGGCGATCAAGGAATTCGGCGCCAAGGTGATCGTGTTCGCCCCAACGCTGGCGCTCGCAAAGAAACTGCTGCGGTCGGGCGGCGATGCGCTGGTGATCGAAGGGATGGAAGCCGGCGGCCACATCGGCCCGGTGGCGACCAGCGTGCTGGCGCAGGAATTCCTCCCCGAACTGTCCGCCGATCACGTCGTCTTCGTCGCCGGAGGCATTGGCCGGGGCGAGGCGATCGCCAGCTATCTCGAAATGGGCGCATCGGGCGTGCAACTGGGCACGCGCTTTGCCTGCGCCACCGAAAGCATCGCGCATCCCGATTTCAAGAAAGCGTTCTTCCGCGCCAAGGCCCGCGACGCCGAAGCCAGCGTCCAGGTTGACCCGCGCCTGCCCGTAATCCCGGTGCGCGCGCTCAAGAACAAAGGCACCGAGGAGTTCACCGCCAAGCAGATCGAGGTTGCCGGAATGCTCGACCGCGGCGAGGTCAACATGCTTGAGGCGCAATTGCAGATCGAACATTTCTGGGCGGGCGCGCTGCGCCGCGCCGTGATCGACGGCGATGTCGAAAGCGGCAGCGTGATGGCCGGGCAGAGCGTCGGCATGGTGACCAGCGAAGAACCCGCCGCCGACATCATCGCTCAGCTGATGGGCCAGTGCGAGGCGGCGCTGAACCGATAATATGGCTGCACCGCTTATCCTCACTCTCGCTTGCGCTGACCGGCCCGGCATCACCGCGCGCGTCACGGGCTTTCTGTTTGAGCGGGGCTGCAACATCCTCGACGCGCAGCAGTTCAACGACCGCGCGGAAGCGGGCGGCACCGACCGCTTCTTCATGCGCGTGGTGTTCGACCCCGATGGCTCGACCGCAGAGGGACTGCGCGGGGCCTTTGCAGCACTGGCGGGCGAATATGCAATGGCGTGGAAAATGGCGCGCGAAGATCGCCCGCGCCGCACCATTATCCTGGTCAGCAAGGCCGACCATTGCCTCGTCGATCTGCTCTATCGCTGGCGCACGGCTGAGCTGCCGATTGACCCTGTGGCCATAGTCTCCAACCATCCGCGTGAGGCCGCAATCCGCGAAGACATTGGCGGCATCCCGTTCCATCACATCCCCGTCACCCCCGATACCAAACCAGAGGCCGAAGCCCGGCTGCGTGCGCTGGCCGAGGAAACGCAGGCCGAACTGGTGGTGCTGGCGCGCTACATGCAAATCTTCTCAGACGAACAGAGCGCCCATTTTGCGGGTCGCTGTATCAACATTCACCATTCTTTTCTGCCGGGGTTCAAGGGCGCGCGGCCATACCATCAGGCGCACGAACGCGGGGTCAAGATCATCGGCGCGACCGCCCATTTCGTCACCGCTGACCTCGATGAAGGCCCGATTATCCATCAGGATGTCGAACGCATCACCCACGCCGACAGCCCCAGCGATCTGGTGCGCAAGGGCCGCGACATTGAACGCCGCGTACTTGCCGAAGCGGTGCGGCTGTTCGCGCAGGAACGCGTGCTGATCAATGGCAGCCGGACCGTGGTGTTCCGGGGTTAGGCGCATTCAGAGGCTAACGCCGCCCGACCTGCCTTGCCGCTGCTTCCGCCGCCTTGTCCGCATTGGCGCGGTGAATAACGAAGGCGCGAATTGCCTGGATTTCATCCGTGGTCAGCGAGCCTGCGAAACCGGCCATGCCGTTATCCTTGAGCGCGCCGTCATGCACAATTGCGGCCCAGCTGCGGGCATCGGCTAGTGTGCCGGAGCGCCGCAGGTCCGGCAGAACACTCGATCCAACGGCTTCAAAGCCGTGGCACGTGCTGCAATAGCGACCGTAGATCGCCTTACCAGCGGCAATGGTGGCTGCATCAGCACGGCTCGGCGGCGGATCAAGCGGAAGGCGGACCAGTTCTGGCTTTTCTGGCAGGCTCAATTCACCGCCCAACTTAAAGACAAGCAGGCGGCTGATGTTTGCCATTGGCCCGCCGGGCTCGGCCATTTCGCCGTCATTGACCAAGGCAAAACCGCCGCCCCAGCCCACGAGAACGGCGACATATTGTACGCCCTCAATCGAATAGGTCATGGGTGCTGCCTGAATCCCGGTTTGCCCGTCAAAGCTCCACAATTGCTCGCCATCAGCCGCGTTGTAGGCCCGGAATTCACCTGTATTGGTGCCCTGAAACACAAGGTTGCCTGCGGTCGCCAACACACCGCCATTGGCTCCCCCAGGATGATCCACGCTCCACCGGGCTTCTTGAGCGACGGGATCCCAAGCAAGCAGTTTGCCCCCGACTTCCGGGGTTAGCTGTTTGCGGATTTCGCGGTCGGAAGGAACACCATCCGAGTAGTCAAAGCCGTGGTTCCAGCCGCGCTTGCGATCAGGGTCCCACTCTTTGACCGGGACATACATCTGACCTGCTTCAACCGTCGGAATGTAAACCAGATTGTGATCGGGGTGATACGCCATCGGATGCCAGTTATGACCGCCGCCAGATCCCGGATTGACCAAGGTCGGCAATCCTGTGCGGTCGACTCGCATTTCGGGAACCTGAATCGGACGACCTGTTTCGGGATCAATCCCGCTCGCCCATGTTACGTTGACATAGGGCTCACCGGACAGGAACTCACCCGTCGCGCGGTCGATCACATAGAAAAACCCGTTTTTGGGTGCCTGCATCAAGACTTCGCGCATCTCTCCGCCGATTTCCATATCGGCAAGCATGATGTGCTGTGTGGCTGTGTAGTCCCAGGTTTCCCCGGGCGTGGTCTGATAATGCCAGACATATTCGCCCGTGTCGGGCCGCAAGGCGACGATGCTGGAGAGGTAAAGGTTGTCACCTTCGCCCGCGCCATCTTTGCCCGGAGACCGGATCGCCTGGTTCCATGGGCTGCCATTGCCAACGCCGATATACAATAGGTCGAGATCGGGATCGTATGCCATGGCATCCCACGCAGTGCCGCCGGCGCCGATTGCATCGGAGCTGCGCAACACTTCAGTGTTCCATGTCTCGGCGGCGTCCTGAAGATATTGCGGGCTTTCGCCGCCTTCATTGCCGTCCGGCACTGTGTAGAAACGCCAGATTTGTTTGCCGGTTTCGGCATCATATGCGCCGACATAACCACGCACGCCCAATTCTGCTCCGCCATTGCCGATGATGACTTTGCCATCGATCACGCGCGGCGCGCCGGTGATGGTATAACTCTCGTCCTGATTGACGGTAAAAACTTCCCAGTTCACCTTGCCAGTGTTCCGATCCAGCGAGACAAGCCGCCCATCAAGCGTGCCCAGAAAGAGGCTGTCACCCCATGCGGCCAAACCGCGGTTGACGACACCGCAGCAGGCTTTGACTGCATATTCACCGGGCACCTCGGGATCGTAATCCCATAAGGGCGCACCGGTCTTGCCGTCATAGGCCTTTACCTTGCTCCATGCGGTTGAAACGTAGATCTTACCATCAATGGCGAGCGGCGTCGCCTCCTGCCCTCGCGCAGTGTCCATATCGGCGAACCACGCCAAGCCCAGTTCACCGACATTTTCGGTGTTGATCTGATCCAGCGGGGAGAAACGCTGTTCAGAATAGGTGCGGCCATAGGTGATCCAGTTGGCGCTATCCGCGTCCGCGCCAGTCAGCATCGCGGCGGTGATCCCGTCCTCGCTGTAGAAATCCGCGTCGAACGCTTCGTTGCAGGCGACCACACCGAGCGCGCCCAGCACCAGCAAAGGCACTGCCCAGACTGTTTTGTTCATGAATCCCTCTCCCTCACGGCACATGTTGCAGCGCGCGGGAACGCTTGTCCATAAGCGAACGTCTTGACTATGAAGTAGCCGGTGATGCCGCCGGTATCCGAACCGCCAAGGGAGAGCGCAATGTGTGATGAAGCAAGATTGAAGGAATGGGCGGCAGGCGTGGTGAGCCGGCGGCAGTTTGGCGCGCTGGCCGGAACCGCGGCGATTGTCGCCTGCGCGCCCGGGGATGCTGTAACGGCGCAGGATAGCAGCGCGCAGCCCAGTCTCGACCTGACGGAAAGCGCGGTCACATTCGCCACCGATGACGGCACGATGGATGCGTTTTTCGTGCATCCGGCGGCGGGCGCGCATCCGGGCGTGATATTCTGGCCCGACATTGCCTCGATCCGCGAATCGAAACGCAACATGGCGCGCAGGCTGGCGGGTGAAGGCTATTCGGTGCTGGTGCTCAACCCTTATTACCGCGATGTCACGGGTGAGCAATTCGCCGATTTTGCCGACTTTATTGCGGCGCAGGGTTTCCCCAAAGTCTCGCCGTGGCGGACAAAGCTGGATGCGGGCGCAGTCGGGCGCGATGCGGTCGCGGCGGCGGCGTGGCTCGATGCGCAGGCGCCGGTCGATGCGGCGCGCGGGATCGGCACGCAGGGCTATTGCATGGGCGGACCCTTCACCGTGTGGAGCGCGGCGGCGGTGCCAGAACGGATCAAGGCGGCGGCAAGTTTTCATGGCGGCGGGCTGGTGCGCGAAGACAATCCGCTCAGCCCGCACCGCCTGCTGGACCGCACCGAAGCGGCGTTTTTGATCGCGGTGGCGCAGGATGACGATGCTGAGGCTCCAGCGGTCAAGGACACTTTTGCCGCCGCCGCCGAAGCCGCCGGACGTCCGGCCAAGGTCGCGGTCTATGCCGGGGATCACGGCTGGACCGTTCCCGACAGCCCGGCCTATGCGCAAGAAGCGGCGGAAAGGGCGTATGATGATTTGCTGGAGCTTTACGCTGCAAACCTGAGCCTCGACTAGGGTCAGGACCTAGGGCGCTGGCCTTCGGTCTGGTTTTCCTACTCGCTCAGGCTGCTGTAACCGGGCGGCGTGGACCTTCGACCGATTCCTGCCTTTGCGCACTTCCCATTCGTCCCGGCGAAAGCCACCGTGCGAGGTCGGAGTTTCTTGTGTCAGGACTGTGTTCCAAGTGTTCCATCCTGTAGGGTTTGCGCCTCGCAATCGGACCGCCCGCGCTTAGGAGCGCAGGCGGGCGCATCAGGAACGAGAAGCGCCCTCGCGCTCCTTGCTGCGCAGGTTCGACAAGCCAAAGCGCCCGAACTTGCGATAGCGGACCATCCACTTGTCCAGAAACAGCCCAAGCGGGCGCGGCGTTATGCCCAGATCATCAAAGGTGCGGGTGGTGCCGGAGACCACGCTGCCGGGCTGGAGCAAGGTCCATTGGTCCTTGCTCATCGGTGTGCCGGGGAGGCTGGCGAACACGCCGGACAGTCCATCGGGCATGGCGATGAAGCGGCGCTTGCGTCCCTGTGCGGCGGCGATGCGCTGGTTGATCTCCATCATGGAGAGTTGCTCGGGACCGCCCAGCTCATAGATGTGCCCGCCATGCTGCGCCGGGTGTTCGAGCGCGGTGGCAATCGCCTCGGCAACATCGTCGACATGGACCAGTTGCAGCCGCGCCTCGGGGCCGAACACCGGGAGCACCGGCAGCATCTCGATCAGCTCGGCGAACATGTTTATGAAGCTGTCATCCTTGCCGAACACGATCGAGGGGCGCAGGATGGTCGCCTCGGGAAAGGCCTCGGTGACACGCTGTTCGCCCAGCGCCTTGGCCCGGGCGTATTCGGCGCTGCTGCCCGCGTCGGGACCAATGGCGCTTAGATGGACAAAGGCGCGTGCGTTATTCTCCTTGGCGATGCCGGCCATGGCGCCCGGAGCCTCGCCCATCAGTTGCGTCAGATTGCCGCCAAACGCGCCAACCAGATTGACGACATGCGTGGCCCCGTGCAGCGCCGCCCTGAGACTGTCCTCGCGGGTGATGTCGCAATGCGCGAATTGCAGCTGCCCCAGATTGGCGAGCGGTTTGAGCGCAAAGCCGCTCTGCGGGTTGCGACTGGCGATCCGCACCCTAGCGCCGCGGCTGAGCAGGCCTTGCACGGCATAATTGCCGATAAAGCCGCCTCCGCCAAAAACAGTGACGAGCGCGTCTTGGAACGGGCTGGATGGGTGGGCAGTTCTGGCCATGGCGTGATCCGTAGCGGTAGCAGGAAGGGGTTGTTCGCAGCGCAATGCTTCAACGCGCACAATAGGGCAAGAGCGCTGTGAGGTTTGCGTTGACAGGCAGGCAAGCTGAACGCTATTGGCCCGCCCCTACCCCGGCGAAAAGCGCGATTGCTGCTCGCCACCCGTGCCCAGATGGCGGAATTGGTAGACGCACCAGCTTCAGGTGCTGGCGCTCGCAAGGGCGTGGAGGTTCGAGTCCTCTTCTGGGCACCAACGACCTAAGTAATTGAAATATTTAGGACAAAAGGCATATTCTGAAGACTCACATTGGTTCTCCAAACTCTTGTCTCGTATTGCCTTTTCCTTTCTTTTTCAATGCCTAACGGTTTCAGGCGTTCGAATCCCTGATTGTCCCGGATCGATCTAGCTCGAGATTTTTGCGGGCCTTTTCGTGGGCTTCTGAGAAAACGAAATTCCGAGGCCCGCACCTGCTTTCTTCGGCGACCCATTTTTTGAGTGTCGATTGGATAGTATCCCACCTGTGTGAGGTGTGTCGCGCGTCGCGTGACGCTTGACAAGGCGAGGTGTAATGGCTAGATAGGCCTCATGGAAATCGAATCCATCAGGCACAAAGGCCTGCGCCGCTTCTTCGAAACCGGCAATCCCAAAGGCTTGGTGGGTGATGTGGCTAGGCTGCGCAAGATGCTTGCCTTTATTGATGCAGCTGAAGGTATCGATGAGCTTTTCGTGCCACCTAACTTCGGCCTGCATGAGCTTGCAGGAAACCGGAAAGGTACCTGGTCGATGACCGTTACACGCAACTGGCGCTTGACCTTCAGAGCCAATGAAGAAGGCGCGCTGATCGATATGGATCTGGAGGATTATCATGGCGCTTAAGATGCACCCGTCGCTCGCCGTCCATGCCGGTGACTGGCTCAAGAGCGAGATTGTCGAGCCTGCAGGAGTAAGTGTAACCGATCTCGCTGCACATTTCGGTGTCTCGCGGCAGGCGCTGAGCACGCTGCTAAACGGAAATGCCAACCTCTCTGCCGATATGGCGATTCGCTTTGAGAAAGCATTCGGGGTCAGGGCCGATACCTTGCTGCGGATGCAGACAGCCTATGAACTAGCCCAAGCACGAGCGCATGAGGCCGAGATCAAGGTCAGTAAGTTTGCAGAGGCTGCTTGATAGCTGCCGACCTTAGCCAACGCAACGCGGAGCAGCGGATTATCGAACTCAAGGTCCAGGTTGATACCAGTCGATATTGTAAACGGAAGCAGCTGGGCCGTTTCCGGACAGTCTGCATTCGGGCGCCGGACCTCGCGAAGCGGACGTTCGGCAAACGACCCGATCCCAGATTTTCATGACCACGGGCAAAATCGCGGGGAACATCAGGCCGTCGGCACCGTTCCACCGTCAATCACATACTCGGTTCCCGTGATGGAGCCGGCCCGGTCTGAGGCTAGGAAGGCGATCAGGCTGGCAACCTCTTGGGGCATCGAGGGGCGGCCGATAGGAACCCCGCCGAGCGATTGCATGATCATCTCCCGGCCATGCTCCACGCTGACACGGTGTTTCGCCGCCAAGCGGCGCGCCAGATCGACCGAGGATTCGGTTTCGATCCAGCCGGGCGAGACCCGCACCACGCGCACGCCCTCTGGCGCGACTTCCTTCGACAGGCTCTTGCTGTAGGTCGAGAGCGCAGCTTTGGCAGCGGCGTAGCCGGTGGTCGCCTCGGGCAGAGGAAGTGCGCGCTGGATCGAAGTCACATGGATCACCACACCCGAACCGCGCGACGTCATGGCGGGCACCAACGCGCGGTCGAGCCGCACCGCCGGCATCAGGTTGAGATCGAGTTCTCTGCGCCACTGCGCGTCATCAAGCGCCTGGTAGCCGCCCGCCGGGGCCGAGGAGCCGCCGAGCATGTGGACCACGATATCGACCCCGCCGAGCCGGTCGTGCACTGCCTTGGCCACGGCGGCGCACCCCTCAGGCTTGGTCAGGTCGGCGGCGACGAACTGCGCGTCAGGCATCCTCTCAGGCTTGTTGCGCGCGGTGGTCAACACCCGCGCGCCCAGTTCCTCGAACAAGGCGAAGGTCGCTGCACCCGCCCCGCGTGTGCCTGAGGTGACCAGCGCGCGCTTGCCTTCCAGCGTGACGAAGCCGTTCATATCACGATCTCAAGGGCGGCGATCAGATCGCGTTCAATGGCGAAGAGGTAGCGCAGGTCCACCGGGCTGCCGGGAAAGTTGCCTTCGAGATGGCTGGTGACGACGATCTTTCCGTCTTGTTGGTCCAGCGCAAAGGGCTCGGCGGTATAGCTGTACTGCGTCGACGCATTCGCCATCCACTGCCGGATCGCATCGCGCCCGACATAGCTGTTGCCTTCGTCGATCACGGTCGCATCGGGGGTAAAGCAGGCAGCGAGCGCGGCGGCATCGGCGCGCTTGTCAGCGGCGAAATAGCGGGCGATCGGGTCGGGCAGATCGAGGGTCATGGTCGTTCTCCGGTTGGCACTGTCAATGTCGAAGAGGGAGATAGCGCTTTGACATCATCCGGATAAGCGGGATAAAGTGGGATACTATATTGCGGGATACGGGATAATGAGAAGCCACAGCCTGGCCGAGTTCGATGCAGTTATCGCCATTGGGCGCCGGGGCTCGTTCCGGGCTGCCGCACTTGAACTGAGCGTTTCGACCAGCGCGCTCAGCACCACGATTGCCAGACTGGAAGGCCAGCTGGGCGTTCGCCTGTTCAACCGCACCACACGCAGCGTCGCGCTGACAGAGGCAGGGCGCAGGTTCATTGAGCAAGTAGCGCCCGCGCTTTCGGATATCCACGAGGCGCTCGATACCGTCAGATCGCAGCAGGACATTCCGGCCGGAACGCTGCGGATAAACACCTTTGCCACCGCCGGGCGTGAGATACTTGAATCGCTGATGCTCGAATGCCTGCGTCGTTTCCCGCAGATCCGGATCGACGTGGTGACCGAGGGAAACCTTGTCGATATTGTCGCCGACGGGTTCGATTTCGGAATTCGCAGCCAGAACCTCGTCCCGAGCGATATGATTGCGATGCCGCTCGGCCCCGCGCAGCGCCATGCTGTGGTGGCTACCTCTGCCTATCTGGCAGAGAGAGGACTGCCCCGCGTTCCGGCCGATCTGGTTGGACACGCCTGCATCCGCACGCGGCTGCCCAATGGCGCGCTGCTGCGCTGGCAGTTCGAATCCGAAGGCGAGCCGCTGCAACTCGATGTCGACGGCCCGCTCACGCTCGACGAGGCGAGTCTGGCGCGGATCGCTGTGCTTGCCTCGGTCGGCATCGGCTATTTCATGGAGTCCGACGTGCGCGAGGATATCGCGGCCGGAAGGCTCGTTCGGCTGCTGGCGGACTGGACCCCGCCGCTCGCGCCGCTGTGCCTCTACTATCCCAGCCGGCGCAATCCGCCGGCCGCCTTCAAGGTGTTCGTCGATCTTGCGCGCGAGCTGGCGCGGGCACGCGCCGCTTGAACGGCGCAAGGCCCGGCCAGCTGTGTTGCCGACCGGGCCCGTGCCGTGATGGGCCGTCAGGATCACGCCTCGGTCGAGACCTCGAGGCTGACTTCGATGTTGCCGCGCACCGCGTGCGAATAGGGGCAGACGGTATCGGCTTCGGCCACCAGGGCTTCGGCTTCGGCGCGCTCTAGCCCGGGCAGCACGATCGCAAGCGTTACTGCGAGACCGAAGCCCTTGTCGGCGCGCGGGCCGATGCCGACCGTGGCGCTGACAGCGGAATAGGCAGGAACGCGGACATGCTTTCCTTGAGTAGCGACGAACTTCATCGCGCCGAGGAAGCAGGCGGCATAGCCCGCAGCGAAAAGCTGTTCGGGGTTGTTGCCCTGGCCATTGCCGCCAAGCTCCTTCGGCGAGGCAAGCCCGACCGCGAAGGCTCCGTCATCGGTGCGGACGCGGTCGTCGCGGCCACCGGTGGCAGTGGCGCGGGTGGTGTAGAGAAACTTGGTCATTTCATGGGTTCCTTGTGTGTGTGTGTGTGTGTGTGTGTGGTGGATCGGGGCGATTAGATGTCAAAGGCATCGCGAAGCCGCGCCGCACCCTGGGCGATCGCCGCCCGGGCCGGTTCGCTCGCCGCAAGCGGGTTGAGCATCACGAAGTCATGCATCGTGCCGTTGAAGCGGGTGGTGGCGACCGGCACCCCGGCTTCGATCAGGCGGCGGCCATAGGCCTCGCCCTCATCGCGCAGCAGGTCGTTTTCCGCCACGATGATGGTCGCTGCGGGCAGGCCCGAGAGCTGATCCTGCGAAGCGCAGAGCGGGAAGGCGAGCACGTCCTGGCGATGTTCTGCCGGGAAGTTCGCTTCGAGGAAGTAGTCCATCGCTTTGCGGGTCAGGAACGGCCCTTCGCCGAATGCGCGGTAGGAGGCATTGTCCGAGACATCGTCGGTCACCGGATAGAACAGCAGCTGGTGGCTGATCGTGGGGCCTGAACGGTCCTTGGCCATCATGGTGACGGCGATGGCCATATTGCCGCCCGCACTGTCGCCCGCCACCGCCAGCCGCGCCGGGTCGATGCCCAGCGCCGCGCCGTTCGCCGCGACATGTTCGAGTGCGGCATAGGCCTGCTCGTTGTTGACGGGGTAACGAACCTCGGGGGCGTTGTCGTATTCGACGAAGACGACCGCTGCACGGGCCTGCACCGCCAGCTCGCGGATCAGGTGATCATGGGTGTTGCGGTCGCCCATCACCCATCCGCCGCCGTGATAGTAGAGCACCGCAGGCAGATCGCCCGCTGCATCGGCCGGGCGCACGATACGGATCCGCACGGCTACGGTCGGGCCGATGTTCCAGACGAGGTCCTGCGTGGTGGTGGGGGCTGAAGCCTCCACCTCGTCCGCCTGCACCCCTGAGAGAACGGCGCGCGCATCGGCATAGGGCAGCTCGTAGATCGGCTGCCCGGCGGCAGCAGCCTCGGCAAATCCGGCTGCGGCCGATTCCAGGGTCTGGGCAATGGCGGGGACGGGCAACAGGGCCAGCAAAGCGCTGGAGGTCAGGGCGGAAAGCAGAATCGATTTGGTCATGGCTTGGGTCCTTTCTATATCGGGCACGATTCAATCGTGTGCGATTTACATAGCCCGATGATTCGGCTTGTCAACCCTTGCGATTAAATCGTGCGCGATTTATATCGTCGCCATGACCCAGACCGACTCTCCCGCCGATGCCGGCAACCCGCTCGACACGTTCCTGTGCTTTTCCGTTTATGCGGCAGGACTGGCCTTCAACCGCGTCTACAAGCCGTTGCTCGATCCCTACGGCATAACCTATCCGCAATATCTCGCGCTGGTCGCGCTGAGCAGCAAGGACGGGCAGACCGTCAGCGAGCTGGGCGACAAGCTGCACCTCGAATCGAACACATTAACACCGCTGATCAAGCGACTCGAAGCGGCCGGAATGGTTACTCGAACGCGCGACAAGCAGGATGAGCGGGTCGTCCGCCTGAGCCTGACGGATTCTGGCAGCACACTTGTCGATCAGATGCTCGGCTGTGTCCCTGCAGAAGTGCTCAAGGCTGCGGGTTTGGATCAAGAATCGCTGCAAGCGCTGAACGACGAGATAGCTGCAGTTGGGGCCGCGCTACGAAACGCTGCGGGCCGATAGAACCATCCAGCCGCCAGTTGCCGCACAGATAAGGCGCTTCTCAACGCGGTCGCTTTGACAACTCCAGACCTTCAGCAGTTGGGCCGATTGCGGGCTGACCGCATTTGGGACCGCAAACTGAAGAGCAGACATTCAGCTTACGAACCCGGAGCGGACACTCCCGGTCGCTCGCTGGCGCCAATTCCCCCTGAGTCTCCCAATTGCAGCGTACCTTCGATCACGACGACGACAGCTACATCTGCCCAGGCGGCAATCGCCTGCGTCTATCGAACCGCAACTTCAGCGTGCCGCGCCTGCGTGCCAATGCCGACGGCTTCATCCGCTATCGGGCCCGCGAGAAGGACTGTGGTGCATGCGGACTGAAAGGACGTTGCACCCCGAAGCTGGCAGCCCGCAAGATCATGCGCTCCGTCCACGAAAGCGCGCGCGATAGGGCCCGAGATATTGCAACCAGCGATGCCTATCTCGTCTCGCGACGACAACGGAAGAAGGTCGAGATGCTGTTCGCGCACCTCAAGCACATCCTGAAGCTGGATCGCTTGCGTCTGCGCGGTCCCAATGGAGCAAATGACGAGTTCCACCTAGCCGCAGCCGCCCAGAACCTCCGCAAACTGGCCAAGATGCAACCAATGCCGGGTCTCGCACTCGCCTGAGTGGACTGCTGCCTCCGCTCGTCCGCTATCCACACCCGCCTTCAGCCCGCGCCAGCTGCGACTTCTTCAACAGAATAGGGCGCAAAGCGGACATCGATTGGCCTTGTTTCGCGAAGCCGAAAGATCAACTTTAAGCCATGAAAAAGGCATCAAACCAGTACATTAAGCGGATTTAGCGGGCCTATTGGTGGGCTTTCTCGAAAACGACATTCGAGAGGCCTGCAGTTCCGCTTCCGGCCCTTTTTGAATTGGGCTGTGTACTCGCGCCCGCAATGCCAGGAACGGAGGATCAACGTCGCAGTTCACTGATTCCCAGTTCATCCCACATCCAGCCAAAGTTATAGCTAGCCATTGGGTCGGACTCGCCGGTTTTTGCGGAACCGTTTTCAAGATATTTGAGCCATTCCGCCACCTGGGGCCTGCCGGTTCTTGCGCGCGCCAGGGCGCGGGGCGTCTTGTTGCCCAATGCCGGAACCGCCTCGTCAAGCGCTCGCACATATTCGCGGGTCAGCAAGTCGTGAACAATGTGTTCCATCTCATGCGGCGGAATTTCCGACGACAGGTCCGGCTCGTCGCGGGTGGCACCATCGGTCATCACCTGAGCCAAGGTCTGGATTTCCGTGAGCGGCGTTTCGACGCGTTCACCCAGCCAATCGCTGATCTGTTGGGTCGCCTGCTGCGCGCGTGTGGCGCTGTTCACTTCGACGATCAGTTTGCGCCCTTCCAGTTCTACATTGGCGAAAACCGGTGCGCCGTCATCCATGGGGTCAGCAAAGCCTGTTTGCCAGTGCTCCCAAATTGCCTGCTACTTGCGGCAGGCGCCAGCCAGTTCCAGAAGTTATCGCTGGCGGGTGAAAGCCATTCCGCCGCATTCAGCATTCGCGTCACGGTCCTTACCAGCACATTTTTTGCCAGTGGGAAGATGATCCGATGGAACACTAGATCATCACCGTCGGCATTGACCATTTCCGGTTCCTCGCTCGCCATCAGCTGACCCAGGCTGTCCAGCAGCCAGATATTGGTGAACATCGGCGCAGAGGCGCGCAGCAACATCTCCGGATCGGTCGGATCAGGCCCGGCCTCGTTTCCGGATTCGTCAAGCAATAGGGAATAGGTTTCCGCGATCCGCTTTGCACCTTCCGGGCTGAAGGCCAGAAGTGCGCCGGAAATACCACGCCGCCCGTTCACCTCGACGACTCTGGTGGAAATCTTGTCCCAATTGATCAGGGTTTGGGTGGCGCTCTGCTCGTGCACAGTCACTGGCGGTGTATCACGCAACAGATCGCGTAGAGTCATTGACCGGCCAGACACGACGTCGCTCACCTCATAGAGCGACATGACACCATCGCGCAGTGCACGCATATAGGCCTTGTTGTGCGCCTTCTCGTTCCAGCCCCTGCGCTTGAGGTAGTCATTGACCAGGTTGGCGCCATCCGGCTCCAGTTCCTGGGCGAGCATGTCCTCGAATGCGCAGCCCCATATCGGCCCTTGCCAGTGATCGCCGATGAGATCGAATATGGCATCCGGATCGAGCCCAGTGTCTTTGCATGCGAGGCCTAGGTGGGCAGACAGCATGTCGTCCATCACTTTGCCCCAGGGTTCGCGCTCGGCAAATTTCATCAAGCGGGAGAGATCGTGGGTGGAGTTTGATCGGGACATTGAGCTTGACCTTGGTTCGAGCAGTGCCTGGTCTTCGTAAGTTGCTTTGGATGAGAATCCAGGATGACCATGTAGCATGGCAGAATGGTGGAAATTCCTGACCTTTGGAACAGGCGGTATGCCGTCCAATGAGTTATCTTGCATATTTTACCAATAACGTCCATATTTGGACGATGTATGATGTCATACACAATCAATTGTCCTCAATTGGACAGAAGATTAGGGTCAGGAGGGTTGCATTGGGCCTGACGCAGAAGGATGCGGCGGAGCGGTCGGGCGTAGCCTATCGCACCTGGCGGCGGATGGAGGGGGAGGGAAAGGCCTCGATCGGGGATCTTGTCCGCGCCGCGATGGTTCTGCGCTGTGAACATGGTCTGGTAGAGCTTTTCCCCGAACCGGTGGCCAACAATATGGATGAGTTGCTTGAGCGTCAACGTGTAGCATCGGGGAAGCGCAAGCGCGTGGGGAGGACGCGCAAGTGAAACTCGCGCCTGGAACTCCGCTTGAAGTGCTGCTCTGGACTGACGAGACAGCGGCGCCTCAGCCGGTGGGTCGGCTCGCCATGGCAGGCGGCGTGGCGCAACTCGAATGGTCAGAGTGGGCGCGTGCTGCAAGACTAGCCTTTTCACCGCTCCACTACCCGCCTGAACCGGGCCTTCATGCCGCGCGTAGGGGATTGTTCGATGGCTTGCACGGTTTCCTGGCTGATAGTCTCCCGGACGCGTGGGGGGCGCTCCTGCTCCATGGGCAATTGCGGAGGCTGGGCCATCGATACGACGATCTTGATGCAGTGGACCGGTTGGCATTGATTGGCAACAAAGGAAGGGGGGCGCTGGTGTTCCGTCCGGCGACGCTTGTTGCCGAAGATGCAGGTGCGATCGACCTCGACCGGTTGGCGGGCGAAGCGCATCATGTCCTTTTGGGGCACGAAAGCGAACTCGATGCGTTCCTAGCGAGACTTGGTGGTGGTTCAGGTGGGGCCCGACCCAAGGTCCACATCAGCATTGATGCTGATGGATTGCTGCAAGCGGGAGACGAGCTTGCAAACAGCGCAGCTGGCCTTGTTGCGGAACAATGGATCGTCAAATTTCCCTCGCTCAGCGACCCTCCCGATATTGGCCCGATTGAAGAGGCCTATGCCCGTATGGCGCGTGCTGCCGGGATTGAAATGGCCGAGACACGGCTGATCGCCTCGCAGAATGGCAGCGGGCATTTTGCCACCCGCCGTTTTGACAGGCCCGCACCCGGAAAGCGGATCCATATGGTCAGCCTTGGCGGGGCAGTGGAGGCGTCGCCCCACATGCCCAGCCTCGACTATGATGGTTTCTTCAGAGCAACACTGGCAATCACGCGTGACGTTCGCGACCTGGAACAGGCCTTTCGGCGGATGGTGTTCAATGTCCTTGCCCACAACCGCGACGACCATGTCCGTCAGCACGCATTCTTGATGGATACGAAAGGCGAATGGCATCTTTCCCCTGCCTTCGACTTGACATTTTCCCGCGGCCCCGGCGGAGAGCATTACATGGGTGTGGAAGGTGAAGGGCGGGCAATCACCCGCGCTCATGTCGATGCGCTCGGACAGCGCCATGGCATTGCACCCCGCCGCATTGCAGAAATGGTGGAGCAGGTGAGAGACGCCTTGGCTGAGTGGCCTGCCCATGCACGCGAGACAGGTGTGGATGCTTCGTGTGACGAGATCAACGTAGTGCTGACAAAACAGTGGCGACAATTTGCTCTGTGAGGCTAAATTATCAAGGTGGATACATGGAAAAAGGCAAATATATCAGCTTGATAGAATGCATTGCGGGCTTATTTGCGGGCCTCGCACCGTTTGGGCATCAGAAAGGCATGTAGTTTCAATATCTTGAGTATCTCAATGTGGTGCCTCTTCTGGCACCATTGATTTAAAGTATTGAATTATAAAGTTAAAACGACGTATTTCAAAGGTCGACCGGATCGTATCCCGCCTGAGTAAGAATTGTCGTGCGTCGCGTGACGCTTATCTGTCCCTACCAACTCTCTAATGCAAGAGACGTGTTGAATTGACGACCGAAGCGCTCCTGCCACCCTCATACCAAGCATTTCCTTTACCCAGCCGCGGGCTACGTCATGACATTACGTCGTTCTGTCCTTGTAGCCCGCTTCGGTCAGCGCCATTCTCAAGGACAGAGACACCTTATTGCTGTGCGCAATTAGGCTTGTCAGCATGGTTTGGGTTGAGCCGGAACCGAGATGTTAGCACGGGGTTGTTGCGTCAAATTGGCGTGATTGCTTGACGCGTGTGATTGACAATTCCGGCGTTTTACCAACTCTCGACCCGCAGATGAGTACGAATTAAAAACAATATATTTTCAGTGCTTTACTTGACCTCGCCGACCCCTTCTACGGCTCTTGCGAAAACCACATCGAAAGGCCCACTTCGTCCTCGCCATTGGATAATTTCTGATCGCTGCATGGCGTCGCAGTGCGAAACTGGCCCAGCTGCTGTTGCAAATCGAGCAACAGATAACGGGCCGCTTGCGAACCGTCGGGGCTTGGGGTTCAAGGAACAAGAGATTGCCATTCGGTAGACGATCTTGGTTCGGAATTTTGAGCAATTCCGTCCGAGTGGTGCGTTTTTCCATAAGCGATGACAGACTAAGGCCTAAGCGTCTACATGCCCATCGCAGCGGGAAAGACCACCTCGGCGCGCAGGCCCCCGGCGGCGCGGTTGGATAGCCGGATCTGCGCGCCGTGCGTATGCGCGATGGCGCGGGCGATGCCCAGGCCGAGGCCGGTTCCGCCGGTCGCCCGGTTGCGCGATCCCTCGCCGCGGAAAAACGGCTCGAACACCCGGTCCAGCTGGGCTTCGGGGATGCCCGGACCGTTATCCTCCACCGCGATCCTCAGCCCCTCGGCATCCCGCTCCAAGCGAAGGCCGACCCATCCTTTGCCATAGGCCCGCGCGTTTGCGAGCAGGTTCTCGAACATCCGGGAAATCGCCAGCCGGCTTCCGGCAATCGTGAACGGGTCCAACGGGTTGTCCTGAATGACGTCGACATGCTGCGGCGCTGCCTCGGCGAGCTTGGCGAGGAAGGCGCGCAGTTCGATCAATTCGTGCTCCACGACTGGGCTTTCGGCGCGGGCATAGGCCATCATGTCTGAAAGCAGGTGCTCCATCTGGGCAAGGTCGGATTCGATCTCGGCAACCGGGATAGTGTCCCTGCCATCGGTCCTCAGGCGCAATTTGGTGAGACCCGTGCGGATGTCATGCGCAATCGCGACCATGATCTGTTCGCGCTCGCGGATCAGACCGTCGAGCCGCAGCCGCATCCGGTTGAGCGCATGCGCGAGGCGGCGCAGCTCCAGCGGGCCGGTCTCCGAAACGGGGACAGCGGTTTCCGCCAACCCGACACGCTCTGCATCAAGCTCCAGCGCGCGGATCGGGCGCATGATCACATAGTGAAGCGCAAACCCCAGCACACCCGTCACCACCAGCAGCAGGGCAACCAGAAAAATGAGGCCATAGGGCCGCTCGGTATAGATGATCGAAGGGGACAGCCAGATGTTCAGAACCCGGCGATCTTCGAGCGCAATCGCGATATGCAGCGTGCTTGAGGAGTTGTAGAACAGGTCGGGATTTGCGCCTCTCATGCGCGCCAACTCGAGCGCACCGAATTCACCAAAGCGAATGTCTCGTTCCCGCAACCGTTCGGCAACCGCGCTGTCGATCCCGATCAGGAGCGTCTGTCTTGCGCCATCAGCGGCAAGTGCGGCATCGAAGCTATCATCTATCCACGCCACCCGCGACCGGCTTGCATAGGTCGACAGGATCGCTCCTTCGACCTCGGTCGGCGAAGTCTCGATCAGCCATACCAGTTCGGTGATGCCATCAGCGCTATCGCTGATCGCCCGGTCAAACACGCGGCCGGACAATGGCGTCTGCATGATCAGGATCAGCGCGGCGAGGGTCAACACCAGCAGGCCGAAGGTCAGGGCCAGCACCCGCGCGAGGATCGAGTTGAACATTGCGCCTGCCTGCCGCCTCAATAACCTTCGCGCTTTACCGGGGCCGAGAAAGCATAGCCGAGATTGCGCACGGTCTTGATGAATTGTGGCTGCCTGGGGTCAGGCTCGATCTTGCGGCGGATGCGGCTAATCTGCGAATCGATGCTGCGGTCGAAGGGATTGGTGTTCACCCCGCGCGACAGATCGAGCAGCGTGTCGCGTGACAGCACCCGCGGCGCACGCTCGACCAGCGCCAGCAGCAGCGCGAATTCGCCCGAGGTGAGCGCGATATCGGCTCCGGTAGAATCCCTTAGGGCCAATTGGTCTGGCAACAGCACAAAACCCCCAAAGCGCAGCGCGCGCGGCGCTGTTGCCGGATCGGGCGCGCCTTCGGTTCTGCGGCGGCGCAGGACCGCTTTGATCCGGGCGACCAGTTCGCGCGGGTTGAAAGGCTTGCCCAAATAATCATCCGCCCCGATCTCCAGTCCGACGATGCGGTCGATGTCTTCGGCCATTGCGGTGAGCATGATGATCGGGATATTGGAGGTTGCGCGCAGGCGGCGGCAGAAGCTGAGGCCGTCTTCCCCCGGCATCATCAGGTCGAGCACCATAAGATCGGCCCGCGCCTCGGCAATCGGCGCCTCGGCCTCGACCACCGATTGCGCCGTCAGGGTGCGCATGCCGCTGCGTTCCAGCACCCCGGAGACGAGGTCTAGAAGCTCGGGATCGTCATCGACGAGGAGGATGGTCGGGTTTTGTTGCACCAGGCGACAATAGGCACGCACCGGGCTTCACTCCAGTTCCCTTTTTGCGACCATTTGTGTCCGGGCGCACCCGCTGTGGCAACAATTCGTCACAATTTGTGTCGCTCGCGGCAAACGCGGGCAATGCGGCGTGGTCATTTTGCCTTCATCGCAATTGATGGAGACCCCCGTGACCAAGATTTTCAAACGCATGTCCGCGCTTGTTGCCGGCATTTTGATCGGCCCCGCGCTGATCCTCGCCGCACCGGCCAGCGCGCAATCGAGCGACCAGATGCGCAAGATGCTTGAGCGCGCCGATGCCAATGGTGATGGCGATATCACCCGCGCCGAATTTGACCGGGTCCGTTCTGACATGTTCGCGCGAATGGACCGCAATGAAGACGGCTATGTCGACAGCAAGGACCGCCCGCGCATGTTCGGCGATCGCTTCGACCAAGCCTATCGCATGCTCTCGTCGCTCGACAGCAATCGCGACCGCCGCGTCTCGCAAAGCGAACTTGTGAAGGGCGAAGCCCCTGCCTTTATCGCTGGCGACGCCAATGGCGACAATGTCCTCAGCCGTACCGAGATTGCCTCGCTCAGCCCGCCCCTCTGAGCCCGGCAAGCCCACCATCACCCGATTTTCTGGAGCACGCCATGCTGACCGAACAGCCCCCGGTAGCCTTCGCCCTGATCGTCATCCTCTTCGCGCTGGCCGAGTTCCTCTGGCGCAGACGATCGGGGCGGGGTTATGACCTCGGTTCGCTTGGTGCCAGTCTCGGCGTGATGGTGGGTCAATTCCTCTCCAAACTCATCACCGGAGGCGTGGTGGCCACCGCGATGTTCGCGGTGTTCAGCCTCGCGCCGGTGCAATGGGCGATGGATGACTGGCGCACCTGGGCGGTCGGCTTCTTCGTGCTGGAGTTTTTCTACTACTGGCAGCACCGTTTCAGCCACACGATCCGCTGGCTGTGGACCAGCCACGCGGTGCACCATTCACCCAATGAATTCACCCTGCCCGCGGCCGTCCGCCTCGGCTGGACCAGCACGATTTCGGGTGGCTGGGTCGTATTGCTGCCGATGGCGCTGATGGGCTTTCATCCCGTGGTCATCGCGACGCTCATGGCGACCAATCTGCGCTACCAATATTTCCTGCACACCGAAGCGGTGGGCAAGCTTGGACCGCTCGAATGGGTGCTCAACACGCCCTCGCACCACCGGGTGCATCACGGTTCCAACCCCGATTATCTCGATACCAATTTCGGCGGGGTGCTGATCGTCTTCGACCGGCTGTTCGGCACTTTCGTCGAAGAGCGCGAGGATGAGCCGGTGCGCTATGGCCTGACCACGCCGGTCACCAGCAACAATCCGTTCGTCATCGCCTTTTACGAATGGGCGAACTTGTGGCGCGACCTGAAGCAGGCGCGCTCCGTGCGCGATGCCTGGCGGGTTCTCTTCGGTCGCCCGTCGGAGCTCGCGACCAGCAATGCGGACGACACTTCGCGCCGCGCGCTCGCTCTCACCCTATCCCTTCATGCCAACCAATAGGAAAAACACCATGACCCCCATCCTTCGCCCCCGCAGCCTGTTGTGCATTGTCGCCGCCTTCGCACTGTCATCCTGTGGTGGCGACGAGACCGCCTCGCCGGTTTCGGTTGCACCTACGCCGACCCCAACGCCCACTCCCACCCCGACACCCACGCCCACACCGAGCGCCTTCACGCTGCTTTCGGACATCAAGTACGGCGAAGGTGCAACCACGACCGGCAGCATCAACCTGCTGCTTGACATCTACCAGCCAGAGGCGACCTGCACCGCGCCGCGTCCCACGGTTTTCTATGTCCATGGCGGCGGCTTCATTCTCGGCGACAAACAGGACCAGCTTGTGGCCGCCATCGCTCCGCGGATCACCGCCGAGGGATTCAACTTTGTCTCGATCAATTACCGCCTCACCGGCGACAGCCCAGTCTTTTCGCAAGAATTTTCGGCCTTCGCGCAGGCGCTGGTCGATGACGGCATTGCCAATCCCCAAAGCAATCTCTTCCCCGCCGTGATCAGCGCTATCGAAGACGGGGTCACCGCGCTACGCTGGATGGAAGACAACGCGGAAGAATATTGTATGGACATGAGCCGGATGGGCTATTGGGGTTCCTCGGCCGGCACGATCGTCACAGCCCAGATCGCCTATGGGCTCAACCAGTTTGGCATTGCACGGCCTGAACCGCGCTTTCACAACGCTTGGTGGGGCGAGCTTTTTCGTGTGAGCGACCTTGAAGCGGGCGAGGTTCCGTTCCTGATCCTGCATGGCAACGAAGACCCGCTGGTGGATTACCAGATTTCGCTTGATCTGACGGAGCGAGCCGATGTGGTGGGCGTGCCGTTTGCGTTCTACACTCTGGTTGGTGCCGAACACGGTTTCGACACGAGCAATCAGGCTCAGACCGCCGCCGGTATCGATGCCTCGGTACAGTTTGCTGTCGATCACCTGACCGGCGGTACGCCGACCTATGGGCGATTTGATCTGCCCTAGTGTGAGCAGCTGTCAGTAACACCTTGTCCCCTACAAGCCCCGCCGGGGACCATAGTTGCTGATATTCGGCTCCCCTCACAATCGTCGACTATGCGGGCATACGGACCCCGATGCCTTCTTCATTGATGTTGATCCAATGCGCTATAATGTCCGATGCGGTAACTTGAAGCGCCCGAGCCGCCGCACCTCGACGCCCTCAGCATGCAGAATACAGCAAAAGCGAGAGCAATTGCCTAATGTAGTCAATTAAGCCAATAGCTCGTGCAAAGGGGAAGGATAATGAAGCGAATCGGGATTGGGTTTTTGGTGTTGGTCATGCTGACCGGGGCTGCGGCTTTTGTGTTTCAGAAACCGATCGGCCAATTCGCGTTCGAACGCGCCGCGCAGCAATTGGCTGGTCGCAATCAACTGGCCAGCCTCACTGACGGGTTGCATATCGGGCTTTGCGGCACGGGCTCGCCGATGCCCAATCCTCAGCGCGCCGGACCCTGCAATGTGGTGATCGCGGGAGACCAAGTGCTCGTGGTCGATATGGGCGAGAACGGCAACCGCAACCTCAACTTGATGGGCATCAGCGCCGGTGATGTCGACGCCTTGCTGCTGACCCATTTCCATTCGGACCATATTGACGGCATTGGCCCGCTGATGCTGTTCCATTGGACCCGCGGAGCAAGCACCGCCCCGCTCCCGGTCCATGGCCCCGAAGGTGTCGAGCAGGTCGTGGCGGGCTTCAATGCCGCTTATGTGCTCGATCACACTTACCGGATCGCCCACCACGGCGAGACAGTCGTGCCGAGCAGCGGAGGCGGAGCGGAGGCGCGGCCCTTTGCTATCAAAGGCGACAGCGCAACCATCCTGAAAGGCGGCGGCCTGACAGTGACGGCGTTCAAGGTCGATCACGACCCGATCAGGCCCGCGGTCGGCTATCGCTTCGACTACAAGGGCCGCGCACTGTGCATCAGCGGGGATGCGGCGAAATCAGCAAATCTGATCGCCGTCTGCAGGGGGGCTGACCTGATTGTCCATGACGCTTTGCAACCTCGCTTGCTCAAAGAGGTTGAGGCAGCGTTTGCCGCGCAAGGCAATGCCAACACTGCCAAGATATTCCACGACATCCAAGACTATCACTCCACGCCCGAACAAGCGGCGGAAAGCGCACAGGCGGCAA
Source organism: Qipengyuania sp. ASV99 (assembly GCF_047872805.1). Lineage (NCBI taxonomy): Bacteria > Pseudomonadati > Pseudomonadota > Alphaproteobacteria > Sphingomonadales > Erythrobacteraceae > Qipengyuania > Qipengyuania sp. ASV99. The sequence goes on along the minus strand of NZ_JBLQUK010000001.1, from coordinate 496,242 downwards.
GAGCGCAGATGCTGGTCCTTTCGCACCTCGTGCCGCCGCTGCCGGCGGCATACCTCTACCCTGCGTTCCTTGGCGATGCGCCCGCGCGGTTCGATGGCGAGATCGCGGTGGGCGAGGACGGGATGTTGTTCTCGCTCCCGCCGAACAGCGAGGCAATTGACCGCCGCAGCCTGATGTGAGGAAAAGCGCTGTGTACAAACTCCACGGCGCTTTGGCGTCACCTTATTCGATGAAGATGCGGGCGATCCTGCGCTATCGCCGCATCCCGCATGTTTGGTCGCAAGGCCCAGCGACGCGTGCGGCGCAGGCGTATATGAAGGCACCAGTCATCCCGGTTCTGGAGTATCCCGAGGGGCATTTCACCAATGACAGCACTCCCCTGATCCACGATCTTGAAGCAAGGCACCTTGAGCGCTCGATTGTCCCCGAGGATCCGGCACAGGCTTTCATTGCGCATCTGATCGAGGATTTTGCAGATGAATGGCTGACCAAGGCGATGTTCGGCTATCGCTGGCTTGAGGCGGTGGATCAGGACCAGATGAGCCACTGGCTCGCCTTCGATCTGTTCCAGGGTGGCGGATTGGTTCAGATTGAGGGCTTCGCCAACGCCTTCCGCGATCGACAGGTAGGGCGCATGGCGCTGGTGGGATGCGCGCGCGACAATTTCCCGCTGATCGAGGCATCAACGCGCCGGGTGTTGGCCGCGTTGGAAGCGCACGTGACGACGTGCCACTGGCTGTTCGGCACCTGCCCGTCGCTGGCTGAGTTCGGGATTTACGGACAAATCTCGCAGCTCGGTGTCGATCCGACCGCGCAGGGGATGATGCGACGCGACTATCCCTATACCTATCGCTGGCTGGCCCATGTCGACGATGCCTCAGGCGTCGAGGGCGAGTGGGTGCCGGGTTGGTCCACCGCAGTCGAGGCGATTCTGAGCGAGGCAGGGCGGGTTTATGTCCCCTTTCTACGCGCCAACGAAGCCGCCTACATTGCGGGCGAAGGCAGCTTCCGGATCAAAGTCGATGGGCTGCCTTACGAACAGGGAACTTTCGGTTATCAGGTCAAGTGCCTGAACGCGCTGCGCCGCCGACATGCCGACCTACCGCCAGAGGTGCGCACTGAGGTCGACGCGCTGTTGGTCCGCAGCAATTGCCTAGCGCTGTTTGCCTAGCGTGGCGCGGGCCGTTCGTTGTCGACAAGGCGGAAACCGATGTGGTCGGTGCCGAGATCGCGTTCCTGAAACTGGCGTGCGGCGGGGCGATAGCGGGCGCAGTAATTGGCCGCGCACAGGTATGATCCGCCTTTGATCACATTCACCGGCTGGCCCGGCTGGACGATGCTGGTGGTCCATTCCCAGACATTGCCGATCATGTCGTAGAGGCCAAAGTCATTGGCGGGAAAGCAGCCGACCGGTGCGAGGGCGGAAAAGCCGTCTTCGCCCGTATCTCGCGCCGGGAAGACACCCTGGTAATAGTTCGCGGTCGGTCTGCCCGAAGTGTCCTTGGGCTCGGGCAAGGATTCGGCTCCGGCGCGCGCGGCAAACTCCCACTGTTCCTCACTGGGCAAGCTCAGCCCCGCCCAGCTGGCATAGGCGAGGGCGTCATTATAGGTGACCTGCACTACGGGGTCACGGTCGCGTTCCGCAATCGCGCTTTGCGGGCCTGAAGGGTGCTGCCAGTTCGCGCCCGGCACCCAAGCCCACCAATTGCGGTTGTCGGGTGTCGGCACGCGGAACACGGCCGAGCCGGGTTGAAACATTTCGCGCGGCGCGCCGGGCAAGACCTTTGGGTCGCGCTCGGCCTCGGTGCGGTATCCGGTTGCGGCGACGAAGGCGGCGAACTGAGCGTTGGTAACTTCCGTGCGGCTCATCCAGAAGCCTTCGACCTCAACCGCGCGCGGCGGGCCTTCTTCGGGGTAGCGGCCATCCGCGCCCATAGTGAATCGGCCGCTGGGGACCCACACCATTGCGGATTCGGAAAGCCCCGTGCAGGTTGGGGCGGCCCGCTTGATCGTGTCCTGCTGTGGAGCCTCGCCGCAGGCGGAAACAGCGAGCAACGCGGTGAGCAGCAGCCCCAACGGTACGTCCAGTATCTTGCCTCGATTGAACCGCATCTGCTTGTCCCGCCTTGGATCGCGCACAATCATCACCATTCCGCCCAGAGCGCCATTATTCATGTGGCACATCGCGTGCTAGCATGAACTGCTCGGCCAACCAGCGCCTGGCAGACCAGCCCTTCGCCGTGCCTTTGATTGACAACACACTTACAGATAATATACCCCATTAACAAGATGGAGGTATGGCGAATGCAAGTGGGTCGATGGGATGTTTTGGCGCTCGTCGCCATCATCGCACTCTTCATGGGCACCAACGCGGCGCTTTGGCTGCTTGTCCCGGAGCGCGCTGCAAAGGTGCTTGAAATGCCCTTGCTGACCGGAGCTGGCTTGAGCAGCCAGATGGATATTGGTGCTCTCTTTCTGGGTGCCGCCACCTTCACCATATTGGCGTTGATCACGCGCGAGCGACCGTGGTTCATCGCTGCGGGGGTACTGATCCTTGGCGCCGCTGCATATCGGACTAATGCATTTCTGTTTCACGGCGCTGAATTTCTCGGGCACTTTGTGGCTATCGAAGTTGTGATTGGGACTGTTCTGATCTTTGCCAGCCGCGCGCTTGGGAGCCGGCGCGAGGACAAGAGCTAGGGCATGGGGAGATTGCGCTTTAGACTGCTGGTGCCGCTCTTGGTCCTTGCCGCGCTGGCCGGAGCGACCGGACCGGTAACCACCGCGAACAAGCGCCCCAATGTCGTGATCATCCTTGCTGATGATGTCGCACTTATGGATTTCGGTGCCTATGGCGGCGAGGCGCGCACGCCCAATATCGACGCGCTGGCCGGGCGTGGGGCGCTGTTCACCCAATACCGCGCCTCACCGCTATGTTCGCCCTCACGCGCGATGCTGCTTACGGGCATGGATGCGCACCTCACCGGCGTGGCCACTATTCCTGAAGTCCTGCCAAAGGAGCAGCGCGGCCAGCCGGGCTACACAATGGCGCTGGAGCCGGGGGTGCTAACGCTGGCCGACCGGCTGCGGGCGCAGGGCTATCGCACTGTGATGGCGGGCAAGTGGCACATGGGCGAGGCTGCGGACGAGATGCCGCAGGCGCACGGCTTCGACCGCAGCTTCGCGCTGGCGGCCTCAGGCGCGGACAATTGGGCCGACCGGTCCTACATGCCCTATTACAAGGACGCGCCTTGGTTCGAAGACGGGGTGGAGGCCAGCCTTCCCCAAGATTTCTATTCCTCGCGCTTCATTGTCGACACGGCGATCGAATATCTTGCCGAGACCGATCCGGCCAAGCCGTTCTTCGCCTATCTGCCGTTTCAGGCGATCCACATCCCGGTGCAGGCGCCGCAGGAATTCATCAACCGCTACAAGGGCCGATATGACGCTGGGTGGGAGGCGTTGCGCACGGAACGGCATCAACGGGCGCAGGCGCTGGGCCTGATCCCGCAAGGCGCGCCGCTCGCTGCCCTGCCGCCCGATTTCCGCGCCTGGGACAGCCTCTCGGTCGAGGATCGGGCGCTCTATGCTGCGCGGATGGAAGTGAACGCGGCGATGCTGGAGGCGATGGACTTTCACATCGGGCGACTGATCGCGCATCTCAGGGCCAGGGGTGAATACGACAACACGATATTCATCGTCTCCTCCGACAACGGCCCGGAGCCTTCGCGCGGCGACGACACGGCAACCCTCAGCCTGTTCCATTGGCTGACCGGCTATGACATCGGGGCTGAGACCATGGGCGGCCCGGGGCATTGGGGCTTCATCGGCCCCGAATGGGCCGCAGCCGCCGCCACGCCTGGCGCTTGGTTCAAGTTCTATGCCACCGAAGGCGGGATTCGGGTGCCGCTGATTATGGCCGGGCCCGGCATCGCCCCGCAGCGGATCACCAGTCCGGCGATGATCACCGATATCGCCCCGACCGTGCTGGACTGGCTCGAGGTCAACCCGCATCAAGCCAAGGGCAAGCCGATGACCGGGCGAAGCTTGCTCCCGGTGCTCAGCGGTGCGGCCGAAAGCGCCTATGACCCTGACGAGGCCCGAGCGGTCGAGGTGTCGGGCAATTCCGCGCTCTATCTGGGCGATTACAAGATCACCCGCAGCGTGCCCCCGGTGGGCGACGGCCAGTGGCGACTCTTTAATCTGGCGCGCGATCCGGGCGAGACGACTAATCTCAGCGCAACCGAGCCTGCGGTCATGCAGCGGTTGCTCGCTGAATACGCCGCCTATGCCAAACGGGTAGGCGTGCTGGAGATGCCCGAAGGCTATGATTCCATGGCGCAGGTCAACCGCAACATTGGGACACGGCTGCTCAGCAATTACCCTTGGCTTTATGGCGTGCTGGGCGCGTTCCTACTGGCGCTTGTTGCGGCTTTCTGGCTGGCGCTGCGCGCGCTCCGCCGTCGGCGCAGGGCCGCTCAATAGGCGCGGGTGACGATCACGCGCGTACGCTTGAGGCCTTCGTCCCGGTCGCCGAGCGCGCGGCGGTAGAATGGGAACTGCTCCATGGCGAAAATCGCGGTGGGATCGGGATAGATCATCGCTGCGAGATCATCCCACGGCTCCTGCCATGCCGGGCTTTCCGGCGCGGCCAGCACCGAAGTGATCTGGCCGGCAAACAGGAACTGGCCGCCGACACCGTGAACTGCCCGCATGGCTTGGCGGCCATAGCGAAGATAAGCCGCGCGCCCATCCGCCGCGTCGCCTTTGGTGATCGCGGGATATTCGAGAAAATTCACCATCGTCACCTGCATGCTCCGCGGCAGCGCCTGGGCGTGGCCGATCGCCTCAAGCGTTGGCAGCACATCGCGCCGCCCTTCTACATGATCGAGCGTGGTCGGCAGCGGGCCCTTCGGGCGCCGGGTCAGCCCAAGCCGATGACGCAGCCGCAACATGCCGAGCGCGGCGGAAGGCACGTTGGTCAGTTCGATTTCGGCCACGAAGAGGTCTGTCACTCCGGGCTGCGCGGTGAGCCGCGATACAGCGGGACTGCCTTGCGGGAGAATGGCGAAATGGGTCCAATAGGCTTCCCCCTCGCCCACCAGAGTGAACAGCGTGGTTGATGTCCACAAGACATCCTCGACCTGCACCGGGATGCTCGGGTCGTTGTGGCGCAGCGCGGCGAAGATCACCCGCTCCTGCCGGTGGATCGGGCGCGAGGGCTGGCGCCGCCCGGTGATCGTCACCGCCGTCCCCGCAGCAGCAATGGCCGCGAGGGTGCTCGCAAGGGCCGCAAGAACGATATTCATGCTGGTCTACTCCTTTCCTGCCGCTTCAATTGGCCCACAGGATATACTCATCCCCCTCCGCAACCGACTGATCGATGGTCTTGTCAATCACGATCGGGCTGATCAGGCTGTGCGGCCATAGTGAGGGCACGGCGTTAACATGATGCGCGGCCAGCAGCGCCTGCAATTCGGCGACCTTCTGCGGTTGCTGGCTCGCAAGGTTGGCCTTTTCGGTTGGATCGGCGGCGAGGTTGAAAAGCCAGAGCTTGTTCTGATAGCCATCCACCTGCAGCTTCCAATCGCCCGCGCGTACCACGCGGTAATTGCCCGATTGCCAAAAGATCGCATCATCCTTGCGCTGGAGCGGGGCGGTGCCGAAGGCGGCGGGCATGAAGTCGACCCCGTCGATCACCCGGTCACTGGGCAAGGGCGCGCCTGCGGCTGAGGCCAGGCTGGGGAACAGGTCGATATGCGTAACCGGGCTGTCCACCACGGTGCCTGGCGCAATGCGCTGCGGCCATTTGACGAACATGGGCACGCGGATGCCGCCTTCGAACAGGGTGATCTTCCAGCCCCTGAGCGGTGCGTTGACATCGGGAATGCCGATATAGCCCGGCGCGCCATTGTCGCTGCTGAGCACCACGATGGTGTTGTCGGCGAGGCCCTCTTGCTCAAGTTTGTCCAGCACCCGTCCGACGCTGCGATCCACCGCGCGGATCATCGCGGCATAGACCCGCTCACGATGGGTCCCGAACTCGCCGACCGCGTCGAAATCCTCACGGGTCGCCTGCAGCGGGGTGTGCGGCGCCCAATGCGCGAGATGGAGGAAGAACGGCCGGTTGCGGTTGGCCTCGATCACCCGCAGCGTCTCGTCGGTCCACCAGTCGGTGAGATAGCCGCCCGGCTTGAACGGCTCACCGCCGTTGAACGAGGCAGCAAAGCTCATTGCGGCCCACAGGAACTGGTCGATCGGATCGAAATCGAGCTTGGCGTTGACGACGTTCGGATCATCCTCGGGCAGATAGAGCCCGCTGTGCATCAGCAAGCTTTCATCGAAGCCTTGCGCGTTGGGCAGGAATTGCGGGCTGTTGCCAAGGTGCCATTTGCCGATGTGGACGGTGTGGTAATCCTGCTCCTTGAGCAGCTCGGCAATGGTAATTTCCGATTGCGGCAAGCCCTTGTTCCTGAACGGCATGATGTCGTCGTTGATCTCGGGGTTGATCTCCAGCGGGGGCAGGGTGTCGTTCCCGCGGCCCGCGGCAAAAGCGGCGATCACATTGGTCATGCCATCGGGCGTTGGCGTATATTCAAACCCGGTGCGGGTAGGGTAGCGCCCGGTCATCAGCATCGCACGCGACGGCGCGCAGGTGCCGGTGCCGGAATAGGCCTGTGAAAAGATCGCGCCTTGCGCTGCCAGCCGGTCGATATTGGGGGTGGGCACCTTGCCGCCACCAATGCCGCCACCGGAAGTGGTGATGTCGTTATAGCCGAGGTCATCGAGCAGGATAAAGACGATGTTGGGCGGCCGGTCGGCGAGCGGCGTGGTCGCGGCGGCAGGCCCCTGGCTCCACGGAACGGTCTGGGTCGGACCGGTCTCGATCCGGTTCGCTTCGGCACGGTTCAGCGCGATCATCTGGATAATCGTCCCGCGGTTGAACCACCCCAGCGCGCCGATCAGCAGCACGGCGACTAGCCCTGCGATCCCGATCTTCTTTAGCATTCGCGTCTCCCTCCCTGCCGCTTTCCGGTCTCCGGCTTGCCAGTGAAGCCGGATTTACCGCCGCCTGCAAACCCGTTTCGGCAAGTGATTAATGTGTTCAATTAGAAATGGCAATGCGCTGTCGCGAAGCATTGACATCAAGACGTTTGCCTTACGCCCGCACATCTCCCCTTGCGGGTCTCAAAATAATGTATACCATTAATGTAATCAATCATCCGACACATTGAATGTCGGCTGCGGACTTGGGAGGGAATAGTGCTGCAATCTCGCCGGGGGAAACAACCCGTCAAATTTCGTTCGACGCTGGCGCTTGGTGCCGCGCTTCCGGCGCTCCTGATCGGCATGGGCGCGCCGCTGCATGCGCAGGAACAGGCTGGTCCTGACCAGCCGGACGCTTTGACCCCGCGAGTCCCCGTCATCGTTGTGACCGCAACCAAGCGAGAACAGACTCTTCAGGAAACTCCTGTAGCCGTCTCAGTGGTCGGCGCTGAGGAAATCGAGCAGGCCGAAATTCAGGACCTCGCCGATCTGCAGACACTGGTGCCCTCGCTGGCGGTTCGGCAGGGTCAAACTTCGGGCAACACCACCTTCTTCATCCGCGGCTTTGGCAACGGCCAGAACGCGATCGGGCTTGAGCCTTCGGTCGGCGTCTTCATCGACGGGGTGTACCGTTCACGCTCGGCAGCGGCGATCTCGGACCTGCCCAACCTTGAACGGGTCGAGGTGCTGCGCGGACCGCAATCGACGCTGTTCGGCAAGAATGCTTCGGCCGGGGTCATTTCGGTCACCACCCGCAAGCCGCAATTCGAGCTCTCAGGAGCGATTGAAGCCAGTATCGGCAATTATGATCTGCGGCGCTTCGATGCCTATGTCACCGGGCCGTTGACCGAAAACCTCGCCGCCTCGCTTTCGGGCAATTACAACCGCCGCGATGGTTTTTTCGAAGATCTGGGCACGGGCGACGATTACAACCAGCGCGACCGTTGGGGCGTGCGCGGAGATATCTTGTGGGAACCGACGCTCGATGTATCGTTCCGCCTGATCGGCGATTATGACAAGATCGACGAGGTCTGCTGCGGTGTCACCAACCTCGTCGAAGGCCCGACCGGCGCCAATGTCCGCGCCATCGGCGGGCAATTCATCTCTGAAGATCCGTTCTCCTACAACGTCTATTACGACGTTGCGCCAGCCAACGAGATCGAGAACGCAGGCGTATCGCTGCAGGGTGATGTCGATCTGGGTTTTGCCGCGCTGACCAGTATCACCGCCTATCGCAGCAACACCAATTCATCCGATTTCGACGCCGACGTCACCGATCTTTCGCTGTTCGGCAAGGTCAATCAGCGCAGCGAGATCGAAACCTTCACCCAGGAAATCCGGCTGCAGTCGGTCGGTGCGGGCAATCTGATCGACTGGTCCGTGGGCGGTTTCTATTTTGATGAGACGCTGGATGTGAACAACCAGATTCTCAATGGCGCGGATTACCGCCCCTTCCTCGACTCGCTTATCGGTAGCCCGCAGGTTCTGCTCAATTTGGAAAACCTCATCACCCAGGCCACCGGGGCCCCTTCGCCCACACTGGGCGGCGCAGGTCAGGGGATCACCGATGTCGGGCATCAGGACAACACGGCGTGGTCAATTTTCGCTTCGGCTGACATCAACATCACCGACCGGCTGACCGCCACTTTCGGCATCAGCTACACTGACGACCACAAGGAAGTCAGCCTGACCGCAGTCAGCACAGAGGCGCTGGCCAGCCTCAATCTCGAACAGCTGGGCTATGCCGCAGTCCTTTCACAGCTGCTGACGGGCAGGGGGGTCAATCCGACCAACCCCGCGCAGGTCGGCATGTTCATCCAGACGAGCCCGCAGGTCTACGCCCAGCTCCAGCAGCAGGCGCTGACAGTGGCGCGAGGGCCCACCAATCCGTTCAACGCGGTGCGCGCCTTACAGCCGTTCCCCCCCTTCCTCGGCTTTCCCAACGCGGTCGAAGACGGGATCAGCAACGACAACAGCACCGATTTCACCGCGCGGCTGGCCTATGATGTGACCGACAACATTAACGTCTACGTCTCCTATGCCACCGGATTCAAGGCGACCTCGTGGAACCTGTCGCGCCAGAGCCGACCTTTCCCGGATGACTACACCGTCGGCAATCCCGTGTTCGACCGTTTCACGCAGCGCCCGGTGTTTGCGACCCCCTCATCGCCGATCACCGATGCCGGGCTCAACCTTGTGAACCTGTCATCGGGCACGCGCTTTGCTGGCCCTGAGGATTCGCAAGTTTTTGAGCTTGGGATCAAGGCTGCCTTCGACACGCTGAGCTTCAACCTCACAGTGTTCGATCAGACGATTCAGAATTTCCAGACCAACGTCTTCACCGAAGAAGGCTTCGTGCTTGCCAATGCAGCCGAACAGTCGACCTTCGGGGTGGAATTCGATTTCACCTGGAGCCCTTATCTGGGGCTGGTCCTGTCCGGCGGCGCGACCTTCCTCGATCCGGTCTATGACAGCTTCCCAAATTTCGGGGACGGTATCGATGTCTCCGGCCAAAAGCCGCAAGGGATTGCCGAAACGCAGTTCAGCCTCGCGGCGGCCTATGGCTTTGCAATCAGCAACCTCGACGCCTTCGTGCGGGCCGACTGGCAGCATATTGGCGATTCGCCCTTCTTCGGTAATCCCGCAGAGCAGGCGATCATCGATGCGACCGATTACACCCGCGAACAGAACCTGATCAACGCCGCGCTCGGTATCAGGGCGCAGAGCGGGCTTGGCATCAGCCTGTGGGCGCGCAACCTGTTCGATGACCAATATCTCGTCTTTGCATCGCCAACGGTGTTGCAAGCCGGTTCGTTCAGCGGCGCACCGGGCCAGCCGCGCACCTTCGGGGCGACCCTGCGCAAGACGTTTTGAGCTATGCGATGACACGGTTGCCTTAACACCTCGTTCAACTGCAGCCCGTGTTGCTGGCGCTGATCTTCGGCGTGCTGGCGTTCGGAAGGATCATGGCCACCGCGCTAGATGGCGTCCCAATCTTGCCAGAGCGGATTGTGCCCGAGCTGGTATTCGTCGGTCTACTGCTTCTTGCCGCTCGCTCCGCCGGAACACCGCGAGAAGCTTGATTGTCGCGGAGATTGCCCTTAGGAAAACTGTGTAATGTGATGCATTAGAATTGGCTACCGAAAGACGCGGGAGATTTCTGGATGATGATGAAGTTGCTGATCGGGCTGGGTATCGTGGCGATTCCTGCGATTGCCGGGATCTGGTGGATGACCCGCGAGGGCGCGCTGGTCACGCCGCAAGGGTCAGGCACAGTGGTCACCGCTTCGGGCACCTTCGAAAGCTTTCCCCTGCCCGATTATGCCCACGAGGTGCTGCCCGAAGGTTACAAGAGCTATCTCATCGAGGTCGAGCCGGGCATCAAGATCCACATGCTCGAAGCGGGATCGGGCACTCCGGTCTATCTTCAGCACGGCAACCCCACCAACGGCCTGCTGTACCGCAAGATCTGGAAGGAATTGCCGACCGACCGGATGCGGTTGATCATGCCGACCATGGTCGGGCTGGGATTCTCCACGAAAGTCCCGGCGAGCCAGCACACGCTTGAAAATCACATCCGCTGGATGAATGCGGCGCTGCGACAGCTTGATCTGGGTGGGACGGTTTATGTTGGCCAGGACTGGGGCGGCGCGGTCGGGCTGGGCGCTATGATGCGCTCGCCAGAACTGCTCAAGGGCATGGTCGTTCTCAACACCGGCTGGACCGCGCCCAAGGAGCAGTTCCAGCTTTCGCGCCCTCACGCAATCGCTGCGACCCCGATTGTGGGCGAAATCCTGCTCGAGAATGTCGTCTCGGTGTTTGACCGGATCCATGAAGCGCAGGGCGAACCGGCATCAATCCCGCCGGAAGTCGCCGCGCTCTATTCCCGCCCGGTGCGCGATAGCGGCAATATCAAGGGCCCGCTGGCGCTGATGCGGATGGTCCCAACCGGTCCCGATCACCCGAGCTCGCCGACGATGGTAGAGGTTGAGGCCTATGCCAAATCGCTCAAGGTGCCGACCGAGATCGTGTGGGGGATGCGCGACCCGATCCTCTCGCGCATTCTGCCGGTGATGACGGAGATGTTCCCCGAGGCCCGCGTGACCGAAACCCAGGCCGGTCACTTCCTGCAGGAAGAGGTTCCGACCGAGATTGCTGAAGCCATCGAACGCGTGGCCGCGGCGGCGACGGCGGCGGCGGAATAAGCGGCGCGCGTCAGCGGCCCAGTTGGCGCAGGTTCGACTCGTGGGTGGCCTCATCAATCTGATATTGCGCAATTAATACAATCATCGTCAGCCACAGCGCCAATACCAGCGGCACATAAAAGGCGCCCATCCACCATAGAGTGTCGGCGCTGACCTCTTCCACCCCGGCCCCGGTCGGCAGCACGGCCAGCGTCAGCACCGCGCTTGCCGCCATGACACCGATCCCCCGCACCGATTTGTCGACGAAGGTCTCGGCGGCGTTGAACACGCCTTCGGAGCGCCGCCCGGTCCGGATCTCGCTGTCCTCGACAAGGTCGGCCAGCATCGCAGCGAACAGGATCTGGAAACAGATGATGAGGCCGACATCGATAATCTGCGCCACCAGAACGAACCAGAACACGAAGGGATCGTCATTGGGCGGCAGCAGGCCGACGAGTCGCAACACAATCGGCAGAGGCGCGCCGAGGAAGGCGACGAGCCCCACAATGATCGCCCCGCGCTTCTTGCCCATGCGCCGTGAGACAATCGGGGCCAGCACAAAACCGATCAACGCAGCGACGAAGGTTCCGAGGAACAGCATGCCGGTCTCGATTTCGCTGAAGCCCCAGAAATAGGTGAAGAAATAAAGCGACATGCCCGAACTCAACCCCGCCGCGATGCCGAACAGCATGGCTCCTGCGAACAGCGCCAGAAAGGAGCGGTTCGCCAGTGTCTCGAACAATTCTCCGAAAATCAGCCTGAGCGTGAAGCGGCGCTTTGGCGGTGCGGGGGTGAGGTAGGGGATGCGCGAGTGCGTTCCGACCGATCCAATCAGGATCGACAGCAGGATAACCACCGCCGCGACAATGCCATAGGTGATGTATGCGTCCGGATTGAAGCGGCCATCGGCAATCGTCTCGGTCGCCGAACGCGGGAACAGGATGAAGAACATCCACACCGCAATGGCATTGCCCCCCGTCCATCCGAGGAAATAGCGCAGGCTGAGTAGCTTGGTGCGCTCACCGTAATCAGGGGTAAGGTCGGGTGTCAGCGCAGCCGAAGGGGTGCGGTAAAACGTGATCGCAGTCCGCACTGTGACGGCCAGCACCAGCAGATACCAGAACAGCGCTGTCTGGCTTGCCCCTTCGGGCGGTGACCACAGCAGGAAGAAACCCAAGGCCACGGGAAGCGCCGAGGCATACATCATCGGATGGCGGCGGCCCCAGCGCGAACGGAAATTATCCGACCAATAGCCGACGATGGGATCGCTGATCGCATCGCAGACCAGCGCGATCAGGATTGCCAGCCCAACCAGCCGGGCATCAAGCCCAACCACCTGGCTGTAATAGATGAGCAGAAAAAATTCGAAACCGCCCGTCGTCACGCCCGGGGCGACTGCGCCGAAACCAAACGCCAGCTTCGTCCAGCGCCCCAGCGGAGGCGTGCCTGCCACAGGCTTTGCGGCAACAGCGCCGTGATCAGCTTCATTCACAGGCGCTCTCCCCAGGACGCTCCATGCCTTTGCCTTATTGCTTGCCCTCCGCTTGCTATCTCCTTGGGAGCAATGATAAGACACGGCATTGCCATTCTAATGCTTGGCATTATTAGCGGGTGTTATGGAAGTATCAAGTCGTCAGGACACCAAGGCCGAATTGCTGCGATCGGCCGAGCGGCTGATTGCCGAAAGGGGCATTGGCTCGGTCTCAGTAAAGATGATCACGACCGATGCTGGCGCCCGCAATCCCAGCGCGGTGCATTACCATTTCGGCAGCATCGAAGGCCTGATCAGGGAAGTCTTCACGCAGAAATATCGTGCGATCGAGGCGGAGCGGGCTGTCCGGCTTCAGAGGGTCGACGAAAGCGATCCGAACGCCCGCGTGGTGGCGCTTATCGAAGCGGCAATCGGCCCCTTCATGGAAGCATGCCTTGAAGAGAGCGGCCGGATGTATGTCAGCTTTGCGCTGCAATTCGGCACCGACCCGCGTTTTGACCTGTCGCAATCGACGGTCGAGGCGGGCCTGGAAAGCCTGTTGTGGCTGCGCGGAGAGCTGGTTTCCTGCCTGCCGCATGTGCCGCCCGACAAACTCGTCTCGCGGATGCGCCACAGCTTCATGATCTCGCTGGTTCAAGCGGCCGATTATGCCGGGAAGGTCGAGGCCGGAACCGCGCCGCCGATTGAAGACGCAGTGAAGGACGCGGCCACCTGCATTGCCGCCTATCTCGGGGCATAGGCATCGTGGCATTGGCCAAGGCGATTACCCCGCTCGCTTGACTTTCTAATGTGATGCATTAAGTCTCTGAGCGTCGCAGCATCAGCGCTGCGGCGGCGCTTTGGTGCGTCCGGATGGCGACTGCACCCCGTTTGTGACGGCGAGACACCCGAAGCGGGGGCCAACTCAGGTAAGGGCAAACAAGATGACGACGGCGCTCGACCAGGCTGATATCAAGGCGAAATACGCCGCTGAGCGGGCGAAACGGCTGCGACCCGAAGGCAATGACCAATATCAGCGACTCTCGGGCAAGTTCGCCGCGCTCGCAGCCGATCCCTACACACCCTATACCGAGCGCGAGCCGGTGGCCGATCACACCACCTTTGCCTTTGTCGGGGCGGGCATGTCGGGCCTCGTGGTCGGCGCGCGGCTCAAGGAGGCCGGGATCGACAGCTTTCGCCTGATCGACAAGGCCGGCGGGGTCGGCGGCACCTGGTACTGGAACCGCTATCCCGGCGCGCGCTGTGATACGGCGGCGATGATCTATCTGCCGCTGCTCGAAGAGACCGGCTATCGCCCAAGCGAGAAGTACGTCCGCGGCCCCGAAATCCTCGCCCATTGCGAACGGATCGCCGAGCATTACGGACTCTATGACAAGGCCCTGTTCCACACTGAGGTGTCGAGCATCGAATGGCAGGAGGCCGCGCGGGTTTGGCGGATCACCACCAACCGCGGCGACAATTTTACCGCAAAATATGTCGCCATCGGCACCGGCCCGCTGCACGTGGCCAAGCTGCCGGGCATTCCGGGGATCGACACCTTCAAGGGCAAGTCGTTCCACACCAGCCGATGGGATTACGAATACACTGGCGGGGACGCGAAGGGCGCGCCGATGGACAAGCTGTCCGACAAACGGGTCGCGGTGATCGGCACCGGGGCCACGGGGGTGCAATGCATCCCGCAGCTCGCAAGGACCGCGGGCCAGCTCTTCGTGTTCCAGCGCACGCCGTCCTCGGTTGATACTCGTAACAATCATCCGATCGATCCGCAGTGGTTCGAAAGCATCGCAAGGTCTGGTTGGCAGCAGCGCTGGATGGACAATTTCCTCGAAAACATGGGCGGCGGCCTGCCGACCGAGGATCTGATCAATGACGGCTGGACCGAAATCTCGCGCCGCATCCGAGAAAAGGCGCTGGGCGGCACGCCGCTGTGGCTGGCCCGGCTCCTCGCTCGGCTGCGCAAGGTGTTTGGGGCCGCGCCCGGCCAGCAAAGCACCGCGCGGGTGCGGGCAGCGTTCGAGGACGCAGATATCGAGAAGATGGAGCAGATCCGCGCCCGGGTGGAAACCGTGGTACAAGATCCGCACACCGCTGAGCACTTGAAGCCGTGGTATTCGCAGCTGTGCAAGCGCCCCTGCTTCAGCGACGAATACCTTGCCGCCTACAACGCAGCCAACACCATCCTGGTCGACACCGACGGCAAGGGTGTTGAACAGATCACCGAAACCGGTCTGAAGGTCGGCGGCAAACACTACGAAGTCGACTGCATCGTCTATGCTTCGGGATTCGAATATGGGGCCAATTTCCAGCTCAAGACCGGCTTCGATCTCAAGGGGCGCGGCGGGCAGATGCTGTCCGAATATTGGGCCGAAGGTTTGCAGACCCTCCACGGCCTCCACATGCACGGCTTTCCCAACGCATTTGCGGTGCAGATGAACCAGGGGGCCAACATGGTCTCCAACATCCCGCACAACATCGTCGATCATGCCGCCACCATCGCGCAAGTGGTCGCCCATGCCGAGCGACATGGCTATGCTGAGATCGAGCCCACACAAGAGGCCGTGTCGGAATGGGTCAAGCTGATCCTGACAGCGCCGCCCTCGATGATCACCTCGGCCGAATGCACGCCCGGTTTCTGGAACAATGAAGGGCAGGGTTGGAACGAGAAGTTCCGCCGCTCGCAAGGTCACCCCGGCGGCGCCGGGGGCTTCTTCCGGCACATCGATGCCTGGCGCCGTTCGGGTGACTTTGCCGGGTTGATCTTCAGCAAGTGACGGATGCGCGACGGTGTCCGCCCGACTACGGCAGGTTCCGACGCTGCCCTGACAAGCACTTGTTCGCGTGTATGGCCTACGTTAATGTTATGCATTATATTGCTTCAAAAGGCGCAACTTGGTGAGCGTCTTGTCAACCTGTTTGCTCGACCGTCCCAACCCTATGTCCATGACCCCGAAGGAGAATTCCATATGAAGACCCTTGTCAAATTGGTAGTGCTTTCTGCAGTCGCAATGACCCTTGCCCCAGCGGCCCACGCCGATGCCTATCAGGATCGGCTGACCGAGCTGCGTACCAAGTTCAGAGCATCCGACAAGAATCAGGATGGCAAGCTGACCCAGCAGGAAGCCAGAGATGGAGGAATGACTCGTCTTGCTTCGAATTTCAGCCGCATCGATACCGACAGAGACGGTTACGTGACGTTGGCGCAGCTCGAGGCCCAGCTGGCCGCGCACTTTAAGTAGGCTGGCCAAGCCGAAGCGCGTCGATGGGGTGGATTGGCGCGCTTCGCATTGGCGTCACGAGGAACACCGCATCCACGCCCTTGGCCACACGCTCGACACCGCCTGCATCCATCATGCTGCCACCGATGATCTCGGCGTGGGGGTATTTTTTGCGCACTTCTTCGGATCGGCGCGCAAGGATACGCAGCGTGACGCCGAGATCGACAAATCCCTCTATAAAGGGCTGCGTAACATGGCCAGAACAGCCGATCGCTGCGACCGTGAAGGGGCTGCTCACTAGGCCGGATCCCGGTGCAATATCTGCTCAAGTGCTGCGGCCAGCGTAGTGTCAGCATCTGCAAAAGACTGCGCGCGCCAAGCGATATGCGCATCGGGCCTTACCAGCACTGCGCCATCGGCTTCGACCGCATAGGCGGCGAGGAATGCGCCATTATCATGCAATCGGGCGCTACCGACGCGGTAGCAGGCGATGGGAAGACCGAAATCCCGGCGCGCGGCATCGACCTCGGCTTCCCAATCCTTGCCGCCAGGGCCAACCAGAATTGTGAAGCTGGGCCCGCACAGGTCCAGTGTCGAAAGCTGGTCTTCCGGCTGACCCAGCCACACATGCGGCGCGCGGCAGCCGGGCGCCGCCGCCGGGACATAGTCCGAGTAGGGATCGTCCGCATGGTCGGGCGTGGTCCCGTCCAGCATGACCGCGGCGGAGCAATACCAGCTCCCGAATTCAACCCCGAGGTGATTCCCGTAACGGCGCGATTTCGACTCGATCTTTTCGGTCGAAAGTCCGCTGTCACCGCCGGTCGCCGATGCGACATTGATGCGCTTCACGTTAGAGGAGTTAATATAGGACTGCATCACGATCGCCTTGGACACCGGTCGCCGTTCGTCGTTATAGGTTTTTATCAGATCCCAGCCTGCCTTGCCCTGCGCAAAGAGCGCCAATTTACACATCGCATCGTGCATCCCTTGCAGGCCGGTGTTGACGCCCAGCCCGCCAGTTGGCGGAAACTGGTGCGCCGCATCGCCGCACACAAGGGCGCGGCCCTTGGTGAAATGGTCCACAGTCGTGGCGTTCAGTTCCCACAATCCTACCGACATCACCTCCACATCAAGATCAAGCACGCCGGCGGCCGCGCGGACCCACTCAGCCGCGCGCTCCTTTGTGAAGTATTCGAGCGAGAATTGTTCGGGCTCGACGTTTATCTGAGACAGCCACCTGCCCTTCGCGTCGAGCGGCTGCAACGCCCCGGTCGCCTGGTCGTTATGCACGAACAGCAGCACGCCCTTGCGGCCCTCAATATGACGCTCGATGTCGGCCCAGAAGTAGCAGTTCACCAACTGCTTGACCGCGCGCTGCCCTTCAAGCTTGAGGCCGAGCGCATCGCGCATCGGGCTCGCCGCCCCGTCCGCGGCAACCATTGCGCATCCGAAAATGATTTCTTTTTCACCAGTGAGGTCATTGCGAACCTCAGGAGCGACATCGAAATCGCCGTCCTCACCGCCGCGAATTAATCGCACAGCCTCAGTAGAAAAGCGCAGGTCAACCAGACCACGGGCACGCAGCGCCTCAAGCATGATCTCCTCGATCCTGTCTTGCGAAGTCATGGTCGGTTCGGCAGGGCTGACGTCGCGCCCCGGCCCTTTGAAACCGAGCGATTCAATCTGGCCGAATTGCTCTCCGCAGGCGCTTTCAAGGAACCGGATCGGGCTTTTCCAGCCTGGCGGGCAGTCGATACTGCGCAGCCGCTAGTAGGTGGCAATGCCCCAGCCGCGCGCGATCTCCATTGTCCGGGTGTTGAAATTGCGGGTCTTGGGGTGCCATGAGGTGCTGGCACGCTTCTCGATCAGTACGCTCGGCACGCCGAAGCGGCTGAGTTCCAGCGCTGCACCCAGCCCGACCGGGCCGCCTCCGACGATTATGACTCTTGCCACATTCATATTGGCATCCCCGTTTCTGGTCGGACCCTTTGGTGGTCGGGCCCGCGCTTGCCATCCTTTGACGACTCACTATTACCAATACATATGCCCCATTAAGGAGATGCCGTGTCAAGCGGGATGCCGACAGCGCCGCTGCGCAAAGCGGCAATCAAACGGCCGGGCGGTAGAACCTCGGATGTCACCGAACGGATTTTTGCCGCCACGATAGCACTGCTGGAGGTGGGCGGCATTGCGGCCGTGACATTTCAGCGTGTGGCCGAGCAGGCAGGCGTCGGGCGCGCCACGCTCTATCGTCGTTGGCCCGAACCGATATTTCTCGTCGGCGACGCATTGGCAGCAACAGCGGCGGACCGGATCCAGATCGGGGATACCGATAGCCTTCGCGGCGATCTTGCAGCAATGCTGCGCCAGATCGGTGCGTTTATCGAAAGCTCGACCGGTCGGGCTGCGATCGCGGCGAGTCTTATGGGCAGGACCGAGCCCGAGTTTGCCTCGCAGGCCAAATTGTTATGGGAACGTCGGCGCAAGGACGTTGCGCCGATCTTCGCACGGGCAATTGATCGTGGCGAACTACCTGAGGATTGCGACACTGACACTTTGTTCGCGGCCATTGCCGGCGCGCTATACGTTCGTTTGATCGTGATGGCTGAATCCAGTGACGATGCATGGATCGAACGGACAATCGGCCTAGTTTTGCCAAACGCAACCGTAAGCCTCTAGGAGTTATTCCACCTTGCACCCCGCTCTCGGAGCGAGATGGGCATCCGCAATCGCCGCCGCGAGCGCATCAGCGGCGTCAGAGCCGGCAATCGTGACGCCGGGCAGCAGCACTTTCACCATCGCAGCGACCTGCATTTTGTCGGCGCCGCCGGTGCCGACCACTGCTTTCTTCACCAGCCGCGCGGCGTGTTCGTTAACCCTCAGCCCGGCCGCGCCGCACGCCGCCAACACCGCGCCGCGCGACTGCGCCAGTTTGAGCGTAGATTGCGGATTATCGTTCACAAACACTTCTTCGCATGCGGCGCGGTCGGGCCGTTGCTGCGCAATGACCTCTGCGATCCCAGCGTGAAGCCGCGCCAGCCGGTCCGCCATCGGCGCCTTGGTGCTGGTTGAAATCTGGCCGTTGGCAATATGCGACAGCCGCGATCCCTCCAACCTAATCACACCCCAGCCGGTGCAAGTAAGTGAAGGATCAAGGCCCAAGATGATCACGCTCACGCTACAGCCCGATCCGCCAGCCGACGCGCCAAGCGATTGCAAGAGCAAACGCTGACAGCAGGACAATCACAAAAAGCAAATCTCGCAGCGTCACAGTCGCAGGCCTATGCGCGGCCCGAACCAGACCATCGCAAGATACAGCAGCACGTTATGCACAAAGCCAGCCACAAGTGCCACCCAAAACCCGGCACCCGAGCGCAGCATCACGGGGATCAGCAGTAACATCGGCAGGCTCGGCAATACGAACCAGAAGGTCGCCTGAGCGTTCTGCGCCATATTCTCCGCGTCAGGACGTGAATACCAAAGGAAAACCATCCCGAGAATCGAAACTAGAGGCAAGGACGCAATGAGCGCCGCTGTAGTCGGCAACCGTCGCCCAACCTCTGCAATCGCCGCGATCATAACGCCAGCCAGCAGCGCTTTCGCAACGAAAGCCCACATCAGGCCAGTTTTTCCATCAATTCATCGCTGATTTCGTAATTACCCCAAACGGTCTGCACGTCGTCATCATCGTCGAGCACATCGATCAGCTTGAGCAAGGTTGACGCGCCCTGTTCGTCCATGGCGACCGTGATGTTGGGTTTCCAGGCGAGTTTGACGCTTGGCGCTTCGCCCAGCGCCTTTTCCAGATCGCTGGCGACCTGATGCAAATCATCAGGGGCAGTCCAGATCGCATGGCCATCTTCGGAGCTTTCGATGTCATCGGCCCCCGCCTCCATCGCGGCCTCAAGCACCTTTTCCTCGTCCCCGGCGCTGGCCGGATATTCGATCAATCCCAGCCGCTCGAACCCGTGCTGCACGGATCCTTCGGTGCCCAGATTGCCGCCATGTTTGCTGAACGCGGTGCGCACGGCGGTGGCGGTGCGGTTGCGGTTGTCGGTCAAAGTTTCGACAATGATCGCGCTGCCGCCGGGGCCATAGCCTTCGTAACGGACCTGTTCGTAATTGTCGCCGTCGCCAGCGCTCGCCTTGTCGATCGCCCGCTGAATATTGTCTTTGGGCATGGACTGCGCCTTGGCGGTGTTGACCGCCAGCCGCAGACGAGGGTTCATATCCGGGTCGGGCGTGCCCATCTTTGCAGCGACCGTGATTTCACGGCTGAGCTTTGAAAACAGGTTGGAGCGTTTCTTGTCCTGCGCACCCTTGCGGTGCATGATATTCTTGAATTTGGAATGGCCTGCCATGGGAACTCTTTTTGCGTCTTAAGCGGGAGATTAGTGAAAGCGCATTAGACCGATGAGCGATATGCCGACAAGCCCCCACACGCTGCCCGTCCCGCTCGCAGGAATGCCGACTAGGGCTATGCGGCAAGCTGCGCCGTCCATGGTGGACGAATGGCGCAAGGCCGCAGCGTTCATGCGGCACCCGTCGCTGGAAGAAACGGAGCGGCTGGATAGGCCTCTGACTTTGCTGGCGCGTATCTTTGCACTTGATATGATCGTGATGTTGGGACTGATCACGGCCGCGAGCATCGCAGTGGCTTTTGGCGTTTACCTGCCCAAGACGGCGTTGGCAGGAATGGAGTTCACCTCGATTATCATTCTTGGGGTGGTTGTGGCAGCGCCCGTGTTCGAGGAACTGCTGTTTCGTAGCTGGCTGTCGGGACGACTTGCCCATATTGCGGCGCTGGTAGCGGCGTTGGTGGGTCTTGGCGGTGCAATTCTAACCCATGCCAGCGCGCCGATTGTCGCCGCCATTTTGGCAATTGTCGGACTGATAGTGGCGTTTTGCGCGTTGGTGAGTTTGAACAAGCGCCCGCCGATGCGATGGTTTGTGCGGGCCTACCCCGGCATTTTCTGGTTTGCCGCGCTGTCCTTTGCTTTGGTGCACCTGTTCAATTTTGATGCTTTGTCGGATTGGAGGTCACTCGCAATCCTGCTGCCGTTGGTGCTTCCGCAATTCGTACTGGGCGCGCTGCTGGGCTATGTCCGGGTGCAGGTCGGACTCTGGGCGGCAATGTTGCTCCATGCTGCGCACAACAGCGTCGCCGTATCGCTCGCCGCGCTATCGGCTTTGGCCCAATGAGGAGCGCAGTTGATCAGGGTTCAATATCGAAATGCAGCGCGGTGATCTCGCTCTGCGCAAGGCTGCGATACAGCGCCCGAGCGGGCTCGTCTTCAGGAAAGACATCGGCTTGAACGAACACCGTCCAGGCACTCGCCTCGCGGGCAATCCGCCGCACTTCCTCGATCATCGCGGTAGCCAGTCCAATGCGCCGGTGCGATTCGAGAACGGCAAGGTCGTAGATAAACACTTCGCTCCGCTGCTGCTCAAACTTTTGCAAGATATAGGCGGCAATCGCTCCCCTCGGCTCTCCGTCAACCAACCCGAGAACGCCAATGTTTGTAGTATTGGCGAGCCAGTCCAAAACATTAGCTTCGCCCGGTGGGTGATCGACGTAGTTTTCCGGCTCTTCAAAGACATCCGAAAACAGCGCATTCATCACGCGGAAACCGGCAAGATCACCCGGAACCAGACGGCGAACCTCGACCATCCGATCAAATCTTAACCGCAGTCCCACTGGCGCTGACCATCAGCATTGATCCGGTGTCGCCTATGACTTCATAATCAAGGTCCACGCCGACCACTGCATTGCCGCCGCGCGATGCGCATTCGGCCTGCAATTCCTCGATTGCCTGATTGCGCGCATCGGCAAGGATGCGTTCGTAACTGCCTGAGCGTCCACCAACGATGTCGCGGATATTGGCGAACAGATCGCGGAACAGGTTCGCACCGACAATCACCTCACCCACCACGATTCCGCAATATTCCTGGATCGGGTGACCTTCGATGGTGGGTGTGGTGGTAACGATAATCCCGCGCGCGTCTTTCCAAGGCCCAGCCATATATTATCTCCTCAAGTCGCTGTGTTATCGACATAATACACGGAAAGGAAAATACAATGGACCGCAGCAAATAGCACCGCCCGGAATTAGCCCATGCCCAGCGCGGCCTTGTAAGTGTCGAGGATCATTTCCTGTTCGCTGCGATCGTCGGGCTTCATTTTGCGCAGGCGTACAATCTGGCGCATGATCTTGGCATCGTAACCGACCGCCTTGGCTTCGGCATAGACATCACGGATGTCGTCGGCGATGCCCTTTTTTTCTTCCTCAAGCCGCTCAATCCGCTCAATCAAAAGCCGCAAGCGGTCGTCGGTGGGTTGCGCATCTTGCGCGGTTTGGCTGTCGGCCATGATAAAAATGCTCCAAGAGAATCAGTGTGAGTTGTCGGGACTCGCTTACCAGTCTCGTATCGTCTGCACAGCGATGACTTACCCATTCTCCACCGGGTTGCTTGTCAATCACCATGCTGTAGGGATAGGAAATTCTTGGCGGACCAGCGATGGGGAGTGGCCGTGGTCGATGTGTTCGTTTCCTATTCGCGCGCCGACGCAGAAAAAGTCGGAATGCTTGCGCGCATGATCGCAAGCGAAGGGTATCAGGTGTGGTGGGATGCCGACCTGCCGCCGCATATGAGCTATGGCGACGTGATCACTGCAAAGATCGGCGCGGCCAAGGCGGCGGTCGTGGTCTGGTCCGAAACGGCGGCCAAATCTGAATGGGTCCGCGCCGAAGCCGACGTTGCGCGCAATCAGAAAAAGCTGATCCAGACATCCATTGGCGAGGTGCTCCCGCCGCTGCCGTTCAACCAGATACAATGCGCCTCCATCGGCGACTGGAACGGGGAAAGCGATCATCCCGGATGGTCCAAGGTCAAGCAAAGCCTTGCCGCACTTTGCGGCCCGCGCGGAAGCCATGACGGGGGAAGCGTTTCGGCACCCCCGGCGGATATTGCGCATGCCCCACCGCCCCCAAGTCCGTCTCCGCCAAGCCCGCAATATTCGCCCGCGCCGCAGGCCGCGCCGCATACCGCATCGAATTGGCCAATCATCGCTGGGCTTGTGGTGGCACTGATCGCCATCCTTGCGGCGGTGTTGATTGTGCTCTTTGGCCTTGGTGCGCGCGAGGATGATAGCGGCAAGGCTGACGATGAACCCGTCGTCGAGGCGGCAGATTATGCCGCTCAGGCCGAAGAGGCGGGCGAAACCGCTGCAACTGGCAGTTCGAACGAACCGGTGCCGTCGCCGGTCCCGGATCGGCGCGAATGGCTGTTTGCCACGGTCGAGGATGCCGATGGATTTAGCAATGTCCGCGCACGGCCGACCACCAGGTCACCGATTGTTGGCACGGTGCGCGAAGGCGAAAGCTTCAGCACCTGGCGGCAAGATGGATCATGGTGGCAGGTTGAACTTTCAGACGGAAGCCGCGGCTTTATCTACCGCAGGCTGATCCGGCTGCTTGGCAATGACACGGCGCGCGCGCCGGAAAACCTGCCGCAAGTGCCGGTCGGGCCAGGCGGAATGGTGTTCGCCGATTCGAGCACCCGCCAGCTTGACTATGCCGAGCTGGCCGGGCTCAACGCCGGGGCATTGCGGATTGCCCGTAATGAAATCTACGCAAGGCGCGGCTTCCGGTTCGAGGATGACGCGCTGCGCAGCTATTTTTCGCGGTTCGACTGGTATTCTCCGCGCACCGACACGGTCAATCTCAATGCGATTGAGCAGCGCAATATTGAACTCATCAGCGAAGCGGAGGCACGTCTTGCCCGATAGTCCGGTGTTTAACCCGGTGGCGGAGTCAACCGACATTGACCCGGCACTGCACAAGGGCAATGTCGCGGTGTTTTGCGGGCATATGTTCAACACCGGCAGCGAAGCCGAAGTCGCACTCGCCGCGCGCATACGCGAACAGTTGGAAGCGCGCGACATTGCGGTCGGGTTTGGGCCGCTGGCCTGCGGCGCGGATATTTTGATTGCCGAGGCACTGCTGGAACGCGGCGCGGAATTGAACGTCGTGCTGCCCTTTGCCGAGGCCGATTTCATCGCTGAAAGCGTGCTGTGCGGAGGCGAGGACTGGCTGGCGCGCTACAAGGCGTGTCGCAATGCCGCAAAAACGGTCAATTTCGCAACGCCGAGCGATTATGTCGGCGATGACAATCAATTCGCCTACAATACGCTCTACGCCATGGGGCTGGCCGTCTTGCGCTCTCAAAAACGTGGGTGCGAAGCGGTGCAATTCGCTGTTGTTTCCGATAATTTTGCCAGTTTTTCGGCAACCGGTATCGCCGGGACAAAGGCCGATATGCGGCTGTGGCAGCAATTGGGGCGCGAAACCGTGACGATTGCCGCCGGGCCGGTGCCGCGCAACCTGACCTTTCCCCAACGCGCCAAAATAAGCGGCGGGACGCGGCGCGAAATCCGGTCGATCATCTTTGCCGATTACAAGGGTTTTTCGCGGATTGGTGAGCGCGTTCTACCCGATTTCATGAACATTATCATGGGCCGCATCGGTAAGGTCCTCAACGATTTTGGCGACCATGTGGAGTTTCGCAACACTTGGGGCGATGCAATCTATGCAGTGATTGATGAACCGCGCACGGCCGCGCAGATTGCCCTGAAATTGCAGGAAGAACTCAGCGATATTCCTCCCGGACTGATCCCCGAAGGCGCGATCGCGGGGATGCGGACCGGGGTGCATTACGGACCCATCTGGGTGGGCACCGACCGCATCACCGGCAACCGGCTGTGGTATGGCGGCGAAGTCAACCGCACCGCGCGGATTGAACCGGTGACACCGGTTGGCGGGGTCTATTGCACCGAAAGCTTTGCCGCGGCGCTGCTAATGGACGATTGCAACGATTGTCATTTCACCCCGGTGGGCCGCGTGATCTTGCCCAAAAGTTACGGCGAAGTTGAATTGTTCCGGCTGGAACGCGGGCCCGAACCAAGAGCGATCTAACGCAAATCTGGCTTGTTGCGGGTCAGGCTTTTTTCCATCGCCGCGATCTGTTCTTCGCTCGCCGGAGTCTGGCGCGTGGCCTTCCATTCTTCCGTCGGCATTCCGTGGATAAGCTGGCGCGCAGCCTCCTTGTCCCCGGCATATCCTGCATCGCGAATCCAATCGGCCAGGCAGTTGCGGCAAAATCCCGCAAGTCCCATCAATTCGATATTCTGGGCATCGTGGCGGTGGCGCAGATGGCGGACGAGCCGGCGAAACGCAGCGGCGGCATGTTGATCGTCGAGCGCATCCAGCGGATCTTGAGCATCATTCATTTGGCTTTTCCTTGAGTTGCAAACTTGCTGTGCCATAGCAGGGCAAAACGGGGTCAGGAACACCATGGCAAGAACCGATAATACCAGATTCGATCCACGCGGGCGCAAGGTCAAAATTCTTGCAACTATTGGTCCTGCCAGCCGATCGCCTGAAATGCTGCGCAAATTGTTCAAAGCCGGGGCTGACGCCTTCCGCGTGAATATGAGCCACGGCACCCATGCTGACCACGAATCGGCGATCATTGCCATCCGCGCGCTGGAAAAGGAGTTTGCGCGCCCGATTGCGATCCTTGCCGATTTGCAGGGTCCAAAGCTGCGCGTCGGCACGTTCAAGGACGGCAAGGCGGTCATCCGTCATTCGGGCCATTTCACGCTCGACCGCGACCCCACTCCCGGTGACGACAGCCGGGTGTGTCTGCCTCACCCCGAATTGTTCGGCATCATGGAGCGGGGCCAGCGCCTGCTCATCAACGATGGCAAGATCAAACTGGTGGTGAAGGAAGCGGATGAGAATCGCATTTTCTGCTCTGCCGAGGTCGGCGGGGTCATATCCGACCGCAAGGGCGTGAACGTGCCCGATGCCGAGGTTCCGATCCCCGCGCTTACCGACAAGGACAAGAAAGACCTCGCCTTTGCAGTCGAACAGGGCGCAGACTGGATTGCGCTCAGTTTCGTCCAGCGGCCCGAAGACATGGCCGAGGCACGCAAGCTGATCGCCGCCCATTCCAGCGGCAGCAACGGCCCGGCACTCTGCGCCAAGATTGAAAAACCGCAGGCGCTTCGGCGGCTCGACGGGATCATAGAATTGTCCGACGGCATCATGGTCGCGCGCGGCGATCTGGGCGTGGAACTCGAACCCTTTGAAGTGCCGCCGCTGCAAAAGCGGATCATCGCCGCCAGCCGCCTAGCGGGTAAGCCCGTGATCGTGGCGACACAAATGCTGGAAAGCATGATCGAAAGCCCGACACCGACCCGAGCGGAAGTCTCCGACGTCGCCAATGCAGTTTACGATGGGGCCGACGCAGTGATGTTGTCAGCGGAAAGCGCGGCGGGTGACTGGCCCGAGGAATCGGTCGCCATGATGCACAGCATCACCGCACAGGTGGAACGCGACGAAGGCTACAAGGAGCGCGTACGGCTGCTCGACACCACGCCCGATGCGACCACCGCCGACGCGCTGAGCCATGCATGCATGACCATCGCCGACACCGTCCCGATCAGCGCGATCACCGTGTTCACAGCCAGCGGATCGACCGCAAGGCGGGTCGCGCGAGAACGTCCGGCGACGCCGATGCTAGTGCTCACTCCGTCAATGCGCACCGCCCGGCGTGTGGCGCTGTTATGGGGCGCGCATGCGGTGGCGACAAAGGATATCGGCAGCTTTGAAGAGATGATCGCCAAGGGCAAGCGCATGGCCCTACGCCACGGCTTCGGCACCGCCGGGTCAAAGCAGATCGTGCTGGCCGGCGTCCCCTTCGGAACACCGGGCGCGACAAATTTGCTGCACGTCGTGACGCTGAAGGGCGACGAGTTGGAGAAGCGCGGGGTTTAGGGTGATTGGCGTTACGTAGGCGTCAGCCTTTCCGGTGGCCTATTCCGGATTAGCCCGCTGCGAATGGAAAAAATCGAGCTTCCAGCGCCCGTCCTGGTGAACAAGCACCGCAGATTCCAGCCATTTTATCGGTCGAACATCGGGCGGTGTGCCCGCACTGCCAGAGTTCTCCCATTGAGACCATGCGATGTTGCAGCGGACCTTTGTATCCATCGGCCCCAGCATCCAATTGATTTCAACGCCCTTGTCGAGAGCACTGCGAACAGCATCGGCAAGCGAGGAATCGGGAAAGCGCTCCCCAACATCAAAGGCATAAAATGAAGGGGTCGTCAGACGCTTAAAGGGTGCCTTGTCTTCCTGACGCAACGCATCGAAGAAATCTTCGATGGTCCGTTCTATGTCGACAGGAGCAGTTGCAGGATCGGCACATTCGGATGAGCTTGCCTGGGCTGGCACCGCAAGCAGGAGCGCCCCTGCAAACGCGCCTAGAACGATGAGCCTCTTCATATCAAATATCCCTCTCTGTGATCGATGAGCGCCCTTGCTTTCACTTTAGCGCCCCCCAGCCTGCTCCAACCGCGCCCGCGCCTCATCCTCACCGATCAGCGGCAGCAATTCGCCCATGTCGGGGCCGTGGTCCATGCCGGTGAGCGCCTGTCGCAGCGGCAGGAACAAGGCTTTGCCCTTGCGGCCCGTCGCTTCCTTAAGCGCCGTGGTCAGCGCGCCCCACGGGTCATCCCCCCATGTCAGCGCCGCGGCTGCCAGCGCCAGATAGGTGCGGTCCTCGTCTGAAAATTCGGGCTGCGTGATCGGCCCGGTGACCAGCCGCCACCATTCATCGACGTCGGAAAGTGTGGCGATATTCGGTTGCACCGCGTGCCACCCCGCCTTGTCCATGCCCTTGGGCAAGCGGTGCTTCACCGCGTCATAGGGCATGGCGTGGACGACGGCGGTGTTGATCCGATCTAGATCGGCATCGTCGAATTTTGCAGGCGCGCGGCCAAAGGTGGAAAGGTCGAATGTCTCCAGTAGCGCCGCGCGATCCGCAATTGGTTCCACCGGCTGCGACGTGCCGAGCCGCGCCAGCAGCGCGATGATCGCTTCGGGTTCGATCCCGCGCTGCCTGAACGAATCGCAGCCGAGCGATCCAAGCCGCTTGGACAGCTTGCCTTCCTTGCCCACCAGCAGCGCCTCATGCGCGAAGGCGGGAGGCTCAGCGCCCATTGCGGTGAACATCTGAATCTGGACCGCAGTGTTGGAGACGTGATCTTCCCCGCGCAGCACCTGCGTAACGCCCATATCGACATCGTCCACCGTGCTGGGCAGCATGTAGAGCCACGATCCATCGGCGCGGCGGATGACAGGATCGGATAGCTGTGCGGGGTCGAACTTGACCGTGCCGCGCACGCCGTCTTCCCAAGCGATCGGCTCATCATGGTCAAGCTTGAAGCGCCAATGCGGGGCCACGCCTTCGGCCTCCTTCGCAGCGCGCTGCTCTTCCGTCAGGTTCAGCGCGCCGCGATCATAGATGGGCGGAAGGCCGCGGCTGAGCAGGATTTTGCGCTTGATCTCCAGTTCCTGACTCGTTTCGTAGGCGGGGTATATGCGGCCTCCGACACGCAAGGCTTGGAAAGCAGCCTCATACAGGTCTTTGCGCAGCGACTGACGATATTCCTGATCTGCCTCGATTCCGAGCCATGCGAGATCGGCGCGGATGGCTTCGACATATTCCTCGCGGCTGCGTTCCGCATCGGTATCGTCGATGCGCAGAAAGAAGGTGCCGCGAGCCTTGCGAGCCAGCATCCAATTGTGCAGCGCGGTGCGGATATTTCCTACATGCAGCCGGCCAGTGGGCGAAGGAGCGAAACGGGTGGTTGGCATTGTTGAGTTCATAGGCGCTGCCGTTAGAGCGTGGCCAGCGCCCCGGCAAGCGGTTCAGCGCGCCCGCAGCTCTGCCATGACAAGGTCCTGCGCGGCATCCCATATCCGTTCGAAACGATCAGGCCTGACCAGACCTGCAATGGTCTGATCGAAACGCTGTCGGTCGCGGGCAACCACGGTTTCTATCAGCGCTGCAATCGAGGCCTCATCGTGGCTCATCAAACCGCAGCAAAACGGCGAGACATGGAGATTTTCGGGCCAGGCCGCGCTGATCGTGTAGCTCAAGGCAAGCGTCTTAGCCGCAGCATCGACGCTGCTGAGCCGCACCGCGAGTTCCGCAACCGGATCGCGCCGCACCCTTTGATGCAACGCGATCAGGCGCAAGGAATAAATGAAACGCGCCGCGATCGGATTGAGATGGGCCATGCAAGGCGGTTCGGCGAGGCGGGCGATGGTGGCTTTCGCGGCTGCGAAAGTGCTGCGGCTTTGGGTCATGCTGCTCCTGCGGGCTTCAAGGGAAAACACACAGATTATGATATAATTGCGAGTGCTTCGCAATAGCGTTTATTAATGCAAAACGTTATTGAGCGTAGAGCGTAACGCTATGCCCGCCGCCGCTGAGTTCTATCCCGTTTGACGGCACTTTTTGCGCACGGGCCGCAGCATCCAGCGCCGCAGCCAGACGTTGTTGTTCGGGATGGACTGCGATCCGGCAAGTTGGCCTCATCCGGCTAGCGACATACGGCCCACCCTCAAAACGCGACCTTTCCGGTCTCTCCATGGTCAGCGCACCGCCCGAATAGGCGTAGGTCCAGCTGAACCCGGCGCAGCGCGGATCAAACCAGATCATGCTGTCCGTCACCGTCAGCGCAATCCCAATCCCGCCGCCGACTTCCTGCCCGTCGATTGCTGCAACTCGGTATTCACCGGTAAGCGTGGCCGGGATAGGCCAGGATGCAGCAGTCGGCAGCGCCCCAGATAGAGCATCGGCAGGCTGACAGGCGGCCAGCGGCAAGGAACCAAGCAACAGAGCAAGCATCAGGCGCATCCGCAACCCCTTTGTAACTGTCCCGAAAGAATAGGCCGCGCATGGTACAAAAGCAAAAGGCCCCGGCGAATTTCTCCGCCGGGGCCTCGCTATCTTCCCTGTCAGTCGCTTTTACTCGCTTGCGCCGGCACCTTCGGCTGAAGCAGCCATCGCAGCTTTCATCGCTTCCTCGGAAGGAACCGCATCAGCTGCTGGTTCAGCCTCGACCGCATCGGCAGCGACGAGGGCATCCTGCTGCTTTTTCCAAGCCGCTTTCAGCGCCGCATCGCGGCTGTTGGCGGTGACCCGCATCCGATTCATGCCCGCGCCGGTCCCGGCGGGGATGAGGCGGCCAACGATCACGTTCTCCTTCAGCCCGACCAGCGTATCCTTCTTCCCCTCGACCGAAGCCTGAGTCAGAACGCGGGTCGTTTCCTGAAACGAAGCAGCCGAGATAAAGCTGCGCGTTTGCAGACTGGCCTTGGTGATCCCAAGCAGGATCGGCGTGCCTTCGGCTGGCTGCTTACCCTTGCCCAACTTGGCATTGTATTCGAGCATTTCCGCCAGATCGAGCTGCTCGCCTGGAAGCAAGGTCGTGTCGCCGCCATTGGTGATTTCAACCTTTTGCAGCATCTGGCGAACGATCACCTCGATGTGCTTGTCGTTGATCTTCACGCCCTGAAGCCGGTACACTTCCTGAATTTCGTTGACCATATATTCGGACAACGCCTCCACGCCCATGACTTCGAGGATGTCGTGCGGGTTCGGAGCGCCAGAAACCAGCGTGTCCCCCTTCTTCACGAAGTCGCCTTCCTGGACGTCGATCACCTTGGTCTTGGCAATCAGATATTCAACGGGATCGCCTTCCTCGGGAATGATCGCGATCTTGCGTTTCGCCTTGTATTCGCGGACAAATTCGATCTTTCCCGAAATCTTGGCGATGACCGACATATCCTTTGGCAGGCGCGCTTCGAACAGTTCGGCAACACGCGGCAGACCACCGGTGATGTCGCGCGTCTTGGCGGCCTCGCGGCTGGCACGTGCAAGAATGTCGCCTGCCTCGACCTGCTGCCCGTCCTCGACCGACAGCGTCGTGCCAGGGGCGAGCATGTAACGCTGAGCTTCGGTTTCGTCTTCGGTCTGGCCTTCGCTCAAGAGAGTCATGCGCGGGCGCAGTTCCTCTTTCTTCTTGCGCCCGGTTGCCCGGTTCTCGGTCACGACACGCTGAGCAATGCCGGTCGCGTCGTCGGTCAATTCTTCAAGCGTTGTGCCCTCGATCAGATCCTGATACTTCACCACGCCCGATTGCTCGGTGATGATCGGCAGAGTGAACGGATCCCATTCGGCCAACCGGTCACCTTCCTTCACCTGCTCGCCGTCCTTGAACATCAACACCGTACCATAGGGCACCTTGTGCATTTCGCGTTCGCGGCCCTCGGCATCGATCACCGCGATCTCGCCATTCCGCGCGAGCGACAGAATGCGGCCCCGCTTGTCGGTGATTGTTGGCATGTCGCGCAATTCGATCCGGCCATTGGAAATTGCTTCGAGATGCGAGGTTTCATTAAGCTGTGCTGCGCCGCCGATGTGGAACGTCCGCATCGTCAACTGCGTGCCCGGCTCACCGATGGACTGTGCAGCGATAACCCCGACAGCTTCACCGATATTCACCGGCGTTCCGCGGGCAAGATCGCGGCCATAGCAGGAACCGCAAACGCCCTGTTCGGCTTCACAAACCAGCGGAGAACGGATCCTGACCGACTGGGTTTCAGCCGCCTCGATTTCCTTGACCATCGGTTCATCGAGCAATGTTCCCGATTTCACGATGACTTCGCCGGTCGCTGCATTAATGACATCTTCGGCCACAGTGCGACCCAGAACACGTTCACCCAGCGAAGCAATCACGCTGCCGCCTTGAACGATGGCGCGCATTTCCAGCGCGTTCTCGGTCTTGCAGTCCTCAACCACGATCGTGCAATCCTGCGACACATCCACCAGACGGCGGGTCAGGTAGCCCGAGTTGGCCGTCTTCAACGCCGTATCCGCAAGGCCCTTACGCGCCCCGTGGGTGGAGTTGAAATATTCAAGAACGGTCAGGCCTTCCTTGAAGTTCGAGATGATCGGCGTTTCGATGATCTCGCCCGAAGGCTTGGCCATCAGGCCGCGCATCCCGGCAAGCTGTTTCATCTGCGCTGGCGAACCACGCGCACCCGAATGGCTCATCATATAGATCGAGTTGATCGGCGCTTCCTTGCCGTCGTCGTCGATCGGGGTCGCCTTGATTCGGTCCATCATGGCGTCAGCAACAAGGTCGCCGCATTTCGACCATGCGTCGATCACCTTGTTGTATTTTTCCTGCTGGGTGATCAGACCGTCCTGATATTGCTGCTCGTAATCGGCAACCAGCGCCTTGGTCTCATCGACCAGCCGTTCCTTTGATTCAGGAATGATCATGTCATCCTTGCCAAAGCTGATGCCGGCCTTGAACGCATGGCGGAAACCAAGGCTCATGATCGCGTCGGCGAACAGCACCGTGTCTTTCTGACCGGTGTGGCGATAGACCTGATCGATCACGTCGCCGATTTCACGCTTGGTCAGCAGCCGGTTGATGATGTCGAAAGGAACCTTGTGGTTCTTCGGCAGACATTCCCCGATCAGCATCCGGCCCGGCGTCGTTTCAAAGCGTTTCAGCGCCACATTGCCATGTTCATCGGCCTGCGGAACGCGGGCGAGAATCTTGGTGTGGAGCGTGACCGCCTTGGTTTCTAGCGCCTGATGCACTTCGGCCATATCGGAAAAGCGCGGCAGCCGCTCGACCTTGGTGCCGTCGGCGTTTTCCAGATATTCGGGGTGCCGTTCCTGCCGTTCCATCGACAAATAATAGATCCCCAGGACCATGTCCTGTGAAGGCACGATGATCGGCTTGCCGTTGGCGGGCGAGAGGATGTTGTTGGTCGACATCATCAATACGCGCGCTTCGAGCTGAGCTTCGAGGCTCAGCGGCACGTGGACCGCCATCTGGTCACCATCGAAGTCGGCGTTGAAGGCCGAGCAGACCAGCGGGTGCAGCTGGATCGCCTTGCCCTCGATCAGCACGGGTTCGAACGCCTGGATGCCCAGACGGTGCAAGGTCGGCGCGCGGTTGAGCAGTACCGGGTGCTCGCGGATCACCTCGTCCAGGATGTCCCAGACTTCCTTGCGTTCCTTCTCGACCCACTTCTTGGCCTGCTTCAGGGTCATGGAAAGACCCTTGGCATCCAGACGCGCGTAGATGAACGGCTTGAACAGTTCGAGCGCCATCTTCTTGGGCAAGCCGCACTGGTGCAGCTTCAATTCCGGCCCGGTCACGATCACCGACCGGCCCGAATAATCGACGCGCTTACCCAGAAGGTTCTGGCGGAAGCGGCCCTGCTTGCCCTTGAGCATGTCGGACAGCGACTTCAGCGGACGCTTGTTGGCTCCGGTGATGACACGGCCACGGCGGCCATTGTCGAACAGCGCGTCGACCGCTTCCTGCAGCATGCGCTTTTCGTTGCGGACGATGATGTCCGGCGCGCGCAGTTCGATCAGGCGCTTCAGACGGTTGTTGCGGTTGATGACGCGGCGATAGAGATCGTTGAGATCGGAGGTCGCAAAGCGGCCACCGTCGAGCGGCACCAGCGGGCGCAGTTCGGGCGGGATCACCGGGATCACTTCAAGGATCATCCATTCTGGGCGGTTGCCCGAATCGATGAAGCTTTCGACGACTTTCAGCCGCTTGATGATCTTCTTGGGCTTGAGCGTCGACTTGGTGGTCGCCAACTCTTCCATCAGATCGTCGCGTTCCTGTTCAAGATCGAGCTCCATGAGCATCACCTTGACCGCTTCGGCCCCGATGTCGGCGCTGAAGGCGTCTTCGCCGTATTCGTCCTGATATTCGAGCAGTTCGTCTTCGGTCAGCAGCTGGAATTTCTCAAGCGGGGTCAGGCCCGGCTCGATCACCACATAGCTTTCAAAATAGAGGATGCGCTCAAGCTGTTTGAGCTGAATGTCGAGCAGCAGGCCAATACGCGACGGCAGCGATTTGAGATACCAGATATGCGCGACTGGCGCGGCCAGTTCGATGTGGCCCATACGCTCGCGGCGGACCTTGGTCACGGTGACTTCAACGCCGCATTTTTCGCAGACGACGCCCTTGTACTTCATCCGCTTGTACTTGCCGCAAAGGCATTCGTAATCCTTGACCGGGCCAAAGATGCGCGCGCAGAAAAGGCCGTCACGCTCAGGTTTGAACGTGCGGTAGTTGATAGTTTCGGGCTTCTTGATTTCCCCGAACGACCACGAACGGATGCGCTCTGGCGAGGCAATACCGATCTGGATCGTGTCGAAAGTATCCGGCTTGGAAATCTGGTTGGTGAATTTGGTCAGTTCATTCATGACTTTGTTCCCTGCAAAAGGGTGAATCTTTCAAGAGCGGAGCAAGAGGGGCGCCGCCGGAGCAGCGCCCGCTCGCTTATTCCGCTGCGATCGCGCCGAAATCGTCTTCGCCCTCTTCGCCGTCAGACAAAGATTTGAGTTCGACGTTCATACCGAGTGAGCGCATTTCCTTGACGAGCACGTTGAAGCTCTCCGGAATGCCGGCCTCGAAGGTGTCGTCACCCTTGACGATCGCTTCGTAAACCTTGGTGCGGCCGACCACGTCATCGGACTTCACCGTCAGCATTTCCTGCAAGGTGTAGGCCGCGCCGTACGCCTGCAATGCCCAGACCTCCATCTCGCCGAAGCGCTGTCCGCCGAACTGCGCCTTACCGCCCAGTGGCTGCTGTGTGACGAGCGAGTATGGCCCGATCGAACGCGCGTGGATCTTGTCGTCCACAAGGTGATGCAACTTAAGCATGTAAATGATGCCCACGGTGACCTTGCGGTCGAATGCCTCACCAGTGCGGCCATCATAAAGCACCGACTGCCCCGAGGAATCGATTCCGGCCTTGATCAGCATTTCCGACACATCGGGTTCACGCGCGCCATCAAACACCGGGGTTCCCATCGGGACACCGGCAGCGACATTGCCGACAAGTTCAACGATGCTTGCGGTTGATCGGCTATCGAGGTCCTCGAAATATTGCTCGCCGTATACATCCTTGAGCCGTTCGATCACCGCTTCGGGTGGCTTCACATCGGCATAATCTTCGGCGGCGTTGGGATTGGCGCGTTTCCACTCTTCGAGCTTTTCCGCAATATCCATGCCGAGCCCACGTGCGGCAAAGCCCAGATGCGTTTCAAAGATCTGCCCGACGTTCATGCGCGAAGGCACGCCCAGCGGGTTGAGCACCAGGTCGACTGCGGTGCCATCTTCGAGAAACGGCATGTCTTCAACCGGCAGGATGCGCGAAATCACACCCTTATTGCCATGGCGGCCAGCCATCTTGTCGCCCGGTTGCAGCTTGCGCTTCACCGCGACAAAGACCTTGACCATCTTGAGTACGCCCGGCGCCAGTTCATCACCGCGTTCGAGCTTTTCCTTGCGGTCCTCGAACTTGGCGTTGATGATCGCCGCGCTGTCGTCATATTGCGACTTGATCGCTTCGATCTGGGCTTGACGACCGTCGTCTGCAACCGCGAATTTGAACCATTCGTGGCGGTCAAGTTCTTCCAGCAGCGCCTCGGTGATCTCGACGCCTTTCTTCAATCCCTTGGGCGCAGCCGATGCGGTCTGACCGATCAGCATTTCGCGCAAGCGGTTGTAGGTCGCGCGGTTGAGGATGTTGCGTTCATCCGCCGCATCCTTGCGAAGGCGCTCGATTTCCTCGTTCTGGATCGCGCGCGTACGGTCGTCAATCTCGATCCCGTGGCGGTTGAACACCCGGACTTCGACGATCGTGCCCGCCACGCCCGGCGGCAGCCGCAACGAGGTGTCACGCACATCGCTCGCCTTTTCGCCGAAGATCGCGCGGAGCAGCTTTTCTTCCGGCGTCATCGGGCTCTCGCCCTTGGGCGTGATCTTGCCGACCAGAATGTCGCCCGGATGCACTTCTGCGCCGATATAGACAATGCCCGCTTCGTCGAGGTTGCGCAAAGCTTCCTCGCCGACATTGGGAATGTCGCGGGTGATGTCTTCCGGGCCGAGCTTGGTATCGCGCGCCATGACTTCGAATTCCTCGATATGGATCGAGGTGAATACGTCATCCTTCACGATGCGTTCGCTGATCAGGATCGAGTCTTCGTAGTTGTAGCCGTTCCACGGCATGAACGCGACGAGGCTGTTCTTGCCCAGCGCCAGTTCGCCGAGATCGGTTGAGGGACCATCGGCGATGATATCGCCCGGCTCAACCGTTTCGCCCACTTTGACCAGCGGACGCTGGTTGATGCAGGTGTTTTGGTTCGACCGCTGGAATTTTTGCAGTGTGTAGATGTCGACGCCAGACTGGCCTGCTTCAACATCACCAATTGCGCGGATCACGATTCGGGTCGCATCGACCTGATCGACGATCCCGCCGCGCTTGGCCGCAATTGCTGCGCCGCTGTCTCGTGCGACAGTTTCTTCCATCCCAGTGCCGACCCATGGTGCCTCAGCCTTGACCAGCGGCACTGCCTGACGCTGCATGTTCGATCCCATGAGAGCGCGGTTGGCGTCATCGTTTTCAAGGAACGGGATCAGCGAGGCCGCAACCGAAACGAGCTGTTTCGGCGAGACGTCCATCAGCGTGACCTGCTCGCTCGGTGCCATCAGGTTATCGCCAGACTGGCGCGCCGAAATCAGTTCTTCGACGAATGTGCCATCATCATTCAGCGCAGCAGATGCCTGTGCAACGGTATGTTTCTGCTCTTCCATCGCGGAAAGGTAGATCACATCGCCGGTGACATGGTTGTCCTTCACCGTACGATACGGCGTTTCGATAAAGCCATATTTGTTGACCCGGCTGAAGCTCGCCAGCGAGTTGATCAGGCCGATGTTCGGGCCTTCCGGCGTTTCAATCGGACAGATGCGGCCATAATGGGTTGGGTGAACGTCACGGACTTCAAAACCCGCGCGCTCACGCGTCAGGCCGCCCGGCCCAAGCGCCGAAACGCGGCGCTTATGCGTCACTTCGGACAGCGGATTGGTCTGATCCATGAACTGCGACAGCTGCGAGGAGCCGAAGAATTCGCGCACCGCGGCCACGGCCGGCTTGGCGTTGATGAGATCGTTCGGCATGACGGTCGATACATCGACGCTGCTCATACGCTCCTTGACCGCACGCTCCATGCGCAGCAGGCCGACGCGGTACTGGTTTTCCAGCAGCTCGCCCACCGAACGGACACGGCGGTTGCCGAGATTATCGATATCGTCGACTTCGCCCTTGCCGTCCTTGAGGCCGACCAGTTCCTTGACCACGGCAAGAATGTCTTCCTTGCGCAGGGTCGTCACGGTGTCTTCAGCATCAAGGCCAAGGCGCATGTTCAGCTTTACGCGGCCAACCGCCGAAAGGTCGTAACGCTCGGCATCGAAGAACAAGCCCTCGAACAGCGCGTCGGCGGTTTCCTTGGTCGGAGGTTCGCCCGGACGCATGACCTTGTAGATCGCCTCAAGGCCCTCATCACGGTTTTCGGCCTTGTCAGCCTTCAACGTGTTGCGGATCCACGGCCC
Source organism: Qipengyuania sp. ASV99 (assembly GCF_047872805.1). Taxonomy (NCBI): domain Bacteria; kingdom Pseudomonadati; phylum Pseudomonadota; class Alphaproteobacteria; order Sphingomonadales; family Erythrobacteraceae; genus Qipengyuania; species Qipengyuania sp. ASV99. The sequence goes on along the minus strand of NZ_JBLQUK010000001.1, from coordinate 458,949 downwards.
GGTGTTGATTTCGTCAATGTCAAGCAGGTCGAGTGTGTCGATGCCGGCGCCGTCGAAAGTTTCGACATGCTCCAGTGTGACCTCGTCCCCGGCCTCAATATAGATGCGGCCTGTCGCTTCGTCGATCAGATCATAGGCGGCATAGCGGCTGACCACTTCCTCAAGCGGTAAAAGCAGGTTGGTCAAACCATCCTTGGCGGCCTTGTTTGCGGCGCGCGGGCTGATTTTCTGACCCGGTGCAAAAATCTCTTCGCCGGTGTTTGCATCCACCAGAGCAAAAGTGGGCTTCTGCCCGCGCCATTGGTCGGCCACGAAGGGCACTTTCCACCCATCCTTGGCGCGTTCCCACGTTACAGTGCCATAGAAATGATGCAGGATTGCCTCGCTATCGAGGCCCAGCGAATACAGCAGTGCGGTGACTGGCAGCTTACGCTTGCGATCGATTCGGACGTTGACGATGTCCTTGGCGTCAAATTCAAAATCGAGCCACGAACCGCGATAGGGGATCACGCGAGCAGCAAACAACAATTTGCCCGACGAATGCGTCTTGCCGCGGTCATGATCGAACAGCACGCCCGGCGAGCGGTGCATTTGCGACACAATAACGCGCTCGGTACCGTTGATGATAAAGGTGCCGTTCTCGGTCATGAGCGGCATATCGCCCATGTAAACGTCCTGCTCCTTGATATCGAGGACCGAGCGAGTTTCGGTTTCCTGATCCACTTCGAACACGATCAAGCGCAAAGTGACCTTCATCGGAGCGGCATAGGTGATCCCGCGCTGGCGACATTCGGTCGTGTCGTATTTCGGATCTTCGAGCACATAATGCACGAAGTCCAGTTCGGCGGTGCCGGCAAAATCACGGATCGGAAAGACGCTGCGCAGCGTCTTCTCAAGACCGGAAACATAGCCTGTGGCAGAGTCCGAACGCAGGAATTGTTCATAGCTTTCGCGCTGAACTTCGATCAGATTGGGCATCTGGACGACTTCGTGGATGTCGCCGAAAATCTTGCGGATGCGCTTTTTCGCGGTGCCTTCTGCCTTGCGGCTGCGCACAGCCCCTTTGGGCTTCGAGCCTGCTGCCGGAGCTTTGGTTGCCATGGAGGAGATGTGCCTCTTTATCTGATATGCGCGCAGGGCAAAGCCCGCTTGCGGATTAGCCGGTGGTCGTCTCACGGAAACTGCACCATATTCGACGCAAAAGCGCCGCGAACCCGGCAACACCCTTTCGGAAGTCATCCCGGCAGCAGCTCATTCACCGTCGCGTATATGGCAAAGCGCCGCTTCCATCCCTGGACCGATCCCCGCGTATGAATCAGCCCTGCTCGAAGCTGGCGTGTGATGGCCATGTAGGAATGGCGGCGCCCGGTGTCAAATGCGACACGCAAAGTTTCGCGCCTAGAGCGGGGTTTGGGCAGGTTGCGCTGCATACGATCTGCCTCCTCAACGCGTAAAACGATATGTTGAATATCGTTTTTCAATATTATTGCTTGACAATAAATCGAATCGCTTCTAGATCGACCTTATTGAATATCAATAACGACCTTCAAGGAGAACGATATGACACACCCACTCACAAACTCGCTCGCGGTATTGGCTGCTGCGATTCTTACGATCACCTCAATCACCACGATCGTCACTGTGCCTCCCGCTTCTGCGCAAAGCGCCAATGCGACCGGCGCGGTCGTCGAACTCGCCTGAACGCGGCCACAACCATGAAAGGCAAACCCATGGCAAAAAAACTCAACGACCCGCTGCTGATGGCAGCCAAAGGGATTATCTATTTCATCCTTGGCGTTCTCGCCTTCGCAGGCTTCTTCGTCCTGCTTGGGGTTCCGACCACCTTGTTCTTCGGCGCTGACCTGGGCGCGGATTTCAACGCTGCCGATCTGCCTCAGCACGCCTATTGGCTCATTGCCCTGCTGCTCAGTGCAGTCGCCGGTCTACTCTATATCGGCATTCGCTTTTTCCTGTACATGCTGCGGATTGTGCAAAGCGTGGGCGCAGGCGATCCATTCGCGCCGGAAAACGCCGACCGGCTGACCGCGATGGCGTGGATCACGCTGGCGATCAATGTGCTGATGCTGCCAGTCGCTGCCCTCGGCATTTATGTCGCCAAGCTTGCCGGTGAAGCGCCTGGCACGGTGGATGCCGACCTGGATTTCGGCGGGATTGTCCTGATCCTGACGCTGTTCATCCTCGCCCGCGTGTTCAAACACGGCGCTGCGATGCGCGACGACCTCGAAGGGACCGTGTGATGCCCCCCAAACCCCACGATATCGACGAAGGAGCAACGATCATGGTCAAACTTGACGACCTGCTGCACGACCGCCGCATGACCCTTACCGAACTGGCAGAGCGGGTGGGCCTGACACTGGCCAACCTCTCGATCCTGAAGACCGGCAAGGCCAAGGCGATCCGCTTTTCCACCCTCGCCGCGATCTGCCGCGAGCTGGAATGCCAGCCGGGCGATTTGCTCGCTTTTAGCGACACTCCGGCATGATGAGCGCGCAGAAAGCAGGGGGATGGTCCGCCATCTCCCTGGCAGCCAGCTACACCGCTGGATTCGGGCTCTTTGCTTTTGCTGTCGACCGCACGGGATACCAAGGCGCAACGGGTGAACTGGCTTTCGCGCTCAACAATTCGCTGGTTCTCTCGGTTGCCATGATCCTCCTTTACATCATGGTAGGAGCGGCGCTCATACCCCTTTCTTTCGCACTGGCACCCGAGGAAGCGCCGCACAATGCCAAGTGGTGGGGCAGGGTCGGTCAGGGCTTTGGCGTGACATGGTCGGCCCTGGTTTTCGGCAGCGGCATGATCGGCTTGGTTGGAATTGGGGGCGCGGCGCGGCTTGCGCTCGAAGAGCCCGAACGGGCGGCGACGGTCTGGCAAGTGATCGGCCTCGTCCAGAACGCGCTCGGGGGCGGTATCGAGGTCGTCGGCGGTTTGTGGAGTCTGATCTTCGGTTCTCTCGCGCTCGGCGGGTTCATCCTGAACCGGGCGCTTGGCTGGCTCGGCATCGTCATCGGTATAGCAGGCATGGCAACGATAGCCCCGCCACTTGCCGATCTCGCCATGATCTTTGGACTGGCTCAGATCGTTTGGTTTGGCTGGGCCGGGGGCGTGATGCTACGGCAAAAGCGCAGACGGATTGCGCGCCCCGGATGCTAATTTCGGTTGACTCTGCCGCTGCGAACCATAAAGGCCCGCCGCGATCCCTATGCGGGATTGTCTGGCGGGTCTTTACGGATTTGCCGGTCATCCGTCCGAGACAGTTGGTGAGAGCAATCGGGCTCTCTTAATTTCCAGCCTAGACGGGGAAACGAGATTCCGGGGGTCCACACAAGTGGTCGCCCGCGTGTCCGCAGCGATGCTGACACACAACCTCCTTCCCTTTCAACGGACTCGCCCGTGTCGGAGCAATCGCTCCCGAACGGACAAACGTAGCCGGTCGTGCGGGAGCCTTCCTGTTCGGCCATTAGTGAAGGAGTATGGCATGGATCGTTCGCAAAAGACCGACGCGGTTGCCCAGCTCAATGCAGTCTTCAACGAGGTCAGCGTGGTGGTCGTCACCCGCAATCTCGGCATGACGGTGGCTCAGTCCACCGACTTGCGCACGAAGATGCGTGATGCTGGCGCTTCCTACAAGGTTGCGAAGAACCGTCTCGCCAGGCTCGCCCTGAAAGACACCGACTACGTCGGGCTCGATGATATGCTCACCGGTCCGACTGCACTGGCTTGGTCCACGGACCCGGTCGCGGCTGCCAAAGCCGCTGTCGATTTCGCGAAATCGAACGACAAGTTGGAAATCGTCGGTGGCTCAATGGGCACGCAGGTGCTCGACGAAGCCGGGATCAAGGCGCTTGCCTCGATGCCGAGCCTCGATGAGCTGCGCGGCAAGATCGTGGGTCTGGTCAACGCCCCGGCGACGAAGGTCGCCCAGTTGATGAACGCCCCTGCGAGCAAGCTGGCCCGAGTGTTTGGCGCATATGCCGCCAAAGACGCTGCCTGATTATATAGGCCTCAGAGACGCAATTCGCACTTAACGAAACATCATGGGGCAATTGATACGCCCCGCCTAGTAATGGAGTGAACATCATGGCTGATATTGCCAAGCTTGTTGAAGAACTTTCGAAGCTGACCGTCCTTGAAGCGGCAGAACTTGCAACCGCTCTCGAAGAAGCATGGGGTGTTAGCGCCGCTGCTGCTGTTGCGGTTGCGGGCCCCGCTGCTGGCGGCGATGCTCCGGCTGCAGAAGAGCAGACCGAATTCGACGTCATCCTGACCGGCGACGGCGGGAAGAAGATCCAGGTCATCAAGGAAGTCCGTGCCATCACCGGCCTGGGCCTCACCGAAGCCAAGACCCTTGTCGAAAGCGCCCCCAAGGCGGTCAAGGAAGGCGTGAACAAGGCCGAAGCCGAAGAAGTGAAGGCCAAGATCGAAGCTGCTGGCGGCACCGTCGAGCTCAAGTAAGCTTCGACCAAATTCGACCGTTCAACGAAGGGGCGGTGCCAGCGATGGCGCCGCCCTTTTCTTTTGGTGATTATATACTTTGCAAACACACTCCATGATGCTATAAGGATCGCACCAACGGAGTTACTGAAATGTCTGCGCTTTCCCGTCCCGAGTTCCACAGCGAAGAAGCGGCTTTTGCCCACCTTGAGCGCATCATTTGGGGCGAAGCGCCGATCTGCCCTCATTGCGGTGGACTGGACCGGATCACGAAGGTGAAGGCCAATCCAGCAAAGCGCATTCGTCACGGACTGCACCGCTGCGGTGACTGCAAGAAGCAGTTTACGGTGAAAGTCGGCACGGTGTTCGAACATATGCGTCTGCCGCTCCATAAGGCGCTGCAGGCGGTCTATCTCGTCACCAGCAGCAAGAAGGGTATCAGTGCACACCAGCTCCACCGGACGCTCGAAATCACCTACAAGAGCGCGTGGTTCCTCCTGCACCGCATTCGTGAGGCGATGCGCGATGGTGGCGAGCTTCCGCCTATGGGCGGCAATGGTGGCGTGGTCGAAGTCGATGAAACCTTCATTGGCCGTAAGCAGGGTATGCTCAAGAAGCGCGCGTTCCACCACAAGATGAAGGTGCTGGCACTGGTAGACCGAGAAAGCGGAAAAGCCCGCACGATGGTGATTGACGATGTGAAGGCCGAAACCCTCATGCCGCTGGTGATCGCCAATGTTGACCGCGAAGCTCGCGTGATGACAGACGAACACATCGGCTACCGCGACGCTGGCAAGTGGTTTGCCGCTCATGGCACTACCAGCCACGGCAAGGGTGAATACGTGAACCTTGAGGATCGCAGCATTCATAGCAACACGGTGGAAGGCTATTTCAGCATCTTCAAGCGAGGCATGAAGGGCGTTTACCAGCATTGCGGCGAGGATCACCTGCACCGCTATCTCGCGGAGTTCGAGTTTCGCTATAACAATCGTGCGAAGCTGGGCTTCAACGACACGGACCGGGCCGGGAATGCCCTTCGCGGTATCGTTGGTAAGCGACTGACCTATGGGGGGCCTGCTGCGGGGTAAAAGGAAAAATTCCTCTTGACAGCCTATTGACGGTGCCAGTGTTTTGCTGTCTTGTGCGAAGCTAACTGCTGGTTAATCGAGCGTCACAATTTTCTGAATTTGTCAAGTCCCTATTGACTTTTCCACGAATCTTGTTATCTACACAAACAGCGAGGTCATCAGGTGCTGAAAATCCTGATGATGTCAGGAGAAGGTTTAGCCGGAAGCGCGGTCTCAGGACTCGCTTATAGGCATTTGGGGCCTCGCTAACTCATTAAGTTCTAGGGCGCATGTTCCACACGCTAAAGCGTGTGACTCCTCTGGCGCTGTCTTGTTCAAAAGACTCTAGGCCGCTTTTCTCAAGCACGAGCTGGGCAAGGTTGCGCTTCGACTCACGCCCTGTAACTAGTTTGTGCTTGCCGTTGCGGGCCGCACAAACGGCCCCTAAGATAACGTCGTTCAGCTGTAGCAAATCATCGTCGTGAGATTCTTGCGACACAACCTGCTTGATTGGGTTGCCCGAAATTCCATGCGTTTTCGCAATCCCCGCATTGAGCATATCGCGAAGATCATTGAGGCTAGTGCTGCTGTTACGCTTATCCAGACAAACGCACATTCCCTCAGCGTGCGGATAATATCGACTAAACCGATGCAGGATCAGCTGGTAGTAGAGCTTTGACAGCCCAATATCGGCGTCACCATTATTGAACTTCCGGTGATTTGCTCGATGACTGTCAAAAATGATAGAATGAAAGTGCAGATAGTTTGCGTTGTTCAAGGCGAAAAATAGGTCAACAAGGGCGCGATACTCAGCTTCCTTTTGGTTCGAAATTTTCGTCCATTTTAACTCTGAATGCATGTTGTGCTTCGTTCGAAACGCATCGATATTCTGATGAATCTCGGGTATAGCGCCCTTGCGAACACAAAGCCCGCCAACCACAGTAAAGCGGTCATTAGAAATTCCGCTTTCATCTGCGAAAAACACATATTCTTGGGGTGGGCAGAAACCAGGCATACGAAAATGACTGAATCGAACGAACAAAAGAGTCAATCCAACAAGTTCAAAGAACTTGCCCGCGAACTCGAATGCGACGAGGATGAGGCCCGCTGGGATGAGCGGCTGCAAAAGGTCGCCAAGGGCAAGCCTGACGAGAAGTCTGAATGAGGCAACAACAAGAAGGGCCTCTTGAGCGCAAGTTTTGGAAAACTGTCGGAGTTGTAACCTTCGGCCCGATAGCGCTGGCTCTGGGCCTAATCATTCTTGCTGCGGTCTTTGGCGTTGGGCGCGACAGCACCGACGCCATAGGTCTTTTGCTCTTCTTTGGCCTAGCGATGGTGGGCGTGCTGAATTTCGGCTTTGGCCTTACTAACATCGTGAAAGGCAAATCCGATCAGTTCAATTGGACGTGCCTGCTGCTGGGCGGAGGCTTTGCGGCATTTTTCGGAAGCGGCGTGTTGCAGGCTTTAGGCGTAGAGTTCTGATAGCGCAGCGGCGTGTTTGCAAAAGATACAATCGCCTTTCTTTTGGCAATTGCGAAGCTGGCAAACGACCGCCGCGGCAAAGCGCAATAAGCATCAGCTTCTACGCGACCGCAGATTCGACCAGATATGCCGCCATCGTCGCCGCCAGCCCACCGATGAATATCCGGTAAGCGTAAGATAAGAAGCGATATTTGCGCCGGTAAAGTATCTGCCCGTTCTGATGGATGTCCTTGAGCATCGCCCGAAACAGAGCTTCATCCGTTGCGAACCTTTCCAGCATTTCTTCGGTCCATTGTTCCTCGCTCATTGCGGCAAAATGGCCGAAGAACAGCGGATTGACTGCGGCTGGGTCGCTGGGCGGCTTGCCCAGCGCTGGGAGCACTGCGAGCACCGCAAACAGCGAAGAGAGAAAAGCGGTCGCAGCAAGGCAGAACATAGAGGCGTTCAATTCACTATTGATCAGGCGCGTCACGGCCAGCGAGAACACCACGAATGTCGCCCCGATCAGGATCGACGCCTTTTGATCCGCCATTTGCGACAGCGTCAGTGTGTTGATCTGGGCAGTGCGGAGCAAATGCACAGACTGCACCGAAAATTGCCGCGCTGGCGGTTGTTCTCCCGCCCCTGACAAGGGCGCGGCGGCCACGCCTATATTCAATCCCGGCTTCGCTTGTGTCACGCCGTGTTTACCCCCACATATCCCAGCATGACGTGTGCCAGCGACAGCAAAGCTTGACAAGCTTGGCCCCGAAACGCTTTTCAGGCGTTAGGTACGGCATACGCTAACCAGATTTCATCCAACAAGAGCATCTATCACCATGACCGAAGCCGAAGTCGACGAACGCATTCGCGACCTGATCGAGCCTTTCAATAAGAAAGACATTGATATCGTTGCAGCGACGACCTTTGCCAATGATCTCGAATTCGACAGCCTGACGGTGATGGATTTCGTCGCCGAAATCGAGGATGAATTCGACATTATCATCAGCATGAACCAGCAGGCGGAAATCGAAACTTACGGCCAACTAGTCAGCGCAGTGCACAAGCTGCAAGATAGCTGATAAGGGGCCGTCCATGACATACAGCACAGCGACGGTCGAGACTCCCAGGCGCGACCTCTTTTCAAAGTTCGATCCGATCATCCAAACGCGAGAGACTTTGCTCGCCAGCGGGGTCCAGGATCCTTTCAATTTGGTCATGGAGAAAGTTCTCTCGCCCACCCGCGCCGTGTGCAACGGGCGCGACACGATCTTGCTTGGCACCTACAATTACATGGGCATGACGTTTGACCCGGACGTGCTTGAAGCGGGAACCAAGGCGCTCGCCGATTTTGGTTCGGGCACAACGGGCAGCCGCGTGCTCAATGGCACGTATCAGGGTCACCGCGAATGCGAGGATGCACTTCGCGAGTTTTACGGCATGGACCACGCGATGGTCTTTTCCACCGGCTATCAGGCCAATCTCGGGATTATCTCGACGATTGCCGGCAAGGGCGATTACGTCATCCTCGACATCGACAGCCACGCCTCGATCTATGATGGCTGCGCGATGGGCAATGCCGAAATCGTGCCCTTTCGCCACAATGATATCGAAGCGATGGAAAAACGCCTGCGCCGAATCCCCGAAGATGCGGGCAAGCTGGTGATCCTCGAAGGCGTCTATTCGATGCTCGGCGATGTTGCCCCGCTGAAAGAGATGGTCGCCATCGCCAAACGCTATGGCGCGATGGTTTTGGTCGATGAAGCGCATTCGATGGGCTTCATCGGCGAAAATGGCCGCGGCGTGGCCGAAGAACAGGGCGTGATGGACGACGTCGATTTCATCATCGGTACGTTCTCCAAGAGCGTCGGAACCGTCGGCGGCTTCTGCGTTTCGAACCACCCTAAGTTTGAGATCATGCGGCTCGTCTGCCGCCCCTATGTGTTCACCGCCAGCCTGCCGCCCAGCGTGGTCGCCACCGCCGCCGTCTCGATCCGCAAGCTGATGCATGGGTCGAACAAGCGTGCGCACCTTTGGGAAAATTCCAAGCGGCTGCATGGCGGCCTGACCCAACTGGGTTTCCAGCTTGGCACCAGCGAACCGCAAAGCGCCATTGTCGCGGTCATCATGCCCGATCTGGAACGCGGCGCAGCCATGTGGGAGGCACTTTTGCAAGAGGGGCTTTACGTCAACCTTGCCCGGCCGCCCGCCACACCTGCGAACATGACCTTGCTGCGCTGTTCGCTCTGCGCTGAACATTCCGCACAGGAGGTCGGAACGATCCTCGCCATGTTTGAACGCGCGGGAAAATCGGTCGGGATTATTTCCTGACCGGCCGCACCTTCAACCGATGCCGCGCACCTGTTCCAGTGATGTGACGTTGGCGCAGGGACCAGCTTCGCCTTCGTCGTCGCTGGTAAACTGAGTGATCGCCAAAATGCCGCCAACCACCAGCAGCACAAATGCCGCCGTGACCAGGCCGAGATATTTCTCGATGAAGACCTTGATCGGCGCACCAAACAGCTGAAACAGAACGCCGACTGTAAAAAAGATCATCCCTCTGCCCACTAGGCTCGCGAGCACAAAGGTGACGAGGTTCATGCCAACGAAACCTGCGGTTATCGTCAGCAGCTTGAACGGGACCGGGGTGGCCCCAGCAAGAATGATGGCTTCCCAGTCATATTCGTTGAGGTAACAGGCCGCGACCGGGAAACTGTCGGTCAGGCCGATGATGCCCAACAACCATTCGCCGACCGTGTCGTAAAGGCCCCAGCCAATCGCATATCCAAACAACCCGCCTGCAACCGATGCAAGCGTTGCGATCAATCCAAACCGCATCGCCCGCCCGGGTTCGGCAAGGCACATCAGGCCGAGCAGCGGATGCGGCGGAATCGGGAAAAAGCTGGCCTCGATGAAGCAGAAAAACGCCAGCCACCAAACCGCATGGGGATGTGCGGCCTTGGCCATCGTCCAATCGTATAAAGCGCGAAGCCAAGCCACTTGCTGTGTGTCCCTATCCGGTGTGCTGCGGGCCATTAGGTCAGCGCCTGCGCACATGCAACTGCAATTGAGTTCACCAAATAGGTTATTTATCTTGACATCGTGACGCTCTTTGGTTATCAGGGGGCATCATCGAGAAATAGCGATTCGCCACCAGGCGGCCTTCCAGCGGGAAGTGCCGCCTTTTTTATTGCCAATTGCGGAGACTGTGCATGGCCAGAAAGGGCACCAAGCAAATCAGACTCAACCCCAAGCTGACTTGCGGCGAGGAACCCGGCCTCAGCCCGCATTGGCGCGGGCTGTTTCTGGATTATCTGGCGGAAAGCTCGAACGTCTCGGAATCCGCGCGCAAAGCCGGGATCAATCCCAGCCGCGCCTATAAAGTGCGGCGCCAAGAGCCCGAATTCGCAAGAGCATGGCTGGTTGCGCTGTGGGAGGGCTACATCCACCTCGAAATGGAGGTCGTGCGCCGCCTGCGCGAAGGCGATCATTCGACCATCGAAGCCGACAAATATGATTTTTCCAACGCCATCCGGCTGCTGAACGCCCACCGCGAAAATGCCATCCGCGCGCAGGCGCAGCAACGCAATGTCAGCGCCGCCGAGGTACGCGCATCGATCGACCGCAAGGTTGAAGCCATCCGCCTGCAAGTCCGTCAGGAACGCCTGCGGTCCGGCACCAATCCGGGTGGGAACACATGAAAGAGGCGTTCGATTGGCTGGCGGAGGAAGAGGACGAGGTCCGCGCCCGGATCGTCGCTGCGCTGGACCAGCAGGAACTGAATGAGTTTGAATACCACTGGGACCTGATGGCGCGCGGCGCGCAGCGGCCGCCTGATGAAAACTGGCGGATCTGGCTCATTCTGGCAGGGCGCGGTTTCGGCAAGACCCGCGCCGGAGCGGAATGGGTGCGGATGATTGCCGAAACCACCTGCATGGCCCGCATCGCACTGGTGTCGTCGTCATTGGCAGAGGCCCGCGCCGTCATGGTCGAAGGTGAAAGTGGCTTGCTGGCTTGCTCCCCGCCTGAAAGCAAGCCGACATTCGAAGCCTCGCTGCGGCGGGTGCGCTATCCCAATGGCGCGCAGGTCCAGCTGTATTCGGCGGCAGAACCGGAAAGCCTGCGCGGTCCGCAGCATAGCCACGCCTGGTGCGACGAAATTGGCAAATGGGCACTATCGAACGACCGTGCGACCCGCGCCTGGGATAATCTGTTGATGGGCCTCAGGCTGGGCAGCGACCCGCGCATCGCCGTCACCACGACGCCGCGCGCGGTGCCGCTGGTTCAGCGCTTGATCGATCAGGAAAAGGCAGGCGATGCGGCGGTAACGCGCGGATCAACCTATGATAATGCGGCGAACCTGCCCGAACGGTTCCTGGCTGCGATTGAGAGCGAATTTGCCGGAAGCCAGCTCGCGCGGCAGGAGATCGCGGGCGAGATGCTGCGCGATATCGAAGGCGCATTGTGGACCCGCGCGATGCTTGATCGGGCCCGCGAAGAATTGGGGCGGGATGATCTGCGCAAGTCAGATTTGCGCCGCACAATCATTGCGGTCGATCCGCCTGCCTCCGCGACGGGAGACGAATGCGGGATCATCGTCGCTGCCGTGGATGAAGACGGCGGCGCGGTCGTGCTCGCCGATTGCTCGATCGCCAAGGCGCAGCCTGACCAGTGGGCCAAAGTCGTCGCGGATGCCGCCCGGCACTGGCAGGCCGACCGAGTGGTCGCCGAAGCCAATCAAGGCGGCGCAATGGTCGAAAGCGTGCTGCGCGCCGCCGACAGCGGCCTGCCGGTCAAGCTGGTTCACGCCAGCCGCGGCAAGATCGCCAGGGCTGAACCAGTCGCGGCGCTCTATGCGTCGGGGCGGGTGCGCCACCGCGGGCTTTTCCCGCTGCTCGAAGACCAAATGTGCGGATTGTTGACCGGTGGCGGATATTCCGGGCCGGGCCGCAGTCCTGACCGCGCCGATGCGCTGGTCTGGGCGCTGACCGAACTGATGCTTGGGCGCGCGTCGCAGCCCAGGGTGCGCCCTTTATAGCGCGCTGAACCAAAAGACCTGTTTCAAAAAGGAATTGCAATGGCATTGCTCGATTCTCTGCTCTCCGCCTTCAAGGGCGGGGAGGAAAACCGTGTGCCGCTTGCACCGGGAACCCTGCAAGGCTGGATGCCGGCCTTTGCCGACCATGGCGGTGCGCGACTCTATCAATATGACCGTGCGGTGCGCGAAGGGTTTCTCAGCAATCCGATTGCGCAGCGGTCGGTGCGGATCGTTGCCGAGGGCGTTGGTCAGGCACCGATGAGCGGCAATGACCCCGATCTGGCCGCGCTGATTGCTGCAACCAGCGCGGGCCAGTCGCTGATCGAAACGCTCGCCGCACATGTGCTCTTGCATGGCAACGGCTATGTCCAGATTATCAAAGATGCGAGCGGCCGGCCGATTGAATTGTTCGCCTTGCGTCCTGACCGGGTCAAGATCGTGGCGGGCCACGATGGCTGGCCCTGCGCCTATGAATATTCGGTGTTTGGCGACCTGATCACCATCCCGGTTGAGGATGACAATGGCTGGCCCAATATCGTCCAGATCAAGGCGATGCACCCACTGGACGATCATCTTGGAGCAAGCGCACTTGCCGCCGCGCAGCAGGCCGTGGCGATCCACAATGCGGCGTCGGAATGGAACCGATCGCTGCTGGAAAATGCCGCCCGCCCGTCGGGCGCGTTGATCTATGATACGGGTGACGGCGCGGGATTGACCCGCGACCAATTCGAACGGCTCAAGGGAGAGCTTGAGACGGCGTTTTCTGGCTCGGGCAATGCCGGGCGTCCGATGCTGCTCGATGGCGGTCTCAGATGGCAATCGATGGCGATGTCACCCGCTGACATGGATTTCGCCACCCTCAAGAGCGCCGCCGCGCGCGAGATTGCACTGGCGTTCGGGGTGCCACCGATGCTGCTCGGGCTGCCGGGTGACAACACCTATGCCAATTACCGCGAAGCCAATCGTGCGCTGTGGCGGCTGACGCTGCTGCCGCTCGCCGAAAAATTGCTGGCGGCGCTGCTCGAGGGGCTTTCGCCGTGGTTTCCGGGCAGCACGCTGGCGATCGATCTCGACCGCATCACCGCGCTTTCGGAAGACCGCGAACGGCTGTGGCAACAGGTTTCAGGCGCTGAGTTCCTGAGCCGCGCGGAAAAGCGTCAGATGCTTGGCTTTCCGGCAGAGGAGAACATTCAATGAAACACGAAGACATGCTCGCCAGCCTGATGGTGCAGGCGACCGCTGACGGCGCAGAACTGGTCACATTGCGCGCGATTGTGGAGGAAACCAGCGAGCTGGCGGCGGAGCGCGTGCTCGAACGGCTGGGCCTGGCGGATGCAGGTGCCGAGGGCGACCTCGATGAACTCAGGGAATTGCTGCGCGCCTGGCGCGATGCCAAGGCGAGCGCGTGGAAGGCCTTTATTGACTGGGCGGTGCGCGGGCTGCTGGCCGGACTCTTGATCGGAATTGCCGTGCGGCTTGGCGTTTGGGATCTGTTCTGATGGAGCCCGCAGTCATCCCGCGCGAAGCGATCCGGTTTGCAGGCTATGCCGGTTTGTTCGGCATTCCCGATGCCAGCCGCGACATAATCCGACCCGGTGCCTTTGCCGCAACGCTGGCCGCGCGCACGCAGCCGCTGCCGCTGCTGTGGCAGCATCGCCCCGACCAACCCATCGGTGTGGTCGAGAGCATCGCCGAGGACTGCCGCGGCCTGCGGGTTGTGGCTCGGATCGACCGGATCACCAGCCGCGCTGCGGCCATGCTGCTCGCCAAGGCGGTCAATGGGCTGAGCTTTGGCTACCGCGCCCGCGCCGCGCGTTATTCGGATGAGGGACGCGAATTGATCGCCATCGACCTGTTTGAGGTCAGCCTCGTCACCCACCCCCTCCAATTTGGAGCGCGGGTTCACCTCATTACCTGAATTGCGGGCGCCGCAATCCAACCCCGTCGGGCCGCCAATCGGGGCGGCCTTTTTCTTGCCCAACAGAAAGGCCCAATACCCCATGGATATCACGATCCCTACCCCTGCCACTTCGGACCCGCTGGAGCAAAGCTTTGATATTGTCGCCCGTCAGGACCAGACCGAAACCGAAGTCAAAGCGCTGCGCAGCGATGTTGACGAGGTGAAAGCGCGGCTCGACAAAGTCTCACGCGCCGCATCGCGCCCCGCACTTGGCGGCGCTCCGGCCATTGATGCTGAGGTCAAAGGCTTCGTTGATGGCTATTTGCGCCGCGGCCGCGAAACCGAGGTCAAGTCGATCAACGGTGCCACGCCTGCCGATGGCGGCTTTGCCGTGCCACGCCAGATTGACGCCATGATTGCCCGCGAGCTGGTGGAAATCAGCCCGATCCGCGCCATTGCGCAGGTTGTCCAGACCGGCACATCGGGTTACCGCAAGCTCGTCGCCACCGGCGGCACGGCTTCTGGCTGGGTCAGCGAAACCGCCTTGCGGCCCGAAACTGCGACGCCGAATTTTGCAGAAATCGCCCCGCCCAGCGGCGACCTTTACGCCAATCCAGCCGCCAGCCAGTCGATGCTCGATGATGCCGCCTTCGATCTCGAAACATGGCTTGCAAGCGAGATTTCGATCGAGTTCGCCCGCGCAGAAGGCATGGCCTTCGTCGACGGCACCGGCACCAACCAGCCGCAGGGCTTCCTGCGGGCCGGGACCAGCACCGCCGAAGATGGCGTGCGCAGCTTTGGCCAGCTGCAATATATCGGATCGGGCAACGCCACTGGCTTTGACGCGGCCCCCGATGCCCGGCTGATCGACCTTATCCATGCGCTCAAGTCTGGCCACCGGCAGGGCGCGAGCTTTGTGATGAATTCGTCCACCCTGGCGAGCGTGCGCAAATTGAGAACCGCCGATGGCGCGTTCCTCTGGCAACCCGGTCTCGTCGACGGTCAGCCCGATCGGCTGCTGGGTTACCCGGTGATTGAGGCCGAAGACATGCCCGATGTCGCAGCGGGCGAATTCCCGATTGCATTCGGCAATTTCCGCCATGGTTATCTGATCGCCGAGCACAGCGCGACGCGGGTCCTGCGCGATCCATTCTCGAACAAGCCGTTTGTCCACTTCTACGCGACCAAGCGAGTTGGCGGGCAGGTGCTCGATTCCAATGCGATCAAGCTGCTCAAGATCGAAGCCTGATGATCCCTGGGGGCCGCTGCAGCGCGGTCCCCAGATCCCCCGATAGATCCCCGGCGAGGCAGAGCCCCCCTTGCTCCCCCGCCGGTTCCCCGCACCCGCGCCGCCCCGGGCGGCTCTCCTGTCCCGCAGATGCGGCGCGGGTGCCCCTTGTTGCAATATGAAAATGGAGACCGTGATGCGGCGCAGGATCGTAGAGCCAGCGGATGTTAGCGCCTCCGCTCTGGCCGAACTCAAGTCATGGCTTGGTATCAGCCGGCCCAATGAAGACGCACTGCTCACCGGATTGCTGCATGCAAGCCTTGATGTCTGCGAAGGCTTCACCGGCCAGGCCCCGCTTTCGCAGCTGGTCGAAGAGCGCATTGCTCCTCGCGCTGGCCGATACAGCCTTAGCTCGCGGCCCGTCAGATTGCTGGTTTCTGCGCATCTCGCCGCGCAGGATGGCACTCTAACAGCGCTGGAGGAAAGCGCTTACAAGATTGAACTGCAAGCGGCTGGCACTGGCTGTGTCCACCTGCTTGCGGATTCCGAGGGCCAGGCGGTTGTCCTGCGATTGCGGGTCGGGATTGCGGAGACCTGGGAAACCACCCCCGCAGCCATCAAACAGGGTTTGATTCGGCTCGCTGCATTCCAATACCGCGACCGTGATCGGACCGGCGGAAGCGGCAATGATGCTGCGCCTCCGGCCAGCGTGACCGCGCTATGGCGTCCGTGGCGCACGCTGCGACTGCGATGATCAAGGCCGCTGCACCGACCACTGATCTGGTCCGTCGTCTAACCGCGCACGCCGCCCGCATAGGCCAGCAACGCGCCAAGCTGCTCGCCCGCACGCAAACTCAGGCCCGCACAAACTGGCGTTCGCCGCGCGAGCTCTGGCCCGATCTCGAACTGGATTGAAATCATGGAAAACTTCCTTCGCGCTGCGCTGATCGATTGGCTGCGCGGCGATCCCGGCTTGGCGGAGATCAACGCCATCGAAGAAGAAACGCCGGTAAGCGCCAGCGCCCCGTGGCTGGGAATCGCCGCCAGCGCCTCCACAGATTGGGGGACCAAGGACCGGGTAGGGCGCGAGGTGCGGCTCGCCTTGGAACTTGAAAGCCGCTCCGACGAACCCGGCGGCGATGGCGCGTTGCTGGGCGCGATCGAACGCCGGGTGCTGGGCCTGCCCCCGTTCCATCCCGGCTTCGAGATCGCCTCGATCCGGTTCCTGCGGTCACGCAGCGAGGAGCGCCCCGGTCATCTTCGCGGCGCGTTGCTCGAATTCCGCTTTCGCATTTTTGCCCCTCAATCCTGAACCAAATACGGAGAAAAATCATGCCTGCTCAAAACGGGTCCGCTTTCCTGCTCAAGATCGGCGACGGCGGCGCGCCGCCGACCTATGCAACAGTCGCCGGGCTGCGCACCACGCAAATGTCGATCAATGGCGATGCCGTCGTCGTCACGCACAAGGAATCGGGTGGATGGCGCGATCTCCTGTCCGGGGCTGGGACGCGGTCCGTGTCCGTCAGTGCGGCGGGAATCTTCCTTGGCAGTCAGGCGGAAAGCTCGGTGCGCACTCATGCACTTTCCGGGACCATCGACGATTATGAATTGTCGTTTGAAGACGGCGAGCGGCTGCGCGGACGCTTTCTGGTCCAGCGGCTCGACTATTCCGGCGATTTCAACGGCGAGCGCAATTACACGCTGCAGCTGGAAAGCTCCGGCCCGGTTGTGCCTGCATGAGCCGCGCAGCCAATCCAATGCGCGGAGAGGCCGAGTTGCCATATGGCGAGCGGGTTCTCCGCCTGCGACCAAGTTTTGAAAACCTTGTTGCTGCCGAAGCGGAACTGGGCTCGCTGTTCGCGCTGGTTGAACGCGCGTCGGAGGGCGGCATCACGATCGCGGAAATCACCGCATTGCTGTGGCATTGCATTGTCGATGAGCCCCGCCCGTCCCGCGAGAATGTGGGCTCAGCCGTCCTCGATTTGGGCCTGGTGGCCGCAACCAAGCCGGTGCGCGCAGTGCTCGCGCAGGTCCTGCAGGGGCAAAAATGAACAATTCAGGGCCCGTGACCTTTGGCGAGGCCGTGCGATTCTGGCGGAGCCTCGCGGCGCGCCTGCTCGGATGGCGACCGGGCGAATTCTGGCAAGCGACACCGGCGGAATTGCTGGGTTCGATCTGCGATCCCGAGGCCGAGGACAAGACCGCCGGACCTAGCCGCGAATTAATCGACCAGATGCTGGAGCGCGATAGACATGGATGAGAAATTCGAAGAACTCGTGATCGAGGTTCGGGCGACGACCGATGGTTTCAACGCCGACCTTGAAAACATGCGCGGGGCGCTGGACACATCCTTGCTGGATGGCTTTGGCAAGGCTGGCTCGGTCTTGGAGCGCGGTCTGCTGTCTGCGCTCAGGCGCGGCAGTCTGGGATTTGACGATCTCAAACGGGTCGCATTCAGCACGCTGGACTCGATTGCCGCGCATGCATTGAATTCTGGCCTCAGTTCTGCACTTGGCGGATCAAAGTCCGGGTTCGGCGGGCTGATTGGCCAATCATTGGGGGCGCTGCTCGGCCTGCCCGGGCGCGCCACAGGCGGTCCGGTAGCGCCCGGGCGCGGTTATATAGTGGGCGAAAACGGCCCCGAATTGTTCGTTCCGACAAGCGCGGGAAAGATTGCGCCCAATGCTGGAACGGGCTCGGGTGGCCGTGACGTCAAAGTCGCCATTCAACTCGCCGCGCCGCGCGGAACATCTGCGCCCACTGCCATGCAGAGGTCGTCCCGCCAAGTCGCCAGCGCCGTGCGCCGCGCACTCCAGGAACGCTAAGGAAGGGACCGCGGACCATGGCATTTTGGCTAACGCGCGAACGCCGCGCACAGGAATCGAGTTTTATCCAGCGCTTCGACCCGCGTTTCTGGACCGTGAATTTTCCGCGCCCGGCGATGGCCTCGGTCATAGCGACTGGCGCAGATAGCATGCAGATCGACGTCGAACTGCATCACCAAGGCGAACTGGTCGGTCTGATCTGGGATAGTGTGGACAGTCTGGACCACCCACTGCTCGCCTATGAAACGATCCGCGATTACTCCAACACCATTCTGAATTTTCACTGGCAGTCCGAAGGCGTGATTGCTCTTGATGCGGTCAATGGGCCGACGCTGACCATCGAAGGACGCGATGCTGCTGGTAATCCACAGACCTGGTTTGTCAGGCTGTGGAATTACGCGGTCGGCACAGCCACCGATGCGGCCATTTCCTTGCCGTTTTCGCAGCTCGAAAGCGGCTTTGCATTACCCGGCACACCGATCTTCGCAGGCGACATTGACCGCATGTTCATCTCGCTGGTCGCCCCGGACTATGTTCCTGGGAGCGAGTTGCCTTTGCCCCAGCGTTTCAATGGCCGGGTGACGATTTCTCGTATCACCACTGACGGCGCGCATGGGATGCTTGAAATCGGTGACGTGCGACTGCCCATCCATGGGGAGCGCATCGCCACCGCCTATGATGACGGTTACAATCAGACCCCTGCAAGGTTGCTGCGCGGGGCAGTTGGTTTGGGCTATCGCACCGACCTGGTCCATTACGTCGGGATGAGCCATTTCATGCGGCTCTCCCGGCAAGGCGCGGCGCTGCTCGCGGCGACAGTCGGTGAGCTTTGCCAGCCCGCAGCAGAGTGGCACCGGAACTTTTTCGATATCGCCCACGCCAATGAATTCGAAGTGATCGCTTCGATTTCATACGAGCTGTTTGACGCCTATTGCCCGGAACCATGGAAGCAGCGCAAGGCTGATGGCACGCAAGCCCTGACCGGTTGGGTGCCGCCATCAACTCTGCTTTCTCCGGTGAATATTGAGGCGATGGCGTGGCTCAGGGTCAGCGCCCTGAGATTCGTTACCCTGCTGGAATTGTCAGGACAGCCGGTCCGAATGCAGATTGGCGAACCATGGTGGTGGACCAATGCAGAGGGTGAAATTTATCTCTATGACGACGCAGCACGCGCCGCCTTTGGCGGGGCGCCGCCGGAAATTGACGATCTGCGTCTGCCGCTTGGCGCTGATAAAATTGCCCTTCTCGATCAGGCGGGCGCGCTGCTGGCGCAATCGACCGCCGAATTGACCGCTGCCATTCGTGCAGCGTCGGGCGGGCTTGCCGAGGTCTTGCTGCTTGCTTTCACGCCTACAGTCCTCAATCCGCAAATGCCCGAATTGTACCGTGCAAATTTGCCCGCCGAATGGGCAATGCCCGCTTTCGACCGGCTGCAACTCGAAGATTACGACTGGCTGACTGGCGGGTTCGATGCGCTTCGCCGTGCCGCATACGCCTTTGTCGATGCCCGGCTGTCATATCCGGTTCAAGAGCAGGACTACCTCGCCGGGTTTGTGCTCGATCCCGCCAATGCGGAGCAGTTCTGGGCCCGGATCGATGCAGGGATTGACGAGGCGGCCCGACGGTCGATCGCCCGCCGATATGTCTGGGCCCAGCCCCAGATCAACCGCGACGGATATACCCGCCTGCCCTCAATCGGAGAGGACCCGATGGAAGCCTTTGACGACGTTCTCTACCCCTTTCCGCTTGGCCGCAGCACCGCTGTCGCACCGGAATTCTCGACCTCGATTTCGGTCACCGCCTCTGGGCATGAGCGGCGCAATTCGCTGTGGTCCGATGCGCGCGTGCATTTCGATGTCGGTCCCGGCATCCGTTCTGAAAGCGAGCTGTCGGAGCTAATCTCGTTCTTCCGCGCCCGAAGAGGTGCAGCAATCGGTTTCCGGATCAGCGACCCTTTCGATCACAGCTCGAATGGAATGACAGACTCACCGACGATGCTCGACCAATTGATCGGCATTGGCGACGGTCAACGCGCCGATTTTCAGCTGGTCAAATCCTATGGCGCCGGCGCAGACCCCCAGAAGCGTCCCATCACCCGCCCGCGCACCGAAACATTGCTGGTAAGCGTTGATGGCAATCCGGTGCTGGACTGGACGATTGGTTCAAAAGGTCTGCTAACCCTGACACAGGCACCTCCGGACGGAGCCGAGGTCCGGGCGGGATTTCTCTTCGACGTGCCGGTGCGCTTCGCCGAGGACCGCATTGACATCTCGGGCGTCAATTTCGACGCGGGCGAAGCGCCAAGCATCCCATTGATTGAGATCAGAGAGGAACTGTGATGCGCGTGTTCTTTGACCGGGAACTCGATACGGCAGCGACCTATTGGCGGATATTCCGACGCGACGGGATTGTCATCGGCTTTACCAGCCACGACCGTGACCTAGTGTTCGGCGGGATCAGGCACCGGGCTGCGCCAGGGATGGTACCTGCCGCCATTCGCATGACATCGGACCTGTCAGAAGACAGCGCGGGCGTAGACGGCACGCTAAGCCACGATTCGATCCGCGCTACCGATCTTGAATCCGGCCTGTTCGATCAGGCAAGCATCGAGATTGGCATCGTGGATTGGCAGGCATTCGATAGCTATGCGATCTATTCAGGAACCTTGGGACGGATCGAAGACGACCGCCGCGGTTTTTCCGCTGAGCTTAGATCAGCAAAGGCAATCCTCGAACAGGACCTTGTCCCGCGCACCAGTCCGACCTGCCGGGCCGTGTTCTGCGGACGCGGCTGCGGCTTGTCAGCGATCAGGTTTACGCAGCGGGTTAATCTCGCCGCATTCGACGCTGACCTGAACAGGGTGAGCTTTGATGGTTTGCCGAGCGCAAACTATATTGATGGGCAGGTACGATTTCTGGACGGGCCGCAAACCGGAATGGCGTTCGGTATCCTGAGCGCAAATGGCGGATGGCTGACCCTCGACCGGCCTCTAAGCGACCAGACATCCATAGGCACGCCCGCTGAATTGCGCGAGGGGTGCGATCACACTTTGGCAACATGCTCGGGCCGGTTTGGCAATGCGATCAATTTTCGCGGCGAGCCATTCCTCCCCGGCAATGATCTGCTCGCCCGCTATGGGCAAGGCGCAGGATGAGGCGCGAAAGGGCTCAAGGTCAAAGGCTGGCCGAAGCCGCAGCAGGATTTGTGGGCGTGCCATTCCGCCTGTTCGGGCGAGAACCAGCGCGAGGCCTCGATTGCGTCGGTCTTGTCCATGCAAGCTTGGCCGCGATGGGGCACAGACTGGCCGCTCCACAGGGCTACGGATTGCGCAACACTGCCCCCGAAGCTTGGTTCGGGTTCGCTGAAGTCGCGGGGTTTGAACAGGTCAAGGGCCGAATTGCTCCGGGCGATGTTGTAATGGTCCAGCCTGGCCCAGGGCAACAGCATCTCATTGTGGCCGAAAACGGCAATACTGGCATCCACGCACATGCCGGACTCCGGCGGGTGGTGCGCCAACCTATCGCCTTCCCCGATGCCCCCCTGGCTCACTGGCGATTACCCTAAACAAGCGAGAGGAAAGTCTTTTGGCCACTCTAATTCTTACCGCTGTTGGCACTGCCATCGGCGGGCCAATCGGCGGGGCAATTGGCGCATTCATCGGCAGGCAGACAGATGCTGCGATCTTCGGAGGCGGTTCACGTGAAGGTCCTCGGCTGCGTGAATTGTCGGTCACGACGTCAAGCTATGGCCAGCCCATACCCCGCCAATTTGGCAGGATGCGCGTTGCCGGAACGGTCATCTGGTCGACCGAACTGATCGAATCGACTTCGCGGCAAGGCGGCGGAAAAGGCAAGCCTTCGACCAAGACCTTCTCCTACTCCGCGTCATTTGCCGTCGCCCTTTCAAGCACGCCAATCGACCGGATTGGCAGGATCTGGGCTGATGGAAATTTGCTGCGCGGGGCAAGTGGCGATCTCAAGGTCGAAGGCATCATGCGAACCTATTGCGGCAAAGGGGATGACGCGATTGACCCACTGATCGCCGCAGACCGAGGCAATGAAGCGCCCGCCTTTCGCGACTGCGCCTATGCGGTGTTCGAAGACCTGCAATTGGGTGACTTTGGCAACCGGATACCGGCGCTGACCTTTGAAGTCTTTGCGCCGCAGGACACAGAAGTGTCGCTTGGTCAGCTTGTGCCACATAGCATGAATGTGTCCGGAGACATCGTGCTGGAGAATGCGCGCGGGTTCTCGGATGAAGGCGGGGCGATTGGCTCTTCGCTCGCGGCCATCGACCGCGTTTTCCCACTTAGCTGCGTGACCACCGCCGATGGCTTGCAATTTGCGTCAACATCCGCGCTCCCATCAGATGTTCCCACCTTGCCCGAACAACTGTCGCAGCGGGACAGCGAAGATGCTGATACGAAACATAAAAAGCGCAGCGGCAGGGTTGACCGCCAACCCCTTGCGCTGCGCTACTATGACGAAGGGCGCGATTATCAACCTGGCGTGCAGAGGGCGCTTGGCATGCGAGCCGATGGGCGCGAATCTATTGTTGACCTTCCTGCAGCGATGACCGCGCAAGGGGCGCGCCAGCTGGCCAACTCCAACGCCCATAGGTCACGCTGGCACGAGGAACAGGTGGTCTGGCGGATCGGCACGCTCGATCCGAAGATTGGCCCTGGCAGCGTGGTAAGGGTGCCGGAGACAAGCGGGTACTGGCTGGTTAAAAGTTGGGAATGGTTCGACCGCGGGATCGAGCTTGGCCTTGAACGGCTTGCACCTGAACTGGGCACAATCGTGCCAAGCGATGCCGGTGCGGCAAACACCCCTGTCGATCTTGCTGCGCCAGCGACCCTGCTTACCGCGCTCGAAACTCCCCCCAGCGGCACTGCCGATACCACCAACCCGGCAATCTTTGCAGCAGCAACTGCGAATTCCGCCGGATGGCGAGGTGCTGCACTGTTCATTGAGCAGGGCTCGGCGCTTGTTGGCATTGGCTCTACTGATGGTGTCCGCTCGATTTTTGGCACGCTGGCCGCCCCGCTTGGCGGATCGCCTTCAACCTTGATCGAAACATCTGCCGCCTTTGACATCGATTTGCCGGATGAAAGCCTTTCTTTCAGCAGCACCGATATGACCGGCATTGCGATGGGCCAGAACAGGTTGATGCTGGGCGGCGAACTCTTGCAATTCCTTAATGCGGAACCGCTTGGCGCAAACAGATGGCGGCTCAGCGGGCTGCTGCGCGGCAGGGCGGGGACGGAGGATGCTGCAGCCCTTGGCCATACAGCCGGAACGCTGGCGGTATTGATCGATGACAGCCTGACGGCGCTAGATAATTCGCTGGTGCCATCTGCTGCGGGCACCAGAATTGCCGCTATCGGTCGGGGCGACACAGTGCCTGTTTATGCCAGCTTGCAAAATGTTGGCCTGTCACGCCGCCCGCCGCGTCCCGTTCATCCACGCGCCGACGTGCTGCCAGACGGATCCTGGCGCCTCTGCTGGACTCGTAGGGCGCGCGGGCAATGGACCTGGCCGGACGGGATTGAGGTGCCGATCGTCGAAGAACACGAATCATACACCATCAGTTTTGGCGCAGAAGACACCGCATTTGCAGTTTGGACCCTATCAACGGCGAATTTTCTGATTTCGTCTGCGGAAAGATCTGATCTCTTGACTCAGTTCGGTGCCGGATCGCTTTGGGTTCGGCAATCGGGGACCTACGGCCAATCCAGCCCCCTGCATCTTATCACCATCACCTGAAATTCGGAGATCATCAATGGCTGTGTTGTCAATCTTTCCATCGACCACTGCGTGCTTTGCTTTGCCACTCCTATTTCCTGGACAGGCGCAAAAAGAGTTCTTCATCAACCAATCCCTCACATTGATCGACTTTGTGCTTCAATCGGGTGTCGAAGGATCGTTGTCAGCCCCGCCTCAAGACCCTGCGGAAGGGGTGAGCTACCGGATCAAGGCCGAAGCAACCGCAGAATGGGAAGGCCATGAAGATGAAGTGGCCGTACGAATTGGCGGCACTTGGCACTATATCAGTGCCCAATCTGGAATGACATTGTTTGACCGTCAGGCAGGACGGTTCCTCCATTACAACTCTGGCTGGCAAATTGCCTCGGAACCACTGCGGCCAACAGGCGGCGCCGTGATTGATGCTGAAGCAAGGCAGGCCTTGGACGATTTGGTCGAAGCTCTTAGGAACATGGGGATTTTCGCGAATCCTTGATGGTCGAGAATTGACCACGATTTCCCAGTTATTCAAAATCATTGTCAAACAGTTGCAATTTTTGGAAGCAGAACCGGCAATCGCGGCATTCTTGCAACAGTTCCGCACCATTGATTGCTTGCCACTCACCGGGGGAGAAGTTAGAGACAAGAAGCGCCTCAGACCTAAAGAAGGGGAATTTTAGAATGCGTAAACTTGTCATCGGTTTGACGATGGCTTCGACCGCACTCACCGCGCCCGCCATGGCCCGTGAAGGCCAATGGTATATCCAGGGCGATGCTGGTGTGATGCTGGTCGAAGACGTCACTTTTGATGTGGACGGCAATCCTGGCGATGCCATTGCTGATCACGATTCGGGCGGCGACTTTGGTGGGGTAGTCGGCCATGATTTCGGCGGATTCCGTCTCGAAGCAGAAGCCAGCTATCGCACCGCGGAGCTAGAAGAAGTATTTGCTGGCACCGCTGGCCTTGCGCTGAACCCATCTGCTAACGCACCGGGCGGTATCAACACTTTCACCGGATCGCGTGACGCGCTTGGTGAAACTGATACCCTTAGCTTTATGCTGAACGGTCTGTTTGACTTCGGTTCGGACGACGGGCTTCAGGCATTTGCAGGTGCCGGTATCGGTGTTGCTCGCGTCGACTTTGATGGCCGCGTGAATTCGAATGGTCCCGGAGTGTGGAACGATTCGGACACAGGTCTGGCGTGGCAATTGCTGGCTGGCATTCGTGCCCCGCTTAGCGATAGCTGGGATGTTGGCCTTAAGTATCGTTACTTCAACGCTGAAAACGTTAGCTTGATTGATCCGCTCGGTCGTCCGCTGGAAACCGACATGAGCTCGCATTCGTTGCTCGGGTCGATCATCTACAACTTTGGTGGAGAGGCTCCGCCGCCACCCCCACCCCCACCGCCGCCGCCTCCGCCGCCGCCCCCACCGCCTCCACCTCCGCCTCCGCCGCCACCGCCGCCACCGCCGCCGTGCAACACTGGCCCATACATCGTCTTCTTTGATTTCGATGAGTCAGTCATCACAGCAGACGCAGCGACGATTCTCGACAATGCGGTTACGGCATATGCAAACTGCGGCGCGGCCAATGTCATGCTCGCTGGTCATACCGACCGTTCAGGCAGCGTGACCTACAACATGGCGCTTGCTGGACGTCGCAACGCTTCGGTTCGTTCGTATCTGACGGGTCGCGGGATTCCCGACGGTCGCATCAGCGGCGAAGCATTCGGTGAATCGCAGCCTCGCGTTCCCACCGCTGATGGTGTGCGCGAATTGCAGAACCGCCGCGTCGAAGTGACCTACGGTCCGGGTTCGGGCATGTAAGGTTCGGCCTTAACTGGCAGACAAATTGAGGGGCCGGAGAGATCCGGCCCCTTTTTTGTGCTTTTGCAAAAGCCGCTTTTGCTCCGCAGAATAGCTGAGAGCGTCGGCATCCACCCTACGCTCGCTGGACTGATGCACGTCAATTCTGGCATCACTAAAAAGCGAGAAATTGGGCAAGCCTTGACCATGCTTAGAAACGAATCGCCCTTGCAACCACAGTCAAACTTCAGCGAGCTGGCAGCCAACTTGAGCTAGACAAGTCACCAATCACGATCGACCAGTTCGATCCCCGTGATTAGGGATCCGCCAATCTCTCAACCCGTTGGCCCTGAAGGCTCCCCTGCGAGGATGGCACGGTCCAGTACAGTGGCATTCGCTTTGGGAACCAAGCGAATTGCGGCGATCAGCAGCCCAAGACCAAATGGTGTGATCCACAAGGTGGAGAGCACACCGATGCTCAAATTCCCGTCATTCTGCGCTGAGACATACCCGGCAGTATAGGGACCAAGCGCCAGCCCCACGAGCGTCGTTGCCAGAAAGAATGTCGCAGTCGCTACCCCCCGCATTCTTGGCAGGACAAGCGCCTGACTGCTCGCTGCCGCCGCTCCCAGTGCCGATGCTGCCAGCGCACCCACCACCACATTCAGGATAATAAAAAGCGTAAAGCTGTCTGTGGTGTATTGCACAACTGCAAACGGAATCGGTGAAAGAAGGCCGAACAGAATCACCCAAATTCGGCCGGCAGAAGTGCGTGTGAACAGGTAGTCAGCCATCCGCCCGCCCAGAATTACGCCCAAGAACCCGCCCGCCGCGCCGCCACCGCCCAGCCAAAAGCCAAGTTCGCCCTTCGACACATCGAACACGCGCTCGGCATAGGGTGCGCCCCAATATGAGGCGGAATAGGCCATGAACGCGACCGTTCCATAACCCAGAATGGTGCAGAGAAACGCGGGCGACCCCCACGTCAGCGCAAAGGTCGGATAATCACGCTGTCGCAATGCGCTCGCCCAGCAAAAGACCGCGTAGTAACCCACTGCCAGCAGCGTCCATTGATCGGTAATCCATGGTATGATCAATCCCCCGCCCGATTGCAGCACTTCGGTGAGGGAGTATGCCACCAGGAAAGCCAGCAGCAACACTACGATATTGAGGATCAAGGCCCTACCGCCCCGCATCGCCGCCCCGACGAAGGTAAAGGGCGGTATCACCGTGTAAAGTTCGCGCACGAAACTGCGGAACGGGTGCGGATCTCCGGGCGTCGGAAGACCATCCATTGCACCGCGCACAGGCTCACGCAGGCTGAACACCCAGATCGCCAGCAACAGCCCCGGCAATCCCACCACGATGAACGCCGCCTGCCAACCAGCCAGGTTCAGTGGGCCACCGTCGGGATAGGCAGCGTTCCAATTATCGACCACCAAGCCGCCAAGCGCGAGCGATACCCCTCCGCCGATATACAGGCCTGAACTGTAAATCGCGAGCGCGGTTGCACGCAACCTCGCCGGAAACCAATCCGAAATCAGCGAATAGGCCGAAGGACTTGCCGTCGCCTCCCCCACGCCGACGCCGATGCGCGCCACGGTCAATGTGCCCGCGTCTCGTGCAAATCCCGAAGCCGCAGTCATCGCTGACCAGACCGCAAGCCCCAGCGTCATCAACCGCACTCGCTTCCAACTGTCGGCCAGCTTGCCCAGCGGGATTCCGAAAAGTGCGTAGAAAATGGCAAAGGCAGTGCCGTACAAAAAGCCCAGATAGGCATCATCGACGCCAAGATCCGCCTTGATATCATTGGCAAGGATCGAAAGTATCTGGCGGTCGATGAAATTCAGGACATAGACGATCACCAACACGCCGAGCGCATACCAGCTGTAAGCTGGAACGGGTTGGTTGGCCTGATCGACAGGATCAGGTTTCGCGGTAACGTCTTGATTCAAAGGATTTCCCCCGAGAGAGCTCTTATGGCCTTGGGCTACGGCATTGTGCCTGCCTCATTCTGAATATTGGGTGCTATCTTTTATTCCCGCTTCCGCAAAACCCTTTCTGCGCAATCGGCAAGAGTCGCAGCTCCCGCATGCCACCCCTTCGGATGTAGGATCATAGCAGGACCAGCTCCACGCAGGATCGAGGTTCAGGCGATCACACTCCCTCGCAATATCGGCTTTGGTCATATGCTGAAGCGGAGCATGGATCGTGAATCCTCCACCCTGAACGCCCGCTTTGGTCCCCAATCGCGCGGTTTCGGCGAAGCTTGCGATGAATTCCGGGCGGCAATCGGGATATCCCGAATAGTCCAACGCATTGACCCCGATGAAGACGTCATTTGCACCCGATGCTTCCGCACAAGCGGTGGTCAGTGCAAGGAAAACCAGATTTCTTGCAGGGACGTAAGTGACAGGGATATCGTCCCCCACCCCATCTTTGGGAACAGCAATCGCATCGGTCAGCGCCGATCCGCCGAACGCTCTGAGATCCAGTGAAATTTCGACATGACCGGCAAGGCCCAGCGTCTTGGCAATAAAGCTTGCCGACGCCAGTTCGCGCCTGTGCCGCTGACCATAATCCACAGTCAGGGCGTGAACGGCAAATCCAGCTTCGAGTGCCAATGCCGCGGTCACCATCGAATCGAGCCCGCCAGACAGAAGCACCACCGCCTTCGGATTTCCAGACAGCATTTCGTAGCCAGAAGGAATCTTTGTCATCGGCGCCGGATTAACGCGAATGCCCGAATTGGCAACGTCTTCCTTGAATGTGCACCCAAGCCTGCTTCCGGCTCAGTCGTCGATCAACAGCTGCCAGTGCGGCGAGCTTCGGCGGCAAGCTGAAATGGCATTCCTCCTGCGATACCCTGGCTTTCGATCTGCACCAGCGCGCCGGTTTCCTTGCGGATGTTGGTTCGCCCATAGCCATTGCCGGGACAGGTGTATTGCACCGTCACGCGGTTGGCCGCATCCTCCACGACAAAGCGGCTGCAACCGCTTTCGGTGTGACGCAACTGAATCAATTCTTGCCCGGTCCGGATGCAGATCTTCTGGTCTGCCGAGCCATCGCGGTGCTTGATCGTCCATTCACCCTTGGTCAGACCGCCGAGCATCGCCAGACCGTCTGACTGGGCAGCCACAGGCAACGCCGCACCCAAGGCGATCATGCCCAATGCAGCCACAAATCCGATTGGCGAAATGGAAGCGCGTGTTTTCATGTTGCTGATGTCACCGAAACCTTTCTCAATTTCTTGGAAATAATAGCGCCATTACGATGAGCCGTTGCTGAACAGCGACGAACCGCTAGATCTCCAAGGCAAAGGTCTTTGCGCAAAACGCGCAATCGACCGCGATCACTCCATCGTCGCCGCGCATTTCATCGCGCTCCGTAGCCGAAAACCGTGCGATCACCGATACGTAATAGTCTGCGCTGCACCGGCATCCGCGCGATATTACCGGGCCGGGCTGCACGCGAATTTCCTCTTCTTCGTGGAACAAGCGCCAGGCGATGGCTTCCAGTGAAAGCGCTGGATCAAGCAGTTCATCGTGGCTGGTCGTTCCCGCCATGGCCAACACATGTTCCCAATCGGGATGGTCGAGGCGGACATGCAACCTTTCGCGCCCTTCCTCTCCATCGGCGAGATGCTGGATAAGCAATCCAGCGGCCACACGGTCATCGCCGCAAGATCGGCTGGCAACCCGAATCATGGTCGGTATTTGTTCCGACTGGCTGAAATAGGATTCGCAAGCCTCGGCGAGCGTATCCCCTTCGAGCGGGACGATCCCCTGATAGCGTTGCCCACCTTCGGTCTCGAACGTGATCGCCAGAAAGCCCTCGCCAAACAGCGCGGCAAGGGACGGATTGGCACCGAGATTTGCGAGCCGCGGGCCGTCAAAGTCGGCATATCCGCGCAGCTTTCCTCCACGATAATCACACACCAGCAGCGATACCACGCCCGCCTGTGTCTGTGCCTGCAAAGTCAGTTGCGCGTCTTCGCCATCGTCCTTGAGCAGCCCTCCCATCAACGCTGCCAGCACCAGAGCCTCGCTCAAAAGGTGGGTGACAGGCGCCGGGTAGTCATGGGTGGAAAGAATCTCGTCAATTGACGAATCGAGCCGCACCGCCCGTGCCCTCGCGCCGCGCGCCGGAAGGGTAAAGCCGAGCAATTTGTCCGCAAAGGTTTCGCGCTGAATATCCATGGCCCGCCATATGGTGACTGGACGCTGCGGCGTTAAGCCCCTTCGTGCATTCGTTCTGCCACTGGGCCGATCAAACCCTTAGCCGAGCAGCCCGAAACACCAGAGCAGCACTGATTTTTGCGCATGTATGCGGTTTTCCGCCTCATCGAAAACCACCGAACGGGGCCCTTCAAAGACCGCTTGCGAGACCTCTTCCCCGACATGCGCCGGCAGGCAATGCAGGAACAGCGCATCGGGCCGCGCCTTCGCCATCATTGCTTCATTGACCTGATACGGCGCCATGGCGCTGCGCTTTTCGTCTGCATCCAGTTGCCCCATTGATATCCAGGTATCAGTGACGACGACATCCGCGTCGCTTGCCGCTTCCCCGGCGTCCTGTGTCAAAGTGACCGCTGCACCGCCCGCGCGCGCCATTGCGACGAATTCGGGATCGGGTTCATAGCCCGCAGGAATTGCCGCGCGGACATTGAACTTGAACAGCCCTGCGGCTTCCAGCACCGAATTCAGCACATTGTTGCCATCGCCAAACCACGCAAGCTCCAGCCCCGGCAGCGCCTTGCCCTGTTCGATCACCGTCAACAAATCGGCGACGATCTGGCACGGATGCGAACGATCGGTCAGGCCGTTGATGACTGGAACGCAGGCGTGACGTGCCATCTCCTCGACCTTGGAATGATCATCGGTGCGCAGCATGATGGCATCGACCATACGGCTAAGTACCCGCGCAGTGTCCGCGATGCTTTCGCCGCGGCCAAGCTGGCTCGACCCCGCCTCCAGAATCAGGACCGTGCCGCCCAACTGACGCATGGCAATATCGAAACTGACGCGGGTGCGGGTCGAATTCTTCTCAAACACCAGCGCCAGCACGCGGCCCGCCAGCGGCGCATCGCGATCGGCCTGCCCTTTCGGCAGGCGTTCCCGCACCGATTTCCGGTCGAGCGCATCGGCGATCATCGCTGCGATCGCATCGGCCCCGGCGTCGCCCAGTTCGATGAAATGGCGGTTGGGCTCGGGCAGGTTCATCAAGCTGGCTCCGGCAGGGTAAAGCTCGCAGCACCTGCCGAAAGCTTTTCAAAGAATTCGTCGATCTCGGCATCGCCAATCACCAGCGGCGGGATCACCCGCAAGGTCTGATCGCCCGCTGCGACGGTCAGCAATTGGTGATTGTCGCGCAGATGCACGTAGAACGGGCGGCTTTCGACCTTCAGCCTGATCCCCAGCATCAATCCCTTGCCCCGGACGAGATCGAACAGATCGGGATAATTGCCGATGAATTGTTCCAGCCGGGTGCGGATGCGTTCGCCTTTTTCGCTGACCTCGGCGAGAAATTCCTCATTCGCCACCGCTTCCATGACCGCGCTGCCCGCCGCCATCCCCAGAGGGTTACCGCCATAGGTCGATCCATGCGTGCCAAAGGTCATGCCGCGCGCTGCTTTCTCCGTGGCAAGAACCGCGCCGAGCGGGAAACCACCGCCCAGCCCCTTGGCCGTGGCGAGAATGTCGGGATCGATCCCGTAATGTTCATGCGCATAAAATTTGCCGGTGCGCCCGACGCCGCACTGCACTTCGTCCAGCACCAGCAACAGATCGTGTTCGTCGCACAGCGCGCGCAGCCCTTGCATGAAAGACTGCGAAGCCGGACGGATGCCGCCTTCGCCCTGTATTGGCTCGACCAGAAAGCCCGCCGTGTGCGGCCCGATCAAGGCTTTGGCAGCCTCCAGATCATCAAACTCGGCATATTTAAAACCGTCAAGCAGCGGTGAAAAGCCGTGATGCATCTTGGTCTGATTCGAGGCGCTGATCGTCGCCATCGTCCGCCCATGGAAGGCATTGGTAAAGGTGATGAGTTCAAACCGATCCGCGTCCCCGGCATCACCAGCGTTCTGGTGATAGGCACGCGCGGTCTTGATCGCGCCTTCAACCGCTTCCGCGCCGGAATTGGTGAAGAACACGGTGTCGGCAAAGGTGTGGTCGACCAATTGCTGTGCCAGCCGTTCGCCTTGCGGGCTGCCATAAAGGTTGGAGACATGCATCAATTCAGCCGCCTGCTGCTGAATCGCGCCGATCAATCCCGCGTGCGAATGGCCCAGCAGATTGACGGCAATGCCGCTGGCAAAATCGAGGTAGCGGGTGCCGTCTTCGTCAATCAGATGGCAATGTTCGCCGCGCACGGGCCGCACGCCGCACCGGGGGTAAACGGGCATAAGCGGAGGTATGGACATAAAATTTCCAATAGTCTGAATTGTTGGAATTTGGGCCTAAACGCAAATGGCGGCCCCTTGGAAAAAAGGGCCGCCATCGCAATTGTTATGCGCCGCGCCCGTGATTGGTCAAGCGGCCGACAATGCTGAAAGGATTACTCCTGCACAGGCACAAGGTTGACCGCGGAATGTTTGCCACGTCGGTCCACTTCGAGATCAAACTGGAAACGGTCGCCTTCGTTGATTGCCGAAAGACCCGAGCGTTCAACCGCGCTGATATGCACAAAGGCATCCGGCTGACCATCGTCGCGCACCAGAAAGCCGAAACCCTTCATCGAATTGAAGAATTTGACCGTTCCGGTTGCCTTTTCCCCCGTAAGCTCACGCTTGGGCGCGCCGGCGGGAGCGGAAGGCGAAGCCGCCGATGCCGCAGGAGCCGCAATCACATCGCCAATGATCTGGAGGTCCTGCGCCGAAACTTTCCCGCCGCGATCGACCAGATTGAATTCCAGTTCCTGTCCCTCAGCCAAGCCTTCGAGACCCGCGCGTTCGACTGCACTGATGTGCACGAAGACATCTTCGCCGCCGGTTTCCTGCTGGATGAAGCCAAAGCCCTTTTGAGCGTTGAAAAATTTCACGATGCCTTTGCCCGTGCCGACAACCTGCGCGGGCATGCGGTTGAAACCGCCGCCGCCGCCGCCACCGCCGGGGCCGCCGCCACCACGTGGGCCGCCACTGCTGCCGCCGCCGCCGAAGCGGTCGCCGCCACCGCCGCCGCCGCCGCCGTAGCGATCACCACCGCCGCCGCCGCCGCCACCGCCATAGCGATCACCGCCACGATCTCCGCCAAAATCATTGCGCGGCGGGAATCCATCACCGCCGCCGAAAGGATCGAAACCGTCCTCGCCGAATCCGTCGCGCTTGTCCCGACCGCGCCGACGTCCCCTGTCGTAACCCATATCCTAAGTCGTACCCTATCACGCCGCCCGATATTCCAATGCGCTGGTGACGAGGGCAACGGGTCGCACCATGCACAGACAGCCTGCCGGACAAGCCGGGTCTATCTTCGTTTGCGGTACATAGCGCAGAAATCGGCGCTATGCGAATGATTTAACCCGCAACGCCCTTATCGCGCAAAAATGTGACATTTTCGAAAGCGGCAAGACCGCACCGCGCTTGCATGACATTGCGCTGGCAGGCAAAAGCGGCGTGATCCAATCCTTTGGGAGGTCCAACTTGTCCGATTTCCGCACCCTGTCGCCGACCGTGTTGGCCAGCCCGCAAATATCTCTTGAGGATATCGAATCGGCAAAGGCGGCTGGGGTGACGCTGATCGTCAACAATCGGCCCGACGGCGAAGAGCCATCCGCGCCGCAAGGAGACGCAATTGCCGCCGCAGCAAGCGCCGCAGGTATAGGCTATCTCGCCATCCCCATCGACCATACAGGTTATGGCGAGACGCAGGTCGATGCCATGGCCGCCGCGCTGGCCGATGCGGAGGGCAAAGTTCTGGCCTATTGCCGATCAGGCACCCGTTCGACCTTCCTGTGGTCACTGGCACAGGCCAAAGTCGGCGCGGCGCCCGATGACATCGCCACTGCGGCGCAGGCTGCAGGTTATGACATCACCCCGGTCAGACCGTTGCTGGACCTGCTTGCCGCCAAAGCGAATTAAGCCCCGCGCGCCCTCTTACTCGCGGTAATCCAGCGGCGGTTCACGGTCGCCCAGCAGCGAGCGATAGACGTAGTTCTCACCCCGCGAAGCGTCGAATTCCGCGCGGGCGGCGCTGCGCATTTCGGGATTTGTGAACAATTCGACCGCCATCAACGCCATCGCCTTGGCCGCGACCTGCGCGCCTTTGTGACCGATCGAATGGCCGCTGGCGGCGACCGCCTGCCAGCTGTGGGCGCTGGTCCCCGGCACCCATGTTGCGGTGCGCACGCCAACCGTTGGCGTCGCATAGGACACATCGCCCACATCCGTCGATCCATATCCCAGACTGCGGCTATAGGGTTGAATTTCGGCGGCACTGTCGAGCGGCTGCGCGGCATCGCCCAAAGATTGCTGCAATTCCTCCGCCCAAGCCCGCTCCGCCGGAGAATAGATCACCCCGCCAACCATTTCGAGCTTGGCCTGCATCGCGCGGGCCAGCGTTTCGTTGACCAGCAGCGGGTTGTTGCCGTGGATCACTTCCCATTCAACCTGAGTGCCAGTCCCCAGCGCCGCGCCGCGCGCCGCATTTTCGAGCCGGTCCCAGATCGCCTCGACCCCCTTGGGATCAGGATGGCGGACATAATAGAACACTTCGGCGAAATCGGGGACGACATTGGGCGCATTGCCGCCGCTGGTGATGACATAATGCATTCGCGCATCCTGAGGGATGTGTTCGTGCATCATATTGGCCATCATGTTCATTGCTTCGACCCCGTCGAGCGCGCTGCGTCCGCGTTCCGGCGCGCCTGCGGCATGGGCAGAGACCCCGGTAAAGCGAAACTTGGCCGACCGATTCGCGAGGCTGGTGCGCGCCGCCGCGCTGTTTTCGTCATCGGCGTGCCAGTGGATCGCCACATCGACATCATCGAACATGCCTGCGCGGGTCATATAGACCTTGCCCGAACCGCCCTCTTCCGCCGGTGTGCCATACAGCCGGATGCGGCCCGGCGTGCCGGTTGCCTCCAGCCATTCCTTTACCGCAATCGCCGCTGTCAGCGAACCTGCGCCGAACAGATTGTGCCCGCAGGCGTGCCCCGCGCCCTTGCCATCGACCGGATCGCGGCTGGCAGAACCGGACTGGTTGATCCCCGGCAACGCATCCATTTCCGCCAGGATTGCGATCACCGGACCACCTTCGCCCCATTCGGCGACAAAAGCGGTGGGGATTTCGGCAATGCCGGGAGTGATGCGGAACCCCTCGCTTTGCAGTTCGGTCTGCATCAGCCCGCTTGACCGGGTTTCAAGATAACCCAGCTCGGCAAATTCCCACAATTGCTGCGCCACGCGCGCGGTCCGCTCGGCATCGGCCTCCACCGCAGCAACCGGATCGGGCGCGGCGTGATTATCGGCGGTGAGCGGGGTGCCTCCCAACAGGGCGGCGCCCATGCTGGCGATTGCGAGTGATCTTACGGTGAACTTCATGCGGGTCTCCTCATACACCTGCTTGCCGCAAATCACGCGCTATGCCAATCCTTGGGCTGAGGAAACTGACGCTATGGAAATCCCACCGCTGCTGCTGCAAACCGCCGGGTCGCTGGCGGCGATACTCGCGCTTTACGGACTGGCCCGCGCGCTGCGGCTGGGCGGGCAAGCCGGGCTGCGCGACGAAGCGGCGGTGCGGCAGGCTGCGCAAGAAATTGAGGACGGCTTTGATGCACAGCGCATTTCCATCGCGCGCGCGGAAAACGCCGCCTTGGCCAAGGACCCGGCGGGCCGGATCATGGTCATCAAGCGTCACGGCAACCGCTTTGCCGGCCGGGTGTTAACCCCGGCGGCGCAGACGCGCGAAGAGGTCGATGCGCTGGTGGTGGACTGCGGAGAGCGAAGCTTTGGCCCGGTCCGTATGTCGATCAATGATTCTGCGGCTTGGGCAGACGCGATAGCCCGGCTATAGGCTGCAATCACGATGCCCGAATTCTCCCCCACCCAATATGCCGTGCCGCTGTTCGTGGTTGCTGTTCTGGCTGAAATGATCTGGGCGCGGCTGCGCGCTCCTGAAGCGTATGAGCCGATGGACACACTGGTCAGCCTCGCCTTCGGGCTTGGCTCAACGGTCGCGGGCGCGCTGTTTGGCGGGTTTGCGCTGTATCTCTTCATCGAAGCCTATGAATATCGTATCTTCGATTTTGGCGCGGAATGGTGGGCCGTGTGGTGGGCGTGGCCGCTGTGTTTTGTGCTCGATGATCTCAAATATTACTGGGTCCACCGCGCCGGGCACCGCATCCGCTGGATGTGGGCGGCACATGTGAACCATCATTCGAGCCAGCATTACAACCTTTCCACCGCGCTGCGTCAGACGTGGACCGGACCGTTTACGTTTGGCCTGCTGTTCGCTCTGCCGCTGATCCTGCTCGGTTTTCATCCGTTGATGATCGCCATCGTTGGTGGGTTCAACCTAATCTACCAGTTCTGGATCCATACCGAGGCGATCAAGCGGATGCCGCGCTGGTTCGAAGCGGTGATGAACACACCCAGCCATCACCGCGTCCACCACGCGACCAATCCGCGTTATCTCGACCGCAATTATGCCGGCGTTTTCATCACCTGGGACAAGATGTTCGGCACGTTTGAGGCTGAGCGGGACGATGAGAAAATCCGTTACGGGATCGTCAAACAGCTCGGCAGCTTCAACCTGCTATGGTCGGTGTTCCACGAATGGATCGGGATGCTGGGTGATATCTGGCGCGCGCCCATGAGGCACAAATTGTCCTATCTCCTGCGCGAACCCGGCTGGAGCCACGATGGCAGCCGCGAGACATCGGACATGATCCGCGAAAGATGGCGCGCGCGGCAGGGGGAGCCGGGCGCCGAGCCCGTAATTTCAGTTGCGCCCGGAAACCCGATTGCAGGCTCGCACGAAGCTGCCTAGTCTCCCTGGCCAAAGGGAGAGAACATGGAGAGTTTTGATTATATCGTCATCGGCGGTGGCAGTGGCGGCAGCGCGGCCGCCGGGCGGCTGGCGGTCGATGGGACGCGGCGGGTGTGCCTGATCGAAGCGGGCGGGCGCAACGACAATGTGCTGATCAAGACCCCCGGTTTCATGCCCTTCATCCGCAATTCGTCCAATTACAAATACGACACCGTGCCGCAAAAGGGGCTGAATGGACGCATCGGCTATCAACCGCGCGGCAAGGGGCTGGGCGGATCATCGGCGATCAATGCCATGGTCTATATTCGCGGAAACAAATGGGATTACGACAATTGGGCCGCCCATGGCTGCTCCGGCTGGGCCTATGACGATGTGCTGCCCTATTTTCGCAAGGCCGAGGCGAACGAGCGCGGCGCGGATGATTTTCACGGCGCAGGCGGGCCTTTGTTCGTTTCCGATCAGCGTTCGCCCAACCCCACCAGCCGCGCCTTTGTCGAAGCAGCGGCAGAGTTGCAATTGCGCACCAATGATGATTTCAACGGCGGGGTGCAGGATGGCTTTGGGCTGTATCAGGTCACTCAGCGCGATGGGGAGCGCTGGTCTGCCGCGCGCGCCTATGTTGAACCGATCCGCGCGCAGGGCAATTTCGCAGTCCGCACCGATACTTTGGTCGAACGGCTGGTGATCGAACAGGGCCGCGTCACCGGGGTGTTGGTGCGCCGGGGCAAATCCAGCGAGATGATCTATGCGCGGCGCGGCGTGATCCTGTCGGCAGGCGCGTTTGGGTCGCCGCAAATCCTGATGCTGTCGGGCATTGGTCCGGGCGAGCATTTGCGCCAGCACGGCATCGACGTGGTCATTGACCGCCCTGCGGTGGGTGCAAACCTGCAAGACCATATCGACTATGTCTCCGGCTGGGAAACCACCAGCGACGTGCCGATTGGCGGCACGCTCAAAGGCACATTGAAAATGGCGGGCGCGATCATCGAACATCGGCGCAAGCGCACCGGCGCGATGACCACATGCTATGCAGAGGCGGGCGGATTCTGGACCGTCATGCCCAATAGCCCCGTCCCTGATGTGCAATGGCATTTCGTCCCCGCCGTGCTTGAGGATCACGGGCGCGAGAATGTGAAGGGCTACGGCTTTTCGCTCCATGCCTGTGTGCTAAGGCCCGAGAGCCGTGGGACCGTGCGGCTGGGGTCAGGCGATGCCGCCGCCGCGCCGGTGATTGACCCGAATTTCCTCGCCGATGACCGCGACATTGCGACCTTGCGCGCAGGCGTTCGCCTGTCGCACCGGATTGCCGATGCGCCGCCCTTGCAGGCCTATGGCCCGACCGATCGTCACCCGGTCGATCTGAATGATGGCGCCGCACTGGATGCGTTGATCCGGGCCCGCGCCGATACGGTCTATCACCCGGTCGGCACCTGCCGCATGGGCGCAGACGAAGCCGCCGTGGTTGATCCCACTCTCAAGGCAAAGGGTGTCGAAGGTCTGTGGATCGCGGATGCCAGCGTGATGCCCAAAATCGTCAGCGGCAACACCAACGCGCCGAGCATCATGATCGGCGAGCGCTGCGCCGACTTTGTAAAGGCGAACGAAGCGACCTACGCATAGATAGCTTTGCGCGCCCGAACCAACACCCTACCGCATCTGCGGTTCTGATTCGGCACCGAGGGCCGCAAGGGCACGTGCCCGCCCGCAGGCGCTCTGCCGTAAGGCAGAAGCAGCGCCGAGGACGCGGCCTCGGCTGCAGCCACGGATGCGGCTGCGCAAGGCCTAGACACAAAAAAGGGGCCGAAGCACTTGGCTCCGGCCCATCGTCAGTTGATTGTTCGCAGGAGGAACAAGGTGAGGCGGGGGAAGGGAAGAGGAGAGAGCCTCCCCCCGCCAAACGGTTGATTAATTGTAGGCGCGCTCGCCGTGTTCGACGATGTCGAGGCCATCGACTTCGGCCTCTTCGGAGACCCGCAGACCGATGGTCAGCTTCACCAGATAGCCAGCAATCAAGGTGCCGATACCGGCCCAGGCGATGGTCACGATTACGCTGAACACCTGCACGCCAAGCTGATCGACAAGCGGGGTGGAGCCGTCGCCGGGGCCGCCCAGAAACGGCTGGTAAACAACCGCCGTCCCGATTGCGCCGACGATCCCGCCAATGCCGTGGATACCGAAAGCATCCAGCGAATCGTCATATCCGAACTTCGCCTTCACCTTGGCCACGAACACGTAACAGATCGCAGAGGCGAGGATGCCGAGCAGGATTGCGCCAAACGGGCCGCTGTTGCCCGCTGCCGGAGTGACAGCAACGAGGCCCGCGATCACGCCGGAGCAGAAACCCAGCGCCGAACCCTTGTGTCCCGCAGCGCGTTCGATCACCATCCAGGTCAGCGCGCCCGCCGCCGTGGCGACGAAGGTGTTGATCATGGCGAGACCAGCCGAACCGTCCGCTTCCAATGCCGAACCGGCGTTGAAACCGAACCAGCCCACCCACAGCAAACCGGTGCCGACCATGGTCAGCGTCAGGCTATGCGGCATCATCGGTTCTTGCGGCCAGCCGCGGCGCTTGCCCAGCAGATAGGCGAGCACGAGGCCCGACACACCAGCGTTGATGTGCACCACGGTGCCGCCCGCAAAATCGAGCGCGCCGTCTTCGAACAGCAAACCGCCGCCGGCCCACACCATATGTGCAATTGGGAAATAAACGACAGTCAACCAGATCGGCACGAACATCATCACCGCGCTGAACTTCATCCGTTCCGCCGTCGCGCCCAGGATCAGCGCAGCGGTGATCGCGGCAAAGGTCATCTGGAAACTGATGAAGACATATTTGCTGATGACTTCATCGGTGAATGTCGCCGCCGTGCTGCTGGCATCGGTGCCCGCCAGGAAATAGCTGCCCCCGCTAATGAACAGGCCCAACGTGCCTTCGTAGGTCGTGTCGCCAAACGCCAGGCTATAGCCCCACATCACCCAGATCAGCATAGCGAGACACGCGGTCGCGCCGATTTGCGTCATGGTCGAAAGCATGTTCTTCGACCGGGTCAGACCGCCATAGAACAGCGCGAGGCCGGGCAGGATCATCAACATGACCAGAACGGTGGCGGTCATCATCCAGGCGTTGTTGCCCGGATTGGGTGCCGCCGGAGCCGCTTCGGCCACCGCTGCCGCTAAAGCGGGCTGCGCCAGCGCAGTCGCCCCGGCGGCCAGAACGGCAAATTTTGCAAGAATGTGTTTCATTGTCCTTTGCCCCCTTAAAGCGCGGTTTCGCCGGATTCGCCGGTGCGAATGCGGGTTACCGAAGCAAGGTCGAGTACGAAGATCTTTCCATCACCGATCGCTTCGGTGTTGGCGGTTTGCTGGATCGTTTCGACCACCTGCGCAGCGATGTCGTCGCTGGCGGCAATCTCGATCTTCACCTTTGGCAGCATGTTGGTGGAATATTCCGCGCCGCGATAAATTTCGGTCTGACCTTTTTGGCGGCCAAATCCTTTGACCTCGGAAACGGTCATCCCTGCGACCCCGATGGCGCCCAGCGCTTCGCGGACCTCATCGAGCTTGAATGGTTTTATGATGGCGATGATGAACTTCATCCGTGCCCCCTTTGGCTATACCGGCTCATCCGGCTGGCTCTGGGATTGCAAGGGGCGTGCCACATTAGTGTAACAGGGCTGACGCTCCGGAATTTGGGCGGAATCCGGGCAGAATCTGGGCGGCATCCGGGCAAGTTCAGGCGCGCACTTCGCAACTGCACAAAAATGCGTGCCTAAAACTTAATCATTTGGTCATAAATTAGGCAAGAACGTAGGTTTCGACGCATATTCTGCGCATAATTGTTATCTTGTGACGCCTGCGCCTATTCGCCCGCAATATAGCGCGCGGAGGCCCGCGTTTTCAGCCCGTCGATGCTGACCGTGCGGCGCGCGGTCTTGGCCTCCCACTCCGCCGGGTCGGTCTGGCGGTGCGCCTTCTTCAGCGTCTCGCGCTCACCCTCCATACTCATGAAGGGGACGCCCCAGCCGCAGCTGGTCTGCACGCTTTCGATATCAATCACAAAGATCTGGCGGGTGCCGGGCATCAGGGTGAAATGCGCGGCCAATTCTTCCCATCCGTCATCCTGCGGCAAGACCGGCGTGCCCCGCCCGTAAATCCGCAGGATCAGCGCGGGGCGATCAAAATTGCAGAACATGATCGTAATCCGCCCCTGATCGTGTTGCGGTGCAACCAGATGCGCGTGGGTTTCGTTGCCCGATCCGCCCAGATCAAGATAAGCGACCTTGCCTGGCTCCAACACCCGGAACGCATCATAGCCCTTGGGACTGAGATTGATCCGCCCATCGGACGCCGCAGTGGCGACAAAGAACACCGGCTGTTTCTCGATCATGGCGACGTGTTTGGGTTCAAGTGCGCTGAAAAAGTCAGCCATGGCCGTGTCCTTGAAAGTTAGAGAAAGTCGCGCAGCACCCCGATGAACCGATCGAACTGATCGTGGTGGAGCCAATGGCCCGCCTGTTCGAACTCGATCACCTCGGCGGTGCTGAAATGCTTGATGCGCCCATCCTTCGCTGGGTTGGAGGCCCAGCTGTCCGCCCCGTAAAGCAGCAGGGTCGGACATGCGATCGCCGCCCATGTCGCCTCAAGAAATTCGTCAGCGACATCCTCGACGCCCCAGACATTGAGGTGCGGATCGAATTTCCAGCTATAGGTGCCGTCTTCATTGCGGTTAACCCCGTGAACGGTCAGATGCCGTGCCTGATCCTCTGTGAGGTAGGAGTTTTCCTCGATCATCCGGGCAAAGGCTGCCTCTATCGTCGCATATTTGCGCGGAATGCGCCCGGCGGCCTTGCGCTTTTTCTCGATCCATTCGGCCATCCGCGCCGGATAGGGGACCGCACGCTGCTTTTGCCGCATTTCGGGTGATGGCCCTAGCCCTTCGATCGCAACCAGCTTGGTCACCATTTCGGGGAAGGTGCCGGAATAGCGCAGCGCCACATTGCCGCCCATCGAATGGGCCACGATCCGCACCGGTCCCACACCCAACTGATGGATCAATTGCGCCAGATCATAGACCATATCGCCCGCAGAATAATTTCCGTCCGACACCCAGTCGCTATCGCCGTGGCCGCGGTGATCCATGGCGATGACGTGGTATTCCTCGCGCAGCGCCTCTGCGGTCCAATCCCAGCTGCGCGCATGATCGCGCCCGCCGTGGACCAGCACCAGCGGCGGCTTCCCGCGCCCCTTTTCTCCGGCACCCCAGTCGAGGTAGTTCAGCCGGAGGCGCTGCGAGATGAAGGTCTGCGAAGTGGGTCCAGTGTCGTGCATGGGCGATGCCATGCCGCGAACCTCGCTGTCTCGCAAGACTACCTTTCCTTCGTCGCCGAAAAGACCAGCTCGGGGTTCTTCTCAACCTGGTAATTCACGTCCCACGGGCTTTTCGCCATGAACACCAGATCGCCGTCGCGGTCGCGGGCCAGATTGGCGCGGTTGAACCCGGCAAATTCGTCGAGCACCTTGGCCTCACCCTTGACCCAGCGCGCCGTGGCAAAGGGCGAAGCCTCCAGCGCGGCCTCGACCTTATATTCCGCCGACAATCGCGATATCAGCACCTCCAGCTGCAATTGTCCGACAACGCCGACAATGTGCTGCGCGCCGATTTCGGGATAGAACACCTGAATCACACCCTCTTCGGACAGATCATCCAGCGCCTTGCGCAGCTGTTTGGTCTTGGTCGGATCTTTCAATTGCACCCGGCGCAGGATTTCCGGCGCGAAATTGGGCAGGCCGGTAAAGCGCACCTCGTTTTTCTCGGACAAAGTATCGCCCACGCGCAAGGTGCCGTGGTTGGGGATGCCGATAATATCGCCCGCCTCGGCGGTGTCGGCAATCTCGCGGTCCTGCGCAAAGAACAGGATCGGCGAATGGATTGCAATGGGTTTGCCCAGCCCGCTCGGCGTCAGCTTCATCCCGCGTTTGAACGTGCCCGATACCTGCCGCATGAACGCAATGCGGTCGCGGTGGTTGGGGTCCATATTGGCCTGAACCTTGAAGATGAAACCGGTCACCTCGTCACGGCTCGGCTCGATCTGTTCTTCCCCTGCAGGCTGCGGGCGCGGCGGCGGCGCGTGTTTCGCAATCGCCTCAATCAATTCGGTCACGCCAAAATTCTTGAGCGCCGAACCGAAATAGACCGGCGTCAGATCGCCATTGCGATAGGCCTCCAGATCAAATTCGGGATAGCCGCCGCGCGCCAGTTCGATTTCATCGGCATATTCATCGGGGATCGCCGGGTCGCTGTCGCGCTGCCCCAGAAATTCCTTCGACGGCCCTTCGGGACGGCTGACCTTGCCGGTCGCAAAATCGAGAATGCCCTTGAACTGCCCGCCCATGCCGATTGGCCACATCTGCGGGCTGACATCAAGCGCGAGCATATCCGCAACCTCGTCGAGCGTTTCGAACGGGTCGCGTCCTTCGCGGTCAACCTTGTTGACGAAGGTTATGATCGGCACGCTGCGCAGCCGGCAGACCTCGAACAATTTGCGGGTTTGCGGCTCAATCCCCTTGGCCGCGTCGATCACCATGATCGCGCTGTCGACCGCGGTCAGCGTGCGGTAGGTATCCTCGGAGAAATCCTCGTGCCCCGGCGTGTCGAGCAGGTTGAAGGTTACAACCTCGCCGTCTTCATTGGCGCGCTCAAAGGTCATCACGCTGGAGGTGACCGAAATCCCGCGCTGCTGTTCGATCTTCATCCAGTCCGAACGCGCGCGCCGCGCCGCGCCGCGCGCCTTGACCTCGCCCGCCAGATGAATCGCGCCGCCTTGCAACAACAGCTTTTCGGTAAGCGTCGTCTTGCCCGCGTCAGGATGCGAGATGATCGCAAAGGTTCTTCTGGTGCTTTGGGGGCTGGAGGTCATTTCAGATACCAATCACAAATCGCCATGCTGAACTTGTTTCAGCATCCATCCTTCGAATCTCACGGATGGTGCTGGCCGGAAAATGGACCCTGAAACAAGTTCAGGGTGACGGATTAAGGCAATATTACCCTCGCAACTCCGCCCCCTGTTTGGCTGCCGCCGCTATGATCTGATCGGTGATCGCCTTCAATTCGGCATCTTTGAAGCTGGCCTCGCCCGGTTGCAACGTGACTTCGATGGCGAGCGATTTCATGCCCTCGGGCACGCCTGCGCCGGTGAAAAGGTCGAACACACGTGCGCCTGCGATATGCGCCTTGTCCGATCCCCGCACCGCTTTCAGCACATCTTCGGCGGGCAGCGCATCGGGCACAAGAAACGCAAAATCGCGGGTCACAGCCTGCAAGGCGGGCGGGGTGAAGCTGGGCCGGGCAAAGCTGGCGGTGCCTTTTCTCGCCGGGATTGCGCCGAGGAAAATCTCCACCGCCGCGACCGGACCGTCCATATCAAACGCCTTCAGCGTTGCGGGATGCACCATGCCGAACCGCGCCAGCACATTCTTTGGCCCCAGCCGCAATGTGGCCGATTGGCCGGGATGGAATTGGGCCCCCGCTTCCCCCTGCACCATCAGATTGGCAATCGGCGCGCCCGCCGCTTCGAGCAAGCTGAGCGCGATTGCCTTGGCATCAAAGGCATCGAACGGCGCAGCCTTGCCGCTGGCCCAGCCGCGCGGCTCTTTATCGCCCGACAACACCGCGCCCAGCGCCGGCTGTTCGTCGCTCAGGCCGTCACCGCCGCGGAAATAGCGCCGCCCGATCTCGAACAGGCGCAAAGAGGCGGCGCCGCGATCCGCATTGCGCTTTGCCGCCATCAGCAGTCCCGGCAATAGCGACGGGCGCATCGCCTTCATATCCTCGCTGATCGGATTGGCGAGCACCCACAGATCCTGACCATCAGCGGCAAAATGCTCTGCCGCCCAGAGCGGCAGGAACGACCAGGTGATGGCCTCGCCCAGCCCGCTGCCTGCCGCGACGCGGCGCAATTTGCGCTCCAGCACCTGCTGCGGGGTTGCGGTTGGGCGGGCGACCCCGTCATGGCGCGGCAAGGCCACGCTTGCCACCTTGTCCAGCCCGTGAATACGCACGACTTCCTCGACCAGATCGGCGGGGCCTTCGATATCGTGGCGGCGCAGCGGGCAAGTGACCTGCCAATCATCCGAAACGCCGAAATCGAGCGATTCAAGGATGCGCCGCTGCTCTTCGGCGGGAACACTCACCCCGCCCAGCCGCGCGGTCAGGCCGGTGTCGAAGTTCACGATTCTCGGCTCGCTTGGCGGCGCACCGGCGCGCACCACTTCGCTCGGCTGGCCGCCCGCCAGTTCGGCGATCAACCCGGTCAGCAGGTCAAGGCCGTCATCCAGAAACGCCGGA
Source organism: Qipengyuania sp. ASV99 (assembly GCF_047872805.1). Classification (NCBI taxonomy): domain Bacteria; kingdom Pseudomonadati; phylum Pseudomonadota; class Alphaproteobacteria; order Sphingomonadales; family Erythrobacteraceae; genus Qipengyuania; species Qipengyuania sp. ASV99. The sequence continues at coordinate 414,102 of NZ_JBLQUK010000001.1, read as the reverse complement.
TCAACCCCGCGTTCAAACCGCGTGCGCGCGTCCGAGGTCAGACCCAAGGCACGCCCTGCGCGCCCGATCCGCGCGGGATCGAAAAAGGCGATTTCGAGCAGCACGTCGGTGGTCGCCTCGCTGACGCCCGAATCCTCGCCGCCCATGATCCCGGCAATGTCGTGGACTTGAACCTCGTCCGCGATCACCACCATGCTGTCATCCAGCGTGTAGGTCTTTTCGTTGAGGGCTTGGCATTGCTCGCCTGCCTTCGCCCGCCGCGCCACCACCGCGCCGCTCAGCTTGGCCAGATCATAGACATGCGCGGGGCGGCCATAGCCCAGCATCAGGTAATTGGTGAGGTCCACCAGCAACGAGATCGGGCGCTGGCCCGCGCTCTTCAATCGCTGCTGCAACCATGCGGGTGAAGTGCCATTGGTGACGCCCGTGATGACGCGGCCATAGAACGCCGGGCAACCTTCGGGATCGTCGGTGCGAACTTCCACCGGGCACGCGCCCGCCGCTGTGAACGTCGGCACGGCAATCGGCTTCAATGTTCCCAGCCCCTTGGCCGCCAGATCGCGCGCAATGCCGTAAACCCCCATGCAATCTGGGCGGTTGGGCGTGATCGCCACGTCGATGACAGGTGAGGTCCCGTGATAATCGGCAAAGGCATGGCCGACCGGCGCGTCACCGGGCAGTTCGATGATCCCGTCGTGATCCTCGCCCAGCTCAAGCTCGCGCACGGAGCACATCATCCCATTCGATTCGACCCCGCGGATTGCGCTTTTGCGCAGCACCATGCCGTTCGCCGGAACCACCGCGCCGGGCAGGCCCAGCACGCCTTTCATCCCCGCGCGGGCATTGGGCGCGCCGCACACGACCTGCAGCGGATCGCCCTCGCCAGTGTCGACGGTGAGCACCTGCAATTTATCGGCATCAGGATGCGGCGCAGCGGTCAGCACCTGCGCCACGCGGAAACCGGCCAGCCGGTCCGATGGGTCTTCGACGCCTTCAACCTCGAGCCCGATAGCGTTGAGCGCTTCGCAGATTTCCGCGAGGCTGGCGGACGTTTCAAGGTGATCCTTGAGCCATGTCAGGGAGAATTTCATGCGCGCGCTCCCACACCAGCAGACAGGGTCGGTTGGTCATAGGCGCTGAAGCCGTAATGGCGCAGCCAACGGACATCGCCGTCGAAGAAAGCGCGCAGATCATCCATTCCGTATTTGAGCTGGGCGAGCCGGTCGACCCCGGTGCCGAAGGCGAAGCCCTGCCATTGATCGGGATCGAGCCCGGCGGCGGCGATCACCCGGCGGTTGACCATGCCGCTGCCCAGCACCTCCATCCACGCATGGCCCGGTTCATCGCCCGACCCGCCGACGATCCGGCGCCCGCCTTCCATCGCGTAGCCGACGTCGATCTCGACGCTCGGCTCGGTGAAGGGGAAGTAGGAGGGGCGCAAGCGCAGCACAATATCCTCGCGCTCGAAGAACGCCTTGAGGAAGGTTTCCAGCGTCCATTTCAAATGGCCGAGGTGAATGTCTTTATCGATCACCAGCCCTTCGATCTGGTGAAACATCGGCGTGTGGGTGGCGTCGCTGTCGCTGCGATAGACCCGGCCCGGGGCGATGATGCGGATCGGCGCGCCGTGTTCCTGCATCGCCCGGATCTGCACCGGCGAGGTATGGGTGCGCAGCAGCACCTCCCGCCCCTCCCCGGTCTTGTCCGGGAAGTAGAACGTGTCGTGCATCGCCCGCGCGGGATGCGTCTCGTCCATGTTGAGCGCGGTGAAGTTGTGCCAGTCGTCCTCGATCTCCGGCCCGGTGGCGACCGAAAAGCCAAGGTCGGCGAAAATCTCGGCCAATTCATCCATCACCTGGCTGACCGGGTGGATCGAGCCTTGCGCTGCAAACGGCGCGGGCAGCGTCAGGTCCAGCGTCTCGCGCGCCAACTGCTCTGCAAGCGCTGCGCCTTCCAGCTCGGCCTTGCGCGCGTCCAGCGCGGCGGCAACCTCGGCGCGCGCCGCCTGAATTGCGGGGGCTGCATCCTTGCGCTCATCCGCGCTCATCTGGCCCAGCGTCTTGAGCGCGAGGCTGATCCAGCCCTTCTTGCCAAGCGCGGCCAGGCGCTGCTCCTCCAGCATGTCGAGCGTGGTCGCAGCGGCGATAGCGCCAAGGCTTGCAGTGGTTTGTGTGGTCAGTTCGGTCATGATTTGCCTGTTTGGTCAGGCGGGTCCGCTAGCGTCAATTGCGCCGCGATGCAAAGCGACAATCGCGCCGAGCCCAAGCGATCAGCGGGGATCGTCAGATTTTGCGCGCGCCCGAATTGAGCCCGGATCGTGGAGGCCCTGCACCGCCTCTCCCGCAATCGCCATCCGCGCGCGTGCCGCCGCAATCAGGAACGGCTTGTCGAGCTTTGCATAGGCACTTGGGCTCATCCCCATGAAACGTTTGAAATCACGCACGAAATGCGCCTGATCGTGATATTGGCAATCGAGCGTTCGCAACCATTTTAGCGATGGGTCGAGCATGAATTGCGAAAGGCTGCGCAGGAACCGCTGACGCCGCAGCAGCAATTTGGGGGTGAACCCGAACGCCCGTTGGCTGAGCCGCTCTAGCGACCGGACATTCATCCCCACCCGCTCTGCCAGCGCGGTCACCGTGGCAATTTCCGGATCGACCAGCGCGGCGTTGATCGCGGTGATGCGCAGCGCCAAGGGTGATGGGTTGGCCGCCATCTTCTCCATATGTTTTTCGATAATGGCCAACTCTGCGGCAAAATCGCTGTTGGCGTTTTCCAGCGCCGCCCCAAGCGCCGCAGCGAGGGGATGGAAGGCAGCGAAGGCGCGGTCCTGCGCCCCGTCCACGATCCGGTCGGCATAATCGCCCGCCGGTGCATCGATAAGTGCCGACCAACCCAGTGGCAACAGCCCGATGCCCCAACTGCGCCCCGGCCCGATGCGGAACCGCGCAGCCTTGCTGGTTGGCCCGGTGATGCAGAAGGCTGGTGCGGGCTGAACCGGATCAGCGCCAATCGCCGACTGCGCCCAGCCCGCCTGCATGAACCGCAGATTGGCCCATTCCGGGTGCAGATAATCTTCGAGCGCCGGCTTGGACGGGTGGCCTGTGACAGTGGTGCGGTAATAGGTCGTGACATAGGGGCGCAATGCGGCACTGGGGAGCGCAAAGCGAACGGTAATCGCGCCGCCGGTTTCAGCCTGCATCATCCGCGGTCACTTATCCTTCGGACCCGCGCGCTGGCCGGTCGAGCGTCTGTGCGGCGCTGCCCCAGACCCGCGCGCGCGCTTCCATGAAAGAAGCGAGGATCGGGTGATCGAGGCCCGCATATTTGCTCGGCGTCATGGTCATGAATTGGGTAAACTCGCGGGTGAACTGCGCCTGATCGTGATAATCGCCGTCCATAGCCTCGGTCCAGCGTGCGCCGCCTTTCTGGCCGCTGTGGAGCATATAGCTGGTCAGGCTGCGCATGAAGCGCTGACGCCGCATCAACAGTTTTGGGGTAAAGCCGAAATAGCGGTGGCACATGCGTTCGAGCGTGCGGATGCTCATGTTGCAGGCATCGGCGAGCTCTGCGACCGCAATATGCTGCCCGCTGACCAGCGCTGTATGGATGCGCTGAATCTTGGGCTCATCGCGGTTTGGCTGCATCAAATGTTCCATGGTCGCGGCAATTGCCGCCAATTGTTCTTCAATCGGGACCTCAGGATCGCACAGAACCGGGGAAAGACCATTGAACTTTGCGAAGGCCGGATGCGCTGCGCCGTCGCATATTGTGTTGGCGAGCGCAGAGGCGTCTGCAGCGATCAGCCGCGCCCAGCCGAGCGGCAGCAGGCCAATCCCCCACATCCGCGCATTGCCCAGCTCAAACCGGCAGGGCAGCGCGCTTGGTCCGGTCGCGGTAAAACGCGCGCCGCTGACCCGCGATACGCCGATTTCGGCCGAAGGGCATGAGCCTGCGAAAAAGCGGAGATTGCCCCATTCGGGTTGCAGGTAATCTTGCAGGGTCCCGCGCGTTCCGGCATCCAGATCCACGTGATAAAACGAGGTGAAGCAGCCATCGAATTGCGGCGGCGGAGTGTAAAACTGGCTGCGCACCGTATGGTCTGCGCCATAGCGAGCCGATAGGTTTTCACGTTTCGGCCCATCGGCGGGACCATTCGCAATTCCAGCATTCCGCATGGGGAACATTTGGCCCATTTGACGCAAATTTACAAGGTTCGCGGCGCATTCCTACAATGTGCCGCGCTCAGTGAGCATACTGATCGGCATGGAAAAGGGCCGCAGCGCATTGGTGTGCGTTGCGGCCCTTTAGAGCGGTTGCGCACCCTTGCCGGGCGCGATGGAAGCTGCCCTAGGCGGGCAGCGCGCTTTTTGCCTGCGCGATCACCGCCTTGAAGGCGGCGCTTTCGTTCATGGCGAGATCGGCCATCACCTTGCGGTCCAGCTCAATCCCGGCAAGTTTCACACCGTGCATGAACTGCGAATAGGTGAGCCCTTCGGCGCGGACGGCAGCGTTGATGCGCTGAATCCACAAGGCGCGGAAATTGCGCTTGTTGATCTTGCGGTCGCGGTAGGCGTATTGGCCGGCTTTCTCGACCGCCTGACGCGCGATGCGGATCGTGTTCTTGCGGCGGCCGCGGTAACCCTTGGCCTGCTCAAGGAGCCGTTTGTGTTTCTGGCGGGTCGTAACACCGCGTTTAATGCGTGGCATATCTGTATATCCTTAATTCTGTCGCCGGGCGGGCCAAAGCCGCGATCTCAGCAATGTAGGCCCGGCAATTCAGGCCCATCAATTCAGGCCGTAGGGCGCCCATTTCTTGATCGTCTTCGCATCAGCGTCAGAGACCAGTTCGGTGCCGCGGTTCTGGCGGATATACTTTGCATTGTGGCTCATCAGGCGGTGCCGCTTGCCAGCGACGCCGTGCTTGATCTTGCCGGTGGCGGTGATTTTGAAGCGTTTCTTCACACCGCTCTTGGTCTTAAGCTTGGGCATTTTCATCTCCTTGGTAGGACACGTCGAAACCGGCCGTGGCAGCCCTTGTCGCCAGGCAGGCTGATTGATTCGTGTCAGTGAAGTGCGCGCGGATAGGCGGGCACGCGGCGAAAGGCAAGCGGTTTGGGGGGTGGGGCGAGGTGGCACGGTCCAGATGGCCGCTTTCCGGTGCGGTGTCGCCGGGCGTGAAGGACCGGAATTTGGGTGGTTTCCTACCTCACCCGTCATCCCAGCGAAGGCTGGGATCTCGGGCGGAAAGCGCCGATCCATGCAGCCCAGGACCCCAGCTTCCGCTGGGGTGACGGGCGAGGCCGAAAACGGGAGAGGCCAAAAATGGGGTCGTATGCGGAATGTCGGCTTTCGGCGAAAAAGTGCCGATTGCTGCCGAAGCTCCTAGCCCATCGCCTCCAGCACATCCTCCAGCCGCGCGGGGTCGCCCAGCGCGATCACGGTGCCGTCGCTTCCGGCGTCGAGCGGGTTGCCCTGCCAATCGGCCATGATCCCGCCTGCGCCTTCGACCACGGGGACGAGCGCGGCGTAGTCGTAGAGCTTCAGCCCCGCCTCGATCACCACGTCGACATGGCCGGACGCGACGAGGCCGTAATTGTAGCAATCGCCGCCATAGATGATCTTCTTTTCCGCGACCTGTTTGGCGACCGACATGAAAGCATCCGCCTCTTCATTGGTGAACAGATGCGGGCTGGTGGTGGCGAGCACCGCGTCGGTCAGCTCCTTGAGCGGGCGGGTCGCGGCAGGCTTGCCGTTGAACAGCGTGGGGTGGCCAATCCGCCCGACCCAGCGTTCGCGCAGCACGGGCTGGTCGATCACGCCGAGCACCGGCCAGCCATCCTGCAACAACGCGATCAGCGTGCCAAAGATCGGGCGGCCGGCGATGAAGCTGGTGGTGCCGTCGATCGGATCGAGCACCCATTGCCGCCCCGCGCCTTCGTTGCGCGTGCCGTATTCCTCGCCGATGATGCCGTCAGAGGGGAATTCCGCCTCGATGATGGCGCGCATCGCGGCCTCGGCTGCGCGATCGGCTTCGGTGACGAAGGAGCGATCATCCTTACGCTCGGATTCCCATGCTCCGCGAAACAGCGGACGGATCGCAGCCCCGGCAGCATCGGCAAGGCGATTGGCGAGGGCAAGGTCAGCGGGGGTCATACTTGCCCTTTATTCGTCATTGCGAACGAAGTGAAGCAATCCAGTTCGATGCGCGAGACACTCTGGATTGCCGCGCGGCTTCGCCGCTCATAATGACCAAATCAATCAAACAAACTGCTGACCGAACTTTCATCCGCGATCCGCCTTATCGCCTCGCCGACCAGCGGGGCCATGGTGAGGATGCGGATCTTGTCGGATGCTTCGGCGGCTTCGGTCGGGCGGATCGAATCGGAGATCACCAGCTCTTTAAGCTGCGACCCGTTGATCCGCGCCACTGCGCCGCCTGACAGCACACCGTGGGTGATATAGGCCGCGACGGACTTCGCTCCGCCCGCCAGCAGCGCATCGGCGGCGTTGCACAGCGTGCCGCCCGAATCGACGATGTCGTCGATCAGGATGCAGTGCCGGTCCGCGACATCGCCGATGATGTTCATCACCTCGCTTTCGCCGGGACGATCGCGGCGCTTGTCAACGATGGCGAGCGGGGCGTTGTCGAGCCTTTTCGCCAGCGCGCGGGCGCGCACCACGCCGCCGACATCGGGGCTGACGACCATCAGATCCTGATCGCCGTAGCGCGCCTGAATATCCGCCGCCATCACCGGCGCACCATAGAGATTGTCGGTGGGAATATCGAAGAAGCCCTGAATCTGCCCTGCGTGCAAATCCACCGCCAGCACCCGGTGTGCGCCCGCCTCGGTAATCAGATTGGCAACCAGTTTGGCCGAGATCGGCGTGCGCGGGCCGGGCTTGCGATCCTGCCTTGCATAGCCGAAATAGGGCACCACCGCCGTTATCCGCTTGGCCGAGGCGCGCCGCAGCGCGTCGATGCAGATCAGCAACTCCATAAGGTTGTCATTCGCCGGAAAACTGGTCGGCTGGACGATGAACACGTCCTCTCCGCGCACATTTTCGTGGATTTCGACGAACACTTCCTCGTCCGCGAACCGCCGCACGCTCGCATCGGTCAGCGGGATTTCAAGATAGGCCGCAATGGCCCGGGCGAGCGGCAGGTTCGAATTGCCGGACATAATCTTCATGGCGCGCGAATCCCCGAAGGCAGGTGATGCGACCCGCCTAGCGATGAGTCATGGAAACGCAACAGACGAGGCGCGGTTGTCGTCAGCTCTGGGGAAATTGTGCCCGCGTCCGGTTGGCAAAGGCCACCAGCGACAGCATCACCGGCACTTCGACCAGCACCCCCACCACCGTCGCCAGCGCCGCCCCGCTCGTCAGGCCGAACAGCCCGATGGCGACCGCCACCGCGAGCTCAAAGAAATTGGACGTGCCAATCAATGCGCAGGGCGCGGCGATGTTGTGCGGCACTTTCCACGCCATCGCCGCAGCATAGGCAATCGCGAAAATGCCATAGGACTGGATGATGATCGGCACAGCGATCAGCACAATCAGCAGCGGACCCGCGATAATCGTCCCCGCCTGAAACGCGAACAGCAGCACCACCGTCGCCAGCAGGCCAATGATCGACCACGGTTTAAGCCGCGCGGTAAAGGCATCCACCGCCGCCGCATCCCCGCCATGCGCGGCAATCACCCGTTGGCGCGTGAAAGCCCCGGCGGCGAGCGGGATCACCACATACAGCGCCACCGACAGCAGCAATGTCTCCCACGGCACCGCAATATCGGTCACGCCGAGCAGCAGCGCGACCAGCGGCGCAAAGGCGACGATCATCACCAGATCGTTCACCGAAACCTGCACCAGAGTGTAGGCCGGATCGCCGCGCGTCAGCTGCGACCACACGAACACCATCGCGGTGCAGGGCGCGGCCCCCAGCAGGATCAGCCCGGCAATATATTGGTCCGCCTCGCTCTCCGCGATCAATCCGGCATAGAGGTAATCGAAGAACAGCACCGCCAGCGCCGCCATCGTGAACGGTTTGATCAGCCAGTTGACCACCAAGGTGATGACCAGCCCCTTGGGCTTGCGACCGATATCCTTAATGCTGGCGAAATCGACGCCAACCATCATCGGATAGATCATCGCCCAGATCAGCACCGCGACCACCAGATTGACCGAGGCATATTCGAGCCGCGCGAGCACCCCGACCGCATCGGGCGCCGCCAGCCCAAGCCCTAACCCGGCCAGAATGGCGAGCAGCACCCATAGCGACAGGTAACGTTCGAACGTGCCGAGCGGCGAGGCCGCCAGGGCGGATTGTGAAATGGTCTGGGTCATGCGCGGGGTTTCCGGCTTTCAACAGGAGATGGTGCGAGACAGTCGCGTCCGGCGAACAGCGCGCCCATCATATCGCCGCACATTTCAGGCGCGCCCTGACAGCAATCCTCCATCAGGAAGGTCAGCAGGCGGCGCATCGCGGCATAATCGGCGGTGTAATGGATCAGGCGGCTTTCGCGGGCCGATTGCACCAGCCCGGCGCGTTCCAGCGCGGCGAGATGATGGGACATGGTCGAAGGCGGGACGTGCTGACGATCGGCAATAGCGCCTGCAATCATCCCGTCCGCCCCCGCCTGCACCAGCGCGCGAAACACCGACAGGCGCGTTTCATGGGCCAGCGCGCCCAGCGCCTCGACCGCCCAACGCTGATTACCGGGAGCTTCCATCAAACGACCTTTCGAGAAATATCGAAATATAGATGATGCGGGGCAAGTCAACCGGGCTTTCGGGCTGCGCGCATCGACTTTGTGTTGCCAGTCCCCCGCAGAGGTTTCCTACAGCCGAATTTTCTGCAAACTGATTGGTAGACAAATAAGCGCGCGGAAAGAAAACGAGTTGGAGAAGTGTCAAGCAACCAGAAAGAGGGATTTCGCCCTGTTATCAGATGGTAAGAACCCATTTGTCCGCTTGACACCCTGTCAAATGTGTCATGCGTTCCCAACACCGATGCGGGGCGATCCTATGCTCGCCTTTGATCCATCGCGAGCGCTTGTTTCGGGTGCGAGGACCGTTGCGCGTGGTTCAAGTCTTGGCTCAACCCCGATGCGGGGCGATCCGGTGCTCGCCTTTGATCCATCGCACGGGTTTGTTTCAGGTGCGAGGACCGTTGCGGCTTCTAGGCCTCGTTCAACCCCGATGCGGGGCGATCCGGTGCTCGCCTTTGATCCATCGCACCGTGCCGCTCGATGCGCGCATCACAACACTATGCGTGGTCATGATCACCGCGCCGGTCGATTTCTTGCGCTTCTTCACCCCGTCGAGCAACGATCCATCGGTCACACCGGTCGCGGCAAAGATGCAATCGCCGCGCGCCAGATCATCAAGTTTGTAGATCCGGCCAAGATCGGTGATGCCCCATTTCTTCGCGCGCGCTTTCTCGTCATCGTTGCGGAACACCAGCCGCCCGTTGAATTGCCCGCCGACACAGCGCAGCGCCGCCGCTGCAAGCACGCCCTCGGGCGCGCCGCCTTGGCCCATATACATGTCGATGCCGGTGTCCTGATCGGTCACCGCGATCACGCCTGCCACATCCCCGTCGCCAATCAGATAGACCCCGCAGCCCAGCTCGCGCAGCTCGGCAATCAGATCGGCATGGCGCGGCCGGTCGAGCACGCAGACATTGATCTCGGACGGGTCCTTTCCCTTGGCCGCCGCCACCGCGCGGACATTGTCGCTGGCCGATTTATTGAGGTCGATAATATCCGCAGGCAGGCCCGGTCCAACCGCCAGTTTGTCCATATAGACGTCGGGCGCGTTGAGCAGATCGCCTTCTTCGGCCGCTGCCAGCACCGCCAGCGCGTTCGGGCCAGCCTTGGCGGTGATGGTCGTCCCTTCGAGCGGGTCCAGCGCAATGTCGATCTTGGGGCCTTTGCCCATGCCGACTTTTTCGCCAATGAACAGCATCGGCGCTTCGTCGCGCTCGCCCTCGCCGATCACCACGGTGCCGTCCATGTAAAGATTGTCGAACGCGCGCCGCATCGCCTCGACCGCCGCGGCATCGGCGGCCTTTTCATCGCCGCGCCCGATCAATTGCGCAGCGGCGACCGCAGCGGCCTCTGTCACGCGAACCATTTCCAGCACCAGCACGCGGTTGATCGCATTGTCCTGTTCAAGGTCTTTTGCCGCCAGCACATCTGTGTCAATCGGGGTGTTCATCGGAGATTCAGTCCTTCTGGGCTTTGCCTTCGCCCTGCGCTTAGACTTGGAGGAACGCGATTGTCGAGCAAAGCCGCCGCCTCCCTTCCAAAAACGTGTGGCCCGTTAAAAACATGTGGGCCGAAAATCGTGCGCCGCGCGCCGTTGGCCGGTTTGGCTCTGGCCGCGGCGGTGATCGCTGCATCGCCTTTGGCGGCGCAGGATGACCCTCTGGTGACAGTGCCGCCGCCAGCGGGTGAGGTTTCGGCAAATGCTGCGTCAGACCCCCTTGCCGACCCTGCTCCGCCGCCCCGGCAAAGACGCCAGACCATCGATCTGACGGTGACCGTCCCGCGCGAGGAATCGGACCGACTGATCCAGGAAGACTGCGAAGAAGAAGCCGACGCCGGGCGCATCGCGGGCGAAATCGTGGTCTGCCGCCAATTGGGCGAGGCGACCGACGGTTCATGGAACAAGGATGCGTGGGAGCGTGACTATGCCCGCCGCACTCAGGGTGGCAGCACCCCCGATGTCGCAGGCGGAGGGATTTTTCGCGGTCCGGCGACCGTGGGCGGATTGTGCATCATCCCGCCCTGCCCGCCCGAAGCGGCGCTGATGATCGACGTCGAAGCCTTGCCCGAGGCGCCCGCGGGATCGGATGCGGACCGGATTTCGCGCGGGCTCCCACCGCTGGGTCGGGGCGACGAAGCGACGCCCGAGGAGATTGCCGAGCGCCGCCGGGCGCTGGGATTGGAGGCGCCGCCCGTGCCCGGCGAATAACCGGTCAGCAAAGGCTATTTGGGCAGGATCGGCAGCACCAGCGGGTCGCCGGTCAGGCTGTCGGAGCCGTCGAGCAGGTGGAGCGCGCGGGTCACATTTGCCTCGCGCCCTTCATGCGTCACCATCGCCACCAGCACCTCGCCGCCGTCATTGGCGCGGCCTTGCTGGATCAGGCTTTCGATCGAGACATCGGCGTCGCGCATTGCGGCGGTGATCTCCGCCAGCACACCGGGGCGGTCGTTGACGGTGAAACGCAGATAGGTCCGCTCGGTCCGGTGGCCGGGCTCCGCCGGGGGCAGCGCGGCAAGCTGCGCCACCGGAATTGAGAACGGCGCGCCGACGGCGGAGCGGGCAATATCGATGAGGTCGGCAACCACCGCGCTGGCGGTTGGTCCGTCGCCCGCACCAGCGCCCTGAAACAGCAACCGGCCGGAGAAATTGCCCTCCGCCACGACCGCGTTGGTCGGCCCATCGACCGAGGCAAGCGGATGGTCCTTGCTCACCAGGCAGGGCCGTACGCGTTGCAGCAGGCGTGCGCTCTCGCCCACGCCCTCAACGTCGGCTTCCCCGATCAGGCGGATGACAAAGCCCAGCGCATCGGCCTGCGCAATGTCAGCGGCGCGAACCTGCGTGATGCCGCGGGTGTCGACCGCAGCGAAATCGATCCGCGCGCCAAATCCGATGGCCGACAGGATCGCCAGCTTGTGCGCGGCGTCGATCCCCTCGATGTCGAAGGTCGGATCAGCCTCGGCATATCCGAGCCGTTGTGCTGCGGCGAGGGTTTCGGAAAAGTCCGCGCCGGTCGCTTCCATTTCGGAGAGGATGTAATTGCAGGTGCCGTTGAGAATGCCATACACTTTGGAAAGCGCATTGGCGCTGGTCCCTTCGCGCAGGCCCTTCACCACCGGGATGCCGCCCGCAACGGCGGCTTCGAATTTGAGCGGCGCGGCCTGCGCCTCAGCCAGTTCAGCCAGCGCGAGGCCGTGATGCGCGATCATCGCCTTGTTCGCGGTCACCAGTCCCTTGCCCTGTGCCAGAGCGGCTCGCGAAAGCGCGAGCGCCGGGCCGTCCGATCCGCCGACCAGTTCAACCACCACATCCACATCCTCGCGCCGGCCCAGCGCGGTCATGTCGTCTTCCCAGCCATAGCCGCCGATCTCGATGCCGCGATTCCGGCTCCGTTCACGCGCGCTGACAGCGACGACTTCGATCGCCCGCCCAGCCCGAGCGGCGACCAGATCATGATTGGTGGCGAGCAAACGGATCACCCCCACGCCAACCGTGCCAAGTCCTGCGATGGCAATGCGCAGCGGTGCCGGTGGCGCAGAAAGTGGGGCAGGATGGGCTGTGGTGGTCAAGGATACGCTCCGCCGGTTTGGTCAACGCGCGCTGCGCTGACGATACGCGCGGGCGGCGTCAAGCGGCGATTGCCTCGGGCAAGGCCAGAAAAGCTGCCGAGTTCACGGCAAGAGCGCTTATCCCGCTTCGGTGATTTCGCGCGCGCACGGCCCCATTTGATGGATGACAAAGGCATAATCTGCCTCTGCCAAGCGCCGCGCATCGGGATCGCGCGCCAGATTGGCGCTGCTGGGCAATCGTTCGGGCAGGGCGCAGGCGAGCCGGTACCAGCGCAAGGTTTCGGGCTGCGGCGGGCGCGCGGCGGAATCGATAATCTCCCCCCACGACACGCCCCACACCGGTCGCTGGCCGGGGCGGCGCAGCACCGTGATGGATACGGGCGAGGAATTGTTTGTTGCGAGAAATATCTGCGTTTCCGATTCGCCGGTCAGCGTGCCTTGCACCGCCAGTGCGTCGCGGACGCCGGTCACGACCGGCGGTGCATCACTCGCAACCAGAGCCGAAAGGACGGATCGCAGCCGCGCTTCCAATGCGGGCGAGTAATCGAGCTGCGCCTGTTTCCCGGTAAGCTGGAGCGAACCGGGCCGTCCGGAAACGGAATCGGCAAACAGCACGACGACCCGGTCCTTGAACTTGTCGGGCTTGCCCCGCGCATTAACCGGGACATCGACGAGATAGACCAGCGATTCGCCAAGTGCGCTGGGTCCGGCGAGCAGCGCCTGCGTGCGCGCCTCTATGTACAGCCGCGCGAATCCGGGGGGGAGACCGGGGGCACGCTCGGGCTCGACCACGGTCTGACGGCGAATCTCTGCACGGATCACAAACTCGCTGCGTTCAGCCAAATCGGTCAAATCGGCGTAGGTCGCGCGTTCGGCTGGACTTGCCAGCAGCGCAGTTTCGGACTGTGCAACCACGGGCGCGGCGAACGCTGATGCAGCAAATCCAAGCGCTGCGGCAACTGTGCCTCGCCGCGCTAGCAGTTTGAAACCATATCCTAATTTTGTGTTAAGTGCCGCCATTGTCCCAATTTCCCAGTGCCCACCAACGCGGACTATTTGCCTTTTTTCTATTCGAGCGTCGCAACAGTGAATCGGCCCTGAACCGTAAAAGCGTTTGATTGCCTAGACCTTGCCGGTTAAGGCTCCAAGGGCTTACGGCGAGGTTGGGGACAAGATCGGCGCAGGCAGGGCCGCTTCATATGCATCTTGGGAAAGGATGCATTGGGCGGTCTGTCGGGACTGGATTTCTGGCGCGCGCCCTCCGGGTTAACGGGCAGCGCATATGGACATCGGGGACCGGCTGGGAGATACAAGATTCTGGGATTCACGGCCCAGGTCGATTTCAGCGATCCGATGCGAATCGGAGCGTCTGGTGTTTGGCCTGACGTGAGAATTGTGTCGGATTTCGGTCCGTCAGTTATTATGGAGAGAAAGCGACTGGATGGCCTACGCTGACCAACAAGGGCTTACGCCGGCCAAGCTGATCGGCTTGATCGCGGCGTTAACCGTAGTGGGACTAATTGGGCTCGCTATGGTGCTCGGCCTGACAATTTCAAAGGCTCTGAAAGAGATCGAGAGGGTTACCACGATTGATATCGAGGAGCCTGAACCCCCCGAAGAGGAACCGGAAGAACCGCCACCGCCGGAGCAGGAGGTATCACCTCCGCCGCCGGTTGCACCGCCGCCGCCGATTAACATCGCACCGGCTCCGCCACCCATTCGCACGCAGCCTACGATCCCGCCGCCTGCTCCGCCGGCATTGCGGATCCCGCCTCCAGCCCCGGTTGCCCCGCCTGCGCCGCCTCCTGCGCCGTCACAGGCCCGCGGTGCGACCACTCGCAACGAACGCAGCTGGGCGCAGAGGATTCAGGACAATTACCCTTCGCGCGCTTTGCGTGAAGAGGTCGAAGGCACCGTAGGCGTTCGCGTCACTGTGACACCTGATGGACGCGCGACTGGCTGCTCGGTTACGGCGTCTAGCGGGTCGAGCATTCTCGACGATGCAGCTTGTTCGGGGATGGAGCGTTATGCGCGTTTCAATCCGGCACTGGATGCCGCCGGAAATCCGACATCGGGTTCGTATTCGACGCGGATCACTTATCGTTTGAATTGATGAAAATCACGGATTGGCGGCTCGCAAGGAAGGGGCGGCAATCCTGGGGACACTTTTTTAGAAGGACTATTCGCAATGAACCTTTATTATCTTGCAGCGGTTGCCGCAACCGAAGCGCCGGAGAACGAATTCGGCTTTGTGAAAGCCATGGAAGAAGGCGGCCCGGTTGCCTGGTCGATCCTTGCCGTGATGGTCATCATGTCGGTCGGATCGTTCTACATCCTGTTCACCAAATATTTTGAACAAGCCAAGGTGCTTCGCCAGTACAAGAGCGTACCTGGCACTTTCTGGCGTGCAGCCACCCTTAAAGAAGGCGCTGCGAAGCTTGAAAAGAACAGCGCATGGCGTCAAATCGCCGATGATGCGATCACCGCTCAGGAAAAGCACGGCAAGATGACCGACAGCCTCGAAGCGCATGATTACATGCACGGTTCGCTTCAACGTTCGGAAGATTCGATCAACTATGCGCTGTCGGGCGGTCTGTCCTTCCTCGCGTCGGTTGGTGCGACCGCGCCGTTCATCGGTCTGCTCGGTACCGTGATCGGGATCTATCGCGCGCTGATCAACATCGGCATTGAAGGTTCGGCCTCGATCGACAAGGTTGCCGGTCCGGTGGGTGAAGCGCTGATCATGACCGCAATCGGTCTGCTCGTCGCTGTGCCTGCGGTGCTTGCGTTCAACTTCCTTCAGGCCCGCAACCGTCGCATTGGCGAATTGCTTGGCAGCTTCTCGACCGACATCCTTGCCTACATCAGCTCGGACGGCGCAGTGAAGCCGGCGGTAACCGCAGCACCCGCTGCGAAGGCTGCCCCTGCAAAGCCCGCCACCACGACCGGCGGCGTTGGCGTAAACAAGTAAAAACCGGAGCTTTGCCGGGGGCGCTCAGCGGTGCCCCCGGCAACCCGCACGGTTCATAAGTTGCGAGGCAGCGCCACAGTGCGCTGACTTTTTGAAAAGCTCTTTTTTTGAGCAGATAGGGAATTCACAATGGCGATTTCGACGGGAGGTGGGGGCGATACCCCGATGTCCGACATCAACACCACGCCGCTGGTCGATGTGATGCTGGTTCTCCTGATCATCTTCCTCATCGCGGTTCCGGTGGCGATCCAGACGATTGAAAAGCTGGAGATTCCGGTGTTCGAATCGATTGAATCGAAGAACAAGGTTGAGAATCTTCAGCTAACCGTGAGCACGACCGACGAAGCAGGTAACACCGCCTCGACGATCAGAACCGGGTTTCAGGGCGCATCACGTTCCGGGGAATGCCGCGTGTATTTCAACAATATCACGCCGGTTACTTCCGAAGAATTGTACGATCAGGCGTTTTCGCGTCTCGATGCAATCGTTCAGGCCGCTGGCGGACCCGAAGCAATCATGGAAGATCCTGAGCGGATCCCCCAGGTCCATATTCGCGCCGACGTAAACACGCCTTGGCGCTGTGTGGCTGGCGCAATCTACAATGTGCAGGCTGCGGGTTATCCAACGGTCGGCTTTATCTCGAACCCGGTTTCACCCGGCATCTAATCACCCCGGTGCCCATGCCCCAACGGCGATGGAATGGCACAGGTATCTAAGGAGTAACTGACATGGGTATGGCAGGAGGCCAGCTGGACGGCCAGCCAATGCTCGACATGAACATGACGCCGTTGATCGACGTTCTGCTCGTGTTGCTTATCATGTTCATCATCACCATTCCGGTGGCAACGCACTCGGTCGATATCGATTTGCCGCAAGACACTTCGAATATGCCGCCGCCACCAGTCGATCCGATCAAGAACAAGCTGGTGCTGACTTCGCAGGATCAGATCCTTTGGAACGCTGAAACCATCACCTCAGGTCAGCTTGTGACGCTGTTGCAGGAATCCACGAACTTCGCAGTGGAACCAGAGCTGCAGTTTGAGCCCGAGGCGCAGGCCAGCTATGACCTGACCGCCAAGGTGCTGCAGATCATCAAGGCATCCGGCGTGACCAAGTTCGGCTTTGTCGGCAATGAAAAATATCGCGTGTTCGGCTCCGGCCAGTAACATCTGAGACAAATATGGGCCTTGGCCTGATAAGAGGGCGCTGCGAGAAATCGCGGCGCCCTTTCTGGTTTTCCATCACGGAAACGTCCGGACGTCAGATGCCCTCGCGGTCATCCATCTCCAACGGATCGATCCGCATTGCCTCCCCCGCAAGGCTTTCCGCCTCAACCCACAATTCGTCGTCCACTGCACCTTGCGGCACCGCCTCGCGCCCGATCATCGTCATCACCGGTACCGCCAGCGGGGACACGCGCGTCAGCTCAACATGCACCAATTCATGCTGCGAACGTTCCAGCAAATCGCCAAGCCGCCCCACATCGGTCATCCGTGCGCGAGCATCGGCCCATGCAGCCTCTAACAGGATGTGATCTGGCTCGAACTTCCTCAGCACATCGTAAATGAGGTCGGTTGAGAAGGTCACCTGTTTCCCGGTTTTGCGCTTTCCAGGATGTTGACGCTCGACAAGCCCACTGATCACAGCGACCTCTCGAAAAGCGCGGCGCAGCAAGTGCGATTCCGTCACCCATTCGATAAATTCATGGGTCAATATATCGGGCAACAAGAGCGGCTTGGGATCATCAACCGGCTTCAATCCCCACACCGCCAGGCAGTAATCATTGGCCACGAACCCGCCCGGCATCAGCCCCCGATCCTCCATGCGCCGAGTGATCAGCATCCCCAGCGACTGGTTCGCGTTCCACCCTTCGAATGTGTAATAGGCGGTGTAGTGCTTGCCATGATGCGGAAAGCTTTCGACCAGCAATTCGCCCGGTTTGGGTAGCCGGCTGCGGTAATCCTGCACCTCCAGCCACTCGCGCACATCGTCGGGAAAGCGGCCCCAGCCTGCGCGGTCGTCGAGCATCGCCTGCACCCGCGTCGCCAGATGCGTGGTCAGCGGGAGGCGCAACCCGCCATAGGATGGGATGGTCGCCGATTTCTTCGCAGCGCGAACAATCACGTCCATGTCCTTCACGCTTTCCACCTCCAGGCTCATCCCGGCAAAGAAGAACGTGTCCCCGGCAGACAATTGCGCGGCAAAGCGTTCCTCGACCTTGCCCAACTTGCGCCCGTTCCTGAACCGCACGGTGAGCATTTCAGAATCGACGATGATCCCGGCATTCATCCGGTGGCGCTGCGCCTGATTGGGGTGGGAAAGCCGCCAAACGCCATCCCTGCCGCGGACGATCCGTTTGAATTTGTCATAGGCACGCAGGGCATATCCGCCATTCTCAACAAAGTTCAGCACCCGCCGCAGCCCTTCTGCATCGAGCCAGGCATAGGCGAGCGCGTTGTGCAGTTCGACCAGCAGATCATCTTCGTGAAAAGGACCGGCACAGGCGCAGGCCATGATGTGCTGCGCCAGCACATCCAGCCCGCCATCACGGAAAGTCTCGCCGTCGCGCTGGCCTTCGTCCACGGCATCTTTTGCCGCCATTGCTTCGAGAAATTCGAACCGGTTGCCGGGCACAAGCACCGCGCGCGATGGCATATCGAGCCGGTGACCAGCGCGTCCGATGCGCTGCAACAGACGCGAGGAACCCTTTGGCGCGCCCATCTGCACCACCAGATCAATGTTGCCCCAATCCACTCCGAGATCGAGGCTGGCAGTGCAGACCAAAGCCCGCAGATTGCCTGCAGCCATCGCATCTTCGACCTTGCGCCGCGCTTCCTTCGATAGGCTACCGTGGTGCACGCCGATGGGAAGGTGGTCTTCGTTGACGTCCCAAAGGCATTGAAAGATATACTCGGCAAGGAAGCGCGTGTTGGTGAATATCAGCGTGGTGCGGTTGGCCTTTATCGCTGCGTAAAGCTGATCCACCGCCCAGCGCCCCGCGTGCCCGCCCCATGGCACTCGCTCTTCGATCGGGAGCAGAATCTCGACCTCAGGCGCGGCTCCCGGCTCGCCCAGCACCAGATCGGCGGCGACAATCTCTCCGGTGCCATCCGTGCCTTGCGGCGCCAACCATTCCTGAAACGCCAACGGATTTGCGAGCGTCGCGGACAGTGCGACGCGCCGATGGCCCGGTGCGAAGTTCTGCAACCGCGCGAGCGACAGCGCCAGCAGATCGCCACGTTTACCTGTGGCAAAGGCATGGACCTCATCGATCACCACCCGTTTGAGATCACGAAACAGCTCCCGGCTTTCGGGATAGGACAGCAGCAGCGAGAGCGATTCGGGCGTGGTCAACAACACATGCGGTGGCTTCTCGCGCTGGCGCTTCTTTCGATCGGAGGACGTATCTCCGCTGCGCGTCTCGACCCGGATCGGCAGGTCAATTTCCTCAATCGGGCTCAGCAGATTGCGCTTCACGTCATGCGCCAGCGCCTTCAGCGGCGAGACATAGAGCGTGTGCAGACCCTCAGCGGGCGGCGCGCCCATACTCGGCGCGAAATCGCACAGCGTCGGCAGAAACCCGGCGAGCGTCTTGCCCGCCCCGGTATCCGCCACCAAGAGAGCATGCGCACCCGCGCGCGCTTTGAAGAGCATTTCAAGCTGGTGCCGCCGGATCCGCCACCCGCGCGCATCGAACCACGCCTGAATTTCGGGCGGGATTTCGGGAGGCAAGGGTGGTGCGTTGCTCACTCTACGCGTGATGGCAAGCGGCGGGCATGGCGACAAGCGCGATACCGCACCTGTGGGCGCTTCATAGCCCGCCAATCGAAGCGAGCATCGCCGGTGTCACGTCGTCTCGTCTATCCAGCATCGCTTGAAGGAGCCCAATTTGCGCCGAGCAATGGTTGGGACCATCCTGACTGACGAGCCATTCGCGCAGTTCAGGAACCTCGACACTGTAACGCTCAGCCGCGGCAACGAAGGCCCAATCGGGCGTGGCGCCCCGCTCTACCCCCAAAGCTTCCGCGCCGAACCCGCCCGATTGCAGCAGACCAAGTGCGAGGCTCTGTTCGAATGTCTTCCAGTCTTCACGCATTTGCGGAGTATCGCCAGAAAAACTCAAGCCGGTGACTTGCTGGCATGCATCCTTGCCAATCTCCTGCGCGGTGGTGAGCCAGGCAAGATGCAACTCGGCGATCGCCAATGCCTGTTCGCGCGGGGCGGCAGCGCGCGCGCCGAGCATGCGGCGGCGCAAATAGGCGCGAGCCGCACCAAAGTCGCCGGACTGTGCGGATAGGAGACCTATCAGTTGGTGGGACAAGGTGCCATCGGCAGAAACGAGGCCGACATAATCGAATTCAGCGCCGAACAGTTCATCGATCATGGCTTCGACCTGCACTGGATCGATGTCGCCGGGACGCCGGTCTGCTCCGGACTGCAACGCAGGCCGTTGGATGATCGGATATTCGCGGCGCGGCTCCTCTCGATCATCATCTCCGCTGCACATGGCGACGAGCAAGATGAACCCCAGAAACAGCCAGTGCCAGTTCTTGCGAAGCGGCTCCAAGTCCAGGTTCGATGGCAAGTGGTTGGCAAGCGTCCGCTCATCCGCGGCATTCTGCAACATCAGTTCGCGCTCAGTCTCGGCAACATAGCGGCCAGAATGTTCCCACTCTTCCGTCTCCGTCTCCGGCTCCGGCTCCGGCTCCGGCTCCGGCTCCGGCTCCGGCTCCGGCTCCGGTTCGGGTTCGGGTTCGGGTTCGGGTTCGGGTTCGGGTTCGGGTTCGGGTTCGGGTTCGGGTTCGGGTTCGGGGGGCGCCCCCTGCACAGGTGTCGCAGTGTCAACAGGCTGTTGCGGCTCGGCTTCAGGCTCGTTCACTGCTCCGGCGCGCTCGCTCTTACGGCGCAGATCCGCAGCCAAGAACAGAGCTTTCTCCCGCGCTTCAGTCAGCTGAGCAAATGCAGAAATCCGCATCGCCTGCGCATCCAGCGCAGCGCGACGGGCCGCAAAGGCCGCATGGATGGCATCGCGGTCCGATGTTTCGGCAATGCCCAGCTCAGACCATGGCCATTGGCTTGATGGAGGGTCAGTGCCCAACACTCTCCCCGCGCTCCAGCCCTGACAGCGCCAGTTGTTCGTCAATCTGTGCGATCAGGCGGGCAAGGCCTGCATCGGTGTCGCTCTCCGCGCGGGCGACCAGCACGTCCTGTGTGTTCGATGCGCGCAGCAGCCACCAACCGTCAGCGGTGTTCACGCGCACCCCATCGGTGGCGTTGACGCTTTCCACCTCCGGTCCGGGCTGGGTGGTGAGCCGCTCCATCACTTCGGCCATGGCCGGGAATTTGCGCGCTTCATCGACCTGAAACCGCATTTCAGGCGTGTTGAGCATCGCGGGCATGGCGCTGCGCAGCTCGGTCACTGACTTGCCCAGCCGCGCCGAGGCCGCGATCAGCCGGATGCCCGCATATAGCGCATCGTCGAAGCCGTAATAGCTGTCAGCGAAAAAGACGTGGCCGCTCATTTCGCCCGCCAATGGCGAAGACGTTTCCTTCATTTTGGACTTAATCAGCGAATGCCCGGTCTTCCACATTAGCGGCTTTCCGCCCAGTTCCGCGACTCGGTCGAACAGCGCGCCACTGGCCTTAACATCGGCGATAATCGTGGCTCCGCGGTGCTTGCTGTCCTGAGAAGTCAGCACATCCTCGGCATAGATCATCAGCAATTGATCGCCCCAGATCACCCGGCCTTCGCCATCGATTGCGCCGATCCGGTCGCCATCGCCATCAAAAGCCACTCCAAAGTCGAGGTTCTTCTCCGCGACGAGCGCGCGCAAGTCCGCCAGATTGGCTTCGACAGTGGGATCAGGATGGTGGTTTGGGAAATGTCCGTCAACTTCGGTAAACAACAGATGATGTTCGCCCGGCAATCGCGCCGCCAACGCTTCGAGGGCCGGACCGGCCGCGCCGTTGCCCGCGTCCCAGCCGACCCTGATCCCGGACAAGGCTTCGACAGGAATATCGATCAGGCCTTCGAGCATGCGCTCGACATACTCGCCAAGGATGTCGAGTGCCGTAATCTCCCCGGCCCCGCTGGTCCAGTCGCCGCGTGCTGCCAATTCCCCGAGCTTCTGGATATTCGCGCCGAAGAACGGGCGCCCCTGAAATACCATTTTGAAGCCATTGTAATTGGGGGGATTGTGGCTGCCAGTTATCTGAATGCCGCCCTGTATCTCTTTGCGTGATGCCTCGGCATAATACAGCATCGGGGTCGCGCCCATGCCAATCCTCAAAGCATTGCAACCGCTCGAATTGAGGCCCTCCACCAATGCATGTTCGAGCATGGGGGAACTGACCCGCCCGTCATAACCCACCGCAACGGTTGGTGCGGTTTCGCTCGCATCTTCCTCGGCAAGCGCGCGAACCAACATTGAACCAAAAGTGCGTCCGATTGCTCGGGCATCATCGGCGCCCAATGTCTCTCCGATAATCCCGCGAATATCGTATTCGCGCAGCATTGTGGGGTCAAATTGATGGGCCATCGCGTGATATTCCTAGACAGTCTTGTTCTTCATGCGCTTCGGTTGGACTGGAAATATGTCAATCCTGCGGTGGCTCTTCGCCATTGCTCTCGCCCGTATCATTGCTGCGCAGCTCGATCCCATTGCCCGGCAATTCGTCGAGTAGAAGATCGCGGGCATCGTTCGCTTCGTGCACCTGCGCGTTGGTTCCGCCCTTATCCGGATGAACCATTGAAATCAGCCGCTTGTGCGCAGCCAGAATCTGCTGGCGGCTTGCTCCGTGTTCAACCCGCAGCAGCCTGCGCGCGTTGAACAGCGCCTGACTGCGCGTCGGCCGTACCTTTAACATTTGCCACGGCCATTGCCCCAGCGCCCAACGGAAGAAGACGATCCCGAGCAACAATATGACAGCAATTTTCAGCATCGCAGCATGTCCTTAGGCTAACTCAAGCTTAGGCTCTGGCTTAGCAAAATCAGGCAGATTCAAGGCCTTCAGCAGCGCGCGCAATTCTTGTCGGGCGACCAGGTGGCTGGTGCCCAGATCGCCCAGATGCCCCTTGTCCAACAAAGTCAGGCCCGAAGGGAACAACTCGCGGTAAATCACCCTTTCGGAAAGTCCGTGGACTACCCGAAACCCCACACGTTTGGACATTTCATTGAGCGCCTTTTCGATCCGCCCCATGTTGCGCGCTTCGGTATAGCCGGTGCGGTTGCGCACCACGATCCAGTCCATCTCGGGCCGCTTTTCGGCGATGGTTGCGCGGCTGCGCTTTACTCGCGCTTCCCAGATCAACTCGGCGAAAAAGGACAGCTTCTTGACCTTGAAACTCTCTGCATCGACTTGCCCGATCAGGTCGAAATCGACAAAACTGTCATTCATCGGTGTCACCAGCGTATCAGCATTCTCGACCGCATGCCGAGCCAATGGGTCGTCACGCCCCGGATTGTCGATGATGAGGAAATCGCAGTCTTTTTCCATCCGCTCCATCGTCAGCGATAGCGCCTGCTCACTGCGCCCCTTGAACACTTCGCAAGCCGGGGTCGGCAGTTCAGCCGCGCGTCGCTGCATGGTCTGAAACCGGTTTTCCATATAGCGATGCGAGGTGCGCTGGCGTGGATCGAGATCAAGCATCGTCACCCGCGCGCCGAGATAGGAAAGCGCAACTGCAATGTGGACCGCTGTCGTCGACTTGCCAGTCCCGCCCTTCTCATTGGCAAAAACAATTCGGTGCGCGGTGCTGCAGGTCATTGACGCTGGTCTTCCTTCATCAGGCGGAGGCGGTGCAAAGTCGCCCATTCTTCATGAAATGCTTTTGAGCGCAGCGCTGCAAGCGGCTAACGCGCAAGGGATTTGCTTTTTTGACCGTATCCGAGGGGAATTCTTCGTGCAAACCACTGATACACTCGATGTGTTGAGAATGCAGATAAAAAACCTGCGCGCATCTGGCTCCAGAATTGGACTGGTGCCGACCATGGGTGCGCTCCACGAAGGGCATTTGACGTTGGTTCGGCGCGCGCGCGACGCTTGCGACCATGTCGTCGCTTCGATCTTCGTCAATCCCACCCAATTCGGTCCGAACGAGGATC
The DNA here is from genome assembly GCF_047872805.1 of Qipengyuania sp. ASV99. Classification (NCBI taxonomy): domain Bacteria; kingdom Pseudomonadati; phylum Pseudomonadota; class Alphaproteobacteria; order Sphingomonadales; family Erythrobacteraceae; genus Qipengyuania; species Qipengyuania sp. ASV99. The sequence goes on along the minus strand of NZ_JBLQUK010000001.1, from coordinate 390,688 downwards.
TCGATGCCTATCCACGCCAGCTTGCCGAAGATGCGGCGATGCTGGAGGCAGAGGGCTGCGCGCTGCTGTGGGCACCAAAAGTCAGGGAGATGTATCCCGACGGCTTCGCCACCAGCATTTCTGTCCGCGGGGTGAGCGAAGACTTATGCGGCAAAACAAGGCCCGGCCATTTCGACGGAGTGGCGACGGTGGTGAGCAAGCTGTTCAACCAGGTGCGGCCCGATATGGCATTCTTTGGCGAGAAGGATTTTCAACAGCTTGCAGTGATTCGGGCAATGGCGCGCGACCTCGATTTCACGCAGCCGCATGCCGATGCGATCATTGGCGTTCCGACTGTGCGAGAGGCCGATGGCCTAGCCATGTCGAGCCGCAATCGCTATCTTTCGCCCGAACACCGCCGCGCTGCTGCCAAATTGCCGCAAGCCATGAAGGTTGCGATTGCAAAGATCGAAGATGGCCATGATGTGGCCGAAGAACTTGCGGCATTTGAGGCCGAATTGCTGAATGCGGGGTTCGGCAGCGTTGATTATGCCGAACTGGTTGATGCCGTCTCGCTGCAGCCGATCAACGCGCTGGCTGGCGCACCGACCCGCTTGCTGGTAGCGGCGCGCATTGGCGGCACCCGGCTAATCGACAATATGGCAGTGCTACCGCGATCAGCGGAAAAAGGATAATATTCAATGCTCAAGCATTTTTGGGGTTCGCTCCTGTTTTCCGCCGCGTGTCTGACACTGGGCGGATACTATGGTTGGCTGATCCACGGCACCATAGACGGGGTTATCGGGATCCTGTGGATCTGCGCCGTGCTGGCGGTGCTGGAAATATCGCTGTCGTTCGACAATGCGGCGGTCAATGCTTCGATACTTAAGGATATGGATCCGGTCTGGCAGCAGCGGTTCCTGACCTGGGGGATCGCGATTGCGGTTTTCGGAATGCGGATAGTCTTTCCCTTGGTGATCGTGATGGTGGCGGCCGGCATAGGCCCGGTCGACGCGATTGAACTGGCGCTCAGCAAACCCGCAGAATACCAGCGGATCGTCAGCGCTGCGCATATCGGCCTGATGGGTTTTGGCGGCGCGTTCCTTGGTATGGTGGGGCTCAAGTTCTTCTTCGATTCGGACAAGCGACTCAATTGGATCGACGCGATTGAGCGCCCGCTCGCCGGGGTCGCCAATATTGAAGCGGTATCGATCGGGCTGGTGCTTGCAGGCACATGGGCGACTTCTGCCATGTTGTCAGATGCCGACGCGCTCACCTTCATCACCGCCGCGATTGGCGGCATGCTGACCTATCTGGCGGTCGAGATTGTCAATCACCTTCTGGAGCCGCCCGCACCCTCGACCGGGGATGTGGCGAGAGCCGGATTCGGCGCGTTTCTCTATCTCGAAGTGCTCGACGCAAGTTTCTCGTTTGACGGCGTTATCGGGGCGTTTGCACTGACCAACAATCTTATCATCATCGCAATCGGGTTGGGGATCGGAGCAATGTTCGTGCGTTCGATGACGATCTTTCTGGTGCGCAAGGGGACAATGTCGGAATATCGTTATCTCGAACACGGCGCGTTCTACGCGATCCTGGCGCTGGCGGTGATCATGTATATCAACACCTTCGCGCATATCCCCGAAGTCATCACTGGTCTGATCGGAGCGGCTCTGATTGGGCTCGCATTCTGGTCATCGGTGCGCTGGAACAGGACAAACTCCGGCACAGCAGCCGCTTGACGAGGCCCGCGCTTTGATGGCAATGGCGAGGCTTGAGCGGGCGGGTATAGCATAGTGGTAATGCTCTAGCCTTCCAAGCTAGCTAGAGGGGTTCGATTCCCCTTACCCGCTCCAAACCTACTCCCCTCCCAACCAAATCTTTGTGTTGTTCGCAGGCTTGGCGCATTAGCTGGCGGAGCATGCGAACACTGACCCATCTTGAGCGGCTCGAAGCCGAAAGCATCCACATTTTCCGCGAAGTCGTGGCCGAGGCAGAAAATCCGGTCATGCTGTATTCGGTGGGCAAGGACAGCTCGGTCATGCTGCATCTGGCGCGAAAGGCGTTTTATCCCGCGCCGCCGCCCTTCCCGATGCTGCATGTAGCAAGCGGTTGGGACTTTGCCGACCTGCTGGCGCATCGTGACCGGACCGTGCGAGAATATGCCCTCGAACTGATCGTCGCGCAGAATGACGATGCCGAGGCGCAGGGCATCAATCCCTTTGACACTGGCAGCGCGCTTTACAGCCAAGCGCAGCTGACCGATCCGCTGAAGCGCGCCCTGACGCAGCACGGCTTCGACGCGGCGTTTGGCGGAGGGCGCCGGGACGAGGAAAAGGCACGGGCCAAGGAGCGCGTGTTCTCTTTCCGCACCGCCGCTCACCGCTGGGACCCGAAGAACCAGCGGCCTGAGCTGTGGAACCTCTACAATGCAAAGAAGAACAAGGATGAGAGCGTACGCGTCTTCCCGATCTCAAATTGGACCGAGCTCGATATCTGGCAATATATCGCGCTGGAGAAGATCGACATCGTACCGCTTTATTTTTCCGCCCCGCGCCCGACAGTTGAACGCGACGGAATGATCCTAGTCGTTGATGACGAGCGCTTTCGTCTTGAACAAGGCGAGCAGCCAGTGACGCGCTCCGTCCGGTTCCGCACGCTCGGCTGTTACCCGCTGACCGGGGCAACCGTAAGCGATGCGACTGACATGAACGACATCATCCAGGAAATGCTGCTCGCTACGGGATCGGAACGGCAAGGCCGCGCTATCGACAAGGGGCAATCGGCGAGCATGGAAGACAAGAAGCAGGAGGGGTATTTCTGATGAGCGCCCAGAATTCCAGCTTCCAGACCGACGCGCTGATTGCCGAGGACATCGACGCCTATCTCGAACAGCATCAACACAAGAGCCTGTTGCGCTTCATCACCTGCGGAAGCGTCGATGACGGCAAATCAACGTTGATCGGGCGGCTCCTTTATGATTCGAAGATGATTTTTGAAGACCAGCTCGCGGCGCTCGAAAGCGACAGCGCAAAACATGGGACGCAAGGGTCAGAGATCGATTTCGCGCTGTTGGTCGATGGGCTGGCTGCCGAACGCGAGCAAGGCATCACCATCGATGTTGCGTACCGTTTCTTCTCCACCGAGAAACGCAAGTTCATCGTCGCCGATACGCCGGGTCATGAACAATACACTCGCAACATGGTCACCGGAGCGTCGACCGCAGATTGCGCGGTGATCCTGATCGATGCGAGGAAGGGTGTTCTGCAACAAACCCGGCGGCATTCCTATCTGGTACACCTGCTCGGCATCCGCCATCTGGTGCTGGCGGTGAACAAGATGGATCTGGTTGATTACGATCAGGCGACCTTCGAAAAAATCGTCGCGGAATATGCCGCTTTCGCGGGCGAGGTCGGGATCGAACACTTCACCGCCATCCCAATCTCAGGGTTCAAGGGCGACAATATCACCGCATCCCCATCGGCCAACACTCCGTGGTATGGTGGACCTTCGCTGATCCATCACCTCGAAACAGTCGAGCTTGCGAGCGCCGCTGCGCAGGAGCGATCTTTCCGTATGCCGGTGCAATGGGTCAATCGCCCCAATCTCGATTTTCGCGGGTTCGCCGGGCAGATTGCGAGCGGGACCCTTCGGCCCGGCGATCCGGTGCGGATTGTTCCGGCGGGCAAGACCAGCACGATAAAGGCCATCTCGACCTTTGACGGGGAGCTCAATGAGGCTGTTGCCGGCCAGTCGGTCACCATTACGCTGAACGATGAGGTCGATTGCTCGCGCGGCGATGTGATCTCGGCGGCGGGCGACCCGCCCGAGGCTTCCGATCAATTCTGCTCGACCATTGTGTGGATGGACGAAACCGCGCTCAAGCCGGGCCGCGGATATTGGCTCAAGATCGGGACGCAGACCGTCACAGCGACGATCCACCCTCCCAAATACGAAATCGACGTGAACAGCCTCGAGCGTCTGGCGACCAAGTCGCTGAGCCTCAACGCAATAGGCGTGGCTGAGTTTGCGACTGATCGCCCGATCACTTTCGAACCCTATGCCAAGAGCCGCCAGCTCGGCGGCTTCATCCTGATCGACAAGTTCACCAATGCAACCGTTGGCGCCGGGATGATTGAATTCAGCCTGCGAAGGGCGCAAAATGTACACTGGCAGCCGACCACCATCACGCGCGAGGATCACGCTGCGCTGAAGAACCAAAAGCCGCGGGTGTTGTGGTTCACCGGCCTGTCGGGTTCAGGTAAATCGACCATCGCCAACGAGGTCGAAAAGCAGCTTGCTTTGATGAACCGGCATACTTTCTTGCTCGACGGAGACAATGTCCGCCATGGTCTCAACCGAGACCTAGGCTTTACCGAAACCGACCGGATCGAAAATATCCGTCGGATCGGCGAAGTCTCCAAACTGATGGCGGATGCTGGATTAATTGTGCTGACCGCCTTCATCAGCCCGTTTCGCGCCGAACGCAGAATGGTGCGCGAAATGCTGCCTGAGGGCGAATTCATCGAGATTTTTGTCGATACCCCGCTAGAAGTGGCTGAACAGCGTGATGTGAAGGGGCTGTATAAAAAGGCGCGTTCGGGTGCCCTTAAGAACTTCACCGGGATCGATAGCCCCTATGAACCGCCCGAAGATCCCGAAATCCGGGTCAACACCGTGGATATGACGCCGCAGGAGGCTGCGGAATATATCATCGCTCAGATATTGCCGCTCAAGTGAGCACGCAATTCCCGTCCGACGCCGCACTGGCCGCACATCTTGCCGAAACGGCGGGGCGAATTCTGCTCGACGTGCGCGGGTCCGGGGTGTTCGAAGGAAAGACGCTGGGCGCGGCGGGCGATGCAACAGCGAACGAATTTCTATGCCATGCGCTGCGGGTGGCACGGCCCGATGACGGCCTGCTGTCAGAAGAGGAGAAAGACAGCACTGCGCGCCTTGATAAGAGCCGGGTGTGGATCGTCGACCCGGTTGATGGCACTCGTGAATATGGTGAGACCCGCAGCGACTGGGCTGTGCATGTCGGCCTGGTGGTAGACGGCATAGCAACAACGGGCGCGGTCGCACTGCCGGGACTCGGTGCGGGGATCGTGCTGCGCAGTGATGAGCCGCGCTCCCTTTCAACTATCCCGACCGTGCCCCGCTTTCTGATCAGCCGCACTCGGCCCCCGCGTGAAGCGCTCGGCGTGGCCGAAGCGATGGGCGGCGTGCTGATCGAAATGGGCAGCGCTGGGGCGAAAGCGATGGCCGTGGTGCGCGGAGAGGCGGAGATTTATCTTCATTCAGGCGGGCAGTATGAATGGGACAATTGCGCCCCGGTCGCCGTGGCAGAGGCGCATGGCCTGCATTGTTCGCGGATCGACGGATCGCCGCTGCGCTACAATCAAGCCGATCCCTATCTCCCCGATCTCCTGATCTGCCGGTCTGAACTGGCAGGCGATGTGCTGAAATTAGTCCGCACCCTCAGTTGATAACTGAACCAGCGCGGGCACTTCGATTTCGACGCGGCGATTGGCGGAGCGACCGGCTTCGTCGGGTGAGCCATCCGGCAGCGCGTTTGGTTCGGCGGGATTCTGCTCGCCAAATGCGACAATCTTGATGCGCGCCTCTGCGATGCCATTGGCGACCAGCCAGTCGCGCACCGTCTCTGCGCGGTTGCGTGAAGCGCGTTCATTCACCGCATCGCTGCCATCCGAGTCGGTGTGTCCGGCCAGCGAGATCGGCCCACCCAGCCCAATTTGCTCACTCGTAAGTAGCGCCTCCAGCGCAGCTTGAGCCGCTGCATCCAATTCCGCTCCGCCTTCGGGAAAACCAATTGTGACCCGCAGCGGTTCGATCGGTGGGGGCGGAAGGTCGGGCTGCTGGATATCGGGACGCAAGATTGAGACCACTTCGCCGGCCGATTCGGCAGGTGCCGGGGAGGCGGTGGGTTCACCCAACCCATCAGGTCGTTCTTCGGGGTTCGCCTCGCACGCGCTTAGGGCGACAAGGCCTGCAAGCGCGGTGATCAAACGTCCAATTTGCATTCTATCCTCTTGGTCTTGGGTGGTTGTCACGTGACATTCGTCCGCGCCTGTGAAGCACCCGGCTTTGGCGTCTTGCTTTCAGGCTGTTTCACTTGCGGCGGTGAATAGGTGATGATCGTGTCACCGGGGCGCGGGTCGGGGCGAGCGGCATGGGTGAAAAACCGCAAGGCCCCGGTTTCGCGCACCAACATCAACATTGTGGCCTCTTCGGGAAGTTTGGCCAGCGCCGCGGTAAAATCGAATTCCTGCGACAATTTTGTCTTCTTGAAGACCCAGCCCTGACGTTGGCGTTCGTTCACATCGGTGACGCTGAAACCGGCTTCAAACAGGGCCCGGCCCCGGATGCTTTCGGGCAGAGCGTGGCGGCTGTTGCCTTCGCTGTTCTCGCCAAGCTGATAGACCATGTCACGGCCAATCTCATGCGCAAACTCATTGCACACTAGCGCGTTATACGCCTCGTTCCCGGTAGCTGCGACCAACACCTGAAACGGCGAAAGGTCCAGATTATGTTCGGTCGCCTCGTTCAAAATCTCGCCGTGATAGAACGGCAGGCCCTCGCGCCGTGCTCCAGCCAGACTTTGCCAGCTTGGATCGACGATCATCACCGGGGTCTTCAGCGCCTCCATCTCCTTGGCCAGAGCGATCGTCCACGGTGTTGATCCGACGATCAGCAGGCCTGGCCGGGAGGTGCCTTTCACCCCCAGCCACCGGGCGACAATATCGACGGTAAAGCCATGCGCGATGACGGTCACCACAACCACTGCAAAGCTAAGCCCGATCAGCAATTGCCCCCCTTCGATGCCCAATTCGCCAAGCCGCAGCGCGAACAGGCCCGAAATCGCCACCAGCACGATCCCGCGAGGCGCGATCCAGGCGACAAACAGCCGTTCATTCCACGGCACATCTGATCCAAGCAGGCTGATTAGCACCGTCGCCGGCCGCACCAGAAACAGCAATGCCAGCAGAAACAGGAGCGGGCGTATGCTGGTCTGAAGATAGGACATCTCCTCCCATTTAAGCGAGGAGGAGAGCAGGATAAAAATGCCCGACACCAGCAGGATCGCCACATTTTCCTTGAACGGATGGATCGAACGGATGCTCGATACGTCGAGATTGGCGAGCGTCACTCCCATCACGGTAACCGCAACCAATCCGGCTTCGTGCTCAATCTGGTTGGTCAGCACAAACACTCCGATCACACTGGTGAACAGCACTGGGACCTTGAGATATTCGGGGATCGCACCGCGCGGGAAAAGATAGGCAATCAACCGCGCTGCAGCGTATCCGACCAACCCAGAAAGGATGGCGGCAATGATCAGCGGGGGCACCACCTCGATTACCGAAGCATCGGGAAAATCATTGAGCCGGCGGAAATATTCGTAAGCAATCACCGCGCATAGTGCCCCGGTGGGATCGTTGACGATGCCTTCCCATTTGAGGATCGAATTGGGTCGGGTTTGAATATTCGCCTGTCTGAGCAAGGGTATAACAACCGTCGGGCCGGTGACAATCAGAATTCCGCCAAACAGAACTGCAACCGGCCAGACCAGCCCGGCGATATAGAAGCCCGCCAAGGCTCCCAGGGCCCAGCCAATCAGCACGCCGATGGTTGCCAGCCGCCAGACCGCGCTGCCCGAATGGCGAAGTTCGCGCAGATCAAGGCTCAATCCGCCTTCGAACAGGATCAATGCGACGCCGACACTGATCATCGGATCGAGCATTTCGCCAAATGCGGCCTCGGGATCGATGAATCCGGTGATCGGTCCAGCGATAAAGCCCGCCGCCAGCATCAACACAATCGCAGGCCAGCCGGTTCGCCACGCAATCCACTGCGCACCGATGCCAAGCGCACCGACGGCAGCGATTACGAGAGCTTGCGATTCCATTGTGATGTTCGGTGTCCTCGCTTTACTAACCCACGGGGCGCCCGCCGCGTTCCGCAATTTCGGCGCGGGGATGCCGGATGCGAGCGATCAATCGCCTTCGAAATGCATCAATGCGTCCACATTAACACCGGCGCCGCGCAATCTGTCTGCCCCGCCAAGATCAGGCAGGTCGATCACGAATAGCGCATGTGCGACCTGAGCGCCTGCCATTCTCAGCAACTCGGTTGCCGCCAGCGCGGTGCCCCCGGTTGCGATCAGATCATCGACAATAACGACGTTCTCGCCCGGATTGACCGCAGCCGGATCCATTTCAAGGCGGTCGGTGCCATATTCAAGAGCGTAGTCGATACCGATGGTCTTGATCGGCAGCTTGCCCGGCTTGCGCACCGGCACAAACCCGATGCCCAGCGTCACCGCGACAGCTGCGCCAAAGATAAAGCCGCGCGCTTCCATCCCGGCGATTTTCTGCGCGCCGCCAGCGCGGGCGAGATCGGCAAGGTGATGGACACTGGCCGCCATGCCTTGCGAATGGCCGATTAGAGTGGTGATATCGCGGAACTGAATGCCCGGTTCGGGAAAATCGGGGACGGTGCGCACCAATGCTCTGAGCGCTTCGGTTGTCATCACGTCCGCACTCATACCCGCCCCCAAAAATCGGTTAATCGCCCGCCTGTAAAAGCATGAGCGCCCCACCGCCGGCAAGCGGTGATGAGGCGCATCACGAATATTACAGCAAAAATTGTTCTATTTCTTCTTTGGTTTCATCCCGGCCCACACCTGCTTGTAGGACAGATAGGCAAGGCCGGTCGCAAAGATCAGAAATGCGATCACAAACCAACCGGTCTGCTTGCGCTGGATCAGCGAAGGCTCTGCGGTCCAGGTCAGGAACGCAGCAATATCGGCCGACATCTGCTCGGTGGTCGCTTCGGTTCCATCGGAATAGGTCACGATATCGGGCAGCAATTGCGGCGGCATGGCAATGTTGATGCTTCCGAAATGCTCGTTGAAATACAGACCCGGTGGAGTTTCAAATTCTGGCGGTTTGGCCTGATCCTCTGGGTCAGGCTCAACATAGCCCTGCATCAGCGAATAGACATAATGCGAACCATCGGGCCGCGCCTTGGTCATCAGCGACAGATCAGGCGGGACCGCATTGTTGTTGAACGCACGCGCTTCAACGACATTGGCATAGGGCGAAGGAAAATAATCGGTTGGCAGACCCGGACGCTCGATCACCGATCCGTCTTTGTCATCGATCCCCGGAACCATCCAGCTCGCGGCTTCAGCGCGGACCTCGGCTTCAGTGTAGCCGAGCTGTTCAAGATTGCGGAAAGCCACGAATTTCAGACTGTGACAGGCTGAGCAGACTTCCTTGTAGACCTGATAGCCGCGCTGCAGCTGAGCGTAGTCCCACTTGCCCAGTGGCCCTTCGAACGAAAAGCCGCCCTCTGGGGCAATGTTCTCTTCGTGAAAGGCGTAATAATCCGGTTTCTCCGGCATGGCGAAATTGATGAGGCCGGGCACCAGCGACCACAGCAGCAGCACCGCTGTGAGGCCAAGGCCGATGATGATGCCTCCAAGTCGAATGGTCATGACCTAACTCTTTCTAATTATCGGGTCAGTGTAACAGGATCGTCGACGATTATTCTGCCGGCTGCAGCGCGCCATCAGGCTCTTCGCCTGCAGGCTTTCCAGACGAAGGAGACGCTACGCGAACACCGGCACCGCCCTCATCCTTGCCCAGCACCGCCTCGGTGATCGAGAACGGCAAGGGTTTGGGAATTTCGATCTGGCTGACAATCGGCAGGATCACGAGGAAATGCAGGAAGTAATAGGCCGTGGCGATCTGGCTGATCACGACATAGGGCTCTTCTGCCGGGGCACCGCCGCAGATCATCAGAACAATCATCGTCGGGACCAGACCGAACCAGAAGAACTTCTTGAACATCGGTCGGTAATTGCCCGAGCGCACCGGGCTCTTGTCGAGCCACGGCAGGAAGAACCACACGAGGATCGAACCGAACATCCCGATCACGCCCAGCAGCTTTGCCTGAACCAGAACGATGCCGGTGAACGGGATCGTCAGGTCGCCGGTAAAAGCGCGCAAGATCGCGTAGAACGGCAGGAAATACCATTCAGGAACAATGTGGGCGGGGGTCGAGAGCGGGTTCGCCTCGATATAATTGTCCGGATGGCCCAGCGCATTGGGCAGGAAGAAAACCATGAAGGTAAACAGGATCAGGAACACCCCAAGCCCGAAACCGTCCTTTGCCGTATAATAAGGGTGGAACGGAACCGTGTCGCTTTCCTGCTTCACCTCAACCCCGGTGGGGTTGGAAGATCCCGGAATATGCAGCGCCCAGATATGCAGGATTACCACCCCGGCAATTACAAACGGTAGCAGGAAATGCAGCGAGAAGAACCGGTTGAGCGTCGAATCATTCGGGGCGAAGCCGCCCACCAGCCATGTCTGCAGCGGCTCCCCGATGAAGGGGATCGCACCAAACAGGCCGGTAATCACCTTGGCGCCCCAAAAGCTCATCTGGCCCCATGGCAGCACATAGCCCATGAATGCGGTCGCCATCATCAGCAGGAAGATGACGACGCCGAGCAGCCAGATCATCTCGCGCGGGGCCTTGTAGGATGAGAAATAGAACCCGCGGAAAATGTGCAGATAGATCACGATAAAGAAGAAGCTCGCCCCGTTGGCGTGGGCATAGCGCATCATCCAGCCGTAATTGACGTCGCGCATGATGTGCTCGACCTGGCTAAATGCGACCTCGGTGTTGGAGGCGTAATGCATCGCCAGAACAACGCCGGTGACAATCTGCAGCACCAGGCAAAAGCCTGCGAGCACGCCGAAATTCCACATGTAATTGAGGTTGCGCGGCACCGGATAGCCCGCGCCAATCGCGTTGTAGACCAACCGCGGAAGCGGCAATTTCTCGTCGATCCACTTTGTAAAAGCGGATTGCGGTTCATACTGCTTTGCCCAGGCGAAACTCATAATGCTCTCTTACTATTTCTCAGCGTGGAATAACGCGGATATTCAGATTACAACGCTTCACCCGACGCGGATGACGCTTTCAGACGCAAATTCAAATTCGGGTACGGCCAGATTGGACGGCGCAGGGCCTTTCCGAATGCGACCCGCCACGTCGTAATGCGAACCGTGGCACGGACAGAAATAGCCGCCAAATTCGCCCTTTTCCTCACCCTCGCCCGCACCCAGCGGCACGCAGCCTAGGTGTGTGCACACACCCAGATTGACGAGAATGTCGGAATTGCCTTCGCCAAGCCGTTCAGCCAGCGTTTGCGGATCGCGCATCTGAGCCGCGTCATCGGCCTGCGCCTCGGCGATTTCCTCAGGGGTCAGCCGCTTTACGAAAAGCGGCTGATCGCGGAACGTCGCCTTGACCGACTGGCCCGGCTCAATCGCGGATACATCGACATCGGTCGTGCTGGCGGCGAGCACATTGGCGGTCGGTGCCATCTGGCTGATCAGCGGGAAAAGTACCGATGCACCGCCGACACCAGCGGTGCTGAGGGCTGCAATGTGGATCCAGTCGCGGCGCCGGACACCGTCTTGGGCACTATCTGCAGTGGAGGCCATGTTGTATTACCCTGCTCGTCAGGCCGCGACAGGACATATCCCCCCGCGGCGCCTGTGATGACCCTCTATGCCAGAAACGGCACGGGGCCTGTTTGAAAATCCCAACCTACGGCCTATGCGCGCGATATGCGTGGATCGGACGTAGTGTGATGGGCCATTAACGCCAATCTCTCACAAATGAAACCGTGTTTTGAGCATCATATGTTCAGCTGTGTGCAATCGAGTTTACGGAACCGCTATCACGCTGATATGCCGGCCGTAATTCGCCTCTCCATTCAGCGATGCCAATCTGTATGAATAATAACGCGCCGGCTCGCGCAAAGTATCCCGCCGGATATCAGAAATTTTTTCCAGCCCGGCCCGGCGCAATCGGGCGATCACAAATCCGGGGAGATCGAAATGCCAGCGCTCCAGCCCGTCGCGCGCGGGTGCGGACGCGAAATGTTCCGCGTCATCGCTGGAAAAATGAGCGCGAAACGCGGAATCGACCTCATAACTGGCCTGCGCAATCGTGGGGCCGAGCGCGGCGGCTATATTGGCGCGCCGAGCGCCCAGCGCCTCCATCGCGGCGACGGTGTTGTCGATTACGTTGCCCCGATGATTGCCCAGCGCGCCGCGCCACCCGGCATGCGCGGCCCCCACGACCCCGGCGACGGGATCTGCCAGCAGGATCGGGCAGCAATCGGCCGTCACTATTCCCAGCGCGATGTCGGTGCGGTCGGTGACCACACCATCTGCAACCGGGCGGCCATCGGCAGCGTCAGGCCAAAGCTTCCCCACGGTCACGACTTCGGGCGAATGAACCTGATAGGGCGCAGCCAGCGGAGCGCCGGGCAGGATAGCTCTCGCCGCAGAGGCGCGCAACTTGCGCGTATCCTCAGCCTCTCCCGGTCCGCCATAGCCGAATTGATGCGCGCCGCCGCCTGATCCGAAAAAGCCGTGCGGAACCCCGCTCAGGACATCGGCGCGTTCGATATCGAACGGGGTGGCGAGGCCGGGTAGATCACCCATCGAGGCTGCGGCTCACCTGCTCGGACGTATCGCGCGATAGATCGGGCGCAGCGGCAATCCGTTCCAGCGCCGCTTTCATCAAGGCAGCCCGGCCCGGCTCGATCCTCCGCCAGCGGCCCAGCGGCGAAACAAACCGCGCCGCCGTCTGCGGGTTGACCGGGTCAAGCGCGAGGATAACGTCTGCAATCATGCGGTATCCCGCCCCGCTGGCATCGTGGAACCCTTGCGGATTGCCCGCAAACGCCATGTAAAGCGAGCGCACACGGTTGGGGTTCTTCATGGTGAAATCGGAATGCTTTGCCAGCTCCTCGACTTGCGCGATCACATCCGGGTGGAGCGACAGGGCCTGCAAGGTGAACCACTTGTCGATCACCAGATCATTGCCCTTAAAGCGCTCATAAAACGCCTTGAGCGCCGTCTCCCGCGCGCTGCCTTCGATGCCGCATAGCACCATCAGCGCGCCTTGCCGGTCGGTCATATTGTCGGCGCGATCAAATTGATTGGCAGCAAGTTCGGCAGCTTTCGCCGGGTCGGTGGAGGCGGCATAGACCAGCACCTGAGTTTTGACCTTGCGCGCTCCGCGCCCTTGCGGATCGTCATGCGCGACATTTTGGGCGCGATCATAAAGCGCGTAAAACTCGCTTGCGAGCGCGCCGCCAATCGCCGCCTTCAACCCCTCGCGCGCCGCGTGAATCGCGCCGGGGTCAGCCTTACGTTCACCCACCGCCATGGCTTCAAAAAGATAGGTCTCGGCGGGAAGCATCAGCAATTCACCCCGCATCGAATCGTCGAGCGCATCGTCAGTCAGGATCGCGCGGAAGGCTTCGATCAACGCGGTCTCGCCATCGGCGCGATGATCGCCGCTCGCGGCAGCGACAAGGTGGCTCACCGCGAGTTCCTGAAGCGCCTCGTAGCGCGCAAACGGATCGTCATCGACACGGGCCAGAATGGCAAGCTGACCGTCGGTAATCTTGCGCTCGATGATAACCGGAGCGGTAAAACCGCGATTGACCGACAGCGCACCCGTCCGGTCGTCTATAAGTATGACCTCGGTCGGGTTTTCTAGCACGACAAGCTGCTCGGCAGCCAGCCATTCGCCATCAAACGTGTCGTAGGGCCTGATGCGTAGCGGGATGGTAAAGCTTGACGGCTCCTCGCTACCATCAGGTTTCCGCAGGAATTGTCTGAAGATCAATTCAGCCTGATCATCACGCGGACGCCCTCGCTGCTCGATCTTGACCACCGGCGTGCCGGCGGTCGAATACCATTTGCGAAAATTCGCCAGATCGATCTCGCCACCATCTTCGATGGCCTTGACGAAATCCTCGCAAGTTGCCGCCTCGCCGTCATGGCGGTCGAAATAAAGATCGGTTCCCCGCCGGAACCGCTCAGGCCCCGCCATGCTCCGCATCATGCGGATCACCTCTGCCCCCTTGTTATAGACGGTTGCGGTGTAGAAATTGCTGATCTCGCGGTAGCTGTCGGGCCGGATAGGATGCGCGAGCGGCCCTGCATCTTCGGGAAACTGCGCCGCGCGCAGGATACGCACATCTTCGATCCGCTTGACCGCCTCACCCCGCATGTCCTGCGAAAACAACTGATCGCGCAGCACGGTAAAGCCTTCCTTCAAGGACAGCTGAAACCAATCGCGGCAGGTCACGCGGTTGCCCGACCAATTGTGGAAATATTCATGCGCGATCACGCCTTCGACCGCGTCGAAATCGGCGTCAGTTGCGGTGTCGCGGTCGGCCAGCACATATTTGGTGTTGAAGACGTTGAGGCCCTTGTTCTCCATCGCCCCCATATTGAAATCGCTGACCGCGACGATGTTGAACAGATCAAGGTCATATTCGCGCTCGAAGGTTTCCTCGTCCCATTTCATCGAGCGGTGGAGCGATTCTAGCGCGTGATCGGTGCGCGCGATGTCCTCGGCGCGAACCCAGATATTGCATTCGACCTTGCGGCCTGAAACGGTCGTAAAAGGCGCGGAATTGGCGACCAGATCGCCAGCGACCAATGCGAACAAATAGGACGGCTTTGGCCACGGATCGTGCCATTCGGCAAAATGGCGTCCGCCCTCAAGGTCGCCTTTAGATGTCTTGTTGCCATTGCACAGCAGCACCGGAAACGCCGCCTTGGGGCCTTCCATCCGCACGCGGAAAGTCGACAAAACGTCGGGCCGGTCGGGGAAAAAGGTGATGCGGCGGAACCCCTCCGCCTCGCACTGGGTGCAGAGCATACCGTTCGAAGCGTAGAGACCCATTAGCTGAGTGTTCGCGCTGGGGTCGATCTCAGTGACGATCTCGACCGTGTGCGCTGCGGCGGGAAGCGCCACGACAAGGTCGGATCCGTCCATCGCCCAGTCATTTACCGGCTCGCCGTCCACCTTCACGCTCAGCGCGGTCAGCCCGTCGCCATTGAGCCGCAGTTCCTGCGACGGATCGGCAGCGGGATTGCGCTCAACTGTCAACTTCGAAGCGATCCGGGTCTTCTCGATCCCGAGGGCGAAATGCAGCTCGGTCTGCGGGACCAGCCACGGATAGGGCCGGTAATCCTCGCGCCGGATCAGGGGCGGCTTTGCCGGGGTCGCAGGGGCTGCGTCGGGGGCGATGGCGTCATGTGCGATATCCATAACACCCGATTTAGATTGATTTCGCCCTGGGTCCAATGGTTAGGTTGGCACCATGTCGCGTTTGTTGATCTTCGGCCTCGGCTATTCAGCGCAGCGCATCGCTGCAAAGATGCGTGCACACGGGTGGCAGGTGGACGCCACCGGAAGCGCGGGGAGCCTGGATTTTTCGGATCGCAAGACGGTGGTGCATGCGATTGGCGAGGCGAAGCACATCCTCTCCTCGGTCCCGCCAGACCGGGCCACAGGCGGCGATCCGGTTCTGGGCCTCTATGGCGCGGCACTTGAAGGCAAGGCGCTGTCCTACCTCTCCTCCACCGGCGTCTATGGCGACCGGCAGGGCGCATGGGTGGACGAGGCGACCCCGACCATCGCCGAAAGCGGAAAGGGCCGCCGCAACGCCCGCGCCGAGGCTGACCTTGCGTGGCTGAACAGCGACGCAAGGGTGTTCCGCCTGCCGGGTATCTATGGGCCGGGCCGCAGCGCGCTTGATCGGGTGAAGGAGGGCAAAGCCCGGCGCATCGACTTACCCGATCAAGTGTTCAGCCGGGTGCATGTCGATGACATAGCCAACGGGGTCGTGGCTGCTCTCACGCAGGATGCGCCGCCGGGCGCTTACAACCTTGGCGATGATCTCCCCGCCAGCGGCAATGCGGTCACCGAACACGCCTGCCGCTTGCTGGGGGTCGATCCGCCGCCGCTCGAAACCCTGGAGGAAGCCAATTTGTCCGAAATGGCGCGCGGCTTCTACATGGAGAACCGCCGCGTCGCCAATGGCAAGGCCAAACGGGTTCTGGGCTGGCAGCCAAAGTATCCGACCTATGTCGAGGGGCTGGAAGCGCAGCTTTAGAGTTTCACGCGAGGACGCGAAGAGGACCTCGCCCGCCGCAGGCGTTCAAAATCATCCGGTCAACGCTCAAGAACGACCCATTGGGAAAGGCACAACATCTTTGCGTCTTTGCGTGAAACCAGAATCCTTACCGCTTCTGCTTTGATCGCAACGCCAGCGCCATCCCCAGCAGCGCCAGAGCCATCCCGCCCGCAGTCAGCATATTCCAGCGATAACCTTCGAACAGCGTCGACAGCAGCATCGCCACGCACACCGTCACGATCCCGTTATAGGCGGTGCGCCCCGCGCCAATCTGACGCACCAGATTGTAATGCAGCGGGAAAGTCACCACCGATCCGATTAGCGCGAGATAGGCGGTTCCGGCCCAGAACTGCCATTTGTCAGGCAGCGGCGGCGGGCCGGCGGTCAACAGCGCAAAGCCAAGGTCGAAGATCGTGCCGTATAGCATCGCCCAGGCGAGCAGGCTCACCATTGGCACCCGGCGCCCGGTCGGGTTGGCCTGCACCACATTGGCAATCGAGGCGGCGAGCATTCCGCCAATCGCCAGCGCGATCCCCAGCGCGACATTGCCATCGAGCGGCGCCGCGCGCCATTCATGGACCAGCAACATCGCCACGCCCGCAATCGCCACCGCGCTGCCGCCGATAAAGCCGCCCTGCACCTTTTCGCCAATGAACACTTTTGCAAACAGCGCGTTGGGCACCATCAACAGCGCGAACATGACCGCCACAATGCCCGATGTGATGTGCAGTTCGGAATGATAGACGAACAGAAAATTGCCGCTGAACTGGGCAATCCCGACGCCCAATGCCAGCAGGTGCTCCGGCCGGTTAAGCCTGAGCCGGTTGCCCATCATCAGCGCCAGAACAAACAGCGCCGGGGTCGCCAGCGCGAAACGGTAAAACACCGACCATGCAGCGGGCACGCCGTCGATCTGGCCGGTGATGACGAACCATGTCGATCCCCAGATCGTGCCGGTCAGCGCGAAGGGGACGATCACTCGCCAATTGAGCATGGTTACCGGTTCGCTGGTCACAGGCTGGCGATGGCCTTGCCCAGCGCGCTCGCATCCTCGGCGCTTGTGTTCCATGCGGTGACAAATCGTGCCGCATCCGCGCCCCAATCGTAAAAGGCAAAACCCTGCGCCCGCAACGCCTCGCGTTCTCGCAGGGTCAGCCGCACGAACAATTCGTTGGCTTCGACCGGGTGCATCAGCCGCCCGGTGCATCCGCCAGCGATTTCCAGCGCCGCTACATTGGCATGGCGCGCATTGGCGAGCCACAGATCGCCGTCCAGCATGGCAAGGATTTGTGCGGCGAGATAGCGGCCCTTGCATTGCAGGTGCCCGGCGCGCTTGCGGCGGTATTTGACCTGCGCGGCGGCTTCCGGGTCGAACAGCACCACCGCCTCGGCGCTCATCCCGCCGTTCTTGATAAAGCCAAAGGCGAGGCTGTCGACGCCGAAAGCCGCGTCCGCAGCCGAGCCGCCGAGGAACGCCGCCGCATTGGCAAAGCGCGCGCCGTCCATGTGGAGGCCCAGCCCGCGCGCCTTGGCAAAGGCACTCAGCGCGGCAAGCTCCTCCGCCGAATAGGTGCGGCCATATTCGCTCGCCTGCGTGACCGCGATGGCGTGGGGTTGAACCTGATGCACATCGTCGCGGATCGGATCAATCAGCGCTGCAATGCCGTCAGGCGTCAGCTTCGCGCCCTCACCCCCATGTGCATCGGCACACAGCATCAGCTTGGCTCCGTGCAGGTAAAACCCCGGCGCGCCGCCTTCGTCAACCTCAATATGCGCCTCTTCGTGGCACACAACCCCGCCATGCGGCTGGCACATGGTGGCGAGCGCAAGGCAGTTCGCCGCAGTCCCCGTCGCCACCCACAGCGCCGCACATTCGCGCCCGAACAAATCGGTAAAGCGCGCGTCAAGCTGCGCCGAAAGCGCATCGCCGTCATAGGGATTGTCGGCAAAGTCAGCGGCGCGCATCGCTTCCCAAACCCGGGGGTGGACGGCGGCGGCATTGTCAGAGAGGAAGGGCATTGTCTGATTCATCACGCAACGCCTCTAACCACCCCGGCGTCCATGGCAAGCAGGAGAACCGCGATGACCGAGAACGAAGCTAAAGTCACCATCACCCATCACGTGGTGGGACAAGGCGGAAAATATGTCGCGCGCCTCGACGGGGAAGAGGCCGCCGGGACGCTTGAATGGGAGCCGGGCGCATCTGGCGACGTCCGGATCGCCACGCACACCATCGTCCCTAAGGCGATTGGCGGGCGCGGGATTGCAGGCCTGCTGGTTGATCGCCTGATCGCCGATGCACGCAGGAAGGGCTTCAAAATTGTCCCCCAATGTTCGTATGTGGCGGCAAAATTTGATGAGAACCCGGGCTGGGCGGATCTCAAGGCCTAACCCGCAGTCTGGCTTTCCAGCTGAGAAAAATCGGTCTCAGCGATGGTTTCAAGCACCTTGCGCCGCACTTCGCGGGCGCGATCAACGGGCACGCCGGGGATCGAGAATTCGCCGCCCGCCTGTCCCAGATGCACCGTTGCATAGCCGCGCAGGCGAGCAATCGGGCCTTGTGAAATCTCGACCGAATGCAGCTTGAGCCGGGTTGCAATCCGGCTGCGCGGGGACAGCACGCCGCTGGTCGCCATGATTTGCACATGATCCAGCGCATGGCGTTGATATTGCCACGCCAGCGCATTGGCGATGGCTGTTATGCCCGCCAGCACGAGCAAAATGCCCGTCGCCAAATCGCGCCATTCGGGGGCAAAGAAGGTTGTTGCGATAAACGCGGCCGCTGCGCCAAGCGCGACGAACAGAGCATCGAAAAACACGCTGTCGATCAGGTAGTTCTCGCTCGCTCGCCGCCAGTCAGCGTCGGTGCCGGGCAGGTCAAAGCCGGCAGCGTTAACGATCGGCGCAATCTCTTCCAGTCTGGCAAAGGGCGCGACCACATGGCTGGCGGCGCCCTGATCCTGCGCCAGACTGACAAAGCTGAGCGAATGCCAGCCAAACCGGTAGCGCAGAAAGCCGGTGGCGATTTTCACCCCCTGCACCCGGTGCGCCGGCATCACCACATCGGTGCGGGTGAACAGCCCGCGGCGCCGACGGAAACCGCGCGCGGTTCGCTCCAGCAGAAACCCCCATTCGCGCGAAAAGACCCGGACCATGCCGGTGAGCGACCCAATCAGGATAACTCCCAACAACGCAGCAGCCGCACCAAACGCCTGAGAAACTGCACCGATCTGGCTGATCTTGCCGCTCTGATCCTCGATCACGTTGCGCCACAATTTCATGTCCCAGATTTCAATATCGAGGAAATTGTCAGCATACTGCAGCAGACCCGCAAGCACTGCGAACACCGCCAGCGAAAATTCAAACAGGCCGAATGTGAACAACCGCGCCGGGCCCATCGTAAACAACCTGTCGCCTCTGTCATCGGCCAACGCGCCCGATACGCCTTCGCCGATGGCAGCCGCATCGCTTTGGTCGGCCCCATCGCGCCGGTCGCGCACCACTTGGCGCAATTCCTCGCCGTGATCTTCGGTGAGGTAGGTTAGACTGAGGTCTTCGCCCCCGCCTGCGCCGGTTTCAAACTTGACCGCCACCAATCCGAACAGGCGTGGCAGCAATTTCTGTTCGAGGCTGACGTCCTGAATCCGTTCAAACGGCACCGAGCGTGCCGAACGGCTGAGCACACCGCTTTCCACCCGAATGTCGGCCTCACCAATCGTATAGGTCAGGCGGCTCCAGCGGAGATAGGCGACACCGGCCGAAAGCACCGCAATCGCTGCGCCCACGCCCAGCCCGATGAACAGGCCAATTCCGCTGATCCCCGTGCCGAAAGCCGCAGCCACAGCGGGCAAGATTGCATTCTGCAATCCGCCAAGTGCGCCCACCACCACACTCATCGGAGCGGTGTGGCGCGGTTCGGGATGCGACCCTGCGGCGCTGTCGCTCACATGCTTTCCCGCTTGATATGCGCGCGGATTTCCTCGCGCATCTCGATCGCCAGTTCGTGACCCAAGCCCGGCAGGCTGACCGAGGCGTTGTGGCTGCCTGCGGTGTGCAAGGTCATCGTGGCGATGCCGAGCGCGCGCTCAATCGGTCCCTGATCGACGTCGATATGCTGCACCCGGCCAAACGGCACCACCGTATCCGAATGCCACATGATGCCGCGCACCACGCGCAGTCGGTCGCGGCTGATCTGATAGCCGCGCGCGCTGTATCGTGCCGCCGGAATCCGCAGCGCAATGAACAGCGCCAGCACCGCCGCCGGCACCATTATTACGCCCATCGGCAGGGCTACCGCAGTTCGCAAAACCAACTCAATCAAGCTGGCAACCCCAATCAAGGTCAACGCCGCGATGATCGCTCCAATGCGCATCATCAATTTGTAATTTGGGTGCAACCGGGTCAGTTCGCCATCTTCGTCTGCGTTGTCGGGCAGAATGCTGGAGGATGGTGTCTCAACCGTCAGTTCGGGCGCAGTTTCTTCCGGTGCGGGACGCGGAGTGTATTGCGCATCGCGCGGGTAGGGGGCCGATGCGGTTGCCGGAATGGGTGCAGGCGGAGGGGGCGACACCGGGTTTTCCCAAGGGCTCGCGCCGCCTTTGTGCCCGAACAATTGACTGGCGCGGTTCGACTTCACGCCTTCCGCGCCGGTTTGCGCAGAATCATCTCCGGGTAGATCATCGTCGCGATTGGTGCTCATGGGCGCCAAGATGCTGCGCGCAGCGATTGCCTGCAAGGGCAAACTTCAGCAAAAGTGCAGCGGCGTGATCGGTGTGCCTAGCGCATTTGTGAGGGCGACGCCGAAGCTTTGCCCGCATAGGGTCGCGCAAAACGTGCTTCACGGGAGAGAGAAGATGACGAAACTTCATTCCAGCCTTGGACCAAACCCGCGTCTGGTGCGGATGTTCATGATCGAAAAAGGGCTGGAGGAAGGGCGCGATTTTGCCCGCATCCATTACGACATCATCACCGGCGAAAACCGCCAGAGCGCCGAATACACCGCCAAGAACCCGCTGGGCACCACCCCAACGCTGGAACTGGACGATGGCACCTGCCTGACCGAGAGCTGGCCAATCTGCGAATTCATCGAAGAAACGCACCCCGCGCCCAACCTGTTTGGCGAAACGCCAGGGGAACGCGCCGAAGTGCGCAAATGGGCGAGGCTGTTCGATCAGGAAGTGGTCGTGCCGATGACGATGGGCTTTCGCGCCGGAGCGGGCCGTCCGATGTTCGAACCCCGCATGAGCGTGGTGAGCGCGGAAGCCGGCGCGGAACTGTCGGCGATGGCGGATGATAAATGGCGAATGTTCGACCGCGTGCTGGGTGATAGCAACCATTTTGCGCTGGGCCGGTTCACCTTTGCCGATCTGATCGTGTTCTGCTTTGCCAATTTCGGCTTTACCGTGGGCTGGAAACTGCCCGATGGCACCGATAATCTTGCGCACTTTGTCGCGGCGCACAACGCCCGGCCAAGCGCGGCGATCTGGCAACAGGCGGAATAACCGCTGGCTTTCACGGGCAGCAATAGGGCGGGGATCAATCCGGATTCTCGGCCATCCGCGCCAGATAGCCGCTTTTGCCCATTTGTGCGGCGGTCCATGCAAACACCGCCATTGCTGCGATGCCTGACGCCAGACAGACCGCAAACACCGCAATGGTGAGCGCCAGCGAACCTTGCGTCGGCGTCAGCCGGTCGCTCACCCAGCCGATCACAGCGAGGCCCAGCGCCTGCCCCACGAGGTTGTTGAAGAACAGCGCAATCGCCACCGCAAAGCCGCGTTGGCCCGGCTCCACCGCCGCCTGTATCCCCGACAGGATTGGCGCCTGACTGGCCACATAGATGCCGTATGCAAACGCAAAATAGATCAGGAACGGCCAGAACCCGCTCGACGACAGGCTCAGCCCGAGCGGCAGCACGCAGCCGAGGCTGACAATGCCGGGAAGCCAGGCGCGCCAGCGTTCGTCACGCCGGGTCAGCCAGCCGGCGAGATAACCGCCAAGGATCGGCCCTGGTATTCCGCCGATCAGGAACGCCAGCCCCAGATAGATTCCGACATCGCCGCTCGAAATGCCGAAATTGCGCATCATCACCGCCGCCATCCAGAACGCCAGCGCATAGCCGATCATGATCTGCACAGCCCAGCCGATGGCCAGACCCATGAACACCCGATTGGCGGCAAGCGTCCTGGCCGTCTCCATCAACGGCTGCTGTCCGATGGCCGATCCCTTTGGCGCATATTGCCCGCGCCGCGGTTCGCGGATCGTGAAATAGACCAGCGCGCCGATCGCAATGCCTGGCAATCCCATTAACATGAACGCCCAGCGCCAGCCGAACAACTCGTTCAATTGTCCGCCAATCAGCAATCCGCCGGCAGTGCCCACGGTCGCGCCCAGCGTGAGAAAACCCATCGCCTTCGCCAGTTCGCCGCGGCGAAAGTAATCGGCGACCAGGCTTTGTGATGCGGGACCTGAACAACCCTCGCCCACGCCCACGCCGGTGCGCGCAAAGAACAGGGTCCAGAACCCCGTCGCGAGCCCGCAAAGCGCGGTCATCGCGCTCCAGAATGTGATCGCGCTGGCGACGATATTGCGCCGCACCGACCGGTCGGCGAGCCGCGCCGCCGGAAATCCGACGATTACATAGGTCGCGGCAAAGGCCAGTCCGCCCAGCAAGCCGATCTGCCCGTCGGAAAAGTCAAACTCTGCCTTGATGTCTTCGAGCAGGATCGAAAACACCAGCCGGTCGGCGATGGAAAACATGCTGACCAGCGTCAGCATAGCGAGCACATACCACCGATATGCTCCCTCCGGCACGGGCTTATCGGCCGGGCCGCCGATGATGGGAACCCCGGTTACAGGGACCTCAGATACGGGGACATTAATGATGGGGTCGCGCGTCAAGGCCGTTGTCCACGGGGATTGTCAGGCCGTTGAGGAACCGCGCATCATCGCTGGCCAGGAACAACACGCATCCCGCCACATCGCGCGGATCGCCCAGCCCATCCTGCGGCAGCGGCCCGGGCGCGATCTGCATCAAATCCTCGCCCCCGCGCCCCGAAATGTCGCGCACCATCGGCGTTTCAATCCCGCCCGGTGCCAGCGCATTGCAGCGAATGCCGTATGCCTCGTCCTGACAATGGATGGCGATGCTGCGGGTCATCGCGCTGATCGCGCCTTTGGCCGCGGTGTAGGCGGGGATCATCGGATAACCCATCAACGCAGCGGTCGATGCCATATTGATGATCGAAGAGCCGCCGCCGCCGTTCTCCTTGTGCCGGTGCTTCATCAAGGGCAGCGCGTATTTACATCCCAGAAACGTGCCAGACACATGGATGTCGAGATGCAGTTTGAAATGATCGAGCGAGCAATCCTCGATATTCTCGAAGATCACATTGCCGGCATTGTTGACCAGAATATCCAGTCCGCCGTGGCGTTCCTTGACCGCCACCATTACGTCTTTCCATTGCTGTTCATCTGTGACGTCTAGCGCCATCGCATCGCCGCCGATTGCCGCCGCGACCTGATGCGCCAATTCGACTTCGCGGTCGGTAACGATGACTTTTGCGCCCTCGCTCGCCAACCTTTCACAATCCGCCTTGCCCAGCCCCATGGCTCCGCCTGTGACGAGCGCCACCCGGCCCTCTACTCGCCCCGTTCGCGGCT
The DNA here is from genome assembly GCF_047872805.1 of Qipengyuania sp. ASV99. NCBI lineage: Bacteria > Pseudomonadati > Pseudomonadota > Alphaproteobacteria > Sphingomonadales > Erythrobacteraceae > Qipengyuania > Qipengyuania sp. ASV99. Next base: position 366,993 of record NZ_JBLQUK010000001.1, on the reverse strand, counting down.
GATTCATTGCGCTCTCTCCCAAAAGCTGTGTTCTTGTAAGGCCAGATTACGACCGCAAGCGGCACGCACCACTGGCTAAAGCGATGGGAAAATTGCGAGGTGCACGAAGCGTTCGCCGCGCTATCCTGAGATCAGGCCTGAAGCCGGGAGAACACCATGATCGAACAAGCCGAAATCGCCCGATTAAAGGCCCTGATGGAATGGGAAGGGTCACGCGCCGCTCCGCCAAAAGGCTTTCCGGCGCTGCCCGACATGCCCGCAGCGCGCTACACCAGCGCCGAATATTATGCGCTGGAACAGGAACATGTGTTCCGCAAAAGCTGGCTATTCGCAGGGCATATCGACGAAGTACCCGAACCCGGATGCTATATGCGCTGGCACAATGCGGGCGATCCGATTGTCATTGTCCACAGTATGGATGGCACGGTGCGGGCGTTCTACAACACTTGCCGCCACCGGGGCGCCCCGGTTGTGACCGAGGATCGCGGCAAGTCCTCGCGGCTGATGTGCGGCTATCACAACTGGACCTACAAGACCGACGGCACGCTAGTGGGCGTTCCCGAACGGCAGGATTTTTCGCCCAATTTCGACATGAGCTGCCGCAGCCTTATCCCAGTGCGGTGCGAGCTGCTGGGCAATGTCATCTTCGTCAATTTCGATGCGGACGCCATGCCGCTGACCGAGTGGCTCGGCCCGCTGATGAATGAATGGGACGAGTTTGCGTTTGACCGCGTGCGGCTGGCGGCGCGCCATTCGTTCGAACTCAACTGCAACTGGAAGGTGGCGATGGAGGCCAATATGGAGGTCTATCATGTGCCCTTCATCCACCCCACCACCGTTGCTCCGCTGGTGGATGCAAAGCGCAACCTCAACACCATCTATCCCAACGGCCATGCCCGAATGCTCGCCCCCGCCCCGCATCACACCGACCGAGAGCATGTGCGCGCCATCGACAGTCCGCCCGGCTGGCGGCCAATCGAAAGCGTGGGCGAACTGGGGCGCACCTGTACCCAAAGCTATACACTGTTTCCCAACTGGGTTTCGCCTTTGTCCAATTACTTCGTGCCGCCGCTGGTGTTCTGGCCGACTTCGCTGGGCACCACCCGGCTGGAGCTGGTAACGATGGCGCTCGATTGGGGCGATGCACCTGCACCGGACCTGTGGACCGTTCCCGACGACAGCCAGCCAAACGGGCGGCAGATGAGCCCGATCATTCTCGAAGACACGCAATTCGGCGAAGCGATCCAGCAATCGATGCAGAGCGCCGCCTTCAAAAGCGTCCCGCTGTCCTATCAGGAGGCGCGCATCTATTCGTTCCACCAATCGCTCGACCGGATGATCGGCACGGACAACGTGCCTGCACATCTGCAGGTCGAACCGGTGATCGGCGAGGATTGGGTCTGGCCCAATGACCCGCGCACCGCCGAGATGGAGACCGCAACAGCGCGCGATGGAGCAACACTGCCTGCGTAAGATGACGTTACGTTTTAAGGGATTTTCGTAAGAATGTGGCCAAATTGTCTCACTTTACGTTCGTTCCTAGCGCTTTTGCTAGATGAGTGCGGAAACCCCTCTCCATACAGTCCGCACCATACTGATAGCCGATTTGAAACCGGCACGGGGACTAGGGAACAGGTCGGGGAGCATCGCTCTTCGGCCTATAGGGAGAGAGCAGAATGACCTTATCACGCACCCGAATTGCCTCTGGCACGCATCTTCGCCGTGCCTTGATGGGCAGCGCCGCACTTGCCGCATTTGCCGCTGTTCCGGGAACCGCATTTGCTCAGGACAATGAAACAGCAACCGCGGATAGCAGCGAATTCGGCGACCGCGTGATCGTGGTCCAGGCCCGCCGTCAGGATGAAAGCCTGCAGGAAGTTCCAGTGACCGTGACCGCCATTGGCGGCGACGTGCTCGAAAAATTCAGCGTCGACAATGTCGCGGATGTCACCAGCCGCGTGCCAACCTTGAATGTGCAGGTCGGCGGTTCGGGTTCGGGTGGCCAGATTTCGCTGCGCGGGGTCGGCTCCTCCAACATCTCCGCTGCATTCGACAGCGCGGTCGCGTTCGATTTCGACGGTGTGCAGGTATCCACCATGCGGCTGGTTCAGGCTGGGTTCTTCGACACTCAGCAGATCGATGTGCTCAAAGGGCCGCAATCCCTGTTCTTCGGCAAATCGGCAACTGGCGGCGTGTTTGCAATCCGGTCTGCCGATCCGACCACCAGCTGGGAAGTGGGCGCGCGCGCATCGTATGAATTTGAAGAAAAGGGCTATTTGCTGAGCGGATATATCTCTGGCCCGCTCAGCGACACTCTGGGCGTCCGACTGGCCGCACAATTCAACGATATTGACGAATATCAAATCCTTCAGGACGGCACGCCCGCGGTCAATCAGGAACGCGGGATCACCGATTTCATCGGCCGTCTGACGCTGGATTGGGAACCGAGCGACATGTTCGACGCCAATCTCAAACTGCAATATACGCGCAACGAAAATGACGGCGCGATCGGCACCGCCGAAATTGGCTGCGGCCCCAATGGGGTTGCTGACCCGGTGTTCTTGATCAGCGGTGCGGTTGTGATCCCCGGCGGGCACGATTGCAACGTCACGGATCAACGCTATTTCATTCCTGATGCCGCACCGCAGCTTGCGCCCGGTGTTCCGACTCCATCGAAAGCGGCGGGCCGCAATGGCGTGCCCTTTGGCGAGACCGAAATCTGGTTCGGGCGACTGCTCTGGAACCTTGATCTGTCAGATTCGCTGACGCTGACCTCGACCACCGGCTTCCTCGATATGGAAGCGGTCGATTTCGACTGTTATTCCTATGTCGGGGTGTTCCCCGGCGGAATTCCGGGCGGTGCGGGTTGTTCCGATCCGATCAACGCGCTGGAACAATACAGCCAGGAACTGCGCCTCACCACCGATTTTGACGGGCCGTTCAACTTCATGCTCGGCGCGTTTTACGAAGACCGGACAATCATTTTCGACACCTCGCAGCAGGCGGTCAACATCTCGTTCCTCGGCGCTGATCCGATCACCGGATTCACCTATGATTACGACAAGACCCACACGACCAAAACCGAAGCCTTGTCGTTTTTCGGCAGCACGATCATCGATCTGACCGACCGGCTGGAGCTGTCTGGCGGGGTGCGTTACACCGATGAGAAGAAGGTCCAGACGATTTCGGTGCCGTTCGTGCACTTGTTCCTGCAAGGCCCTGCCTTCGTTGCGCCGGGCTTCTTCTCAGGACCGATCAACTTTGACGATTCCAATCTCTCTCCCGAGGTTACCCTACGGTATCAGGCCGCCGATGACATCAACCTGTTTGCCTCGTTCAAGACCGGGTTCAAGTCAGGCGGGATCGACAATTCGGCGCTACCATCGAACAGCCTCAGCGTGGCCGCGCTGTCGGGCGATTTCAGCGGGCTGATCTTCGATTCCGAAGAGGCAATCGGCGGTGAAATCGGTTTGAAGTCGCAATTCTCGGATCGCACGATCACCTTCAACGCGACCGCCTATTATTACGTCTTCACCGATCTGCAGGTGCAGAACTTCAACGCCACCACGATCCAGTTCGTCACCAGCAATGCGGGCGAATTGACCACCAAGGGCGTCGATCTGGAATTTGCCTGGCGCACCCCGGTCGAAGGGCTCAATCTATCGGCCAATCTGGCCTATCTTGACGCCAAATACACCGACACGTTCCTGCAGCCGGGCGGCGCTGGCGGGACGATCGATCTGGACGGTCGGCGTGCCAGCCAATCGCCGGAATGGTCGGGCAATATCGCCTTCGACTGGACTCTGCCGATCAGCGACAGCCTCGAATTCTTGCTGTCGGGCAATGCGGCCTATAATGACGGCTACATCACCGACGAGGCGACGCTGAACGATTTTGTGCAGGACAGCTTTGTCACGCTTGATGCCAACATCGGCATCGGCCACCCCGATGGCAATTGGCGCGTATCGTTGATCGCGGCCAATCTGACCGATGAGATTTACGTGATTACATCGGGCGGGCGGCCGTTCCTTGCTCCGGCAGGCAATGCCGCCGGTGTGCCTGCGGGCGACGATCTGGTGCTGACCCAGAACCGCGGGCGTCAGGTGTTTGTGGAGACGACCTTCCGGTTCTGATCTGCTTTTTGCGGTTGCACCGATAAGAACAATGCGCGGGCGGGCCAATTGGTCCGCCCGTTCGCGTTGGTGCGCGCCTTCCAGGTTCGCTCTAGCAAAAACGTGCATTGCACTGCGCGGCCATCACCGCGATCCTCTCGGTTAAATTGGCCGGCCAGATTGGGAGCCTTACTCTATGTCACACGACACACTCATTTCGATGACCCGCAATCTGATCGCGCATGGCGCAGCCGATACGATGGAATATGCCGATGAGGTCCTGGCCATCCCCGCCAGCACTTACACCGATCCTGAATTGTTCGAGCTGGAAAAGCGCAAGATCTTTCGCCGGCTGCCGTTGATGGTCGCGCCGTCCTGCGAATTGCCGCAGCCGGGCGATTACAAGGCGATGGACATTTGCGGCGTGCCCTTGCTGCTGACGCGGCAACGCGACGGCACGGTGGGCGCATTCCTCAACATGTGCAGCCACCGCGGCAATCCCGTGGTCACTGCTGGCACGACCGGCAATGCGACGCGCTTTACCTGCGGCTATCACGGCTGGACGTTCAAGAATGATGGCGATCTTGTCGGGGTCGCCAGCCCCCGCGATTTCGGTGCAGTCGACAAGGCGGCGCTGTGTCTCAAGCGGTTTCCTGTCTACGAAAGCGCCGGGCTGATCTGGGCGACGCTCGATCCCGAATCCAAGCTTTCGATCGCCGATTATCTGTGCGGCTATGACGATCTGCTCAAAGCGTTCGAATTCAACGGCTGGACGCTGTTTGCAAAGCGCACGCTGGCCGGGCCAAACTGGAAAACCGCCTATGACGGTTACCTCGATTTCTATCACCTGCCGGTGCTGCACAAGGACACGTTCGGAGCGGATTTTTACAACCGCGCCAATTACTTCTCCTTTGGCCCGCACCAGCGTCTGTCGACCCCGTCGAAATTCGCGATCAAGGTTTCGGGCGAGGACGATCAGCAGATGGATCTGGAAAAGCTTGCCGATGATGAAATCCCGCAGGAAGTGCTGGTGCAGGGCGTGTGGACGATTTTCCCGCATATCTCGATCGCCAGCTTTTACGGCGGCGGACAGCGCGGGGCATTGGTCTCGCAGCTGTTCCCGGGCGAAACCGTTGGGGACAGCTACACCACGCAATATTATGTGATGGAGAACCAGCCTGAAACTCCCGAACAAGTGCAGGCGGCGCATGACCAGTTCAATTTCCTCGAAATTGTCGTGCGCGATGAGGATTACGCGACCGGCAAACGCCAGCATGAGGCGCTCCAATCGGGGATGATGGACCGGGTGCTATTCGGCAAGAACGAAGGCGGCGGCCAGGTGTTTCACCAATGGGCGGCCAAGCTGACCCATGCCAGCGACTCTGAATTGCTCGACATCTTCGCAGCCGAGCAGCGCGAAGCGGCGGAATAGGCGTTTGGCTCCGGCGCGAGACCCCCTGCTATCGGGTGGGCACCTGCCGTCGTGCCGCCCCCGTCACCCCAGCGAAAGCTGGGGCCCAGAGCAACCGGGCGCTGAGCTCGCCTCTCCAGATCCCAGCTTTCGCTGGGATGACGTTTACGCATAGGGAGCAGGGCCGATCATACTTCTAGCCTGTTTCGATCGGCCCAAATAAAGCCGTGGGACCAAAATCACCCAAACGCAGGCCTGAAATTGCTTTCGCCCCAATCCTGGCGCTTGGTCCATTCGCCCAGCGTCTCCAGTTTGCCGTCGAGTTCGGGGAAGCGTTCATAGACGTGGTCCATATCGACCTCGAAGGGCCGCGTGGGGGCTTCGTTGTTGTATTCGTAAAACGCCTGAATCCCCTTGGCGAAATCTTCGCGCATTTCTGCGGGCATGGTGTCGCCGGCGGCATCGACCAGATAGCGGCCAAATTCTTCCGGCGAACACGGGTCGTATTTGATCTCTTTATCCAGCGCGGCGGAGAGACATTGCGTCACCTGCTTGCCCACCAGCCGCTCCGGCCCGCCGATGTTCAGCCACGCGCCTTCCATGTCGGGGCGTTCGATGCTGGTCAGCATGAACTTCGCCACGTCATCCAGGCTGATCCAGTTGGCCTCCAGATTGGGGTTGTGCGGATAGACATAGCGCCCTTCGTTGACGATGAAGGGGCGCGCCCAATTGGTCAGCAGATTGTCCATGAACAACACGCTGCCAAACACCGTGCCGGGGCATCCCGAGCGCCACAGCGCGTTGATCCCGGCGGTGTTTGCGCCATAGGTGAATGGGTCGCCGGGGCGGTCCGGGATCCAGCTGGAAGTGTTCCACACCAGCCGTTTCACACCCAGCTCTGCCGCCGCCTTGCCCAGATCACCGATCAGCACCGCGCGGTCGGCGCGCGCCTGCAACGGGTGCGTGTAGAAAATGTAATCCGACCCTTCGAGCGCAGGCTTGAACGTGGACGGATCGTAAATGTCCATCGGGCGCAGTTCGACGCGTTCGACTCCGTAGATCTTTGCACCGCCAAACGGGTCTTCCTGCCGCGAAATGGCGCGAACGTCATAGCCCGCTTTCAATGCCTGCCGGACCTGCGCCATGCCCTGACGCCCGGATGCGCCGATGACTGTGATGGTTGCCATTGTTCCCTCTCCTCTTGTTGACCCAAAGAGTAGGAACGCGGCTGCGATTGCGCACCACGCCAAAATGATAGCGACCTAACAAAAGCGCGGCTTGCCGCAGCGTCCGCGCCGCCGGACAAGGCGGATATGATGAACAGGTTCTGGCGCATCGAACGCCGCCCGCAAGGCACCGATTTTGCCAGCGCGCTCGCGCTGGTCGACGCGCCGCTGCCCGATCTTGGCGCGGGCGAGATTCGCGTGCGCAATGCCATGCTGTCGATGGATGCGGGCACAAGGCTTTGGCTGACCGACAGGGAGGACGGCTATCAGCCGCCGCTGCCGGTGGGCGCGCCGATGACCGGGCTGGTCGTGGGCGAGGTGGTCGCCAGCCGCGCGGATGGCTTTGCCCCCGGCGATCTGGTGCGCACTTTTGGTGTCTGGGGCGAATACAGCCAGGTCGATGCCGTGATGACCGGCGCAGTTCTGCTCGATCCCGATGTCGCCGACCGGCGCGCATGGTTCGGCCCGCTCGGCATGAACGGCTGGACCGCATTATGGGGGATCGAGGAAACCGGCGCAGCGCGCCAAGGCGAACGTGTGCTGGTTTCTGCCGCGGCGGGCGCCACCGGCGTGCTGGCGGTGCAGGTCGCAAAGCTGCTCGGCTGCGAAGTCTGGGGCATAGCGGGCGGCGCGGACAAATGCCGCTATCTCACCGAAAAGCTTGGGCTGACAGGCGCCGTGGATTACAAGGCGGGTGACGTCGGCGGGCAATTGGATGCGGCGGGCGGGTTCGATGTGTATTTCGACAATGTCGGCGGGCCATTGCTCGATCAAGTCCTCACCCGGATGAACCATTACGGGCGGATCGCGGTGTGCGGTCTGCTCAATGATTACGGCAGCGGTACGCGCACTTCTCCGCGAGAATTCGATCAGGTGCTGATGCGGCGGCTGCGGGTCGAAGGGTTCTTCAGCCCCGATTTCATGGATCAGGGCGAACGTCTGACCGGGCGGCTGAAAAGCTGGCATGACAAGGGCAGACTGGTCATGCCCTATGATGTAACAACCGGCCTTGAAAACACCCTTGCCGCCTATGCCAAGCTGTTCACTGGCGGCAATATCGGCAAGGTTATCGTGGAGCTTTGACTATGGCAGGAACGTTGGAGGATCGCGCCGCGATTCAGGACATCATCACCGCCTATGCCCATGCGATCGACCGTCGCCGCTGGCAGATCATGGACCATCTGTTTCACGATGATGCGCAGTTTCAGTTCGGCACCGTGCTGGGCGACTGGCGCGGCTTTGTCGAACAGGCGCGCGCGATCATCGACCCGTGCCTGGCGACACAGCATCAGCTTGGTCAGACGCTGTTCGGGTTTGAAGGCGGCCATATCTGCCATACCGAAACCTATATGACCGCGATGCACACGGTCCCGGCGGGCTATCCGATAGCGGAAGTGTTCCCCGACAAGGGCAAGATCTATTCGGCAGTGGTTGCGGGCCGCTATGTCGACCGCTTTGAAAAGCGCGACGGCGTTTGGCGGATCGCGCGGCGCACGGGCCTGTATGACTGGCGCGAATATCGCGAAGTCGAAGGCGTCGATCTGTCCGACACTCCCGAAGGCGCTTCGGGATATCATGACGACCGCGACCCATCGACGGCGGCGGTGACGCGGTTTCTGGGTTAGCGGCGGATCGAAAACACCCCCGACATCGTCGCAATCGGCTCATCACCCCTGACAATCTCGCCCGAAGTGTAGGCGGTGCGCCCGCCTAGCCGATCAATCCGCACCCGCGCCTCCAGCCAGTCTCCCAGCTTCGCGCCCAGCAGATAATTGACCTGCAAGGTGATCGTAGATGGCGACAGCCGGGGCCGCTCAGCATCGTAAACCGCATGGCTCAGCGCGACATCGGCGAAGGTGGAGATCACCCCGCCATGCGCCGCATCCTGATAATTGATGTGATGCGGCACAATGCGCAGCCCGACCAGACGCGGCCCGCCCAACCTGTCCTTGAGGAAATACGGTCCGCCGTGGTCGAGGAAACCCGGCGAGAAGCCGGCCGGGGAAAAGCCATCGGGAAGCTCGAAATCGGTCATGCCGCCATTCTATACCCTCGACAGCCTCGCTGGCGGCTATGAATTGTGCCAATGCCCCCGCGCGCGCCCTGCGCGTAGTTTCCGCGAATATGGCACAGGACATCATGATCGAAGCCCGCTCCTTTTGCGACATTGTGCGCGAACATGCGCGTGTCTCGCCGGACACGGCGGCGTTCACCTTTGGCGATGAAGTCATCACTTTTGAACAGCTTGACGCAGGCAGCGACCGCGTCGCCCATGCCTTGATCGCGCAAGGCGTGACCAAGGGAGAACGGGTCGCCTTCCTCGGCAAGAACCACCCGCTTTATTTTGAGGCTTTGCTGGGCGCGGCCAAGATCGGCGCGGTGATGACCCCGGTGAACTGGCGGCTCGCCGCGCCCGAGGTTGCCTATATCCTTGCCAATTGCGAAGCGCGGACCGTGTTCGTGGGCGAAGGTTTCGCCGAAGTGCTGGCGCAGGTGCGCAGTGACACGCCAAGGATCGAACAAATCATCGGGATCGACGCTCCCGACCACTCCGGCACCGATTACCGCAATTGGCGTGATGGGTTTGCCGCGGAGCCGGTGGATGCTGATGTCGGATTGGATGACGATGCCTTGCAGCTTTACACATCAGGCACCACCGGGCGGCCAAAGGGTGCGGTGATGACGCATGGTTCGATCTTGTCGAGCCGCGCTGAGGGATATGACCGGGCGTGGCAGGAACCGGTTCAGGGCGATGTCACGCTGCTCGCCATGCCGTGTTTCCATATCAGCGGCACCGGCACCGGAATCGGCACGATGGTGGCGGGCACCAACTCCATCGTCCTGCCCGAATATGATCCGACCAAGGCGTTGGACCTGATCGAGAATTTCAACATCTCGAAAATCTTTCTGGTGCCCGCCGCGATCCAGATATTGCTCAATCACCCCCGTGTGCGCGAGGTCGATTTCAGCCGCCTCAAATATGTGACCTACGGCGCCTCACCGATCCCGCTTGAACTGATGAAACAGGCGATGGAGGTGATGGGCTGCGGGTTTGTGCAGATGTACGGCATGACCGAGACCAGCGGCACAATCGTCGCGCTCGATCCCGAAGATCACGTGCCCGAAGGATCGCCCCGGATGCGCAGCGTCGGCAAGCCGCTGGCTGGCGTCGAGATCAAGATCATCGACGAGGAGGGCAATCCGGTGCCCGCCGGGACAGTGGGCGAAATCGCGACGCGCTCATCCAAGAATATGAGCCGTTACTGGAACAACGCGCAGGCCACCGCAGCCACCATTGATGCCGAGGGTTGGCTGCGCACCGGGGACGCGGGCTATCTTGACGCGGACGGCTATCTCTACATCCACGACCGGGTGAAGGACATGATCATCTCCGGCGGGGAGAATATCTATCCCGCAGAGGTCGAAAACGCGCTCTATGCGCATCCCAAGGTCGCCGATGTCGCGGTGATCGGCATTCCTTCGGAAAAATGGGGCGAAGAGGTCAAGGCCTGCGTGGTCGTAAAACCCGGCGAGGAACTGACCGAAGCCGAACTGATCGCCCATGCGCGGCAGCATATTGCGGGTTACAAATGCCCCAAATCGGTCGATTTCATCGCCGCCCTGCCGCGCAATCCGTCGGGCAAGATCCTGCGCCGTGAGCTGCGCGCGCCCTATTGGGAAGGTAAAGACCGCGCGGTGAATTAACCTGCGGCGAGGCTCGGCAGACGCACCTTCTCAGCGCGGCATTCGGCGTCGGCCAGCGCGGCCACCACGGAAAAGGCGACGAAGCGCGCCTCGCCCAGTTCAGCGATAACCGCGGCGGCCTCTGCATCGGTGATCGCGGTGTGTTCGAACGGGATGCGGCGGGCATAGGCCAGCGCCGCGCTGTCAATGCCACCCTGCATTTCGGGGCCAAGCCCGTGGACCTGCGCCACGACCCGCTCAACCTGCGCGGTCAGCTCTTCGCCCAGGGCTTCCTGAGCGGCGCTGCGAAACACCTCGAATCGCTCGCGCAGAGCGGGCGATCCCGCGAGCGCTGCGGCAACGGGGCCGTTCATTGCGCCAGTTCCGAAGGCGCTGGGGTAGGCAGTACGGTGCGGTCCATCGCTTCCGGCTCCAGCCCCAGCGTGATCAGCGCCTTGGCCAGCGCGAGGAACAGGGTCAGCCCCAGGCCCAGTTCCGCGATTTGCTCGGGCGACAAATGCCGTTTGAGCGCCGTTTCTGCATCGCCGGTCAGCAGTTCAGGGTCATGGATGAAGGCATCGGTGAATTTGAGCACCGCCTTTTCCGCATCGGATAGCCGCTCCGATGTTTCATAGCCCCAGTCGATATCGTCGACGATCTCCTCGCCCAGCCCCTGCGCAACCGCCTTGTCGAACCGGACATTGCGGCAGAACCCGCATTCGGTGACGCGTGCATTGCGCATCCGGGCGACCTCCTTGATCCGCGCGGACAGCACATCGCTGCCCCAGAACGCGCCGTAAAGCCCGGTGAAGGCAGCGGCGATTGCGGGCTGATGCGCCAGCACGCTGCCGAAATGCGCGGGCTCTCCCAGCACAGCCGAGGATACGCGGGCGATGGTCGACATGATCGCTCTCCTTTGCGCTGCAGGATACCCCTGCCTTGCGCCATTGTGCCCCTCCACATTTTCACAGGGGCAGTCGCGCCGCGCTTCGTGGCATTGTTCGCAGCGCAAGGGAGACAGCAATGGCAGGCGAAGCACAGCGCGTGATCGAACAATTCTGGCAGGTTCAGGACAGCGGCGACTACACCAGACTGGCGCCGATGTTCGCCGAGGATGCGGTGGTCGAGGACCCGGTCTGGGGCACCTATCAAGGGCGTGAGGCGATCCTCGGCTTCATGACCACGATGGTGAAAGAGATGAGCGAGCGCAAAATCCACTTCACCGTCGATGAAATCTACGGCGATGATCGCGCCTGCTGGGCGCGCTGGACGATGCACACCCCCGAAGGTTCGAGCGGCGGCTGCGGCATTTACAAGGTCGCTGGCGGCCAGCTGACCTATTACCGCGACTATATGGACCCGCCGGCGGAGGGTTAAAGCGCGCGGTAGGCCGGATGCCCGCTCGCGTCGATCCGGTAGGTCGGCAGCGGAAAGGCGGGATCGGGTTCGAACATCGGTTGATCGGTCAGCGGCGATTTCCAGTCGAGCACATAGGCCCGCGCCGAAATGCGCCATTCATCGCCCGTCTCGCCGCTCCGCTTCTCCCATTCGTCGAGATAGCGCCCGCCGATCAGGTCGCCGGCGATACTGCCATCCTCCTGCATCCGCCCGCCGCCGAAAATGCCGTAGCACTCGCTGCTCGCCGAAACCGCCGAATGAAACCGGATGAGCGGCTGCGACAGCATGTGCCAGCGCCGCGCAAGGCTGCGTTCGGTGGCCATCACCACCGGCAGAAAATCCTCCGCTTTGCCGCTGAAAAAGCCGTATTCGATGGCCGCATCGGGCCAGTAACAACTCGCTTGGCCCGCATCGTCCAGCCAGTCGAGCGTGCGGCAATATCGCTGGATCACCTCGCCGATTGCCTGCTTGTCGAGCAGTTCCTGTAGCCGTGCATCCATCCGCCCGTCCTCCCCAATCCGCCAGTTGCCCTAACCGTGCAATCGGCCCGATTGTCCGCCGGTCCGGGGCTGGTGGCCATAGGCACTTTCGGGAGGGAAAATTGAACGACCCGTCGCAGATCAACCTGTTCGACCCGCAGGTGCAGCAATGCCCCTATGACGCCTATCGCAGCTTGCGCGACGAGGCTCCGGTTTACAACATCCCCGGCACCCAGATTTACGTCGTCACCCGCTATGATCATGTCCGCGAAGTGTTGATGGACCCGGCGCGCTTCCCTTCGACCGCGCATAATGAAATGATGCGCGCCAGCCCGGTCGACATGGAACGCGGGCGCAAGGTGGCAGAGCGGTTCAAGCAGAGAGGCTGGCTCCCTGCGCCGACGCTGGCCGGACGCGACGATCCGGGCCACAAACAGATGCGCGCAATGTTCAACGAAGCGTTCAAACCCAGCCGCATCAAGCAGATTGACCCGCGCGTCGAAACGCTGGCCTATCAATTGATCGATGAATTTGTGGGGGACGGACGCTGCGATTGGGTGCGCCAGTTCTGCGTGCCCCTGCCGCTGTTCATCATCGGCGAACAAATGGGTGCCAGCACTGACGACATGTGGCGGATCAAGGGCTGGACCGATGCATTCTTCCACCGCATCTCGATGATGTTGCCCGAAGATCAGCATCTGGGCATGGTCGACCGCGAGATCGAGGCGCAGCATTATTTTCAGCCGATCTTTGAACGCCTGCGCGAGCACCCCGATGACAGTCTCATCTCGGTGCTGGTAAACACTGTGATCGAAGGCTGGGGCCGCCCCCTCAACGACAATGAACTCCACGCCGAGATGATGGCCGATACCTTTGTCGGCGGCAGCGAGACCACCACCAATGCGCTGGCGGCGGGGATGAAGCTGCTGATCGAGAACAAGGATGTGTGGCACCAGCTCAAATCCGATCCGGACCGCCATATGCGCACTTTCGTCGAGGAGGTGCTGCGGCTCGAAAGTCCGGTGCAATCGCTGATGCGCTTTACCCATGCCGACGTGGAACTCGACGGGGTAACGATCCCCGCCGGATCGGTGGTCAATGTTCGTTACGGCGCGGCAAACCGGGATGAACGGGTGTTTAAGTGCCCAGAGAAGCTCGATCTGGAGCGTCCCAAGGCTGGCGCGCATATGGCCTTCGGATCAGGCACGCACCACTGCCTTGGCGCGCCGCTGGCCCGGCGCGAGCTGACCTGGGGGTTTCAGGCGGTGGTGGACCGGTTCGAGGACATGTGGTTCGCCGAGGGGCAAAACGACTTCAGCTATCACCCGCATTTTCTGCTGCGGAGCCTGAAACAGCTCAACATTGAGTTCGAGGCGAAGAACCGTTAGCCGTTCGCGCGCGCCGCGCTCCTCCCGGCGATATATCCAAAGGTCAGCGCCGGACCCAAAGTCCCGCCCGCGCCGGCATAGATCCCGCCGGTAGGGCAGGCGATAGCGTTGCCCGCGCCGTAAAGGCCGGGAATGGGATCGCCATCATGGCCCAATATCCGCGCCTGCCCATCGGTGCGCGGCCCGCCATTGGTGCCGAGCAGCCCCATACGGATCTCCACCGCATAGAACGACGCGCGCTCCACCGGGCCCAGCGTCACGGCGCTCCCTTCTCTGCTGCGGTCGCCGTAAAAATGATCGTAAGCGCTGGTGCCGCGCGCAAAATCGGGATCGTGTCCGGCTTCGGCATGAGAATTGAAGCGCGCGATTGTCGCCGCCAGCGCCGGACCGGGGACACCAATCAGATCAGCCAGTTCCGCCAGCGTTTCCGCCCGCGTAACCCAATCGGGCACGGGCTGCCCGGGCAGGCGCGGCCCGATGGGATAGCGATCAACATAATTGGCATCGAACACCAGCCATGCGGGCAGGTTGGGATAATCATAGCTCTGCGGGTCGAACTGGTGAAACGCCCCGGCAAGCGCCGAGTAATTGGCCGCTTCGTTGCAAAAGCGCTGGCCCGACCGATTGACCATCAGTGAATGCGGCACCGTGCGCTCGATCAGCACCGGGGCGGCGCGCCGCTCTCCTCCCGGCCAGGGATTGTCGGGGATCACCAAAGTCGGCGCCCACCAGGCTTGCGTCATATTGCCCAGCTTTGCTCCGCCAGCCATCGCCAATGCCAGCCCTTCGCCGCGCGCGGTCGGCGGGCTTGCGGGGGCGTCCATCGGTCCGCGCAGAAAAGTCTGGCGCATATCCGCATCCCATTCAAAGCCCCCGGTGGCGACAATCACCCCGCCGCTGGCGGTGAGGGTAAAGGGCGAGCCATTGCGCAGGCCTTCGATCCCGGTCACGCGCACTCCCTCTTTCATCAGACGCTGCGTTTGGACATTCAGGATCGGCTCAATCCCCCGGTCGAGGCACGCTTTCAGCAACCGGGCGACCATCGCCTGACCAAAGCCGCGTTCATTGTTCGCCATGCGGCGCTGCAATTCTTCGGGCGGCACGATCCCGCTGCCGCCGCCCAGCGGGGTTTCGCGCAGCATCATCGGCTTGGGTTCTTCGATCGCGGTGATGCGCGCGGCCCATTCGCCCAGATCGCCTAGCGCGAACAGATCATGGTCGAGCGCGCGCCCGCCTTCGGGCTTTGCGCCGGGGCGGTCGAGATAATAATCGGGATAGCCATCGAGCAGCGCGACCTTGAGCGCGCCCGCCTGTTCGAGAAAAGCGAGCGCTGCGGGGCCTTGGTCAACGAAAGCCTCCAGCGTTTCATTGACCAGATCGCCGTGATCGAGGGCGCGGAAATAGGCCAGCGCCTCGGCGCGGCTGTCGGCCATGCCCGCGGCGCGCTGGCGCGGATTATCCGCCACCCAGATCACTCCGCCCGACACCGCTCCGGTGCCGCCGATCCGGTCGAACCGTTCGACAATCGTGACCCGCGCGCCCGCTTCATGCGCGGCGAGCGCGGCGGTCATTCCGGCGGGCCCGCAGCCCAGGATGATGATGTCGGTGTCGCTCATGCAAAACATAAGCGCTTTCGCAGGCGCCACAGGCAATTGCTCATTTTGGCAAGGTGCGCCCTGCCCGGTGTCTCGCTACGCATGGAATCGAAGGAGAGTCGGCATGAAACTCGAAGGCAAAGTTGCAGCGATCACCGGGGGCACCGCCGGATTGGGACGCGGGATCGCGGAGGCGTTTCTGGCAGAGGGCGCAAAAGTCGCACTGTTCGCGCGCAACCCGGATAAGGGCGCAAAGGTGCTGGAGGAGCTGGCCGCCAATGGGTTCGGGTCCGACCGCGCCGTGTTCATCGCGGGCGACGTGATGCAGCAGGCCGATGTCGAAGGATTTATCGACGGCGCTATCGAAGCCTTCGGGACGCTCGATATTCTCGTCAACAATGCCGGCGGAGCGGGCGATCTGCAACCTTTGGTCAATCTGTCCGATGCGGCGTTTGACGAGGCAATGAAGTGGAACGTCTATTCAACCTTCTGGGCCTGCCGCCGCGCGCTGCCGGTGATGCTGGCCAAGGGCGACGGGCGGATCATCAATATGTCGTCGATGGAAGGCAAGCATGGCAAGCCGGTGTTCACCGCCTACACCGCCGCCAAACATGCGGTGAACGGTCTGACCAAAAGCCTCGCGCGCGAGGTGGGAGAGGCAGGCGTGACGGTCAACACCATCTGCCCCGGCCTGGTGGTGACCGACATCATCCGCAACAGCGGTCCGGCCACGGCCAAGGCGATGGGGATGGAGTTTGACGAGATGATCGCCATGTTCGCCTCAGAAGCCGCGATCAAGCGCCCCAATACGGTCGCGGAAATCGCCGCGATGGCGCTGCTGCTCGCGTCCAAGGAAGGCGCGGGGATCACCGGCGCGAACCTCAGCGTGGATGGCGGGACCGCGCAGTTCTAGGGGGCGATGACGGCGCGATGGCTCAGCCTTCCTGCATCCGCGCCATGGCTGCGCCCACGGCCGCTTCGATATCGGTCGCCTGCGGGTTGCCGCGGATTGTGACCCCGCCGTTGGGCTGAATGTTCTGCCCGGTGACAAAGGCATGATCGCCGCACAGCCACAGGCAGGCGTGCGCCACGTCCTCTGACGTGTTGAGACGGCCCAGCGGATAGCGCGGCAGGAACGCATCGACGAGGCCCGGCACCTGAAAACTCTCCGCCGTCATCGGGCTTTCGGTGAAGGCGGGCGAGACTGTGTTGGCGCGAATGCCGAGATGGCCATAATCATTGGCGACGCATTCGATCAGCGCCTCCGACCCGCGCTTGGTGCCGATATAGGCGGCGTGGTTGTTGATCAGCGCCTTGGTCGTGGCGGAAGACAGCGAGATGATCGAGCCGCCGGTGGGTGACTGCTCGCTCATCACCGTAACGAACGCCTGAAGGAAGTGATGCACGCCCTTGAACTGCAGCGCGGTAATCTGATCGAGATCGTCCTGAGAGGTGTCGAGCAGGCTCGCCAGCAAGCCCCAGCCGGTGCAGTTGATCGCGGCATCGACCCGGCCAAACTCGGCCTTCGCCTTGGCGGCGAGTGCATGAACCTGATCGTGGCTGGTGATGTCGCAGAGCGCATAGGCTCCGCCGATCTCCTCTGCGAGCGCCGCCAGCGGTTCCTGCTTCCGGCCCGCGACCATCACTTTTGCGCCCTCGCTGGCAAACAGGCGCGCGATCACCTGCCCCATGTTCCCGGCGCTTGCCGCGCCCAGCACAACCGCGGTCTTGCCTTCCAACTGGCCCATAATGCTCTCCCTAGTGTTGCATCAGGGTCTAGCACGGGGCGCGCCGCCTGCACCCTTCCCAAAAGTGTCCATTGTTGAAGCCCCTTCGCTCTTGGATAGGATTGCCCGTAACAAGGGAGAGGCCAGAAATGTTCACAGGACCAGCCGAGGATCGTCAGGCGATCGCCGAACTCAATGGCATCTATGCCGATGGCGTGGTGCGCAAACATGCCGAAACCTGGGGCACCGTCTGGGCTGACAATGCTACGTGGGACTTCTTTGGCAATTTATTCGAAGGCAAGGATGCCATTGTCGGTTTCTGGCAGCAGGCGATGAGCGGGATCGAAGCAGTGAGTTTCCACTGCGTGCCCTGCATGATCGAAGTGACTGGTGACACCGCCACCTCGCGCGTCCAGACGCAGGAAATCCTGCATATGAAAGACGGCAAAACCCGCATCGTCGGTGGGCTCTATGAAGACACACTCGCGAAGATTGACGGACAATGGGTGTTCACGCACCGCAAGTTTCAGATCGTCGCCGAATACAACCCGCAACTAGGATGAGCCCCATGGCCAAGATTGTCATTGCCGCACAGATCGACCTCGACCCTGCAAAGCGCGAGGAAGCGCTGAGGCTTGCCAAGCCGCATATTGACGCGGCGCTCGCGCAGGACGGCTGCATCGCCTATGATTGGAGCGCCGATGGCAACGACCCTGCGCGCGTCAACGTGTTCGAGGAATGGGCCAGCGAGGAAGCGCTCGCGCATCACTTTGCCAACGCAGCCTATGCCGGAATGCGGGACCATATCGGCACGTTCGGGCTGACCGCTGCGGCGAGCAAGAAATACCGCGTCGATGCCGAAGGGCCAGTCTACAATGCCGATGGGCAGGCGACCGAGGCATTTGACTAAAATTCTTGGAGCGATCCTCGCTGGTGGGCAAGCGCGCCGGTTCGGCAGCGACAAGGCTTATGCCCGATACCAAGGCAAAAGATTGATTGACCATGTGGCGGCTGCATTGGCGCTGCAATGCGCAGATGTGATTGTTGCGGGGCGGGAAGAGGACGGCTTCGAGTGTGTGCCCGACTTCCCGCAAGCCGGTCTTGGCCCGCTGGGAGGATTGAACGCGGCACTGCGCCATGCAGGCGGCGCTGATTTCACCCATGTCCTGTCGGCGGGAGTCGATGCTCCCAATCTGCCCCGTGACCTTGCCGATCTGCTAATCGGAGAGGGCGCTGCCATCGTTCAGAGCCAGCCGGTCGTCGGGCTTTGGCCGGTCGAACTGGCCCCTGCGCTGGCGGACTTCATCGCACAGGGCGGCCGCGCGCTTTATGGTTTTGCCGAAAGGGTCGGGGCGCGGCGGATCGTCCTCGACCCACCGCTGATGAATGTGAACCAGCCGGGTGATCTGGGCTAGGGTCAGGACCTAGAGCTTGAGCATCTGTTTGCCGCGGTTCTTGCCTGCAAACAGTCGCTGCAAAGTCTCCGGCGCGTTTTCAAAGCCGTGCTGAATATCTTCCTGATATGTCAGGCTGCCATCTGCGACAAACCCTTCGAGCCGTTTGCGGATCGCGGGAAATTCGCTGGCCCAGTCGAGCACGATGAACCCGGCCATGCTGGCGCGGCGAAAGATGAGGTTGAAGTAATTGCCAGGTCCGGTGGGCAGGCCGCCCGATTCGTAGCGCGAAATGCCGCCGCAGATCACCACTCGCGCACCAGTGGCGATATTGGCGAGCATATCGTCGAGGATCACGCCGCCGACATTGTCATAGATGACATCGACCCCGCGCGGGCAATGCTCCCGGATCTGCGCCTTTACATTGCCCGCCTTGTAATCGATCGCGGCGTCATAGCCCGCTTCCCTAACCAGCCATTCGCATTTTTCCGCGCCGCCCGCGATGCCCACCGCGCGGCACCCGGCGATCTTTGCCAGCTGACCGACAACACTGCCGGTTGCCCCCGCAGCGCCGGAAACGAGCACGGTGTCGCCTGCCACCGGCCTGCCCACCTTGAACAATCCGCAATAGGCAGTCAGCCCCGTGGTGCCGAGCACTGATAGCACGGCAGTGGGCGGCAGATCGGTCTCGACCTTGGTCATCCCTTCGCCATCGCTGACGAGATATTCGGTCCAACCGGTCGTGCCGAAGACATAGTCGCCAACTGCAAACTTGCCGCCATTGCTGGCGACAACTTCGCAAATCCCGCTGCCGCGCATGACATCGCCAATCGCCATCGGCGCAACATAGTCTGCGATGTTTTCCATCCAGCCCTTTTGCGCCGGATCAAACCCCAGATAGCGCGTGGCGAGCAGCATTTCACCTGCACCGGGATCGGGAAGGGCGGTTTCCACCAGCTTGAAATCGTCATCGGCAATCCCGCGGCCGCGCGGGTGTCCGTTCAAGAGCCATTGGCGGGCGGTGGTGGGCATTGGGAAATCTCCTGTTGTTACCCCACTAATGCGGATAGCGCCGCGCCGCCTCTACGGACAAAAGTGTCAGTCGCTGCGCGCGCGCTCTCTGGTATCGTTCAATCGAGGAGATTTGTGATGGGCGTAGAGACTCACAAGACGTTTTGCCGGTTTTGCCATGCCAATTGCGCGATGCTGGTCGATGTTGAGGATACCGAAAGCGGGCGCAAGGTGATCGAAGTGCGCGGCGATCCCGATGACCCGGAATATGGCGGCTACACCTGTATGAAAGGGCGCGAGCTGCCCGATTCGCACAATGCCGAACATCGGCTCCATCACAGCCTCGTGCGCGGCGAGGATGGGGATTTCCGCGAAACGCCAATGCCCGATGCGCTGGCGCATGTCGCGGATGAATTGCGCCGGATCATCGACCAATATGGCCCCCATTCGGTTGCGGTGTTCATGGGCTCGGGCGGCTTTCAGAACAGCGCTGCAATGGCTGCCTCGCTCAGCTTTGCGCAAGCCGTCGGCACGCGCAATTTCTACACTTCAGTGACGTTGGACCAGCCCGCAAAGGTGTTCACCACCATGCGCTATGGCAAATGGATGGCCGGACCCAACACGTTCAGCGAAAGCGATGTGGCGATGTTCATCGGCAACAATCCGATCGTTTCGCATTATGCCCCGGTCGGCGGGGTGCCGCCGTTCAGCCCTTCACGCCGCATCCGCGACCGTCAGGCGGAGGGACTCAAACTGATCGTCGCTGACCCACGGATGAGCGATGTGGCGCGGCTGGCCGACATTTATTTGCCGGTAAAGCCGGGTGAAGACCCCGCGCTGCTCGCCGGGATGCTGCATGTGATCATCGAAGAAGGGCTGTATGATCGCAATTTCGTGTCGGCCCATGTCGACGGGTTTGACGAACTCGCCGCCGCGGTGAAAGTGATGACGCCCGAAGTCGCTGCAGAACGCGCCGGGGTGGAGGCCGATCAGTTGATCGCCGCCGCGCGGATGTTCGCTGGCGGGTCAAAAGGCTGCGCGGTCACCGGCACCGGCCCAGAAATGGCGGGCAACGGGACATTGACCGAATATCTGGTGTGTTGCCTCAACACGATTTGCGCGCGCTTCAAACAGGAAGGCGAAAAGGCCGCGATTCCCGGTGTCTTCACCACCCCGCAGGGCCCGCGCCGCGCTCAGGTCGCGCCGCCGGTTCCGATGTTCGGGGCAGATGGCATGCCCAAATCGCGGTTCAGGGGCCTTGGCCATCTGGGCTGGGAAATGCCCTGCAACGTTCTGGCTGACGAGATTCTGACCCCCGGCGACGGGCAAGTGCGCGCGCTGATTTCGGTTGGCGGCAATCCAGTGGTCGGTTTCCCCGATCAGGCGAAGATGGTCCGCGCGCTCGATGACCTCGACCTGTTTGTGCAGATCGACCCATGGATGAGCGCGAGTGCCAAGCGCGCGACCGTGGTGCTCGCCCCGTCGCAATGTCTTGAGCGCGAGGACATCACCAACCTGTCCGAATGGTGGCACGAAACCCCCTATGCCCGCTATGTCGAAGCGGTTGCGACCCCACCGGGCGACGTGATCGACGAATATGAGATGTTCTGGACACTCGCCAAGCATTTGGGGATCACGATGCAATTGGCGGGCGGACCGCTGCCCACTGACCGCAAACCGACCAAGGAAGAATTCCTTGATCTGATGGTCGCCGGGTCGCTGGTGAAGCCCAGCCGGGTGCGGCGCGATGCGCAGGCCAATGGCGGCGCGGCGGTCGTTTACGCTGACCTGCATCCTGATGTTGAACCTGTGGAGGAGGACGAATTTCACCGTTTTGACCTTGCCGCAGGCGCGATGCCTGATGAAATCCTGCGCTATGCCCAGAACATGCCCAGCCGCGAAGGATATGAATTCAAACTCATCAGCCGCCGGTCAAAGACTCGGTTCAATTCGATCGGTCATCCGCTGAAGAAATTGCAGGCCAAGACCACCACCAATCCGGCCTATATCCACCCGGATGACATTGCGGCACTGGGATTGGAAGAAGGCGGAATTGTCGAGATCACCAGCCCGCACGCCACAATTCACGGCGTTGTCAAGGCGAGCGACAAGGTGCGCCGGGGGCTGGTCTCGATGGCGCATGCTTACGGCGACGCGGACGCTTCGAAAGAGGACGTGCGCGAGCGCGGTTCTTCGACCAACCGGTTGACCAGCGAAGTGGTCGATTTCGATCCGATCACCGGGCAAAGCCTGCAAAGCGCAATCCCCGTGAAGCTGGTGGCGGCTTGAATTGCAAAATCCATAGCCGAAGGAAATTTGATGCCTGACAACCGCCGCTTCCTGCTCCAGCGTCGCCCCGATGGCGAGCCTGTGCGCGAGGATTTCGAGATCATCACAGAGGCGACGCCGGAGCTTGCCGAGGGCCAGTTCCTGATCCGCAACCATTACGCCTCGCTCGATCCGGCGATGCGCGGATGGATGGATGCGACAGGCAATTACATGCCGCCGATCCCGCTGGGCGATCCAGTGCGCGCCAGCACGATTGGCGTGGTCGAGGAAAGCCGTGCTGATGGCTTTGCGCCGGGGCAATGGGTGATGGGGCTCAACGCATTGGAGGATTACTCGATCAGCGCCGTCGGCGGGTTCACTCAGCCGATTGACGCATCGCTGGTGCCGAGTGTGACCAATTACCTGTCGATCTTCGGTGCAGTGGGCATGACCGCCTATTTCGGGTTTCTCGAAGTGTGCGAACCAAAGGCTGGCGAGACGGTGCTGGTCACCGGCGCGGCAGGCGCGGTCGGCAGCCTGGTCGGGCAATTGGCCAAGATCCATGGCTGCCGCGCGGTCGGGATCGCCGGCGGCCCGGAAAAATGTGCCCGGCTGACCGGCAAATACGGCTTCGATGCCGCGATCGACTATCGCGGCAAGGATGAGGCCGCACTGACCGCCGCGATTGCCGAAGCCTGCCCCGACGGCGTGGATGTCATCTTTGAGAATGTCGGCGGGATTATCCTCGATGCGGGGCTGATGAACCTCAACCTGCATTCGCGCGTCGGGCTGTGCGGTCTCATCAGCGAATACAACACCGAGCCGCGCGGCATCCGCAATCTGTGGCAGTTGATCGTCAAGCGCGCGCATATTCGCGGGCTGTTGGTGGCCGATTACGTCCCCCGCTTTGGCGAGGGCGCGCAGGCAATGGGAGTGTGGGCGGCGCAGGGGCAGCTGACCATTGACGAACATGTGGACGAGGGGCTGGAAAATGCCTTCGACAGTTTCATGCGCCTGTTCGCCGGAACCAATGACGGCAAGATGATCCTCAAGATCGCATGAGCCGCTCGCTTCTCGTCCTGTCCGGCGGGCATGCCTATGAACGCGAACCCTTTGCCGAATTGCTCGCCAGCGTGAGCGATTGGGACATCACGCATCTGATGCATCCCAAAGCCGAGGATGCGGTGGCAGGCGGCGCGGCGCGCGATGCCGATGCGGTGCTGTTTTATGACATGGGCGGGTACACATTTGCCGATAATTGGGTGACGTCGCGCCCACCTTCCGCTGCGTTCCGGCGGGCGATCATCGAAAGGTTTGCCAGCGGACGCGGCGCAGTGGCGATGCATCACGCGCTGGCCGGCTGGGCGGATTGGCCCGAATGGCACGAAATGCTGGGCGGACGGTTTCTCTACACCCCCGGCCAGGTGCGCGGCGAAGCGATGCTCGATTCCGGCTATCGCCACGATGTCCAATACACCGCGCAGGTCGCGGCCGATCACCCCGTTACTGCCGGTTTGCCCGGCCAGTTTCCGGTCTGCGACGAGTTGTATCTGGCTGAAATATTCGAAGCCGAAGTCGAACCGCTGATCCGGTCAGACTATGCCTTCACCCGCGACAATTTCTATTCCGCCGCGCTGGGCATATCGGGCACGCTCTATTCGAATGTGGGCTGGAACCATCCTCCGGCAAGCAATCTGGTCGCGTGGCACAAGACGGTCGGAAATGCCCCGCTGGTCTATCTGCAATTCGGCGACGCGCCGCAGACCTATGCCAATCCGCATGTGCGGCAAGCGCTTGCCAATGCGCTCAATTTCATCGCCGGAGAACAGCCATGACCCCAATGCAAACCATCGAAGCCTTCATTGCCGCTTGGGGCGAATATGATCTGGAGAAGATCTATTCCTTTATGGCCGAAGACATCGAATGGACCGATCTTCCGCTGTCCACCGTCAACGGAATCGCGCAGGTTCGCGCCAAGATGGACATGTTCCCCGGCGTCGAGGCTTGCGGGTTCGACACCCACCACATTGCCGCCAATGGCAATGTGGTGTTGACCGAAAGAACCGACTGGTTCGAAATGAAGGGCAAACGCCGGGTGATCCGGGTGATGGGCGTGTTTGAAATCAACGAAGCCGGCAAGATTGCCAAATGGCGCGACTATTTCGACAGCGCCGAATTCGTGCGCGAATTTGGCGATCTGGCGGGCCAATCCTAACACATTCGCGCATCGCATAAGGTCCTCCGCTTTCGCTAGGCTCAAAATACAAAATTCCGCCGGATGGGAGCCTCCGCCATGAACAAGCCCGAAGCGATCAAGGACACCAGCGTCTTTGCCCCCGAAACGCTGCTCGATCCGTTCGATTATTACCGCGCGATCCACGATGCCGGGATCGCAATCGAACACCTGCCGGAAATGAACACTTACGTCGTCTACAGCTATGATCTGTGCAACGAGGCGAATGGCAAGCCCGAGGTGTTCTCCAACGATTTCACCGTCCTGATGGGGGCAGAGGACGAGGAAATTCAGGAAATCCTCAAGGATGGCTGGGACAATCCGCCCACTCTCCTGACCGCCGATGCACCGGTGCACACACGCAACCGCAAGCTCGTCAATCTCGCCTTTTCCGCCCCGCGCGTGAACGCCATCGAAGCGGACATGCGCGCCAAATCCATCGAATTGATCGATGCCATGGCCAGCAAAGGCGAATGCGAGTTTGTCGAAGAGTTCGCCATCCCGCTGCCGGTGGCGATGATCGCGCAGCAGATCGGGCTCGATAATGATCCGCGCCAGGTAAAGGATTGGTCCGACGCCGCCGTCGACCGGTTTAGCCAGATGGTATCACGCGAACGTCAGCTTGAATGCGCCCGCGCCTTCATCGAATATCAGAAATACATGAAGAGCAAGATCGAGGACCGCCGCGCCAATGGCGGGGACGATTTGCTGACCGATCTGGTCGAGGCCCGCGTGGAGGGCGAAACCCCGCTGACCGACGAAGAAATCATGTCGATCATGCAGCAATTCATGGTCGCCGGTAATGAAACGACAACTTCGACGCTTGCGGGCGGTTTGCTGCAACTGATCCGCAACCCTGATCAGATGGCCAAGGCCAAGGCGGCGGCAGGGGGGCGCGATCCCAAGGTGATCGGCAATCTGGTCGAGGAAAGCCTGCGCTATGAAACGCCAACCGCGGGCATGTGGCGGATCGTCAAACAGGATACCGAGCTGGGCGGCACCGCCATCCCCGCAGGCGCGGTGGTGCAATTGCGCTACGCCGCCGCCAATCGCGATCCGAAGAAGTTCGAAAATCCCGACAAATTCGACATTGAGCGCACCAATGCCCGCGCGCATCAGGCGTTTGGCAAGGGACCGCATATGTGCGTTGGCAACATGCTCAGCCGCAAGGAAATGCTGGTCGCCTTTGACGAGCTGCTCGAACGGCTCGATGATTTTGCGGTTTCGGACGAAAGCGGGATCAAGGTGCTTCCCAATATCCTGCTGCGCGGCGTGATCCGGTTGCCGATCACGTTTTCGAAGAAAGCCTGACGCCCATGAATTTCGACCTGACCGAGGAACAGGAAATGTTCCGCAGCTCAGTAGAGCGCTTTGCTGCGCCCATTGATGTGGAGGCCAGGCGCAAGCTGCGGCTATCGCCAACAGGCTATGACCGTGACCGCTGGACCCGGCTGGCGGAGCTTGGCCTGATTGCGCTTGCTGCGCCCGAAGATGCGGGCGGCATGGGCGGATCAGTGGTTGACCTGGCATTGATTGCAGAGGCCATCGGCAAGGCCAATTCGCCCGACCCGTGGCTGGAGCATGGTGTCGTTCCGGCGCTGATGCTGTCCGCTGGCGGAGCGCAGGACATGCTCGAAAGAGTTCTCGCTGGCGAACAACTGGCTAGCCTCGCCTGGGCCGAACGGGCGCAGCGCTACAATCTGACAGCAGCGCATATGAAGGCCGAGCCATCGGCCTCCGGGTTTACGCTGAGCGGCGAAAAGACCTTCGTGATGGGCGCTTTGCTGGCGGATATGTTTATTGTGACCGCCGATCTGGGCGGCGTGACGACCTGCTTCAATGTCCCCGCCGATGCGCCCGGGGTCGACGTGCGCGCTTACCGCCTGACCGATGGCAGCATTGCAGGCGAGGTCCGGCTGACCAGAGTGGCGGTGGACACAGCCGCGCGGCTGGATCTGGACGCAGCCGCAATCACCGCGATCGTTGCCAAGGCGCGGCTGATGGCTTCGGCAGAAATGCTGGGTCTGGGTCAGCGCCTGCTCGACGATACACTCACCTATGTCAAAGAACGCCAGCAATTCGGCGTCGCCATTGGCAGTTTTCAGGCGCTCCAGCACCGGCTGGTCGAATGCTATGCGCGGATCGAGCAATGCCGTTCGATGTTGTACCGCGCGGCACTGACCGATCAGGCGGACAATGCGGCATGGCTGCGCGCCGCCGCCGGAGCCAAGGCCTTTATCGGCGAGAATGTCGATGCGGTCGCGCGCGAGGCGGTGCAGATGCATGGCGGCATGGGGATCACCGATGAATTGGCCATTGGCCACGCGATGAAGCGAGTGATGGTGCTGGGCAAGCTGTTTGGCGACACCGACAGCGCGCTTTCAGAATATTCGTTAGCGGCCTGAGGAGGGCTGAAATGGGACTGAAAATCGATCCGGAGTTGTGGAGCGACGGGCCAGAGCCGCATCTGATGGGCGGCAGGCTGCCATCGGGCGAAGTGGTTTTCCCGATGCCGCAAGGCGATGCGGCGAAGGAGGTTGAGCCTTACAAACTGGCGCGCACCGGCACGCTGTGGTCATGGACCTCGCAGGACTTTCTGCCCAAACAGCCCTATGAAGGCCCCGGTTCCGGTCCCGGCGAAGGCCCTCCAGACTTTGAACCCTTCCTGCTGGGCTATGTCGAATTGCCCGGCGAAGTGATCGTCGAAAGCCGGATCGTCGATGCACGGCTCGAAGACCTGTCGCTCAACATGCCGGTCGAATTTTGCATCGTCCCCTTCAACGCGGCGCATGACACTTACGCATTCCGCCCCATTACCCCATCCAAGGATCAGGCCGCATGAGCGAGAATGTCTATATTATCGGCGCCGGGATCCATCCCTTTGGCCGGACCGAAGAACGCTCGGGCCGCGAACAGGGTGTGTTTGCCGTGCGTCAGGCGATGGCGGATGCGGGGCTGGAATGGACCGACATCGAATGCGCCTATGGCGGATCGGCGGCGGCGGGCAGCGCGGACATCATGGTCAACGAGCTTGGTCTGACCAGCCTGCCTTTCACCAATGTCGCCAATGGCTGCGCCACAGGGGGCAGCGCGCTCGCCGCCGCGCAGCAAGCCATAGCCAGCGGGATGTATGACCTTGCGCTGGCGGTGGGTTTTGACAAGCATCCGCGCGGGGCCTTCAACGCCAAGCCATCGGATTACGGCCTGCCTGAATGGTATGGCCAGACCGGCATGATGCTGACCACGCAATTCTTTGCGCTCAAGATTCAGCGCTATATGCAGCTTTACGGGATCAGCCGGGAAACGCTGGGCCGGGTCGCGGAAAAGGCGTTTATCAACGGCGCGGTGACCCCGCATGCATGGCGGCGCAGCGAAATTGATCTCGAAACGATCATGAACGCGCCAATGATCAATGATCCGCTGACAAAATATATGTTCTGCGCCCCTGCCGAAGGAGGGGTTGCGCTGATCCTAGCGAGCGAGAAAAAGGCACGCGAGCTAGGCGCGCTTGGCAACAATGGCTCGGTCAGGATCGCCAGCATCGCGGTCAAGACCCGCCCGCCTGACAGTTTCGAAGTGTTCCAGCCCGGCGTCAGCATCAAGGAAGGCGGCAAGCCCACCGTGCTTGCCTCCAGAGCCGCATTTGAACGCGCCGGGATCGGCCCCGACGATATCGACGTCGCGCAATTGCAGGATACCGAAAGCGGTGCGGAAGTGATGCACATGGCTGAAAATGGCTTTTGCCAGGACGGCGATCAGGAAGAATGGCTCGCCAATGGCTGGTCACGGCGCGGTGGCAAGCTGCCGATCAACACCGATGGCGGCTGCCTCGCCTGCGGGGAACCGATTGGCGCATCGGGCCTGCGGCAGGTCTATGAAAACGTCGAACAATTGCGCGGCCGTGCGGGCGCACGGCAGGTGCCCGGAAAAGACGGCAAGGGGCCAAAGACCGGCTACAGCCATGTTTACGGCGCGCCCGGCCTTTCCGCAGTCGCCATTCTGGAGCGTTAGATGGCTGGAAAGATGCAGGGCAAGGTCGCGCTTGTCACGGGCGGTGCCGAAGGGATCGGAGCCGCGATCGGCAGAATGATCGTGGCCGAGGGCGGCAAGGTCATGCTGTGCGACGTGCAGATCGACAAGGCCCGCGCGCTGGCCGGGGAACTGGGCGATAACGCCGACGCGTTTGAACTGGACGTGCGCGACCTTGACCATTGGCACCTGGCGGTAAAGGCGGTGCAGACGCGCTTTGGCAAGTTGACCGTGCTGTGCAATGTCGCGGGCATATCTGAACCGGGCAATGTCGTTGACGTTGACCTTGATAGCTGGCGGCGCACGATCGACATCAATCTCGAAGGACCGTTTTACGGAATGCGCGCCGCCATCCCCGCGATGGAGGCCAGCTCAGAACCCTGCGCCATCGTCAACATCGGGTCGATGATCGCAATCCGTGCCGCAGCCTTTGTCGCCGCCTACAGCGCGTCAAAGGCCGGATTGCAGGGCCTGACCCGCAGCGTTGCGCTCGACTGCGCCGAACGCGGGCTTCCGATCCGCGCCAATATGGTCCATCCCGGTGCTATCCGCACGCCAATGTATGACCGCTACAAATATTCCGGTGCCGACACGCCGGAGAATATCGAGACCAGTTTTGCCGCCACCCATCCGATGAACCGCATCGGTGAACCCCACGAAGTCGCCAAAGCAGCCGTGTTCCTTGCCAGCGATGAAGCAAGTTTCACCACCGGCTGCGATTTCACCGTCGATGGCGGCGGCAGCATCAGAAGTTAGGACGCCGATAATGAGCAACCAACCCGCAACCCGCATTGACGCCCATTTCATCGCGGCGGGCAAATATCACGATATCGATTACCCTCGGCTCGAAGTGCTCAAACTGTTGGCAGAGCATCCGCATATCCGCACCACCGTCGCGGCGGATTATTCGGGGCTGGAGCGGCTCGATCAGTGCCGTTTCCTCATCACCTACACCTGCGATCTGATGCCAAGTGTGCAGCAGGCGGCGCAGCTGCGCGCATGGCTGGAGAAGGGCGGCAAGTGGCTGGCGCTGCACGGCACCAACTCGATCCTCGTGTTCACCGCAGAGGGGCTGGTCGATACGCCGGAGGATCGCCCCGATGTGTTCGGCATGCTCGGCACGCAGTTCAAGGCGCATCCCCCCATCGGCCCCTTCACCGTTGAAGTGGTCAACAAGGATCACGAATTGACGCACGGGATCGAGGATTTCGACGTGGTCGACGAGCTTTACCTCTCGGCCACGACAGCCGAAATCGACACGCTGATGCAGACCACGTTTGAAGGCGAAGCCACCGGCTTTGTCGCAGGCACGTGGGAAAAAACCGCCGTGCCAATCCTTTACACACGTGACATTGGCAAGGGGCGCGTGGTTTACAACACGCTGGGCCATTGCCGGGGCCATTACGATCTGCCGGGAATGCAGGATTTCTATCCGCACAAGGAAATGTGCGCGTGGAATTACGATGTGTATTACGACATGCTTCGCCGCTCGATTGGCTGGGCTCAGAGAGACGGCGAATAAGGGACGCACGCCATGGATATGACCTTTTCCCCCGAAGACCTCGCCTTCAGAGAAGAAGTGCGCAAATTCTTGTGCGAAAAGCTGCCAGACCGGTTGAAAGATGGCGCGCGGCGCACGCCCGGCGTGTTTGTCGAACCCGACATCGGGATGGAATGGCACCGCATCCTGTTTGAACAAGGCTGGGTCGCGCCCCATTGGCCCAAGGAAGACGGCGGCACGGGTTGGACCCCGACGCAGAAATTCATCTTTGAAAAGGAATGCGCGCTGGCCGGCGCACCCGCGCTGGCGATCCTTGGCTTGCGGCTGGTCGGGCCGGTGATCTGCGCATTCGGCACGCCCGAACAAAAGGCGCGGTTCCTGCCCCGCATCCTGTCTGGCGAAGATTACTGGTGTCAGGGTTATTCCGAACCGGGCAGCGGGTCGGACCTTGCCTCGCTCAAAACCTCGGCGCGGCTCGAGGGCACCGATTATGTCGTCAACGGATCGAAAATCTGGACCACCCATGCGCATCACGCCAACTGGATTTTCGCGCTGGTGCGCACCGATGCGAGTGTGAAGAAACAGGCGGGGATCACTTTCCTGCTGTTGCCGATGGATCAGCCGGGGATCGAGGTGACACCGATCCATTCGATGTCGGGCGATCATGAGGTCAACGCGGTGTTCTTCACCGATGCCCGCACTCGGGCGGAAAACCGCATCGGCGACGAAGGCGCAGGCTGGTCGATCGCCAAATTCCTGCTGGAAAATGAGCGCGGCGGGTCGTGCTTTGCCCCGCGCCTGTTGCAAAGCATCGACCGGCTGGCTGAGCTGGCTGAAACCCAGCCTTCGGGCGTGAACGGCGCGATTGCCCACGATCCGCGCTTCCGCGACCGGCTTTCCCGCGCCCGGCTCGAAGCCGAAGCGCTGGAGTTTACCGAATTGCGGATCCTTGCCGAACTGGCGAAAGGCCGCGCGCCGGGCCCGCAAACCTCGCTGGTCAAATTGCTGGGCGCCAATATCGGGCAAGAAGTTGATACGCTGCGGCTTGAACTGCTGGGCCATGATGCGCTGCAATTGCCGTTGGAGCGTCCGCTTTACGGCAATGAAGCGCCCGAACCCGTCGGCAGTGAATATGCGCAGACCGCGATGGGCCGATATCTCAACAACCGCGCCTCAACCATTTTTGGCGGGTCGGATGAAGTGCAGAAGAACATAATTGCAAAGACCGTGCTGGGTCTGTGATTGGTCGTCATTGCGAGGAGCCGGAGGCTCCGCGGCAATCCAGTGCGCCAGGCGGGCGGCGTTGGATTGCTTCGCTTCGCTCGCAATGACGAGAACCTAGAGGAAACTAAAATGGACATTTCAAAGCTCATGTTCCGCGACGGCCTGATGCAGGGCGAACGCATCCTTGTCACCGGCGGCGGCACTGGCTTGGGGCGCGAAATGGCCGAAGGCTTCCTGAAACTGGGCGCAGAGGTTTACATCTGCGGTCGGCGGCAGAACAAACTGGATGAAACCGCTGCCGAATTGATGGGCCTTCACGCCCAAACTTCAGGGGGCAAAGTCGTCGCCCATGCCTGCGACATCCGTGATGCTGACGCGATCCATGCCATGATCGACGCAATCTGGGCCGACGGCGGTGCGCTGACCGGCGTGGTCAACAATGCGGCGGGCAATTTCATCAGCCGGACCGAAGATCTGTCGGTCAATGGATTCAACGCGATTGCCGACATCGTGATGCGCGGCACTTTCTATGTGACGCTCGACGTGGGCAAAAGGTTGATAGCGGAGAAGAAACGCGCCAGCTTCCTCTCGATCCTCACCACCTGGGTATGGTCGGGCAGCGCGTTTGTCGTCCCCTCTGCCATGTCCAAGACCGCGATCAACGCCATGACGCAAAGCCTGGCGACCGAATGGGGCCGCTATGGCCTGCGGTTTAACGCAATTGCGCCCGGACTTTTCCCGACCAAGGGGATGAGCGCGCGGCTGAACCCCGGCGGGTCGGGCGGCAATTCGAACAATTCGATGAACCCAATGGGCCGCGCAGGCGAAATGCACGAACTCGCCAATCTCGCGGTGTTCCTGATGGGACCGGGGGCGGAATATGTGAACGGTCAGACGATCGCGATCGATGGCGCAGGCTTTCAGGCGACCGGCGGCACATTCTACCCCATGCTCCACGCGCTGGGCGATGCCGAATGGGACCAGATGCGGGCGATGATCAAGGGCACAAACGAAAAAGACAAAGCCGACCGCGCGACGAGCTAAATGCCTGAAACGGGGCCAACATTCTGGGGGTGAGGACAATGGCGCTGAACGATTTTGCGGGGAAAATCGCTGTCATCACCGGCGGTGGGACAGGAATGGGACGCGAGCTGGCGCTGGCCTTGGCGGCGGAGGGCTGTTCCGTTGCGATGTGCGATGTGTCAGCGGCCAACATGGCAGAGACGGAGCGCCTTTGCCGCGCCGCCGCGCCGCAAGGCACCATGGTGCATTGCACGCGCGCCGATGTCTCGATCGAAGCGGAGATGAATGCATGGGCCGATGAAGTGCGAACCGCGTTTGATACCGACAAGATCCATCTTTTGTTCAACAATGCCGGGATCGCCGGTGGCGGCAGTTTTGTTGCGGGCGAGCGCGCGGCGTGGGAGCGGACGTTCAATATCTGCTTTTACGGGGTCATCCACGGCGTGCGCGCATTTCTGCCGCTGCTGAAAAACGCGGATGCGGGCCACATCGTCAACACGTCGAGCGTCAATGGCTTCTGGGCAACGCTGGGTCCGCAGCGTCCGCACACTGCCTATTCGGCGGCGAAATTCGCGGTGAAAGGTTTTACCGAGGCGCTGATCGTCGATCTGGCGAACAACGCGCCGCACATCACCTGCTCGGTTGTTATGCCCGGCCATATCGGCACCGACATTGCGGGCAATTCGATGCGCATACAGGGCGGGGTCGAAAAGGAGCTCAAATTCATTCTGGAATCGCAAGGTGTCGATCCGGCAAGTTTGAGCGAGGATCAGATCATCGAACTCGCCAATTCGGGCTTTCGCGATAACGCGCCCATGTCCTCAGCCGAGGCGGCAAAGGTGATATTGGACGGAGTGCAGGCCGGACAATGGCGCATACTGGTTGGCAAGGATGCCGAAGCGCTCGACCAAGCGGTCCGCGAACGTCCGGAACAGGCCTACACTCAGAGTTTCATGGATGAGTTGAAGGCCAGCGGCCATTTTCAAACCATTTAGGGCGGTTTCCTACACCGAGGCGGGGTGATACCACGGCATCCGCTCTTTCTCATCGTCAGCTGCGCTAGGAACGCGAAGGCGCTCTGCCAAAACGCATTTTTGTTGGACAAGTGTCAACCGGTGCCCGCACCGGTAAAATCAATAATTTCCGATGTTTACACCAAATCTCCCGGTTGACACCATGGCCGATGTGTCAACCGTATTGTCAATATAATACACTGCCTCACTAACCCGCCGCGCCATCCGCCGCACCATCCGCCAGAGCCTGCGCGGTCTTGTAATCGGGTTTGCCATTGTTGAGCCTCAGCGACTGATCTGTGAAGACATAGAGGCGCGGAATTTTATAGCCTGCCAGTGCGGCGCGGGCATGGGTGTCGAGCGCGTCTTTTGCCGCGTCGCCCTGCACCACTGCCACCACCTTTCGCCCGAACCGCGGATCGGGCAGGCTGACCACCCGCGCATCCTTGACGCCGGGATGATCGAGCAAGACCGCCTCAACCTCCTCGGGAAACACTTTTTCGCCGCCAGTGTTGATGCACATATTGTCGCGGCCGATGAATTCCATGCTGCCGTCGGGTGCCCAGCGCGCGCGGTCGCCGGTCATCAACCAGCGCTTGCCGCCAATTTCCGGAAAGGTCGCCGCGTTCTTTGCGTCCTCACCCAGATAGCCCAGCGGCAGCGGCCCGGTGCGCGCGACGATGCCCACGCCTTCGTGACCCTTGGGAATCTCTTGGAGATTTTCGTCGAACAGTTTGGTCTCGCGACCCGGCAAAGGCTGAAACTTGCCGCCTCCGGTGGAGCCTTGCGCCGTAGTGATGACGACGCCCGTGCCCGAGCTTTCCGACGATCCCAGCGCGTCAATCACCACCAGCGCAGAATTGTGCGCGATCAACCGCTTTTTGAGGTGCTCGGAAAACACCGCACCCGAAGAGATCACCGAACGAAGGCTGGCCAAGACCTCCTCGCCATCCCCGCGCGCGTCCAGCCGGTCGGCCAGCGGCAAGGCAAAAGCGTCGCCGACGATAAAGACGCCGCGCGCGCCGATCCGCTTGATTTCATCAAGCGCCAGATCAGCGTCAAACTTGTCCGCCGGAAGCAGCGCCAGCGTGCCGCCTTTCAGCAGATGGATCACGCCGGTGAATTGCCCCGCTCCGTGCATCAAAGGCGATAGCAGCAGCATGGGAGAGGCGCTCGCCGGATGATCGGGGCCGATTTTCGCGGCTTCCTCTGCCTGCGCCTCCAGCGAGGTTGCGACGAACGGTGGCTCGCCAAACCCGCGCTGCCAGACCGAAATGCTGAAGGCTTGCCAGGCCTCTTCCATTGGCCACATCACCGCCTTGGGCATGCCGGTGGTGCCGCCGGTTGCGGTGAGGAACAAGGCGCGGCGGTCATCATGGACCGCGAAATCGGCGGGCAGTTCGTGGTTGCACAGCGCTTTCCACTCGGCGCCCTCGACATCAATGGTGAGCGTTCCCTCGGCCATTGCCCGTGCCCCGGCATCCACAAAGTCGCTGTGGGTGAACAGAGCTTTCAGCCCGAACCGGGCGAAGATGTCGGCAAGTTCGCGGTTCCGGTAATGGTAATTGACATTGACCGGCACCACTCCCGCCTTGATGCACCCGAAATAGGCGAGCAGATAATCGGGAGTGTTGCGCAGCATCTGTCCGGCAATGTCACCCGGTCTCAACCCGCGCGAGAGCAGACCCGCGGCAATGGCGTCGCTTTGTGCGTCAAGCTCGGCCCAAGTGACAACGCGCGCACCGTGGATCAATGCGGGCCGGTCAGATTCGATTCGCTGCGCCAGCGCTTTCAATGCTGCGCCGAAATTTTCGCCCCGCCAAGCCTCGATTTGCGTCGCCATGATCATTTTCTCCGCCAATATGCCCGCCTAGCCAGCCGAAACCCCCGATGCCCCTGCGTAAAGTATGAGGTGAATCTCACAAAATAGGGTAGTCTTGTGACAAACAATAATCAGGAGAGGAGTGAGCCCTACAATGGCCGCCAATGTCGTCGAACTTCGCACGCCCAACGGAACCGAAAATCTTGAGCAATTGCTCGACCAGGTCACGATACGATGTCCTGAGGATATTCATGATGCCGCCGTCAACCTTGCGCGGATAGCCCAGGAACGCGGAATGCAGATCGCGGTTTGTGACGACATTTCCTCCAAAGAACCGATGATCGATGCCGATGGCACGATTCTCAACGCGGATATTTTCCGCTGGCTCGATGATGGCGCGCGGTGGTGGGAAGATCACCGTCTGGCGCTGCATTCGCCGCTGCCGCGCGCATGCCGTTATGAAAGCGAGCCGTTCTGGGTGAACCGCCACGGGTTCAACCTCAAATGGCCCAATTCCTATCTCGATGAGCTTGACCTTGGCGATTTTGAAAAGCGTTCACTGTGCAAGGCCGCAATCGTGATCCCCGTGCATCTGCCGTTTGGTCAGATTTCGGCCAGCAGTTTGATCAGTATGGACCGGGACCGGGAAGATTTGAGCGAGGAATTTGCGAAATATGGCTCGCTGTTTGCGCAGCTCGTTCGCAGGTTCGTCGCCGGTTATGTGCAATCGATCCGGACCAAACGGCGCATCCCGTCAGACTGCGTTCTGTCAAAACGCGAGGTTGAATGTCTGCGCTGGGCGGCGATTGGCAAGACTGACAAGGAGATCAGCATGATCCTTGATCGCAGCCACGCCACCATCCGTTATCACATCCACCGCGCGGGTGAGAAACTGGACAGTGTGAACCGCGCACAGACGATCTTCAAAGCGGGACAATTGGGGTATCTGGGCGCAAGCTCCTAATGCCGCATAGGCGCAGCCGCTGCGAAAACTGGCGCTAACCCAGTTTCCGCAGCGGCTCGCTGCCGTCCCATCCCGCGCCAGCTGCCTTGATCATGGCGAACAGGCCGGGGCCGCCTTCGCCTTGCTGGAGTATTTCCACCAGGCTGCCCGGCCCTTGCCCTGGATCGACATAGATCACGCGGCTGTCGCCCAGCGATCCTTCGATCACGATCTCTGCGTTTTGTTCAGCGCAAGTGCGGTATGCTGCCTCGATATCGTCCACCAGAATGCAGACATGGTGCAGCCCCTCCACCGCACCATATTCGCCGGAATAGATCGACGGGTGGCTGTCGCGCGGGCGAATCAGCTCAATCTGAATATCGCCCCAGTACGCCAGCGCAAGGTCGAACGCGGCATCGGTCGGTTCGCCCTTGTATTTCATCCCTTCAAGATGGATGCCTTCCATCAGGAAAAACGGCCCAACGCCCATTGTTTGGGTCCAGTGCTTCACCGCAGCGTCAAAGTCATCCGGGACAAAGGCAAGCTGCATCACCTCACCAAGGGCTGAAATACCGTTATTGAGCGCCATGATCCTCTCCAATCCGCTAGGGTGACCCGGCGGCAAACCTGTGTGATATTCTCAGCTACGAACACTGCGTAAAATGCGAGTAACGGGAACGAGGCCGCAGATGAACGAGATCAAGACCATGACACAAGACGGCCGGTGCCCCGGCATCAGCTACACCGATATGCTGAACGGGGACACGCGCACGCCGCCCGATTACCTGTTTGAAGAAAGCACGATCGACATGGGCAATGAGCCACTGTCGGTTGAACCTTATATCAGTGAAGAATTCGCCGCACTCGAACGCGAGAAAATGTGGCCGAATGTGTGGCTGTTTGCTGCACGTGAGGATGAAATGCCCGATCCCGGCGACACCGTGGTGTTCGAGATTGCCGGTAAGAGCTTTCTGCTGATCCGGCAGAAGGATGGCTCGGTTCGCGGATTCTACAACGCCTGCCTCCACCGCGGGCGCAAGCTGCGCACCGAATGCGGGCCCTCGGTACAATTGCGCTGCCCATTCCATGGCTTCACTTGGCGCAATGATGGCGGTCTGAAGGAAATTCCGTCCGAATGGGATTTCGAGCATCTAAAAGACAAGAACATGAACCTGCCCGAAGCCCGGATCGAGCTGTGGCAGGGTTTCGTCATGCTGACCGAAAACCACGATCTGCCTGATTTCAAATCTTGGTTGGGTCCGGCTGCTTCGCATTACGAACGCTATGATTTCGAGAATCGCTACACCGGCATGTGGGTGCAGAAACGCATCCCGGCCAATTGGAAAGCCACCGCAGAGGCGTTCATGGAGGCATGGCATTCAATCGTCACGCATCCTCAATTGCTGCCGTTTCTGGGCGACGCCAACACGCGTTACGATCTGATTGGCGATCATTTCAACCGGGCGATCACCCCTTCCGGGGTTCTCAGCCCGCATATGAAGGGCAAGGATTCGAACTATGTCTTGAGCAAGATGAACGAATTTTCCGGCGGCGCGGATGCGGACACCAATCGCCGCTTTGCCGCGGGTGACAATCCGGGCGACTTTGATGCTGCTGATCCGCTGGGCGCGCGCAAAGTGCTGGCCGAAGCAGGGCGCAAAGGCTTTGCTGAACAATATGGCTATGATTATTCGGAAGCCTCGGACAGCGAGATTCTGGACAATTTTACTTACAATATCTTCCCCAACTTTGCCCCGTGGATTGGATTCCTGCCGACCCTCGTCTATCGCTGGCTGCCCGATGAGACGCCCGATTCCTGCGTCATGGAAATCCGATTGCTGTTCCCCACACCCAAAGGCGAAAAACGCCCGCGCGCGGTTGAGAAGACCTTTATTCCCGATGATGAACCGTTTGCCTGGGCCGCGAATATAATGGGGCCGCAGCTCGCCAATGTGTTCGATCAGGACATGGCCAATTTGCCACATGTCCAGACCGGCATGAAGTCGATGAAGGACGGTCTGATGGAACTTGGTTCGTATCAGGACAGCCGGGTGCGCCATTTCCAGACGACATTGAAGAAATATATCGACGGCGAACTTCCCGCCGCTACTTAGCTGCCGTCATGACCCTTTCTGTCGATCTTTCGGGGCGCACCGCGCTCATTACCGGCGCGTCCTCCGGCTTGGGGGCGCGTTTTGGGCGCATCCTTGCCGCGAATGGAGCGCGCGTGGCGCTCGGCGCGCGGCGTAAGGACCGGCTGGATGCATTGGCGCAGGAAATTGGCGACAATGCCTCCGCGATCACCATGGACGTAGCGCGGGAGGCTGACATCATTGCCGGCTTCGACGCTGCCGAAGCGGCATTTGACAGACCAGTCGACACTGTGATTGCCAATGCCGGGATCGACGGCGCGGGCATGATCACCGCCATGTCGGAAGAGGACATCGAACACACACTGGCAATCAATCTCAAGGGCGCAATGCTGACCGCGCGTGAGGGGGCCAAGCGGATGATGACGCAGGGGGTGACCAAGGGACGAATAGTAATGGTCGCCTCGATCACTGCGTTCGAACCCTCTCCCGGCCTTGTCGCCTATGCCGCAAGCAAGGCAGGCGTTGTGCAGGCGGCACGCAGCATGGCACGCGAATGGGCGCGCGCAGGCATCTGCGTCAACACCATCTCCCCCGGATATATCCGCACCGCCATCAACGACGCGTGGTTCGATACCGAACCGGGTAGGAAACAGATCGCGCGCTTCCCCAAACGGCGATTGATGGGAGAAGAAGGGCTCGACGGCCCGCTGCTGTTCCTATGTTCTGATGCGGCGGAGTTTGTCACGGGCAGCAATTTCGTGCTCGATGATGGGCAGACACTGTGAGGTATCGGCAGTGAACCGCCGCCAAATCTCTCTCGCCGCGGGGATTTTGCCAGAGGCAACCCCGGCGCAGCTCATCGAAGCCGCAGCAGCGAGCGATTTCGATTTTGGCGGGATGTGGGCCGAGCGGGAGACCTGGACACCTGCGACCACCCGCGTGATTCGCAAACAAGCGCAAGAAGCGGGCGTAGAATTGCTCGATCTCGAAGTCGCATGGATCATGCCAGGCGCAAGCGATCCGTGGCTAGTTGAATTGGTTGACATCGCCGCTGAGCTCGGCGCGCGCAATCTGCTCTGCGTTTCCAGCGACCCGGACCTTGCTGCCACAACCGCCAAGTTTCAAGCCATGGTTGACCGGGCTGAAGGCACCGGCGTGCGCATCAATCTTGAGTTTGGCATGTTCACCGAGGTCAAGACGATCCACATGGCCCGCGCTATTCTCGAAGCTGTAGAGGGTGAGGCAAAGGCGCTGCTGATCGATACGCTCCACTGGGCACGCTCGGGCGGGACGGCAGAGGATCTCGCGGCGATCCCGCGCACATGGCTGAGTTACTGCCAGCCCTGCGATGCGCCTATGGATGGGCCTGACCTTACCAATTTCGACGCCATAATCGACGACGCGATCAACCGCCGGATGCCCTTGGGGAAAGGCGGACTGCCGCTCGCCGCGATGGTCGATGCGCTGCCGGACACCTTGCCGATGGCGGTCGAGGAGCGCTCTGCTGTGTTGCGCGATGCCTTCCCCGACCTCAACGAACGCGCCCGCGAAGTCGCCCGCACCAGCCGAGCATGGCTGGATGCACGAGGTTGACGGTTTCGAGCGTCTCGCCAAAGCAGCCAAGAATTATTGCAGCGTCATGATCTCTTCGCTGCCGTCGCTGCGGCCAAAGAACTGCATCAGCTGAACCAAGAGCTCGCACCGGGCGGTCAGAGTGTGCGCTTCAAGCAAAGCCTGTTTTGATGCCGGATCAAATGGAGCAATTTGAGAAACGCCATTGATCAGCGACTGGTCATCCAGCCGTGCCACCGAATCCCAATCGACGCTGTAACCCTGCGCATCGGCAAATTCGCGTGCCTCGCGTTCGAAACCGCCGCGCTGCGCATGGCTAAGCACTTCAGTGTTATCATCCTCGATCAATTCTCCTTCGACCTGCCGGAAAGCGGTGGTGACGTCGAGTTCTTGCAGCAGGCGGAAACGCGATCGGCCCTCAAGGATCAAATTGTAACGGCCGTCCTCCATCGCCTCAATCTCGCCAATTCGGCCAACGCAGCCAATTGTGTATAGCGGTGAGCCCTCAACCGGGCGCTGCGGCTGGATCATCGCAATCTGGCGGTCGCGCGCCAGTGCATCGCTGACCAATGCGCGGTAGCGCGGCTCAAAGATATGCAGCGGCAATTGCAGGCCGGGAAACAGCACGGCACCGGGTAGCGGAAATATCGACAGGCGAGTGGGCATCAGGGCTGCGTCCTAACCGAACAGGATCTTTGACAGGCGGCGGCGAACAGCGATCACCCATTCATCCTCTAGCCCGGTGGCCTCAAAAATCTGGACCAGCTTCGCCCGCGCCGCGCCCTCATTCCAGCCTCGGTCGGCGGCGACCATGGCAAGCAAGACATCCGCCGCCTCGTCACGCGATGCGGCGGCAAAGGCAGCTTCAGCAAAGGCCATCTGGGCCTCCATGTCTTCGGGATTGGCGCTGGCCGTGTCGCGCAATTGCGAAAGCTCCCCATCATCGACCCGGTTTGCGGCGAGGTCGAGCGCGCTTCTGGCAGCGGCAATGGCCGGGTCGCTGGCCAATCTCGGGTCGGCGTCGATCGCAGCCATCACCTGGCGGGCTTCATCGGGCTGGCCCAGCGCAATGAGTGCGCGAACAAGCCCAGCATGAGCCGGGGCGTTCTCGCTCGCAAATTCAGTAACCTGCGCAAAAATGCCAGCCGCGCGCTGGGCATCGCCGCCCGCCAACGCATCCTCGCCCATTTTGACGAATTGCGCGATTTCTTCTGCCGTCGGGCCTTGCGGCGCGCCCCCATCCAGCGCCCCAGGCTGAACGGGCAATTGTGCCAGCAACTGGTCGAGAACTTCTTTCAGCTGGCTTTCGGTTCGCGCGTTGGTCAGGTCGGCGACGGGCTGCCCCTGAAACATGGCATAGACCGTAGGTATGGATCGCACCTGAAACTGACCGGCGATGAATTTTTCCTCATCGACGTTGATCTTGGCCAGAATGACGCCCTTGTCTGCATATTCTGCCGCAATCTTCTCAAGCGTCGGGGTAAGCGCCTTGCACGGCCCGCACCATTCTGCCCAGAAATCGAGGATGACGAGTTTGGTCTGCGAGGGGTCGACAACGTCCTTGCGAAATCGCTCCACTGCTTTTTGCTCTTCGAGATTAAGACCCATGCTGGCCAAGGAAACG
Source organism: Qipengyuania sp. ASV99 (assembly GCF_047872805.1). Classification (NCBI taxonomy): domain Bacteria; kingdom Pseudomonadati; phylum Pseudomonadota; class Alphaproteobacteria; order Sphingomonadales; family Erythrobacteraceae; genus Qipengyuania; species Qipengyuania sp. ASV99. The sequence goes on along the minus strand of NZ_JBLQUK010000001.1, from coordinate 326,223 downwards.
CTCCTGCTGCTGATTGCGATTGCACCGCGTGATTGCGATGTAAGCCCCTATGTGGGGCACCTTGAGCTATTGTGAACCTTGGCGCGAGTGCTGACTAGACGATGCTAAGGCTTCGCGCGAAAAAGAGCACGAATTTTACACTTGCAGGGTGCTCACCCCCCTGCTAATCGCCCGCCTCTCCAGCAGCGATGCGCGGCTTTCGCCATCCTGCAAGACGTCATTGAGCGGGCGTAGCTCAGGGGTAGAGCACAACCTTGCCAAGGTTGGGGTCGGGCGTTCGAATCGCCTCGCCCGCTCCAGTATTTTCAGGAAGCAGTTGAATTTTGCAGGCCCGGCGAGGTGTGCAATCAGCTGGGGGTGTCCAGCGATGCCGAGCCCCTGTGTCAGGCTTTCGCCGCCACCTCGGCTGCGTCGAAGTAATGGATGCGCAGTTCCTTCAGCAAGCCGTCCTCAAAACTCCCGCATTCATTGACAGTCTGGCTGAAAGTTTCACCGGTTCGCTTTGACGTCATGGTTAGTGTTAGAACCGTCACAGCATGCGTTGTCCCGCCGGCTATGTCGTGAATATCGACCTTGGCCTCGGCCCAGGTGCCGTACATCGCCATGGCGCAGCGTTGCAGCGCGTCACGGCCGCGCCATTCACCGCCAAACGGCAGGCATTCTGCCTCGTAAAGCACGAAATCGGGGTGGAGCAGGCTTTCGACCTTATCCCAGTCGCGCGCGCCCGCCGCCGCATAGACCGCCGACAATAGCTCGCGCGGAGTTGCCATCGGACTACGAGGCCCCCATCATTCTATCGTCCCGATGACGTCGCCGACCTTATAGCGCGCGCCCTCTTCGCCGGTGGGGCGAATCACGCCGCTCTCTTGCGCCTCAATCTCGACCGTCGTCTTGTCGGTTTCGGCGGTGTATATTATGTCCCCTTTGGCGACCTGTTCGCCGTCACCGAACATCCATTCGGCCAGCGTCACTTCGGTCGCGCTCATGCCCAGTTTGGGGATGCGGATTTCAGCAGCCATTTACGCCTTCCCCACCGATGCCTTGATCTGCTCGACAATCTCTGACTTGTTCGGGATCCATGCCTGCTCAAGGTGGCTGGCAAACGGCACGGCGGAAAACGTGCCGCCAATCCGGCGCACCGGCCCTTTGAGATTGTCCCAGCATTTTTCCTGAATGTTCGCGGCAATCTCAGCCCCTGTTCCGAATGGCCGAACCGCCTCATGCAGGGTCAACGCGCGGCCCGTCTTGCGCACCGAAGCCAGCACAGTCGCCTCATCATAAGGGGCGATGGTGCGCAGGTCGATCACCTCGACGCTGACGCCTTCCTTATCCATTTCGCCCGCCACTTCGAGCGCGTCGAGCACAGTGCGGCCATAGGTGATAAGGCTAATGTCACTGCCTTCGCGCGCAACTGCCGCCTTGCCGAGCGGGACGCGATAACCTGGGCCGGGATCTTCCGCTTTGAGGCCGTAACACAGGATGTTCTCGATAAAGATAACCGGGTCATTGGCATCGATGGCAGCGCGCATCAGCCCGCGCGCGTCAGCAGGGTTGCTGGGCGTGACGACGTGAATGCCTGCGACATGAGCAAACCACGCTTCGAGCATGTCCGAATGCTGGCCGCCAAAGCCCACGCCAACGCCGGTTGTAGTGCGGATCACGATTGGACACGGGGTCTGCCCGCCCGACATAAACCGCAGCTTGGCAGCATGATTGACGATCTGATCCATGCACACACCGACGAAATTCATCAGCATGATCTCGGCAATCGGTCGCTGGCCAGCAAGCGCCGCACCCACTGCCGCGCCAATGATTGCAGTTTCGGAGATTGGTGTCGCGCGGATGCGGTTCTCGCCATATTTCTCCGTCAGGCCAGAGGTAACCTTGAACACCCCGCCCCCCTGCTTGGCCGAGACATCTTCACCGAGGCAGAATACGCCGTCATCTTCGGCCATTGCCTCGTCAATTGCGAGGTTCAGCGCCTGCGTCATGGTAATCTCGGCCATCAGGAGACCTCCTCCAGCACATCCTTGTAGATTTCATCGGTATCCGGCAGCGGCGCATCGAGTGCATGCCGAACCGCGGCGTCGATTTCGGCGTCGATTTCGGCCACGATCTTGTCCAGTTCTTCTTCGGTAAATTGCCGTTCAAGCATTACTGCGCGCAGTTTGGGCAGCGGGTCTTCGGCCTGCATTTCGGCAATGTGTTCTTGCGGCATATAGGAGAAGTCGGAACCGAAGAAGTGCCCCATCATGCGGTAACACATGGCTTCGACCAGCACCGGGCCCTTGCCGGAACGGGCGTGCTCCACAGCATCGACCATTGCAGGATAGACCTGGTTCACATCATTGCCGTCAACTTTGACCCCCTTCATCCCGTAGCCCGCAGCACGGCTTGAGATGTCAAGGCTGTCAGTGTGGTCGGCATAGGCGGTGTGTTCGCCGTAACGATTATTCTGGCACAGAAAGATCACCGGCAACTTGTACAGCTGGGCCATATTCATCGCTTCGTGAAAACCACCGATATTGGCCGCGCCGTCGCCAAAGCTGACCAGCGTTACTCGGCCATCCCCGTTGTTCTGGCTCGCCATGGCAAGTCCGTTGGCGATCGGCAGGCCAGATCCGACCACCCCGGTCGTCACCATGATCCCGGTTTCCGGGTCGGTGATATGCATGGTGCCGCCCTTGCCCTTGCAGGTGCCGGTTGCCTTGCCAAGGCATTCACCCCACCATTTCTCGATCGGAATGCCCTTGGCAGTCTGTTCTCCCTGCCCGCGATAGGTGCAGACGACGTAATCCTCTTTTTCAAGCGCCGCCATCGCCGCTGCCGACACCAGTTCCTGCCCGCGCACACAGTAATACATTACGGCGACTTTGCCCTGCATCAACAATGCTCGGAATTTCTCGTCCGTTCGGTTCACCTTCATGGTGCGCGTGTAAATATCGAGCAGCTTGTCGCGGTCGATCTCTTTGGCAATTTCAGCCATGGGAAAGGGCCTTCCTTTGAGGGGTCTGAATTGAAATTAATTGCAACTTAGAACTGCACCCTTTGCGTGAACCCGCCGTCGACCACGATGTTGGAACCGGTCATATAGGGCACTGCGGGGCTGGCGGTGAAGACGATAGCCTTGGCCACTTCGCCGTCGTTGCCGAACCGGCCCATCGGCATTTTTGCCAGCGTTGCCTCGAACAATTCCGGCATGACGCCTTCTATCACTTCCCAATTACCGCCCGGATAGTAGATCGCACCGGGCGAAACGGTGTTCACGCGAATGCCCTGCGAGGCAAGCGCCTGGCTAAGCTGCGAACCGTAAGTGATCAGCGCCGCCTTCATGGCGTTGAAGGCTTGCGGCGCGATGAAGGTTTCAAGCGCGGCGGTTGAACTCATGAACACAATCGAACCGCTGTCTGACTTTGCGAGATGCGGGGTCAGTGCCTCGACACCGTTGACTGCGCCCATGATGTCAAAATCGAGCGTTGCCTGCCAATCGCCGGTACCGCCGGTGCCAGAGGTCGAGGCAGTGTGGATGAAAATGTCGCATCCGCCCAGCTCGCCAGCGGCTTTTTCCAGCCAGGCTTTATAAGCATCCCCGCCAGAGGCCATGTCGAACACTTCGGCAAACACCTTGCCATCGCCCTCGGCATCAATGGCCGCTTTTGCGGCTTCGATCTTGTCTTCCTTGCGGCTGAAGAACGCGACGTCGGCGCCTTCGGCGGCGAACAATTTGAGCGAAGCGAGGCCGAGCCCATGCGCGCCGCCGTTCATGATGACTTTCTTGCCCTTAAGTCCCAGATCCATCTTCCGCTCTCCCAGCTGGTTGTGTGCTGGCACAGGGATAGCCGAGCAAGCAGTGCAGGCGTATCGTCAAAAGTGTGGGGAGTTGGCACCTTGGCTAGGCATCTGGTGCGGTCGGGCGATAAATCAGCCACTATGAATGGTGCCACGAGAGAGAATTGAACTCTCGGCCTCGTCATTACCAATGACGCGCTCTACCACTGAGCTACCGCGGCGCCGGATCAAGACGCGCGCCTATCGATGGGCGCGCGGGCAATGTCAAGCCAAGCTTGAACGATTGCCTGCATAGCGGCAAGGCGTTTCGCATGAGTGAAGAGACAGGCAAGAATATGTCGCGCGAAGAGCGATTGGCGGCGAAACTGCGCGAAAACCTGCGACGGCGAAAAGCGCAATCGCGCGAATTGGGCGATTCGCAGCCGACGAAGCTTTCCAAACCGGACGAGCCCAGCTAACCCGCTGCGCTTCTGATGTCTTGCGCAGGGCTCACCGCGCTGCCCGCGTTTCGGAGTAACGATGCCAAAGCTTATTCTTGTTCGCCACGGCCAGAGCCAGTGGAACCTCGAAAACCGCTTTACCGGCTGGTGGGATGTGGACCTGACCGATAAAGGCGTTGCAGAAGCCAAGGCCGCGGGCGTGCTGATGGCGGAAAAGAGCGTCGTACCAACGGTCTGCTTCACCAGTGTTCAAACCCGTGCGATCAAGACGCTCAATCTGGCGCTCGAAGAAATGAACCGCCTGTGGCTGCCGGTGACTAAGGATTGGCGCCTGAATGAGCGGCATTATGGCGGCCTTACCGGGCTCAACAAACAGGAAACCCGCGACCGGCATGGGGATGAGCAGGTGCACATCTGGCGGCGCAGTTTTGACGTGCCTCCGCCCCCAATGGAACCCGGCAGCCCATTCGATCCCGGTGCCGACCCGCGTTACAAGGGCATTGCGGTTCCCAATACCGAAAGCCTGAAACTGACGATTGAGCGCGTGTTGCCCTATTGGCAAAGCGACATCCTCCCGGTGCTGGCCAGCGGCGAGACCGTGATCATCTCTGCACACGGCAATTCGCTGCGCGCGTTGGTCAAACATCTTTCGCAAATCTCGGATGCGGACATCACGGGTCTGGAGATTCCCACAGGGCAACCAATCATCTATGACTTTGACAATGCTATGGTGCCGGGTGAACGGTATTTTTTGAAAGACGCGTGAGGGGGCTGCGCATGGCCAGGGAAAACAGTGGCAAAATCGCCATCGTGATGGGCAGCCAGTCAGACTGGCCAACCATGCGGCTGGCCGCTGAAATTCTCGACCTGCTCGAAGTGGAACACGAAGCGCGGATTGTATCCGCACACCGCACCCCCGACCGGATGAGCGCCTTTGCCAAGGGTGCCGAGGGAGAGGGTTTTGATGTGATTATCGCAGGCGCGGGCGGCGCGGCGCACCTACCCGGCATGATCGCGGCGATGACACATCTGCCGGTGCTGGGCGTGCCGGTGCAATCGAAAGCCTTGAGCGGTATGGATAGCCTGCTCTCAATCGTGCAAATGCCCGCAGGTGTCCCGGTCGGAACGCTGGCAATTGGCGATGCAGGGGCCAAGAACGCAGCGTTGATGGCGGCGGCGATACTCGCCCTGTCAGACGAGGGCCTTTCGGAGCGACTGCAAGATTGGCGCGCAGCGCGAACCGCCGATGTTGACGAAGCGCCGGTGGATTAGTGGAAGTTTCAATCCCCCTTGCCCCCGGCTCGACAATCGGGATCCTCGGCGGCGGACAGCTTGGCCGGATGCTTGCCGTGGCAGCTCTCCAGCTTGGCTATCGCTGCATTGGCTATGCTCCCGCAGGCGACAATGTTGCGGCAGATGCCTGCGTGGATTTCTTCGAAAATGGCTGGGGCGATACCGCAGCGCTGGCAGCATTTGCCAGCCAGTGTGATGTCGTGACCTGGGAATTTGAGAATGTCCCGCTCAGCGCGATCAACGCCATTCCTGATTCTATGCTCGCCCCCAATCCAAAAGCGCTGGAGATTGCGCAAGACCGGCTGAGCGAAAAGCGCTTCGTCGAAGAATTGGGGGCAAAATGCGCACCCTACATGAGGGTTGAAGGCGACGCGGATTTTGCCCGTGCGATTGAGCATCTGGGCACGCCCGGCATCCTAAAGACCGCGCGCGACGGCTATGATGGCAAAGGGCAATGGCGGGTAGCATCGGCGCGTGAGGCCGAAGGGGTGCGCTTCCCCGGCAGGCCGTGCATTTACGAAAGCATGGTCGATTTCGTGGCCGAATTTTCGGTTATTCTGGCGCGTGCGAAAGATGGCACAATGCGCATCTGGGATTCGACCGCCAACGAACATGATGGCGGAATTCTGGTTCATTCGGTCCTGCCAGCCGGTCCGGCGGTCGAAAGCCAGGTCGAGGCCGCGCGTGCTATCGCCCGGCAGACGGCGGATGCGTTGGACTATGTCGGGGTGTTGACGCTGGAGTTTTTTGCCACAGAGGGCGGCCCGATATTCAATGAAATGGCCCCGCGAGTGCATAATTCGGGGCACTGGACCATCGAAGGCGCGGCCACCAGCCAGTTTGAAAACCACATTCGCGCGATATGCGGCCTGCCTTTAGGCGGCACTGAAACCCGCTTTGCCAGCGTCGACATGCGCAATATCGTGGGTGACGATGCGACCGGCGCTCACCGCATTCTGCTCGAAGCCGGCGAGCCGCACCTCCATCTCTATGGCAAACGCGAGGCCCGCGAAGGCCGCAAGATGGGGCACGTCACTCGGGTCGCGCACAAATATCCGTGAGACATGAAGTCGTCCTTATCTACGCCCGCGCTGCCAATGGTGCGATTGGCCATGAAGGGCGGCTGCCATGGCAGCTTCCCGCTGATCTCAGGCGGTTCAAGGCGCTAACGCTGGGCAAACCCATGATTATGGGACGCAAGACCTTTGAAAGTCTGCCCGGCTTGCTGCCCGGACGCCGACACATAGTGCTTACTAGACGCGAAAGGTGGAACAGCGAGGGCGCAAAAGTCGTGCAAACCGCAGCCGAGGCGCTTTCAAAAGCGGCGGAAGGCAACGAGTCCGGTGAAATAGCAATTGTCGGCGGCGCTGCGATCTATGACGTGTTCCGCCCCATGGCGCACCGCATCGAAGTCACCGAAATTCACGCCGACTATCCCGGTGACACCTTCATGAAGCCGCTGGGCGATGACTGGCGCGAATGCGCGCGCGCGGATCATCCGGCCGAGGATGGCAAGCCCGCCTATTCCTTTGTCACCTATCGCCGCGCCGATGATGCCAACGCAGATAGGCCCGCCTGATGCGCTGGCTCGATCACCGCGATACCGTGACCGAAGCGCTGCGCGGAGCGGTGATCGCGCTGGGCAATTTCGACGGCTTCCATCGCGGGCATCAGGCTGTGGCTGGCGAAGCGATCCGCTGGGCGCACGCTGAGGGCCGTCCTTCGATCATCGCGACCTTTGACCCCCATCCTGTGCGGTTCTTCCGCCCGGATGTGCCGCCGTTCCGCCTGACGACGCTCGAACAGCGGCAAGAGCTCTATCTGGCGGCGGGCGCCACCGCGATGCTGGTGTTCCACTTCGATGCGGAACTGGCAGGGACGAGCGCGGAGGATTTCATCACACAAATCCTGATCGGCCGTTTCGGCGCGCATGGCGTGGTGACGGGCGGCGATTTCACTTTCGGCAAGATGGCCAAGGGCAATGTCGATCTGCTGCGCACCTTCGGAGCCGAAAACGGCCTCGAATCGCGCGTGGTCGAAGCGGTGGAGGAAGCGGGCGTCATCTCCTCCAGCCGCATCCGCGAGGCGCTGCGTGAAGGCGATCCGCAGCTCGCCGCGCAGCTTTTGTCGCGCCCCTTCGCAATCCGCGGGATCGTGGAACACGGGGACAAGCGCGGGCGCACCATCGGCTATCCCACCGCCAACCTTTCGGTCGAGAATTACCTGCGCCCCCGATACGGCGTCTATGCCGTGACGGGCAAGGTGCTTGCCACGGGTCAGGTGCTGAAAGGCGCGGCTAATATCGGCATCCGTCCGCAATTCGAACCGCCCAAGGAGCTGCTCGAGCCGTATTTCTTCGACTTCTCCGGCGATCTTTACGGGCAGGAAATCGAGGTCGCATTCCACCATTTCCTGCGCGGCGAGGCGAAGTTTGACAGCCTCGATGCTTTGATGGCGCAGATGGAGAAGGATTGCGACGAAGCGCGAAGGCTTCTAAGCGCGCCCCGAAAGTGATTTTGGCCTGATGAGCAACGACACCGCGAAACGCGACTACAAGGACACCGTCTTCCTGCCGAAGACGGACTTCCCGATGAAAGCCGGCCTTCCGCAGAAGGAACCGGGCATTGCGGCGCGCTGGCGCGAGATTGGTCTTTACGAAAAACTGCGCGAGGCCCGCCAGGGGCGCGAGAAGTTCATCCTCCACGATGGCCCGCCCTATGCCAATGGCGATATGCATATCGGCCATGCGCTGAACCATATCCTCAAGGACATGGTATGCCGCACGCAGAACCTGATGGGCAAGGACGCGCCCTATGTTCCCGGCTGGGACTGCCACGGCCTGCCAATCGAATGGAAGGTTGAGGAGCAATACCGCAAGAAGAAGCTCAACAAGGACGAGGTTCCGGCCAAGGAGTTCCGCGCCGAATGCCGCGCCTATGCGCAAGCGTGGGTGGATGTGCAGCGCGAGCAGCTGAAGCGGCTGGGCATCATGGGCGATTGGGACAATCCCTATCTCACCATGGATTTTCAGGCCGAGGCGACGATCGTTGCCGAGCTGTGTAAGTTCGCCGAAGCCGGAAACCTCTATCGCGGGTCCAAGCCGGTGATGTGGTCCCCGGTCGAAAAGACCGCGCTGGCCGAGGCCGAGGTCGAATATGAGGACATCACCTCGACCCAGATCGACGTGGCGTTCGAGATTGTTGAGTCGCCGATCCCCGAACTGGTCGGCGCCCACGCGGTGATCTGGACGACGACGCCTTGGACGATCCCGGTGAACCAGGCTTTGGCTTATGGGCCGGAGGTTGAATATGTTTTGGTCGAAACGCTCAGCACTGGGGTTGTCGGCTGGGGCGATCAAAAAGAAGCGGCCGATGCGAACCTGAATCGCGGCTACTTCAACCGGAAGTTTATCGTCGCAAGCGCACTGCTAGAGGATTTCGAGCAAAGGATAGGTAGATACCTGACTACGATACTTGCCTCCGAAGGGCATGAGGCTACCGCGCGGATGAAGTTCCTTAAGCACCAAAACTTCAAGGGCTCCGACCTCGCCGGCACCCTCGCCCGACATCCGATGCACCACCTCGGCGGGTTCTACGCCGCCTCGCGCCCGCTGCTGCCCGGCGACTTCGTCACCACCGACTCTGGCACCGGCCTCGTCCACATGGCGCCCGATCATGGCGAGGACGACTTCGACCTGTGCAAATCGGCCGGCATCGCCCCCGTTTTCGCGGTGATGGACGACGGGCGCTACCGCGACGACTGGCCATGGCTGGGCGGCGCGGATGAGCGGCGCATGAGCGTCATCAACCCCAAGTTCAACGCACCTGACGGGCCGATCTGTTCGGACCTGCGCGAAACCGGCGCGTTGCTAGCGGCGAGCGCGGATTACGCGCATTCCTACCCGCACTCGTGGCGCTCCAAGGCCAAGGTCATCTTCCGCTGCACGCCGCAATGGTTCGTGCCGATGGACAAACCGCTTCCCGTCACCCCAGCAAAAGCTGGGGTCTCAGGCGGCAGCGCTCCAACGCCCGAGATGCCAGCTTCCGCTGGCACGACGTTGAGAGAAGTTGCGACGTCCGAAATCGCCCGCGTCGAATTCATCCCCGGAAAGGGCCGCAACCGCATCGGCGCGATGGTCGAGGGGCGGCCCGACTGGGTGCTCTCCCGCCAACGCGCATGGGGCGTGCCGATCACTTTGTTCGTGCGGCCCGATGGCTCGTACCTGCAAGACCCCGAAGTCAACGCCCGCATTGTCGCAGCGGTGATGCAGGAGGGCGTCGATGCGTGGGAGGAAGCGCGCAAGGCGGAATATCTCGGCGCGGGCTACAACCCCGACGAATACGAGATGGTCACCGACATTCTCGACGTGTGGTTCGATTCTGGCTGCACCCATGCCTTCGTGCTCGAATCCGGGCGCTGGCCGGACCTCACATGGCCCGCCAATCTCTACCTCGAAGGCTCCGACCAGCATCGCGGCTGGTTCCAGTCCTCGCTGCTGCAATCCAGCGCCACGCGGGGCCGTGCGCCCTACGATCAGGTCTTGACCCACGGTTTCACCATGGATTCCAAGGGCCGCAAGATGTCCAAGAGCGAGGGCAACACCATCAGCCCGGTCACGATGATGGAGCAGACCGGCGCGGACATCATCCGCCTGTGGGCGCTGAGCGTCGATTTCACCGAGGATCACCGCATCGGTGATGAAATTCTCAAAGGCGTGGGCGATCAATATCGGCGGTTGCGCAACACTTTTCGCTACCTGCTCGGAGCGCTCGATGGCTTTGTCGGCGATATGTCCGACACCGGTGAGATCCCGGAGTTGGAGCGGTATGTCCTGTCGCTCCTCTCCGAACTCGACGGAAAGCTGCGCAAGGCGGCCACCGAGTACGATTTCAACAGCTACACCCGCCTGCTGGTCGATTTCTGCAACGAAGACCTCAGCGCGTTCTATTTCGATATCCGCAAGGACACGCTCTATTGCGAAGGGCCGGACAGCGATCTGCGCAATTCCTATCGCGTGGTGCTCGATCTGCTGTTCCATGCGCTGGTGCGCTATGCCGCGCCGGTGGTGGTCTTCACCGCCGAGGAAGTATGGGCTGCGCGCTATCCCGAGGACGGGGAACAGGGCGGCAGCGTCCACCTGCTCGAATGGCCGGTCGTGCCGAGTGTGAGTGCAGACCGCGGCAAGTGGGACGCTCTGCGAGTTTTGCGCGAACGCGTGACCGAAGCAATCGAGCCGCTGCGCCGCGACAAGGTGATCCGTTCGAGCAATGAAGCCGTTGTTATCGTCCCCGCTGGTGCGGTGCCCGATGGCGTAACTGACAATGAACTCGCCGAATTGTTCATCACGGGGACAGTCACACGTGGCAATGGAGTAGCGGTGAGCGTCACCAAATCCTCCGACCACAAATGCGGCCGCTGCTGGCGCCTGCTGCCTGACGTGTCCGAAGACGGCGCGCTGTGCGGGCGCTGCGATGATGTCGTCGGCGCAATGGATGCCGCCCAATGAGCGGCCCCTTTACCCGCATCCGGCTGATCGGGCTGGGAATTGCCGCTTTGATCGCCGCGATCGATCAGATCGTAAAGTGGTATGTGGTCGGCCCGCTCAATCTGCGCAGTGTGCAAAAGATTGACCTGCTGCCATTCTTCGATCTCACCTATACCGAGAACCGGGGCATTTCGCTCGGCATGTTGCAGGCAACCAATATGGAAATGCGCTGGCTGTTGGTTGGCCTAACTGCAGTCATCGCGCTGATTGTGTTGGTGTGGTTGATGCGCGAACGCAAATTGGGCGACATTGTGGGTCTGGCGCTGATCCTCGGCGGGGCGATTGGCAATATCCGCGATCGCTACGTGCTGGGCTATGTCATAGATTATGCCGACCTGCATATCGGCTCGTTTCGCCCCTTCCTTGTTTTCAACATCGCCGATGCCGCTATCACCATCGGCGTCGTCATTATCCTTGCCCGAAGCCTTTTCCTGCGCGAAAAGGATGAAAATTCGGATGGCAACACCGTCCCTGCGGAGAATTGATCATGCGTAATCTCAAATCGGCCATTCTGCTCGCATCGGGCTGCGCCATGCTCGCAGCTTGCGGGGGCAGCGGCATTTTCAACCGCGAACGCCCTGATGAATTCGCGGTTCAGCGACAGGCCCCGCTGGTGGTGCCGCCTGACTTTTCTTTGACCCCGCCGGCTCCCGGCGCACCGCGCCCATCAGAAGGCACCGCGGCAGAGCAAGCGCTTGAAGCCTTGTTTGGCGGCCCTGCGCCGCGCAGTCAGGTCGAAACCAGCGCGCTTGATCGTGCAGGCAGCGCCGCTCCCGGTATCCGTTCGCAGGTGGGCGATTCAGGCACCAATGTCGTCGCCAAAGGCAGCGTAACCCGCGACATCATCGCCGCTCCCGAAGGCGACGGCGCATCGGCACAGACACTGATCCCTTCGTAACAGCGTCCTGCCAAACCCGCTCAATCCTGCGCCATTTCCGGTTCGAGCTTGCTGACGAGGATCTTGTCGATACGGCGGTTGTCCATATCGACGATTTCAAAGCTCCAGCCCTGATCGACGAAGCTTTCGCCTTCCTGCGGCAGTTTTTTCATGACGGACAGCACATAACCTGCCGCCGTGCCGAATTCACGCGATTCGCCATATTCCAGTCCCAGCCGGTCGGCGAGCGCATCCGCATTGAACGCGCCTGAGACCAACAAGGATCCGTCCTTGCGCTCGATAATCTGCGGCGCATCACCCTGATCCTTGTCGCTGGCGAAATTCCCGGCAATCGCGGTCAGCAGGTCGACCGGCGTCACGATTCCTTCGAAATGGCCATATTCGTCATGCACCACGGCCATGGCGATACCCGCCGATTGCAGCACGCGCAGAGCGTCCATCGCGTCTAGCTGATCGGGCACAACTTCGGCCTTGTGCATCATCGCGCGGATCGACACCGGCTTGCCCGCCACGAGCGCGGCGAGAACTTCGCGCACTTTTACTATGCCGAGGATCGTATCGGGAGAACCTTCTGCCACCGGCAGCAAGGAATGCGGGCTTCCCTCGATGGTTTGTTTTATCTGCTCAGCATCAGCGTCGGCCTCAATCCAGTCAATCTCGGTGCGCGGCGTCATCATTTCGCGCACCGGACGTTCAGCCAGCCGGACCACCCCGGTCAGGATCTGATGCTGATCTGCTTCGATCACGCCCGACCGTGTCGCATCGGCAAAGATCATCTGCAATTCCTGCGCCGTTAACGAAGGCTGGCCCTTTGCCGATATCCCGATCAGCGCAATGATCGCGGCGGATGATTTATCGAGCGTCCAGACAAGCGGCGCAGCGGCCCGTGCTAGCAGCGCCATGGGGCGCGCCATCAACAGCGAGATTGGCACCGCGTTGCGCAAAGCCAGCTGTTTGGGGACCAGTTCGCCGACCACCACGCTGAAATAAGTGGTCAGCGCGATCACCGAAACGAACGCCGCCTGACGCGCAGTGTCCGGTTCAACACCCAGCAAGGCGATGCGTTCGCCAATGGGGGCCTCCAGGCTGGCGCCAGATAGAGCGCCCGTAATGATCGCGATCAGAGTTATGCCGATCTGCACGGTCGACAGAAACCGCCCCGGATCGCTCGCCAGCGCAAGCGCTGTCATGGCGCTGGCTGAACCACTATCAGCCTTGGCCTGAAGCTTGGACGTTTTGGCCGAAACGATAGCAAGCTCTGACATCGAAAAGACGCCATTGAGCACAATGAGGCCCGCGATGATCACGATGTCTGGCCAAGGGAAAGGTGTCACGATCGCATCGCTAGCAGAATTGTTGCCGCTTGCCAGCCGCCGCGCAGTCAGTTTTCGCAGATCTGAACCGACTACAGCAATTTACAATCCGTTCATGTCTGCGCAAATCGCGGACATGCATGCGCTATTCAGGAACATTTGGGCGACAGCGCCGCTTGATTTTGTGTATGCTGTTTCCATCAGGAGGACTGAACAATGAAGACATCTCGTATCCTGCTTTCGAGCACCGCCGCATTTGCGCTACTTGGGACAAGCGCCTGTGTCACCGACCCCAACACTGGCGAACAGAAAGTATCGCGCACCGCAATCGGCGCAGGGCTGGGCGGCACGCTCGGCTATTTGCTGGGCGGCGCAATTGGCGGCGATGCTGCGCGAATCATTGGCGCAGGGCTGGGCGGCTCGGCCGGTGCCGTTCTGGGCAAACAGTTCGACGATCAAATCCGCGAGCTTGACGAAGAGCTCGAAGGAACCGGCGTCGATGTCGAAGAAGTCGGCGATCAGGACGCGATTCTCGTCCGCCTGCCCGATGGTGTGACCTTTGCGCGCGGATCGGCTGACATCAATCCTGGTTTTTACGATTCGCTCAATTCCGTGGCGAACAGCCTGATCAACTATCCCAACAGCCTGGTCGATGTGTATGGCTTTACCGACACGACCGGATCAGACGCTCTCAATCAGCGGTTATCCGAACAGCGTGCGCAAGCGGTGGCGAATTACCTGGCCGCGCGCGGTGTTGCCCGCAGCCGGCTTGAAACGCGCGGCTACGGGGAAAGCTATGACTATCTGCGGGTCAAAACCGCAGACGGCGTTAACGAACCGCTTAACCGCCGCGTTGAGATCAAGATCATCCCGATCAGCCAGGATGACGTCAACGCAGCTCGCGCAAATTGACGTTACGGGGGCGCCAGTGAGCGCCCCCGAACATCCCGCAGGTAAATTGCCTTAACGCAGGGCTTTGGCGCGCTCAGCCAAGCGATCGACCGCTGCGGCATGGATGCCCGGAGCGCAGACCAGCACGCCGAAATCGCGCGGATCGTGCTTGTTGTAGGCCAGCGGCTGACCAAAGGCGTCGGATACTCGCGCCCCGGCCTCGCGCGCAATCAGCGTCGCTGCGGCAATGTCCCATTCAAAGCCCCACCGCAATGTGGCCAACAGGTCGGCGCGGTTGTCGGCAACCATGGCGATCCTGAGCGCGATCGAATTGGGTTTGTCCACCAGAACCAGATCGGAATCCGCGCTCGGCAATTGATCGGCAGGCACGCGCGCGCCCGCGAACACACTTCGCGCACTCGCTTTGAGCGGCACATCGTTGAGCCACGCGCCTTTCCCGGCGACGGCAAACCACTCCTCTGAGCGGGCGGGTGCGGCCAGCATTCCGATCAACGGGCGACCGCTGCTGATGAGAGCGACGGATACCGCCCAGCCAGAGCGCCCGCGCACATAATCGCGGGTGCCGTCAATCGGATCGACCAACCAGATGAGATCGCTGGCGGTGCGCGCCTTGTCGTCGGCGGTTTCTTCGGAAAGCCATGCGGCGGATGGCAGCAACAGGGACAATTCGCGGCGCAGAAACACATCGACGGCAATATCTGCCTCGCTGACGGGGTCCCCGGGAGTTTTGTCCCAGCTTTCCAGAATATAGCCGCCGCCGGGCCAGCGCGCATGGGCGATACGGCCCGCCTCGCGGATAATTTCCTGAAACCGGCCCTGATCTATCATTTTTGGTTATTCCTGCGCTGCGCCCTCCTGAAGCGCTCTTCTGCACTTTTCAAGTGCGCCGAGACGTGCTTAGGCGCTCCGCAACCAACCTCTCCCCAGGACGCCTGTCCGCCGACAGAGTGGCCGGGGCCTGACAGATTAAAGGGATCATCGCTCATGAACGTCCATGAATATCAGGCCAAGGAATTGCTCAAGGAACATGGCATCGCGGTTCCGGCAGGTCATGCCGCACTCACCGTCGAAGAGGCGCTTGCCGGGGCAAAGGCGCTTCCTGGCCCGCTCTATGTCGTCAAGGCACAGATCCACGCGGGCGGGCGCGGCAAGGGCAAGTTCAAGGAGCTGCCAGCGGACGCCAAGGGCGGCGTTCGCCTCGCCTTTTCGCTCGATGAGGTGGAAAGTCACGCCAAGGAAATGCTCGGCAACACGCTGGTGACGATCCAGACCGGTGCGGATGGAAAGCAGGTAAACCGCCTGTATGTGACCGACGGCGTTGACATCGAAAGCGAATATTACCTGGCCATGCTAGTCGATCGTGCCTCAGGCCGGGTTGCAATGGTCGCCTCTACCGAAGGCGGCATGGATATTGAGGATGTGGCGCACAACACGCCTGAGAAAATCACCACGATCACGATTGATCCCGCGCAGGGCTTTATGGCGCATCATGGCCGCGCGGTGGCTTTCGCGCTCGGCCTGACGGGCGATCTCAACAAGAAATGTCAGAAACTCGCCGCGCAGCTTTACGCCGCCTTTGTTGCAAGCGATTGCGAAATGCTCGAAATCAATCCGCTGGTTGAAACCAAGCCTGATGCCGATGGCAATGCCGATCTGCTGGTGCTGGACACCAAGATGAGCTTTGATGGCAACGCGCTGTATCGTCATCCCGCGATTGAAGCGATGCGCGACGAGACCGAAGAAGATCCCGCCGAAGTCGAAGCGAGCGAGTTTGACCTCGCCTATATCAAGCTTGACGGCAATATCGGCTGCATGGTCAATGGCGCAGGCCTTGCCATGGCGACGATGGACATCATCAAACTGAACGGGGCGTTCCCGGCCAATTTCCTTGACGTTGGCGGCGGCGCGACCACGGAGAAAGTAACCGCAGCGTTCAAGATCATTCTGAAAGACCCGGCTGTCGAAGGCATTCTCGTCAACATCTTTGGCGGGATTATGAAATGCGACGTGATCGCCAACGGCATTGTTCAGGCGGCGAAAGATGTGAACCTCTCGGTTCCGCTGGTCGTGCGCCTCGAAGGCACCAATGTGCAGCAGGGCAAGGAAATCCTCGCCAATTCAGGCCTGCCGATTGTCGCCGCAGATGATCTGGGCGACGCCGCACGCAAGATTGTCGCCGAGGTGAAGAAGGCCGCGTAGGCGCCTATTTTTCTGACTGTCGCATGGCGGCGAACTGAAACAAAAGCTCGCCGCCATTGCTCATCCGCACCGCTGCGACAAGGCCTTCGCCCGGCGCATCTGGATCGGCGCAGCGGAGTGTCAGCGCGTGAAAATAGGCCGCGCAGGGTTCTATCGCCACAAGCCGAAAGGTGAGCATGTCGGCTTTTTCTTCCCACCCGGTAAGGTCGGCGTTGAAGTGCTTGAGGCGCAGCACCAACGTGCCCTCTTCCTCCAACAGGTACATATGCTCGGTAAAGCGGATCGCGCCTTCATCCGTTTGCTGAACGAAGGTCCCGACCATGGTGGTGCCCCTTGGCGGGAGCCAGCTTTCCATCGCAGGCGCGCCGCCAATGCCGTCGCCGGTCCATTGCCCGACCAGCCAATCCACCTGATCAAGCGTTGCGGGCGGTGATACGAACCCGGTTTCGCCAACCCGCGTCTCTTGCGCCGATGCAGCAAACGAGGATGCACCCAAGCAAGCGCACGCAAGCACCCTGATCGCTGCTATGAAAGCGCTATGAACCATCGCAAATCTCCCTTGCATTAAAGATGATGGACGAGACGGCCTGATCTTGGCAAGGCTCGGCAAGAATTCGAAATCGGATGGCGCGCACTCTGCTTGACGTTTACGTAAACGCGAGATAGGGCGCAAGCCGAGAGTTTAGACAGGAAGGACAACCCATGAAAATCCTCGTCCCCGTCAAACGGGTGATCGATTACAACGTGAAGCCCCGCGTCAAGGCGGATGGCACCGGCGTTGATCTTGCCAACGTCAAGATGAGCATGAACCCGTTCGACGAAATCGCTGTCGAAGAGGCGATTCGCATCAAGGAAGCGGGCAAGGCCGAGGAAATCATCGCGGTTTCGGTTGGTCCGGCCAAGGCGCAGGAAACGTTGCGCACCGCGCTCGCCATGGGTGCAGACCGCGCCATCCTGGTGGAAAGCGATGAAGAAGTTGAACCACTGGCAGTGGCCAAGATCCTCAAGGCAATCGCCGATGAAGAACAGCCCGGACTGGTATTGCTCGGCAAGCAGTCGATCAGCGACGACTCTAACCAGACCGGACAGATGCTCGCCGCGCTGATGGGCCGCCCGCAAGGCACCTTTGCCAACACTGTTGAAGTCGATGGGAGTAGCGTAACAGTAAAGCGCGAGATCGATGGCGGGCTTGAAACGGTTAAGTTGTCGCTTCCGGCGATTGTAACCACAGACCTGCGCCTGAACGAACCGCGCTATGCTTCGCTGCCGAACATCATGAAGGCCAAGAAGAAGCAGCTCGATGTCAAGACGCCCGGCGACTACGGGGTCGACATCACCCCGCGCCTTACCACCACCAATGTCAGCGAACCACCGGTTCGTCAGGCCGGAGTGAAGGTCGAGGACGTTGCTGCGCTGGTTGAGAAAATCAAGGCGCTGGGCATCGCCTGATCGGCGGCCCGGTGAAAGAAGGATTTAGGACATGAAAACTCTGGTTCTGGTCGAACACGACAACACCAAAGTGAACGATGCGACCCTCGCGGTCGTGACCGCTGCGGGCAAATTGGGCGAAGTCACTGCGCTAGTTGCTGGCGAGAATTGCGGCTCGGTTGCCGAAGCCGCAGCCAGGATTGCAGGCGTTTCAAAGGTCGTGAAGGCCGATGACGCCGCCTATGGCGCGTTTCTGGCTGAAAACGTCGCGCCACTGATTGCCGGTTTGATGGCGGATTATGACGCCTTCCTCTCGCCAGCAACAACCTCGGGCAAGAACATCGCCCCGTGCGTTGCTGCGCATCTCGATGTGATGCAGATTTCGGACATTCTTTCGGTTGAAGGGCCCAAGACCTTCACCCGGCCGATCTATGCTGGCAACGCCATCGCCACCGTCGAATCCTCCGATCCCAAGCTGGTTATCACCGTGCGCGGCACCGCTTTTGAAAAAGCCGAGCCCGAAGGCGGTTCGGCTGCAATCGAGGACGCAAGCGGCCCCGGAGACGCCGGCATTTCGAGCTTCGTCAGCCGCGAAGTCGCCAAGAGCGAGCGCCCCGAACTCGCCAGCGCCAAGATCATCGTATCGGGCGGACGCGCGCTGAAGGACAGCGAGACTTTCGAAGCCGTGATCAACCCGCTCGCCGATAAACTGGGCGCAGCCATCGGTGCATCGCGCGCCGCCGTCGACGCGGGCTATGTCCCCAATGATTACCAGGTAGGCCAGACCGGCAAGATCGTCGCCCCCGAAGTCTATATCGCAATCGGCATTTCCGGCGCGATCCAGCACCTTGCGGGCATGAAGGATTCAAAGGTCATCATCGCGATCAACAAGGACGAAGACGCCCCGATCTTTCAGGTCGCTGACATCGGCCTGGTTGCGGACCTGTTCAACGCTGTGCCGGAATTGACCGGGGCGCTGTAAGGCTTTCGAATTTCTGAAGGTTGCAGAAAACCTCCGCCGAGCTAACCTGTACGGCGGAGGTCTTGTTATGGGTCGCATACTTTCTTGGGACAATACGGGCTGGATAGCAGTTGTCGCTACGCTCACTGCTTTCCCGGCTAACCTTGTGGCGCAAAATGGGCCTGACAGGGTCGAGCGACTCATGCCGAACTCAGATTGGAATATCGATTTCGGCGAAGACTACTGTCGCCTAGCGCGCACTTTTTCGGACCGCGAGGATCAGTACCTCCTCTACATCGAGCAAGCCGGGCCTGCAACTGGGTTTGGCATGACGCTAGCCGGTCCGAAGATCCGCCAATTCAGACAGGTCATCACACGCCTTAAGCTCGAAGAGGATGAAGGTTTTCCGCAAACTGATAGCCAGCGCGGAGAGGTGGTTGGCTTTGGCCCTGCGGCCATATTCTCAAGGATCGAAATCAATGACGTAACGGAAACTGAACCAGAAGGCGCGCTGCGCACACTTCCCCAGATCGATCTCGAGGAAGCTTCTTCCATAACCCGCGTACAGTTCGGGCATGGCGGATATGCTTTGTCATTCGAGACTGGCGACATGGGGCCGCCCTTACAGGCGCTTGACGTGTGCTCTGCCGACTTCGTACGTGCATGGGGACTTGATGTTGAGCAGCACAAGCAGTTCACCCGATTAGCGCGCTGGACAAACGAGCAAGAGGTCGCCCGCGAGATTCAGAAGTACTACACGCGCTCAGCACTTAACCGTGGCGAACAAGCAATCATTAGGATGCGCGTCATCGTCGATGAAGATGGAAGTGTATCAGAGTGCAAGCTGTTCGAATCCACCGAGACCGAGCGGCTCGAAAGTAAAGCGTGCGAGGAAATGGAAGATGCGGAGTTCGAGCCTGCACTCGATGCCAGCGGACAGCCGATGCGCTCCTTTTATACTACCAACATCATTTACCGCATCACCGAGGCGAACGCTCACGGCTGAATTGCAGTCGCCTCAAAGAAGCGTCGTAATAAAATGCAGCGTCATCCCCACCAGCCCGCCCACCAGCGTACCGTTGATGCGGATAAACTGCAGGTCGCGGCCCACCGCATTCTCGATCCTGCCGGTGATGGTCGTCGCATCCCAGCGCTTCACTGTCTCTGAAACCAAAGTCACGATGCCGCTGCCATAGCGGGTCGCAACGCCCACCGCGGTGCGCCGGGCAAAGCGGTTTATCTGGGTTTGCAAGCGTTCATCCTGCTTCAAAGCGCGTCCCAAATCCGCCAATCCGCTGCGCATTTCCGCGCCCAGCCCGGTATCGGCCTCTCGCGCGCGCCGAATCAGAGATTGCCGGATGCGTTCCCACACCCCCATCCACCATTCCGCGACCGCCGGATTTTCTATGAGGTCGCGCTTCATCTCTTCCACCCGCTCGCGCGTTTCGGGATCGTGCTGCAAATCATGCGCCAGCTTTTCGAGGCCTTCTTCGACCTTGGCGCGCAGGGGATGTTCGGGGTCGACCAGCACCTCGGCGAGCAATTTGTAGAGCCCGTCAAGGACATTGCCCGAAATCGTCTTGTCCAGCCCGGCCCAGCGCAGCACCCCTGCAACCCGCGCATGGATGATATCGCGGATCGTGTCTTCATTGTCCTCCAGCGTCAGCCCGGCCCAGCGGATCATACCGTCGATCAGCGGCAAATGACGCCGATCCGTCATCGCACTTTCCAGCATCCTTCCGGCCAAGGGCGAAACGTCGATCTTCGCCAATTGAGCGCCCAGTCCCGATCGCACCTGCGTGCCGAGCCTGTCCGGATCAAGCGATTCGAGCACTTCGGCAAGCAATTCCGCTGCGCCGCCAGTGATCCGCGAGCGCGCATCGGGGCCGGCTCCCTCAGGGCTCGCGACCAGGAAATCGCCAATCGCGCGGGCAACATTCATGTCCGACATGCGCCGCGCCACCACCGCGGGCGTGAGGAAATTCTCGCGCAGGAACTGCGCCATGGTGTCTGCAATCCGGTCCTTGTTCATTGGGATGATTGCGGTGTGCGGGATCGGCAGGCCGAGCGGGTGGCGGAACAGTGCGGTCACCGCGAACCAGTCGGCTAGTCCGCCCACCATCGCCGCTTCAGCAAAGGCGTTGACATAACCCCATGCGGGGTGATCGCCGACCAGGCCGTGAGTGGTGAAGAACAGCACCGCCATCGCCGCCAGCATACCGGTCGCGGTCCAGCGCATCCGCCGTGCACGATCAGCGGTGAGCGGCTCTCCGCCAAACATCAGGGGAACAGGTCGCGGTTTGGCCATGCTCGCGCCTATCTGCCCCAATTGGCACGAAAGGTCACGCGCTTGCTCAGCCTTGGCGTGCTACTATTCGGCAGGCTCGGCCCCCGGTGGCAGGCGGGTTGCCGGTGTCGCGGCGGGTTGCGGCTGACCTGGGAACGGCACATTGGGCCCGCGTTCTGCTTCGCCCGGGACCGGATTGCCATCATCGCCGGGCTTGTAGGTAAGCAATGTCCGTCGCAGCCACGGCCCCACGCGCCGCTCAAACCCGTCGGCAAGGCTGAAACCAGCCGGCACGATGACCAGCGTCAACAGAGTCGACATGACCAGCCCGCCGATCACGACCCAGCCCATCGGTTCACGCCATGCACCGTCGCCGCCGCCCAGATAGCCATTGACCACCACCGGCACCATGCCTGCGGTCATCGCAATAGTGGTCATGACAATCGGCTGCGCGCGCTTGTGCCCGGCCTCCATGATCGCTTCAAACTTGTCTGTTCCGCGCGCCATCTCTTCAATCGCGAAATCGATCAGCAGAATGGAGTTTTTGGAGACAATGCCTAGCAGCAGCAGAATGCCGATATAGACGGGCATCGACTGCGCCATTCCCAGCAACCATATCAGCAGGATGCCGCCCAAAGGCGCGAGCGCCAACGAGGTCATGTTGACCAGCGGGCTCATCAGCCGCTTGTAAAGCAGCACAAGGCACGCAAACACCAAAAGGACGCCGGTGATGATCGCGATGATAAGGTTCTGGACCAGCTCAAGCTGCCATTCATCCTCGCCCACCACGTCGCGAATCACGCCGGTGGGCAATTCCTGAAGGATCGGCAGAGCATCCACCTGGGTCTGCGCCTCACCTTTCAAGACACCGCTCGCGAGATCAGCGCCAACCAACACGCGGCGGTTCTGGTTGTAGCGCTGGATCGAGGTCGGGCCGGAACCAAAGGTAATATCGGCCACCCGCCCCAGCGGAACGGTCGCTCCGCTGATCGTTTGAACGGGCAAATTCTCGATCGTGGTAAGCTGGCTCCGCGCATCCTCGGACAATTTGACCCGGATCGGGATCTGACGGTCGGACAGCGAGAAACGCGCCGCGTTCTGTTCGATCTCGCCCAAAGTGGCGATGCGGATTGTTTGCGACAGCGCAATCGTGCTGACCCCCAGCTCCGCCGCTATTTGTTCGCGCGGGGTAATGATGATTTCAGGCCGGTTGATATCAGCGCTGATCCGCGGCGCAACAAGCGTGTCGAGCCCGCGCATCTGTTCCACCAGAGCAGCCGCCGTTTGGTCGAGCAATTCGGGGTTGGACCCGGCGAGCATAACCGTGAGATCGCGGCCCGATCCGAAACCGCCACTTTGCGAACGAAACCGCACACGCGCGTCGGCAATTTGCGCAAGCTGAGGTGCGAGTTCGCGCTCGAACTCGATCGACGTGCGCTCCCGATCATCGGTCAGCTTGATGAAAATGGTCGAATTGCCCAGCCGGATTCGCTGAAGGGTGCGCTCGACTTCGGACTGTTCGTTCAGCAAGGCATCGACCTGGTCCGACACCCGCTTGGTCGTCGCCAGAGTTGTGCCGGGGACCATTTCGATTTCAACGGCGGAATTCTCATCATCAATGGTAGGCTGAAACTGCGCCGGAATCTGACCGAACAACAGCACCGTCACGAGTAGCGAGAACCAGCCCACGCCGAGCATCCAAACGCGGTGATCGTAAAAACGCGCGGTGAGATATTTCGCCGAATCGCCAATTCTGCCGCCAGACCGGCCCAGCAATTCAATCAGCTTAAGCATCAGCCAGCCAGCAGCAAAGGCAATTGCCGACACGAGCAAGACCTGCACAATCTCGAATATCTTGGCGACGATCTTGTAGATGCTTGAATTGGGATCGCTTGAAACCGCCACCGCCATGGTTTTAGGCACTTCGAGTCCGCTCAGCGCACCAAAGCTTGCAAACATGGCAAAGCCGGATGCTGCGAGGATCGCAATAACAGCTAACAACAGCGCAAAAACATAGAGCACGCGCGAACGCGGTCCCTCAATCCCGGCACGGCGCGCCTGCAACTTGCCGGTGTCGAGCGTCCAGGTGAGCATCGCCATATAGCGGTCCATCATCGGACCTTCGCCATGTGCGCCGGCGCCTTTTGCGGAAAGGAAATAGGCCGCCATCAGCGGGGTAATCATCCGCGCCACCGCAAGGCTCATCAACACCGCGATCACCACAGTCAGCCCGAAATTCTGGAAAAACTGCCCCGACACGCCCGGCATCAGGCCGACCGGCAGGAACACTGCGACAATACAGAAACTGGTGGCGACGACCGGCAGGCCGATCTCGTCGGCGGCGTCGATGCTCGCCTGATAGGCGGTCTTGCCCATTCGCATGTGCCTGACGATGTTTTCAATCTCAACGATCGCATCGTCCACCAGCACCCCCGCGACCAGAGCCAGCGCGAGCAGCGAGAGAAAGTTCAGGTTGAACCCGAGCAGGTCCATAAAAAAGAACGTGGGGATCGCAGAAAGCGGAATGGCGACCGCGCTGATAAAGGTCGCGCGCCAATCGCGCAGAAACAGGAACACGATCACCACGGCCAGCAGCGCGCCTTCGAACAGCGCTTCCATCGAGCTTTTGTACTGGTTGTCGGTATAGGTCGTGCTGGTGAACATCTTGACGAAGCGGACGCCTTCGGTCTCGGCTTCGATCTTTTCCATTTCGGCAATCGCTGCATTATAGACCGCCACGTCAGAGGCACCCCGCGCGCGGTTCATGAAGAAATTGACGACTTCGCGGTCCCTTACTTCACTAATCGAGGTCCGCTCACCATGACCGTCGCGCACCGTTGCAACATCGGCCAGGCGAACCGTGCGCCCACCACCAAGCTGGATCTGGCGCTGCGACAGTTCATAGGCGGTGTCGTCATTGCCCAGCACGCGCAAAGATTGGCGCGTGCCGCCAATCTCTGTGACGCCGCCCGCAGCATCGACATTGGCCTGACGCAGCACCGAATTGATTTGCGAAGCGGTCACGCCCAGCGCCTGCATCTTGGCCGGGTCAAGAATCACTTCAATCTCACGGTCGACCCCGCCAAACCGCTGAACCTCCGCCATGCCGTCGATCGCCAGCAGCCGTTTGGCTACCGTATCGTCGATGAACCAGCTTAGCTGTTCGATGGTCATGTCGTCGGCTTCGACCGCGATATAACCAATCGCTTCGCCAACCACATTGACCTTGGAGATTTGCGGTTCGAGGATGCCGTCGGGCAGGCTGGCACGAACGGTGTTAACCGCGGTTTCAACCTCGTTGACAGCCTCGATGATATCGGTGCCGATTTCAAATTCGACAAAGGTGTTCGAGTTGCCTTCACTCGCGGTCGACTGAATTGAATTAACCCCGTTGATCGACCGAACCGCGCTTTCAATGCGCTGTGTGATCTGGTTCTCGATCTCGGTTGGGGCCGCGCCGGGCTGCGAGATATTCACGTTTACCGCAGGAAATTCCACGTCGGGATTGTTCGTTACGTCCATCCGCGAAAAGCTGATGATGCCGGCGAACAACAGCGCGGTGAAAAGCACCAACGGGATCACGGGATTGCGGATCGACCAGGCTGAAATGTTGCGGAAATTCATAAATGTCTCGCCTGTATTGTTCCTGCGCGCCTGATTAGGCGGCGCTAATCGCTTTGCCGGCTCGGCTGGACGGTCTCACCTGGATTGAGGAAGCCGCCAGCGCGCAGCACCACCAGTTCGGTGCCGCTCAATCCTTCGGTAATGGCGATGCCATCTGCGGTGACCATGCCGGTCGTCACCGAGGTGCGGACAGCCTTATTTTCCGCGTCAACGACATAGACAAAGCTGCCTTCGTCATCTGCGAGTACCGCGCTTTCGGGAACCACCGTCGCTTCAATCGTGCCGCTGTTGATCCGCGCGGTGGCAAAACCGCCGGGTCGCAATTCGGGAGCATAGCTGAGCGCAATGCGCGCCGTGCCTTGCCGGGTTTGCGGGTCGATCACCGGCGAAAGCTGCCAGACCTGCCCGACGAATGTCTTGGGCGATCCGGTCGGCACAACATTCGCGCTGACACCCTGCGACAGGCTTGCGAGCTGGGTTTCACTCAGCTGGGCCATCATCTCCATTTCTCCGCCGCTGGCAATCGTGAACAGCGCGGGCGAGCCGGCGCTAACGGTCTGGCCCGGCTCGACATTGCGTTCGAGCACATAGCCCGAAGCCGGAGCGACAATGTTCAGCCGCGCGGTGCGCGCGCGCAGTTCGGCGAGCTGCGCCTCGGCCACCCTAACCCGCGCCACCGCAGCGTCGCGGGTCGCGGTCAAGCGGTCAACATCCGCTTTTGATACAAAGCCGCGCTCAACCAATTGCAGCGAGCGATCAAGATTGGCCTGCGCCAATTGCGCATCGGCGCGTGACACTTCGATCTGTGCCGATTGAGCGGCGGCCTGTTGATTCTGGACCGATCGATCGATCACAGCAAGGACCTGCCCCTGCTGGACCCAATCGCCGGCATCGACCCGCACCGACACAACCTGACCCCCTTCGCCGACCACTCCGACCGGCATCGGACGGCGCGCCGCCAGAGTGCCCGGCGCCTCAATCACGCCGCTTATGGTTGTCTTGCCAGGGGCAATTACAGTGACCACGGGAGCCTGCGTGCCATCATCGACGGCCGCCACTGGCTCACCGCCGGACATGACAAAATAGGCTGCGATGGCGGCCAACAATGCTACCAACCCGATCCCGGCAATCATCAGGATCTTTGGCGTGGACGACGAAAGCTTCTGCTCTTGGCGAGCGCCCACATCCGCAGGAATATCATCCTGCGTCTCTGCCGTGATTGACGTCTCGTAATTCATTGCGGTTCCCTTGTGCGGGGTGGCCTGGACAGCCGTATGAACCCCAACCGATCGACTATTGAAGCCATGCCAGCTTCAAAATGAGTGTATTATAGATATAAGTCACCCTTCGCAATCCCTCATAGGCTCGGGGCCTGAAAGGGGCAATGCGCGGTTCGACTGATGACTTTGAGCATAGACGAATAACCGATGCCGTAATTCGGGCACGGCGCCCTGTTGCAAGCAAAAGGCGGCACCGCCCGTCGGGCAGCGCCGCCTCATTTCATGCTGTTTTCAGCCGTGGCGTAGTCAGCCGCGCACTTTGCCGCGCTGAATCAGATTGAGCACGCCAAGCAGCACAATCGCCCCGATCAGGGCTGACACAATGCCCATCACGTCAGGTGGCCAGCCGCCGATCGAACCATTGCCGAGAACAAACGAAAAGACGGAATTGCCAATGAATGATCCGACAATACCGACCACGACATTCCAGAATTTGCCCATTGCGGCGTCGCGGTTCATCACCATGCTGGCGACCCAGCCGATGATACCGCCCATGATAATGAACCAGATAAAACCAAAGATTGCAGACATATGCGTTCCCCTACTCGCCCGCACATCACGCATTTTTGCGCGAATCCCAATGCGGGTCTGTATTCCGGCTAGCGCAAAACCGCTGGCGAGAGAACCTTGACAGAGATTTTCGGGATTGGCGAAGCGGTGCTCAGCCGCACTCAGGCGACCTCAGCGGCCCAGGGTCAGCGTCTAATATTTGAGCTGTCGTTCATACAGGTCGCGGTAATGCTGAATGCGAGTGACACGCAGACCCTGCATCCCAGAACGATCAACCGCGCGCTGCCAGGACGCAAACTCTTCGAGCGTCAGCCCATAGCGTTCGAGCACTTCGTCGATGGTGAGCAGTCCGCCATTGACCGCCGCCACAACCTCAGCCTTGCGGCGCACGACCCAGCGCTTTGTCTTGGGCGAAGGAAGGTCGTCCACGGTCAGGGGTTCACCGAGGGGGCCGATGACCTGTGCGGGGCGGATATTCTGGTTCTCAATCATTCAGTGTCTCTCGCATCACCTGTTAACGCATGCCCCCTGCCGCGCAGCTCTTCCTGAGGATAAGGAAGAAGTTCGCTAGGCGGGATTATGCAGGGCGAGCCTTTGCCGTGCTCTAAAGCATCAGGGTTAACGTCTGGTTCGTTACAGTCACGGGTCCGGAAATAGCGGGCGGCAGCCTCAGAAAAGCTCTCCACATTGCCATTGCCTCTTGCATCGTCGCGCAACACCCGGCGCAGATCACGCGCGGCATTCAGCCGGGCTGTCACTTCGCGCCAATCGATGCAGCGCAGGGCATCTTCGTCAGAGAATCGGGTGCTCTGCGGTATGCCAAGGGGTTTGGACTGTTCGAACATGCAGCACGGTATATCGAGAGGTCGTCAAGATGTGGTAAAACCGGGATTTACCTGCGATTAGGAATACTGCCTGCGGAAAGTGCATTCCTGGGCATGCCCCGCCCTATGTGTTGACCCCTCAAGCGCTCCGTCCCCACATGCTGGCGAAATGTCTTCTCATCGCCTATATCACGCGGCACTATGACCAGCGCTGCCACTTTAGAACCCAACACTGCCTTCGGGATTGATGCCGCTGCGCTGTTTGATCTGCCGCGCGCCGCAGCCGATTGCCGAATCGTCGTCGCCATGAGCGGCGGGGTCGATTCGTCCGTAGTCGCCGCGCTCGCTGCCGATACTGGAGCCGAAGTGATTGGCATCACGCTGCAATTGTATGATTACGGCGCCGCGACAGGCCGCAAGGGCGCGTGCTGTGCGGGCGATGACATTGCTGATGCCCGCGCAGTGTCAGACCGGCTCGGCATTGCTCATTACGTGTTCGACCATGAAAGCGCCTTCCGCGAAGATGTGGTCGAACAGTTTGCCGATGAATATCTCGCCGGGCGCACGCCTGTGCCCTGCATTCGCTGCAATATGGGGCCGAAATTTACCGATCTGTTCCGCATGGCGCGCGAACTAGGCGCGGATTGCCTTGCAACCGGGCATTATGTCCGGCGGGTGGAGGCGCCCGGCGGACCGCATCTGTACCGCGCGGCGGATCCGGCGCGCGATCAGTCATACTTCCTTTATGCCACGACGCAGGAACAGCTCCGCTATATCCGCTTCCCACTCGGCGGATTGCCCAAGACCCAAGTGCGCGATCTGGCTGAGGCTGCGGGCCTGCGCAATGCGGCAAAGCCTGACAGTCAGGACATCTGCTTTGTGCCGGATGGCAATTACGCACGCATCGTAACGAAGCTGCGCCCCGAAGGCGGGGTACCCGGCGCGATTGTCCATGCCGCGAGCGGCGAGGTCTTGGGCACCCACAAGGGAATCGTTCATTACACCGTCGGCCAGCGCAAGGGCCTCGACATCGGCGGCCAGAGCGAGCCACTCTATGTTACCGCGCTGGATGCAGAAAGGCGCGAAGTGCGCGTCGGGCCAAAGCGGATGCTGGCGGTGGAAAGCGCTGTGATTACCGAGACGAACCGGATCGGCGAATTGACGGCGGATGAACCATTGACCGCCAAGGTCCGCTCTTTGGCAAAGCCGGTACCGATTGCACTCGAGGGGCCACTGGGAGGCGGCGCTTCGGTGACCATGCGCTTTGCCTCACCCGAATTCGGCGTTGCACCGGGTCAGGCGGCGGTGATCTATGCAGGCGAACGCGTGATTGGTGGCGGCTGGATTGATTCGACCGTTTCCGTAGCAGACTAGGCGCGGCGCCTAACCTTCCCACTTTTCCAGAACGCAGCCATAGCCTTCGCGGTAAGTGGCGGTGTTCGCAGTAACCAGCGGGAAAGTCGCGGTGACGCTGCGGGCCTCTGCGTCATCGCTGAGCGAGACCAGTTCCATTCCGCCAAGCTTGTCTTTCTCGCAATCTTCAAGACTGCGCCCCGCGACAAAGCGGCATGAACACGCGACCCGCGCGGCATAGGACGTGCCGACATTGGCATAGCCGGTGATCGGCGCGCGGTTGAACCACAAAGCTGCGGCAATCGCGGCAATCGCCGCCACCAGAACAAACACCGCAATCCGCGAGGTGCGCGAGGGTTTTGTGACGTTATTAGCCATTGCTTTGTTGGAACCCTTGTAGAATTGACAGCCGGATGACCTTGCGCCTGCCCCCCCATATCGCTGCCGCCGCGCTCCTGCCAGCCCTTGCCGCAATTGCTGTGTCCTGTTCCGAGGCCCCAGACCCCGCGCCGCCGCCGCTGAGCGCAGAGGCGCTTGCCGCTGTGTCGGAGGACGCGGGCGCGCCAAAGGATCAGCTGGCGCGCGAAGTTGATGATCTGTTCACTGCGGAAGGGCTGGGCGAAACCCGCGCGGTGCTGCTCTTGGCCGATGGCAAGGTCGCCGCCGAACGTTACAGCGCAGGCTATGACGCCGACACGAGATTTGTCAGCTGGTCGATGGCCAAGACGGTCACTTCGGTGCTGATCGGTATGCTGGTCGCGGACGGGTTGCTCAGTGTGGATGAGCCTGCGCCGGTCCCGCTGTGGCAGCGCAGCGGCGATCCGCGTGCCGACATCACTCTGCGCCATTTGCTCCAGATGCGATCCGGCCTGCGCCACACCGAAGCGGGCGATCCACCTTACGATTCGTCCGAGGTGCGGATGCTGTTCCTCGACGGGCGCGACGATATGGCGAAATGGGCGAAAGAACAGCCGCTGGAGGCAGAGCCGGGGGAAAGGTTCGAATATTCCTCCAACACCACCGTGATCCTCGCCGATATCGCCGTGCGCGCGCTGACCGAAAGCGATGATCCCGGCGCGCGCAGGCAAGCGCTCTCCGGCTATTTGCAAGAGCGGCTCTTCGGACCGCTGGGCATGACCTCGATCGTAGCCGAATTCGATGCCTCGGGCACTCTGATCGGCGGCAGTCTGATGCACGCCACGGCGCTCGATTATGCTCGGTTTGGCGAGTTTCTTCGCGGCGGTGGCCGCGCGCCAGGCGGCGAGCAATTGGTGCCAAGCCGCTGGATCGAGGCGATGGTCACGCCCAGCCCCGTCAGCCCGCATTATGGCTATCAGACCTGGCTCAACCGGCCGATCCCCGGCGCCGGACTGGGCGAGCATCCCCTGTTCCCCGACCGCGCGCCCGATAGCCTGTTCGCGCTGATCGGACATATGGGCCAATATGTCCTCGTTTCGCCCGATCAACGGCTGACGCTGGTCCGACTCGGCCATTCGACCAGTGCCGAGCGTCCGCCAATGCTCGATCAGGCAGCGGATATTCTGGCGCTTTACCCTCAGAGGTAGAATATCCCTTCAACCACCGTCACGCATGGCCCGCCGAGCCACGCGCGATCGCCGTCGAGCCTGAGCGTCAGGTCGCCGCCGCGTTGGCTGGCCTGATAGGCGGTGAAGCTCTCGCGCCCCAATCTCTTGGCCCAATAGGGGGTAAGGACGGCATGGGCAGAGCCGGTCACGCTGTCTTCATCCACTCCGCCGCCGGGCACGAACACGCGGCTGACCACATCACTCGCATCGCCGGGAGCGGTGGCGATGAACTGATCCGCGCCGAGTCTTTCAAGCCCGCGAATATCGGGGGCTAGGCTGCGCACTACGGCTTCACTTTCGTAGAGGAACACATTGTAGCCGAGCGCGGATCGGTGAACCGCCTGCGGCGTTGCTCCCATCAGCGCGACCGCCTCGGCATGTTCGGCTGGTTCAGTCACAATCGCGGGCAGCGCCAGCGCATAACCCGCCCCATCGCGGCGCACTTCGAGTATTCCGGATTTGCGCGTGCGAAAGGTGATCCCGTCACCCCCATCGCGGTTCAGCAGCACATGCCCACTCGCCAGCGTCGCGTGGCCGCACAGCGCGATTTCATAGGTCGGCGTGCACCAGCGCAGTTCCCAATCCGCCGCGCCAGTCGCATCGCGCACCACAAAGGCCGTCTCGGCGAACAGGTTCTCCGCGCCAATCGTCACCAGCACATCGTCGGGCAGCCATTCGTCGAGCACCATCACCGCCGCCTGATTGCCGCCAAAGGGCCGCGCGCTGAAGGCATCGACGTGCCAGTATGGGATCTTTTGCGTCATGGTTGGCCTTTACGGATAGAGCAGCGTGTCGGTCCACTTCAGGGCGTCAGCGGCACCCTCCAGCGTGAACAGACGACGATCGTGTAACCGGTTGTCGCGGTCCATCCAGAATTCAATTCTTTGCGGGGCCAAAGTGAAACCTGTCCAATGCGCCGGACGCGGCACTGCACCCGCTGCTTCATACTGTGCGGTCAACGCAGCCACACGGTCGAGATAGCTCTGCCGGTCGGGCATCGGGCGCGACTGGTCACTTGCCGCCGATCCGACCTGGCTCTTGAACGGGCGCGAGTGGAAATAGGCATCGGCGCGCTGCGGCGTCACCTCAGTCAACGGACCTTCGATGCGGATCTGGCGGCGCAGGCTTTTCCAGTGAAACAGCAGCGCGGCTTGGCAGTTGGCGCGAATCTCTTCGCCCTTGCGGCTGTGGGCATTGGTGAAGAAGGTGAAGCCGCCCGCACCGCTTTCTGAAGGGCCGTGCCCTTTCAGCAGCACCATCCGCACTGACGGCATGCCAACGGACGTGGCGGTGGCCAGCGCCATGGCGTTGGGATCGTTGGGCTCGCTCCCCTGCGCCAGCCCAAACCACGCATCGAACAGCGCGTAGGGGTCAGCGCCCGACATGATTGCGCTATCGGCGGGCTGATGGCCGGTCTGGCCAGAGCTATCGATCACTCTATCGATCACTGGGGCGCTCCTGTTGCTGACACACCTGACACACTGTCCAGAGCGCGAAAATGCCGTTCGCGAAAATTGCCGCGTGGACACAGGGTTCTTGCCCAATTGGCACCAGAAATAGCTGAGCGGTGTTCTATCATGCGCGGCGAAATACGCCTTTACTCCGTTGTAGGAAAGCCCGCGATCTCTTGCAAAGAACACAAGCAATCTTGCTCTATCGGAGCGCCTCACCTAGCTAACACACCATGGCTGATCCTTATCAAACCCTCGGCGTGCCGCGCACCGCTTCTGAAAAAGAGATCAAGAGCGCCTATCGCAAACTCGCCAAAGAGCTGCATCCTGACCGGAACAAGGACAATCCGAAAGCCTCGGAGAAATTCTCTGACGCGACCAAGGCCTATGATCTGCTGTCAGACAGGGACAAGCGCGCCCAGTTTGACCGGGGGGAAATCGACGGCGAAGGCAATCCGGCAAACCCCTTCGCCGGGATGGGCGCGGGCCGCGGATTCGGCCGCAATGCTTACGGCGGCGCGGGCAGGCCGGGGGCTGGCGGATACCGCGATCAGGAATTTGGCGGCTTTGGCGCAGACGAAATGGACCTCGGCGATCTGTTCGAAGGGTTGTTCGGCGGCCGCGCGCGCCAACAGGAACCCCCGCGGCCGCGCGGTTTCGGCCAGCGCCCACCTCCGCCGCCGCCCAGACGCGGCGCGGATATTCAATACCGGCTGGCAGTCCCGTTCGTCGAAGCAGCCTCTGGCCGGGATCAGCGGATCACGCTGGCCGATGGCAAAGCGATCAATCTGAAACTGCCCGCCGGGGTCGAGGACGGCACGCAGATGCGATTGAAAGACAAAGGCCACACTGGCCCCGGCGGCCATGGCGATGGAATCGTGATGGTCGAAATTGCCCCGCATCCCTTCTTTCGCCGCGACGGCGACAATATCCGCATGGACTTGCCGATCACGCTCGATGAAGCGGTCAACGGCGGCAAGATCAAATGCCCGACCGTCGATGGGCCGGTGATGCTGACGCTCAAACCGGGCGTCAGCGGAGGAACGGTCATGCGCCTGTCGGGCAAGGGCTGGACCCGCAAACCGGGCGCAGGATCGGCTGCGGCAAAGGGCGCTGGCCCGGCGCGCGGCGATCAACTGGTCACGCTGGAAATTCAGATGCCGGTGGACATTGGGGCGCTGAAGGAAAAACTGGGCGACTGGACCGATCCGGCGCGGCCGCGTGAAAAATTCGGGCTATAGGGCAAGGGTCCGGGGATCGAACGACGCATTGAGCGAACAAGAGGACATTCCGCCGCCGACCAACCGGCCGCCGCCGTTCAATCGGCCGTATTCCTCGCAACAGGTGCAGCCCTCAGATGCCTTGCGCTCATATTCGCCAGAGGCGCGGCGGAGGCGCGCGCAGTCGCAGCCTTTCCATTTCGCAGGCCAAGGCGAGGACAATGCGCCGCCGGGGGTGCTGGGGTTCATCGCGCATTACACCGGGCCGGGCACGCGGGTGTTTGAAACGATCCGCCGGGTGCTGGTCGGCACTTACAATGATGGGTTTATCCACGCCGGGAACCTGGCCTATCTGTCGATGCTGGCGATTTTCCCGTTCTTCATCGTCGGGGCAGCCTTGTTCGAATTGGTCGGCGGACGGACGCGCGCACTCGAATTGGTCACGACAGTGCTGACCGCCATGCCGGGCGCGGTCAGCAATGCCATCCGCCCCGTGGCCGAGGAAATCATCTTTGCCCGCGACGGATGGCTGTTGTGGCTTGGCGCGGGCTTTGCATTGTGGACAGTGTCGAGCCTGGTCGAAACGATCCGCGATATTCTGCGCCGCGCCTATGGAACGCAGGCGCTCTATGCATTCTGGCGCAACCGGCTATTTTCCGCTGGGCTGATCGTTGGCGCCGTGGTGCTGCTGATGGTATCGCTGTTTGCACAAGTCGCCATCGGCGCGGTTCAGCAGGTCATTATGGCCAATTTTCCTCAGCTTTCCGATGCTGCCGGGGCCCTGCGATTGTCGCGGATCGTGCCCGCGCTGGGCCTTGCCGGATCGCTTTATCTGTTGTTCTTCACGCTGACCCCGGCGGAATATCGCGCAAAGGCCTATCCCAAATGGCCCGGCGCGCTGTTCACTGCGCTGTGGTGGCTCGGCGTGTCGACCGCCTTGCCTCCGGTCCTGCGCAGCTTCTTTTCCTATAGCCTGACCTATGGCAGCATGGCCGGGATCATGATT
The DNA here is from genome assembly GCF_047872805.1 of Qipengyuania sp. ASV99. NCBI lineage: Bacteria > Pseudomonadati > Pseudomonadota > Alphaproteobacteria > Sphingomonadales > Erythrobacteraceae > Qipengyuania > Qipengyuania sp. ASV99. Next base: position 292,304 of record NZ_JBLQUK010000001.1, on the reverse strand, counting down.
ACGTTGTTCTTTTTCTGGCTCGTCGGGCTTGGCCTCGTTATCGGGGCGGAATTGAACGCAGCGCTGGCCGAACCGGAACGCGAGTTGGGCATCGGCGCGCAGAGACAGACAAAGGAGACGGCGACATGACGCAGCTGATGCCGGGATTGATGGCAGGAAAGCGCGGGCTGATCATGGGGCTTGCCAATGACAAGTCGCTGGCATGGGGTATCGCCCGGCAGCTTGCCGATCATGGGGCGGAGCTGGCGTTCTCCTATCAGGGGGAAGCTTTGGCAAAACGCGTCAAACCGCTGGCCGAGCAGCTGGGCAGCGATTTCACGTTTGAATGTGATGTATCCGATATGGAGTCATTGGATTCAGCTTTCGAAACGCTCAAGGCGCGCTGGGACACGCTCGATTTCGTGGTCCATGCGATCGGTTTTTCGGACAAAAACGAACTGCGCGGCAAATATGTCGACACCAGCCTCGACAATTTCCTGATGACGATGAACATATCGGCCTATTCGCTGGTCGCGGTCACACAGCGCGCGGCGGCAATGATGCCGCCTCTGCGTGAAGACGGCGGCGGCGGCGGCAGCATCCTGACGCTGACCTATTACGGCGCGGAGAAAGTTGTGCCGCATTACAACGTCATGGGGGTCGCCAAGGCCGCGCTGGAAGCGAGCGTGCGCTATCTCGCCAACGATCTCGGCCCCGCAGGTATTCGCGTCAACGCGATCAGCGCCGGACCGGTAAAGACGCTTGCGGCGAGCGGGATCGGGGATTTCCGCTATATCCTCAAATGGAACGAATTGAACGCACCGCTGCGGCGGAATATCACTATCGAGGATGTCGGCGGAGCGGGTCTATATTTCCTCTCCGGCCTTGCCTCAGGCGTGACCGGAGAGGTCCATCATGTCGACGGCGGATACCACATTGTCGGCATGAAACAGGAAGATGCGCCCGATATCGCGCTTTCTTAACGGCTACTTTCTTGTGTAACTCCGGCACTGCGTGTAGGCGGACGGTCTCTGGTGGAGGCGGCGACACATGCGTGTGCGCCTGTGCTTCATCTTTTGGTTCGGTGGTCGCTCATGCTGGACAATACCTCGGCGTCAATGCCGTTCGCTCTGCGTGCCAGAGCGGCGGTTGATCGTTTGGATGAATTTTCGCGCAGCCAGAAGCGGATTCTGGTTGGTGCCGGTGATGCCGTGCTTTGTGTGCTGGCCGTCTGGATCGCCTATTACCTGCGGCTCAACGAATGGCGCCTGTTCACGGAGGACGTTGCAAAATTAACAGTGGGCGCGCTGGTTTTCTGGTTCGCCGCGGCATTCGCGAGTGGCGTTTATCGCGAGTTCTTCCGCTTCTCCGGCAGCGGCACTATGATGCGAATCGCCGGAGCCGTCGGCATCATGTTGGCCCCGATGGTGATTGTCTTTCTGATCGTTCTTATCCCCGGAGTGCCGCGTACGCTCTCAGTGCTGCAACCCATCATTTTTTTCCTGCTGCTCGTGCTCAGCCGGATTATGATCCGCTATGTCATCATGGACTTGGCCGCATTTGGCGGGGTTCACGGCAATGCCCGGCGAATCCTGATTTACGGCGCCGGTGCACCGGGCATGCGCCTGGCCAGCGCGATGCGGCATGAGCCGGGGTTCAGGATCGAAGGTTATGTCGACGATGACGTGTTGATGCGCGGTCAACGGCTGGACCGTCTCAAGGTCTATCATTCCAGCGATTTGCCGACACTGGTGCGGGACAAGGAGATCAGCGATATCTACCTCGCTCTCCCTCGCCTGACGCACAGCGCCAAACAGCAAATCATGGAAGGCCTTGGCGAACAACCGGTACAGATCATGGCGCTGCCCAATGTGCGCGACATCATCGAAGGCGGTGTTTCGATCAACGAATTCCGGGAAATCGATATTGCCGATCTGCTCGGGCGGTCACCAATCGCTCCCGACAAAAGGCTTATGGCGCAAACCATTACGGAGAAAACCGTAATGGTTTCGGGGGCAGGCGGCTCGATAGGCAGTGAGCTTTGCAACCAGATCGCGCAGCTTTCTCCGAGCAAGCTGGTGCTGGTGGAGCTAAGCGAATTTGCGCTATATTCGGTTGATAATGCCATCCGCGATTTGGCCAAGTCCATCAGGGCAGATTTCGAAATTGTGCCGGAACTTTGCAACATTTCTGACCGAGCTTCAATCAATCGCATTTTGGAACGGCACAGTCCGGATACCATTTTCCACGCGGCGGCCTACAAGCATGTCCCGCTTGTAGAAGCCAATGTGATCGGCGGCGCACGCAACAACATCATTGGCACTCTCAATATCATGCAGGCGGCACTGGCGCGCGAAGTTTCCAATTTCATCCTGATAAGCACGGACAAAGCTGTGCGTCCCACAAACATCATGGGTGCGACCAAAAGGGTGTGCGAACAGATCCTTCAAGCGCATGCGGCCCGGCCTGAGATTTCCGGCAAGACAGTGATGACGATGGTAAGGTTCGGTAATGTCTTGGGGTCATCGGGATCGGTCGTGCCCCTGTTCAAAAGACAAATTAGGCAAGGCGGGCCGCTGACCATCACTGACAAGCGCATCAACCGCTATTTCATGACAATCCCCGAAGCGGCGGAGTTGGTCATTCAAGCTGGCGCCATGGCCGAGGGCGGAGAGGTCTACGTGCTCGACATGGGTAATCCGATCAAGATAATCGACCTTGCCCGGACGATGATCCGCTTGTCGGGATTGCAGGAAATATCCGATGAGCGGCCGGATGGCGACATCGCGATTACCGAGATCGGATTGCGGCCGGGAGAGAAGCTCTATGAAGAGCTCCTGATTGGCGATGACCCTTTGCCAACATCGCATCCGCGCATCATGCAGGCACGCGAGAAGCACATGCCATATGATGCCTTGATGGAGGCGCTTTCACATTTGGCTAAGGCGCTCGACGATGGCCGTGCTGCAGATGTCCGCAAGATCATCGCCGAAATGGTGCCTGAATACGTTGCAGCCCAGAATTGACCCTTTCATGCCAGATGGCAATCGCGCAAAAGCCCCTCTACCGATCAAACCGAATTCGCCGGAGAATTAGTCGTTGAATTTCCACCCACCTTTTGCCGCGCTGGCATTGGCAACCTTGCTGCTGGCCGGCTGTGCAAAGCCTGTGCCCTTGCAAAGCACTGAGTTTGTATCGGTTCTCGAATCCAACGAACTGCCGACACCGGTAGAAACCACCGCGAAGCTGGGCGCACTCGACAAGGTGCGAATTGAAGTTTTCGGAGTCGAGGAGCTCACCCGCGAGGTTCAGATCGATGGTAGTGGACGGATGTCCTATCCCTTCATCGGATCGATCGAAGTCAAGGGCCAGGCCCCGGCAGATGTGGAGCGCCTAATCGCACAGCGATTGAGCGAGGGCTACGTTCTCAATCCTCAGGTTTCGGTGAATCTGGTCGATACCGTAAGCCAGACCATCGCGATCGAAGGCGAAGTGAAAAGCCCCGGCATTTATCCTGCCGCGGGCGAACTTACTCTGCTGCGAACGCTGGCTTTGGCAGGAGGGCCAACCCAATTTGCCGAGCGCGAACAGGTCGTCATTTTCCGTGAAGTGGGCGCGGACCGGTATGCCGGCGTCTATGATCTTGACGCTGTGCGCCGCGGACAGGTCGCAGACCCGCAAATATTTGCCAATGACACGATCGTCCTGGGCGATAGCCCTCGCCGACGCACCATCGATCAACTGGTCACCATCGCACCGGCGCTCGCCTCGCCGCTCGTCATCCTTTTCACGCGAAATTAAGCTGCCACCATGAACACACCTTTCGCCTCGCTTTCACAGGACAAGGCCGCCGTGCGGCTGAATGCCGATCAGGTAACCGCAGAACCGATCTTGCTGCGCTATTGGGATATCGTTTTCCGGCGGCGCTGGTTGGTGGTCGTTATTGTTGCAGCAGCGGTTGCAGCCGGATTGCTGGTGACATTGCTGCAAACGCCCGCTTTCACCGCAGAAGCTCGGGTCGAAATTCGCCGTTCGCAGGACAACGTCACCAATGTAGAAGCGGTGACGCCGCAAGAGGCGGACCAGGATCTTGAATTCTACCAGACCCAATATGCTCTGCTCGAAGCGCGCTCGCTCGCTGCGCGCGTGATCCGTCGCCTCAATCTGACCAGAACCGATGATTTCTTCGATACTTTTGGAGTAGAGCTCGAAGAGGGGTTGATGCTCAGTGATTCCGGTGTCGCCGCACTGTCTCGTGAACAGGTGGAAAAGCGCAACCGTGAAGCGGTGGAGCTTTTCCTGAGTCACGTCGGTATTTCACCCATTCGCGGCTCGGCGCTTGTTGATCTGCGCTTTACATCGCCCGATCCGGCGCTGTCGCGCGATATCACCAACGCCTGGGCCGACGAATATATTCAATCCAATCTCGACCGCCGCTTCGCCTCCTCGGTAGAAGCGCGCGAATTCTTGAGCGAGCAACTGCAAACGTTACGCGGACGCCTGGAAACTTCGGAACGTGATTTGGTGAATTATGCCGCCAATTCGGGCATCGTGACACTCTCTCAGCAGCGCACTGCCGAAGGCAGAACGGAAACCGAAAGAACGCTGACGATCGCCGATATCGAGGCGCTCAACACCGAATTGGCGATGGCGATTGCGGACCGGATTCGCGCCCAAAGCCGGTTACAGCGCGGTGTCGACACCGCGATTGTCGAAAACGCCACACTGAGCAGTCTGCGCCGCGAACAAGCGGAGGTGGCGGCTGGTCTCTCTAGCCTTGAGGCGCGTTTTGGGCCGGAATACCCGCCGCTGCAATCGCTTGAAGCGCAGCTGGCCCAACTGCAACTGTCTATTTCCCAAGAGGAAGACCGCATCAGCGCAGCGGCCCGAACCGACTTTTCGCAAGCGCAGCAGCGCGAGCAAGAATTGCTTGGCCGAATTGACGGGCTCAAGCGGGATCTGGTGACCGAACAACAGGCATCCATCCAATACAATATCTACCAGCGCGAAGTGGATACCAATCGGCAATTGTATGATGGCCTGCTGCAGCGCTTCAAGGAGATTGGCGTGGCAGGCGTGGGCACCAACAATGTGTCGATCGTCGATCGCGCCGAATTGCCTCAGGCTCCCTCAAGCCCGAATTTGCTGATCAACCTGCTCGCATCGTTGATAGGCGGGCTCGCGATTGCTGCTGGCGTGGTGTTCGCGCTGGAACAGATCGACAAATCCTTGCGCGATCCGACTGCGGTGCGCGAATTGGGCATGACCTTGCTCGGTGTAATACCCAAGACCGATGGCGATGATGTCGTGGAGGCGGTGCTTGATCGGAAATCGGCAATAAGCGAAGCCTATGTCGCGGCTCAGACAAATCTTGGCCTGCTGACCGACCATGGCCTGCCTGATTCGTTTATCCTCACCAGCACCCGCCCCGGCGAAGGCAAGAGCAGTTCCGCAGTCGCGCTTGCGATCACGCTGGCGCGGACTGGCAACAAGACGGTGCTGGTCGATGCTGACATTCGATCCCCATCGGTGGCCTCTTATCTCAACATTCAATCTGAAACCGGGCTGACCAACTACCTGACCGGCGGCGGCGATCTGGATTCGCTGCTAATCGAAACTGAACATGGCAATCTTTCGGTCATTGCTGGCGGACCACGTCCGCCGAACGCAGCTGAGCTGTTCTCTACCCGCAAATTCAGCGAACTGATCGACGAACTTAAGCGCAGGTTTGATGTTGTGGTGGTCGACGCGCCGCCGATGTTAGGACTGGCAGACGTCCCCCTCATCAGCAATTCGGTTGATGGTATTGTTTACACAATCGAGGCCGACGGCGTGCAAATGCGCGGGATTCGCAATTCGATCGAAAGACTGCGGATCGTCAATGCCAATGTCTTTGGCGCCCTCGTCACCAAATACAAGCAAGAGGGCCGCTCCGGATTCGGGTATGGTTACGGGTACGGCTATGGCTACGACTATGGCTATGGTGACAATGAAGCGGACAAGAAAGCCTGATCTGTCATGTCCGACCGACTGCACAATCGCTGGTTGATCGGCAGCCTGACAGCTGCGCTGGCGGCGGTGATGCTGCTGTCTGCGGCGTCCAAAGTGACGGAACGGGCCGACCCTGATCTGTCACGAAGCTTGTTTCCGCTTAATTCAAATGCACTTGTGGCTTCGGCAGACCGCGATTTCATCAATGGGGCCAATGCCCGCAATCAAGCAGTCGAAAAAGGCGGCGCTGACCTCCTCAGCGCTTCCACCAAGGCTAGGCAATCGCTGGCGAACTGGCCGCTTAACCCACGCGCCCTGCGCATATTGGCGCTGGCTGAGGATTGGACCGCGCCCGAAGCCGAATTGTTACTGGCCGGGGATGCGCTAAGTCGGCGCGATACACAGACTCAGATATTCCTGATCGAACATGCGGCACGAAACGGCGAGATCAAACAAGCGATGGAACATTACGACGCCGTTCTCAGGCGACGCAGCGGCTTTCGTGATCCGGCGGCTCGTAATCTCGTCCGAGGGATGTCCGAGCGTGAGATCCGTGATGAAGTCGCTCAGCAATTGAGGCTCAGCCCTCCATGGGAAAGCCTGCTGTATTTCCACGCATTGCGCACCCCGGAAAGCCATTCGGGCTTTGTCGAATTGCACCGCATGCTTGCAGGTCAGGACGTAATCCCGGCGGAATTCAGCGCAGATTTCGCCGCTGCGTTGGCCGCGCATGGTCGCTTCGATGATGCCGTAACCATTGCAGAACTGGTCGGCGAAAGTCGTCTTGAGGTCACCCCCCGCTTAACCGACGATGATTTTATCATGGAGCCCAGATATCCCGGATCGTGGGCCACCGGCGACGATGGTGCGGTATTCCTCCAACCGCTCAACGGAGGCACCGCGCTGTTGAGCCTGTCAAGCGGAGCCACAGGGACCGTCGCCTACCGGCTCGTGGCGCTCCCTTCTGGAAAGTACTCCGCAGCGCTGGCCATCGAACCCCAGAATGGCAGCGGCTTGACAGCCGCCGCCCCGCCTGAGGCCCGTTTGGCCTGCGCACAGGCTGGCCCGGTTCCAACGGGCTCGCTCGATTTGACAGTCACGGAAAGCTGTCGTTTCCAATGGCTTTCCATCTATCTTCCCGAAACGCAGGCTCGACCTTCTGATGTTCTCCTCAAAACCATCACAATCACTCCCGAGGGATAAGTCTGGCTGGCTGACCCGGTTTGATCGGGCGTCAGTTGTGTCCCTGCTGGTAATGGGTTTCACCACTTTGATTTTCCTGACCGGCGGCAGCGCCCGTGCTGACACAGCTTCGCTGGTGTTGCTAAGACCAATGGTGGTGCTGGCATTAGGATATGCGATTTACCAATGGCTCGGTTCTGAGCGCACCGGGTTTGCTGTTCCGGTCGGCGCTCTGCTGGCACTGGCTGGCTTTGCCTTGGTTCAGCTTATTCCGCTGCCGCCTATGATCTGGACATCTCTTCCCGGTCGAGAGCCGCTTGCTGAAGCGCAGGACGCGGCTCAGATTGCCCTTACATGGCAGCCTGTTTCAGTGGTTCCGATGGCCACCATCAATTCCTTTGGGGCGGTTCTGGTGCCGCTAGCGGGCCTGATTTTGCTAGCGATAAGTCCTGAAAAAGTGCGCAGCAACACGCTTAAACTGGTGACCGGATTGATGCTTATCTCTGCGGCTCTCGGCCTGCTTCAAGCGCTCGCACCGTCACAAGCGATACTATATTTCTACCGAATTACCAATGAGGGCTTTCCCGTCGGCTTGTTTGCGAACCGTAATCATCATGCAGTAATGTTAGCAGCCACCATTCCATTCGTGCTCGCCTATGGTGAAAAATTTGCGAGGGATAGAGCTGGGCCTTTCGATTGGATTGGGCGAGGGCTGGGTCTGGGCCTCGTCGCACTGGCCGTGATGACCGGGTCACGTATCGGCACGCTGTTGGCGATGGGAGCGTTTCTGGTTACGGTTACGATCTTCGCCAATGCGCGCCTGTCTAGCACCTCGCGGCCAGCAAATCGTTCCAAGAGAATTGCAGTAACCTTGATCCCCTTGGGGCTAATCCTGACGGCGACCTTGCTGTTTCTAACCGGGGTTGGTGCCGGGTTCGAAAGGCTGGCGGATAAGGACAGCTTTGACGATCTGCGGTTTCAAATTCTGCCAGAAATTTCCGCCATGTTAGGTCAAGCGCTTCCGTTTGGCTGGGGGCTTGGCACCTTTCCAGAAGTGTTTGAAGTTTACGAAAGAAACGAACTAATCCAGCCTGCCTACATCAATCACGCGCATAATGATTGGCTGGAAATCATTATCGAAGGTGGATTGGTCATTCCGCTAATTCTTGCGGTGATTGCGCGCTGGATTGCCCGGATCGCGTGGGCTAACCGAAAGCAGATCGCGCACCCAATTGCCGCAGCGAGCCAGATGCGTTTCTGCGCGCTACTGGCGATACTGGTGCTGGTTGCGGGCAGTTTGTTCGATTACCCTCTGCGGACCCCAGCGGCGGCGCTGGCCTTTGTGGTGTTTCTTGTGACCTTTACCGCCCCGCCATCGGCCGCCGAAGGACGTGGCCGCAGGTGACGTTGGCGCTTGCCTTTGTAGCGGTTTTTGCCAGCCTGCTGATGCCAGCCCTCTATTCGGGCGCCATTCTGGTGCAGGCAGGATTCCTCATCTCGTATCGCGGCATAAGGGTAAGCCCAAAACTGCCAGACGGATCCGGTTCAATTCTGATGCTGTTTCTCGTATTTGCAGGCCTTGCTGTTTTGGGCCCAATCCTCAGCTACGGTGTTGGCTGGGGCAATTTGGACGCGCTAAAGTTTCTGTTTGCCACCGCTAGCTTGGCTATTGGCCTGATGCTGGGGGTTGAAAAAGATGACCTTTCGCGCGCAATCCCGATCTTTCTAGGGGTGATGACGGCAATCTATGCTGGGCTGTATTTCACCGATGCACAGCTTAGTCAGGAAGCGCTGCTCTACCCACCAGATAACAACCACTCGGCATCGATGCTGGCAGTATTCCTGCCCTTGATCGTAATGCGAATGAAGCGTGGCGTGCGATTGTTTTGCTTTGCTCTATTGTTTGCGTTTGCCATTTTTGTCGCATCGCGATCGCTGCTGGCCTTGACTTTAATTGCATCCGCGCTGTCGTTTGAAAAAGTCCGCAAGCAGCGATTTCTGATAATGGTGACCGTGGCGCTCGCCTTGGCAGTGCTGTTTTTGCGCACGTTTAGCCTCGACAATTTTTCGGACCGTTTGCGTCTGCAAATCATCGAAGTCAGCTTGCATTTTGTCCAGACGCGCGGTGCCTATGCGTTCAATTTTGGCGAGGCAGCCTTCGCGGATTTTCTGAACATTTATCCGATCTATCAGAGACTGGAAATTCAACACGCCCACAATCTGTTGCTGCAGGTGTGGGCCGCCTATGGATATGTCCCGCTTTTCGCCTTTATATTATTCCTTACCGCGTTCGGGACTCTCGGCTGGCGCCAGCGAAACTATCTGTTTTTATTCAGTTTCATGATTTTTCTTGCGATTGGGATGATGGAAGCAATCATCACCGATATCCGCGCCTTTGGCACGATCATGTTCGCGTTGGGTTATACTTATTCGCGCGGTACGCAATTCGGCACTGCCGACATTGAAACAAGTGTTCCGGAAATAGATGACGGGATGAAATTCCACGCCAGCGCAGCGCCAGACCGCCGATAGCGGCTTCAATAGGCATTCATTTTTGCGAGCAATTCCGGGCCAAAGTTGATGGACCGCAGCGCCTCAACCAATTTCTTGTCTGCAGTGCCATCGCCATAGATGTTCATGGCCGAAGTGTCGGCCTTCAACGCTTTTGCAATGCCTTGCGCCAATTCACCCGGCTCCGTGCCTTCGCAATCCACGGTGTTGGCGTTGCGCTCGCGGCCGTTTTGCCTCGAACCGATGTTGAGAAACGGTGTGGCCAAGCTGGCGGATTCTATAATGCCTGATGATGAATTGCCGACCAGAATGTCTGCCTCACGGATAGCGGCCAGATAATCGGCGCGCGGGAGATGGTCGATCACCCTTACTTCGGGATCGCCGCCAAATTGATCGAGCATCGCGCCGATCGCCTTGCCCCCTGCATCGGAATTCGGGCGAAGCACCAATTGGCAAAAGCCAGCCTTACGGACCGCTTCGATGACCGCGTGCGCCTGTTCGGCCGCTCGGTGCGCTTCTTGAACAACGGGATGGTAGATCACCAGCGCAGCATTGCGATCTTTCGGAAAGCCGCAGCGGTCAGAAAAATCGAATTCGCGTGCAGCCAATTCGCAAATTCCAACTAGCCCGGGCGCGCCTATCGTCATGACATTGTCGGAATGCTCCCCCATGCGAATGATGCGCTCTGCGGCAAACGCGGTGGAGCACAGGTGAATATGCGAAAGCTTGGTAATGGCGTGTCGGAAACTCTCATCCAGAGTTCCGGACCGCTCTCCGCCGCCGACATGAATGATCGGGATGGAAAGGTGCATCGCCGCCAATGCGCCCGCCAGCATTTCGCCCCTGTCACCCAACAGCATGACCGCATCGGGCCGGTGGCCGCTCCAGAATTTGGTCAGCTCTGAAAGCTCTGTCGCCATAGCCAGAGCCATCTCTCCGCCATCCTCCCCGCTCAGTGGCACAGCGATCCGTGCCGCGATTTTCAGACCTGTCTTCTCCACATCGGCGACGGTTTCGCCATATCCCGGCGCGAGATGCTGAGCTGTGGCGACAATCCGACACTCGAAATCGGGCGCATTATCCAGCGATTTGAGGCAAGGCAGCATAAGGCCGAAATCAGCACGGCTTCCCGTAAGATAATCGATCAGCATCGCATTATCGGACCATGGCTTTGGCCGGGTTCCCAACCACCACGGCGCCCGGTTCAACATTGCTGGTGACAACGGCACCCATGCCTATGACAGCCTTCGCGCCAATTTTCAGCCGGTTGCCCGGCTGACCCGGACGGATCAAAGCGCCGGTACCAACATAGACGTCGTCGCCAATTTCAACATTGCCGTTCACTTTTGCTCCAGGGGCAAGCGTCACGCGGTCGCCAACAATGCAATCATGCGCAACATAGGCATAAATATTGGCCTGAAACAGATCGCCGATCACTGTATCGGACGTGACCATGGAAAACGGGCACAACACCGCGCCTTGGCCAAAAGTCACATTATCAAGAACCATGGCATTGGGGGCGGTGAGAGCGCCAATGGCAACACCGGTATCGGTGCATTTATCCGCCAACTTCTGACGCAGCTCTCCGCTGCCTACAGCGAGAACAATCTCGCGCGATTGTGCCTCTGCCTTGGCAAATTCACCAAGCGTCATCACGGAATACTGCCCGTTTGCGTCGCCCGCAGCGGCGTCATCAACGAAAACCGTGCGCCAGGTTCCGATGGGATAGCTTTGTGCGGCGAAACGCGAGAGGATGGGCATCACCTCGCGGCCAAAGCCCCCGGCACCGTAGACGCCGAAGAGATTGGTGTTGGTCATTCGCCGCTCCCTCCCAAATCACTCAAATTGACAAAAGCGTCCGCCAGAACTCTCCTCGTCAGCCCCCGACCAATCACGAGATCTACAAGATCGGGGGCAAGCCCCGTGCCCGGTCGTTTGGCGCAGAGATCGCCAGCGGTGAGTGTATGGCCTTCAGCCAGGTCGCGAGCATAGACAAGGCTCTTGCGGGCAACTGCGCGCGTTGAAAGTTCGGCATCGACCGGGCGCTTTATCCCGTTGCCCAAACCAATTTCCAGAGCCCGTAGCGTCTCAACCATCGCTTTGAATTCCATTGGCTCCATCGAAGCCGCATGATCCGGACCCGCGCCAGAGGCATCGAGCGTAAAGTGCTTCTCCAGTACCGACATTCCCAAGGCTCGCGCGGCAATTGCTGCGCATTGGCCAAGCGTGTGATCGGACAGGCCGACCGGGCAATTGAACGCAGCAGCAAAGGTCTGCAGCACGCGCAGATTCTGATCTTCAAGCCGCGCCGGATAGTCGGAAACGCATTGCATCACGGCAAAATCACACGCTCCGCGCAATTCATCAAGCGCCCGATCCACCTCCGCCAAACTCGCCATCCCGGTCGAAAGCAGGACTGGCAATTGTGACTTTGCAGCTTGTCTAAGCAGCATCAGATTGTTGATTTCTCCAGAAGGCCATTTGAGGCATGACGGAGCGAGCGAAATTACGAAATCCAGCGATTCGGCGTCAAATGCCGTTGTCAGAAACTCTATGCCGACCGTATTGCAATGCTGTTTGAGGTTCGCAAAATCAGCAAAATCCAATTCTAACTTTTGCACCATTTCAAATTGTGTGCCGTCACCGGTCTGCCGTTTCTGGTAATCGGCTTTGGGCGCATCGCGCAGGATGTTTGCATCGGTTTTGAATGTCTGGAACTTGACCGCATCGGCGCCGCATTCATGCGCCGCGTCTATCATCTTATGCGCGATATCAAGATCGCCATCATGGTTGACGCCAATTTCGGCGATGATGAAGCAAGGATCGCAATCAGACAGGGTTCGCTTGCCAATGGTGATGGCGCGATCAGGCTGGGGCATTGGAATGGCTCGCTTCGTATTTGGTGGCTGAAAGGTTGAGTCGCGAAACAATCACGCAGGCGGCAATTGCGCCGAGACCACCCGCAATCGCTGGCGAGAGTGCGAGCAGGGGCGCAGATCCGGTGGCAAGTGCGATGCCCTGTGCGGCCAATCCACCGATCAAAATGGACGCAGCAATTGCCAGAACGGTCAATTGGTGCTGGACCGTTGCCAGCAGGCGCTGGCTCATCTCAATCAGGGGAGTCAGCGCTATGAGAGGCAAGAAAGGCGCGCTAGCGAGCAGAATTTGCATCAATTGCGATGACGCCAGAATCTCCGGCAAATCAGCCAGCTGGCCGAGCAAAAGCGTGCCCGCCATGATGGCGGCGAAAATTGCAAAATTGAATGCGGTGTAGATAGCAATCTGCCGCTTACTGCCATGCGTGCCGCGAGTGACGATCTGCGCGAAAAACCCTGTTCCAAGCACAAACCAGATCGACGTAATGATCAGCTGCGGAACCTTGAGCCCATATGCGATTACCGTCGCCTGACCTTCGCCCAACTCGCGGGCAGCCATTGGCGCGGATATAGCGATTGCAGAAATTGCCAGCATGGCGGAACCTCCGGCTAGCGTTCGGCCCAACCGCGCACCAAACAGCGATGTTGAGGCCGCAGCGATTCCCGTTTCCTCCCCTTCGCTCGATCCCATCAGTAACGCGGCGAAAATCACCGCTCGGAAGATAAAACTGGCGGCGAGCCCGATGGCATAGGTGACAATGCCAAGATCAAAGATCAGCAGTGCGGCAACCAGCGGCAGCGAAATAATGAGATTGCCCGCAATCACCGGCATACGTTGATTGCGCGAAAGGAAAAGAGCGACCTGATATTCCGCGAGCAGGGAAAAAGGCACAATGAACGGCACGACAAGGGCGACTTGCCATGCGCTTGATGTTCCTCCTGTGCCCAGTACAGCGACATAAATCAGGCAAAGCGCCAGCGCCGCAGCGCCCGCTGCCATACCAGCGCGGAGCCCTTCCGCCATCAGCCCAATGGTGTTCGCGCGTGTTCGGAACTTCCCAGCTATCGGGGTAAGGCTGGTGACGATGCAGATGCCCAAGGCTCCCGACATCAGGCCGACCAGGCCGTAGAGAATGACAAACACGTCGAGCTCAGCTCCGATGCCAAGCGATTCAAGCAGGATCAATTCCCGCACAAATCCAATCAGCTTGGACGCGAAGGTGATCGCCAACAAGATCGCCGTTGAACCAAGAAACCGTGTCATCGGTGAATGCCCTTGCTCAGTGCAAGGTGCGCCTCGGCGCGATCGAAATCGGTGGGCCAGTCGATATCGATCCCTTCGCCCGGCCCATCACATACCAAGGGCAGGCAATGCGCCGGCAGAAAAGACCGTTGCTCACGCAGAACTGCGGAGCGGATTGCATAGAATGAGCCTGTTAGCGCCCATGCCCGGGGCAGATCCTGACTGCGTTGCGAAGCGACCGGCGCGCCAGCCGTTTCGATCAGCGATACATTGCCATTGTTGTCCTCTATCAGGCAATGCAGCGGGTGATGGGATGGTGCGGCGACGCCCACCACCGCCGCGGTGGCTGGGTTGCCCAGCAACAGCCCAAGTCCAGCGTCGATCCGGCCCTCTGCACGAAAGGGAGAGGTCGGCTGCAACAGGCACAATGCCGCCCAGTCTCGCCCCTCGGAACGTTCACTTTCCAGCGCATGTGTGGCGACATCGACGCTGCTCGCATGATCCCCCGCCAGATCCTGAGGCCGTTCGAGCACAGCGATCCCCTGCGCCTGTGCAAGCGCCATCAATTCCTTGTCATCGGTTGACAGCAACACCTTTCCCACCGCGCGCGATGCCAGCGCGGCCTCGAATGTCCAAACGGCCAAAGGCTTGCCGCCAAGGAGGCGCGTGTTCTTGCCCGGAACCCTGCGGGAACCCGCTCGCGCCGGAATCAGGGCAAGCACATCATGCTGCATCGGACAGCTTCTTCTGTGGTTTTGCCTCGCCCAGAAATTGGCGCGCCCAAATTTCAATGGCCATCAATGCACGAATTTCGCGGGTGCGATTCTCGGTTCCGGCGATGTGCGCATCGAGATAAGATGCCATAACGGTGGGATCAAAGATGTTGCGCGTCAATGAATTCTGGCCAAGCAAGGTCTCCCGCGCAGCAGTGGCCAACCGATCCTTGAACCATTCCCCGATCGGCACGGTGAACATCTGTTTTTTGCGATAGGCAAGATCAGCTCCGATCATCGGGGCCACAGCTTTCTTGAAAAGATATTTGGTTTCACCATCGCGCAGCTTGAAACCTTCGGGCATGGTGAAGGCAAATTCCATCATCCGATAGTCCAGCATAGGCGTCCGGGCTTCAACCCCGACAGCCATGCCCATCCGGTCCGGCTTTACCAGATTGTTGCCCGGTAACAGCAATTGCATATCGATGTTCAGTGCCTGGTTAAGACGGTCCCAGTGCCGACTGTCGTCAAAATGCCCGGCAACCAGGTCGCGCGCGGCGTTTTCGTCAACCTTTTGTGCGAAGGCAGGCAGATAAAGCCGACGTTTCTCTGCCGCATTGAATAACGAGATATTGTTGAGATAGGCTGCGCGGAATTCCCCTTCATTCTCGTTTTCAGGGCGAGATGCGAAGAAACTGCGGTATTTGTCATAGCCAGCAAACAATTCATCACCGCCATCACCGGTCAGCACAACTTTCACATGACGCGAGGCCAGTTCGGAAACCCGCCGGGTCGGCATGAAGGATACATCTCCGTGGGGTTGATCGAGGTGCCAGATGACATTCGGCCATTGGCTGACCATGTCGGATTCGACGATTTCGGCGATGTGATCTGTACCAAACCTTTGCGCAGCCAGTCGGGCGCTAGCGGTTTCATCAAATCGCGGATCATCAAAGCCAATCGAAAATGTGCGAACCGGGCGATCCATATTGCGCGCCATGAAACCGACGACCGATGTGGAATCGACCCCGCCCGAAAGAAAAGCGCCAAATGGTACATCCGAACGCAGGCGGAGACGAACTGCATCTTCGAAAAGATCAAGGAACTCACCCGTCCAAGCCGCTTCGCTACGCTCCGCCAGATCGCGCTGAGTAAGTGACCACCAACGCTTGATCCGCAAGTCTTCTCCGGCCCGCAATTCTGCCATGCAGCCCGGCGGCAAGTGCTGGATGCCAGCGAAGGCAGTGTAGGGGGGCGGGACGTAATTGAAGGTCAGAAATAGGTCGAGTGCCTGCAAATCGAGCTGCGGCTCGATCCCGGCAGCAAGGATTGCCTTGATCTCAGATGCAAACACGAAACCTTCGGCCGACTGTGTATAAAACAGTGGCTTGACCCCAATTCGATCCCGATAAAGGCGCAGGGTCCGATCCCGATTGTCCCAAATCGCGATCGCGAACATCCCGTTGAGGCGGCTAACAAAATCCGCACCCCAGTGAAGATAGGCGCGGAGCAGAACCTCGGTATCGGAATGGGTGTCGATCCGAACACCCTGCGCGCGCAGCTCCCTCGCCAGCTCAATATAATTGAATATCTCGCCGTTCTGGACGACTGCCACGCAGCCGTCGTCAGAGACAAACGGCTGATCGCCGCGCTCAACATCGATAATTGCAAGCCTCTGGTTGGCCAAGGCAACCCGTCCGTTGCAGTAAACGCCATCACCATCGGGGCCGCGATGCCCCTGCGAACGCGACATTGCCGCGATCCGATCAATTGGGACGCTACGGCCAGAAAAGGACCAATATCCTGAAATTCCGCACATCGTCAGTAGGTCTTTCGGAAAATCACGGTGCGAACCGTTTCAAGCAGAATTGCCAGATCGCGCGGCAAGCTTGCCGTGGAGACATATTCAAGATCGAGCGCCAGACGATCCTGCGCACTGGCGGTTGACCGCAGCCGTGCCTGGGCAAGCCCGGTGATGCCGGGCCGAACCAGATGGCGGCGGCCCCAGTCTTCAGCGGAGTAATTATCCCGCTGCATTGGCGTGTCAGGTCGCGGTCCGACCAGGCTCATATCTCCGCGCAGGACATTGAACAGCTGAGGAAGTTCATCGAGGCTGGTGCGCCTGACGAAATGGCCCGCTCTCGTAATGCGCGCGTCCCCCCGACTGGTCGAGTAACCGCCGCGCTGCGCTGCGTCCTGAACCATGCTGCGAAGTTTGAAGATTGTGAAGGGTTCGCCCATTTGACCGATGCGTGTCTGTCGGAACAGCGCCGGACCGGGGCTATCCAACCTGATCCAGATCATCAATCCGATCAACACAGGCAAGAGCAGGATCAAGGCCGTCGCGCTGACAAGAATGTCCATCAAGCGCTTCACACCGCATGCTCCCGCGCTGTGCGAATCTTATCGACAATTGCATCAACCCTATTGCCGAGTTCGGCCGTATTGGCAGCCCGCTGTGCCGAGGTGGCGCGATGCGCGGCATCATACAGATCGAACAGCTTGCGAATTTCGCGCTGCATGGTCTCCGCATTTCCGGTAGTCGTATCGCCGGGCGCAATGCCGGGGCGGGCGAACGTGCGGGAAAGATTCACCCGAGTCGAGCCAAGCCGCGCATGTTCGCGGATGATGTACTCTGCGGGCAAATCACCCTCGCCAACGCGGGCAATGCCGCCAAAGCCGAATGGCTTGCCAATTTCGCGCAGGCATTCGCAGCCACGTTCGAGCATCCCGTTGGTGAGCGGCTCAAACATGAAATCGAGCCCTAACGAGATGTGTAGGTCATTGAGCCCAACGAAGGTTTCATCCACCGCATCGCAGCCCGCGACCTGACCAAGAATTTCAAAGGCCTCCGCCGTTTCCACCAAGGGAATAAAGCGGCATCGCCTAGCAATCAAGGCGCCGACCCTTTCGATTTCGTCAAGACCCCGAAACATTGGCAGCATGATCGAACGTGCGCCTTGCGCGATTGCAATATCGATTTCCTCCCTGCTGCCGTCAAATAGCGGGTTGATACGGACCATCAGATCGGCATTTGATAGCGCCGCTGCTACCGGCGCAATGTCCTCGAATGTGTGTTTGCTGATCCATGTGTCGCGGAATTTTTGCCGCTCGAATTTGCCGTTGCGCTCAAGATCAACCATCACTCTGCCCACGCCAGATTGCTCGGCAAGTTGGGCCAATTGCGGCGATGCGGTGATCAGAACAGGGCAAAGCTTGGTCACTGCACTGCTATCCTGCGATCAGATAGCGAAGCTGTTCGGCAATCCGGGTAACCGTCGCATCGGCCATGCTCGAGCCTGATGGGAGGCACACTCCGCATTCAAACAACTCGTCGCTGACCGAATGGTTCTCTCCGTGCGGTACATATTCGCAATCTGCGAAGAGCGGCTGACGGTGCATCGGTTTCCACAGCGGGCGCGCTTCGATACCGACGACCTTCAAGGCCTCAACAAGATCTCCTGGGCAGGTGCCGCATTCCCGGTTGATCGTTGCAGCCGTAAGCCAACGCGTCGAGAAGTAGCCTTCGGGCTCTGGCATCCACTCTATGCCTCGAACACCGGCCAGCACGGATTGATAAATTGAAAATATTTCCCTCCGGCGGCGCACGCGTTCGTCCAGCACCTTAAGCTGGCCGCGCCCAATCCCGGCCAGAACATTGCTGAGGCGGTAATTGTAGCCAATCACCTTATGTTCGTAATGGGCAGCCGGTTCGCGCGCTTGCGTGGACAGGAAACGCGCGCGCGCAATCAGTTCTTCATCATCCGAACAAAGCGCCCCGCCACCCGATGTCGTGATGATCTTGTTGCCGTTGAAGGAATAGGCCGAGAGCTTGCCAAAACTGCCGGATTTGCGCCCGCGATACGTCGCGCCCAGCGATTCCGCTGCGTCTTCGAGCACCGGTATGCCATAGGCGTCACAAAGCTGCGTGAGCGGGTCCATATCGGCCGATTGCCCATATAAATTCGCGATGACCACCGCGCGGGGGAGCCGCCCGGCAGCCTTGTCACGCGAAAGCGCCCGTTCAAGCGCGGCGGGCGACATATTCCAGGTTGCGGTTTCTGAATCGATGAAAACCGGCTCTGCGCGCTCATAGCGGATCGGGTTTGCCGAGGCAGCGAAGGTGAAGCTGGGACAATAAACCCGGTCGCCATCTTTCACGCCGAGCAAGATCAGACCCAGATGCAGCGCGGCGGTTCCCGAACTCAGCGCGGCAACGTGACCGTTCTCGCTGTAATCGGCAAGCTCACGTTCAAATCCTTCGACCTGCGGGCCAAGCGGGGCAATCCAGTTTGTATCGAAAGCTTGTTGGACAAACTGCTGTTCAAGATCGCCAAGATGCGGGGTCGAAAGCAGCACTGGCCCGCCAAAGTCGCGTCGTTCAAGCAACCACGGCCTGCCTTCGGCATCGAGCCTGGGTATCGCGGAGACCTTGTGAGCGGCGAAAAGCGATTGCAGGCCGGCAAGCGGCGTGTTCATTTGCGCCGTCACAGGAACAATCGCTGGCAGACTGGCAAGCAGCGCATTCTGATCGCTTCCGTCAAGGATCATGCGGCGCAGATCGCCATCGGTGACGAGGCGTTTAAGACGTCCTTCGTCGTCAAGCAGCAACAACGGTCCGCCACCCGTCTCGTTCAGCCGGCGCATCGCCTCGCCCAATGAACAATCGACCGTAACGCAAAGGGCGGCGAGCGAGGCGGTCATATGTGCTGACATCGGTCCGGTCACTGGCGAATGTCCCATTGCTGCGCAACACTGGCGCCCCAAAAATCGTCACGGCTTGGCGTAGGCGCATCACAGTGCAGCATAAACAGCCTCTGTTCGTGCGCCCAGAGTGTCGCGCATAAACAGGCGGCGGGTGCGCTCCAGCCCGTGCCAACCCATAGTTTCGCAGGTGTCGAGATCACAACTCAAGTCATGCAGTGCGTGGGCGACCTTGCCAATCTCGCCCAAGGGCAAGAGAACACCACCCTCTAAATCAAGAACAACCTCCGGGATGCCGCCGATCGCAAAGGAAACCGCTGGCAAGCCCCTAGCCTGTGCTTCGGCCAGAACGATACCAAATGTCTCTTGCGGCGAAAGGTGCAGAAAGACGTGCGCCCGGTCCAGTTCCGGGAAAACATCGTTCAGTGCCCCTGCAAACCTCACCCTGTCACCCACGCCGGAACTTTCCGCAAGAGCTTCCAGCGCCGCCCGCCGGCTCCCGTCACCGATCAGGACCAATTCCAGTTCCTTTTGGGGTTCAAGCGCGGCAAGTGCGGCAAATGCCTGAATCGAGGCGCGCTGACCCTTGTCACCATTCATCATGGCGATTCCGGCAATCCGGAACACTTTGTCCTTGCGCCGGCTCTGCCAGAGCGCCTCAAACTGCTCCTTGCCCGCCAGCAAATGTGCGGATGTGAGAACGCCGTTATGGACCGTTGTGATCCGGCCTTCGGGGACACCATGCGCAATCAGATCACGTTTCACAAAATCAGATACAGCGATCAGGTGAAACGGCATGAGCCTCAGCAGCGCCTCCTTGCCAGCCCCCAGCACCGTATTCACCACTTTGACCCCGAAGCCGCGTGTCGCGGCCCAGCCCAGCAGCCCGGCCTGCGCGTTAAAGCTGTGCAGTACAGATATCCCGTTCTGGCGAACGATGCGGCGCATGGCGACCGCGCCTTTGCCCATGCTAATGGGAGAGCGATCACCCAGATTCAGGCCAGGGACAATATGGACCGGGAAATCGGCCGATGTGAACCTATCGATCATCGCATCGCTGCCAACCGCGATTTCGACGTGCCAGCCACGCTCACGCAAAGCGCCAGCAACGCCAAACATCAACACCCCCGGTCCGGCCAAACGCACATCGGACCGCGTCAGCAAGACGCGCTTAGGCTTGATCGATCATCTCCTCGAGCACGGCAATAATATTGCCAATACTGTTTTCAGGCATCGAAAACTGGGATGCGACCCCCAGCGCCAAGGCGCGGTCGATAACCATTTCCAGCCCGGTAACGTGTTCATTGGCCATGGCAATGCCATAATCCTCAAACCGGCAAAGCTCTGCAATGGTTGTGCCTTTTTGCAAGACGACCGGAATACCTGCGAGCGCCGCTTCGATGCCGACTGTCGATCCATGTGTGACCACCACGTCGCAGGCCAACAAATCCTCTGCCAGCGAAGTGCCTGCGGAGATTTCCGGACCAACTGCGTCCGCCTCTACCTCGTTCGGATGTAAGCGAATTCGCAGTTTCAGGTCGGCTCGATCCGCAGCTATCAGGCGCAATTGGGCCATCACCTGCTCTTTGTGCTGCGCATCTTCAGGCGGAAGCGGTTGAGAGGCGTAGAGTATTGTGCGAACTCCCCTGAACCCGATCTGATCTCGACGAATACGAAGGTCAGCCATTGCGTCAAACGCAGGGTTCCCCGTTACGACCACTTTGCCTGGAGCATGGCCAGACTGGATCAGGATGGTTCGTACCGCCTCGCTAAGCACGCAGATGCGATCAGCGTAATGGGGCTGATGCAGCCAGTGGTTCGATGCGCTCGCCAGCGTATCATTCAGCACAGCCGCCGCAATACCGCGCGATTGCGCACCATCGATCAACGCCTTTTCCGCGCGGGGCGAATTCGTGGTCATAACGATATCGGGCTGCACAATATCAAGCAGCCTCGCCGCCATTTCGCCATGCGCAAAAGCGGCACGGCCGTGCGCTCGATAAAGCGCCTTTGCCTTGTCCGATCCATGCTCTGCCACCAGAGCAAAATAGCCAAGTCCGTGATATGCATAGGTTTCATTGACTGACACCGGGCCGCCTGGTGTCACATTCCCCGCGATAGCCGCCCCCAACTCGATAATCTCCGCTTCGTCGGCGTGAACAAGGTCTGCGGCCTGCCAGACGGTGAAGCCGGAAGCAGCAACTTTGGTGTAAGCGGTCGTCAGCGCGAGGAAATGAACATCCCAGCCTTTTGCATGCAATTCCTGCGCGACAGGGAGGCATGTGTTCACATGGCCTCCACCGTAAGCTGCGCACAAAATGGTGGGTTTAGACCGGATCACTTGCTCACATCGTTGTAAAATCAGGGACCGTTGCGCATCGCACTAATGCAAAAGGCTGTGCCCCGCCGACTTAGCTTTGCCATCTGTGATAGGAAAGGGCTACTGGCTCCGGATCAGTGGTATCCGGGCAGGTTGATTGGCAAGATAACAGGTCAAATGGCAGGAGAGCGAGTGCGGACAGTTTTCATCACCGGGACGGCCGGGTTCATCGGGTACCACCTTGCTCAGCTTTTGCTGGAGGAAGGGTTTCGGGTCGTCGGTTATGACGGGATGACCGATTATTACGACGTCCGGTTGAAACAGCGGCGGCATCAGATGCTGCTGCAACACCCGCATTTTCAATGCACTACCGGGATGCTCGAAGATTTCGAGGCATTGCATGCGCTGACGATCGAGACACAGCCCGATGTGATCGTTCACCTCGCGGCGCAGGCGGGGGTGCGCTACAGTCTCGAAAACCCGCGCGCCTATGTCGATGCCAATCTGGTGGGAACCTTCAACGTGATGGAATGCGCGCGCGAGCTGGGCGTGGGTCACTTGCTGATGGCGTCGACCAGCTCGGTTTACGGCGCGAACACCGACATGCCCTTTGCCGAGACGCAGAAATGCGACACGCCGCTGACGCTGTATGCTGCGACCAAGAAAGCGAATGAGGCGATGGCGCATTCCTATGCCCATCTGTGGGACTTGCCGGTCACCATGTTCCGGTTCTTCACCGTCTATGGGCCGTGGGGCCGGCCCGATATGGCGCTGTTCAAATTCACCCGCGGGATCCTCGAAGGGACGCCCATCGATATTTACAATCACGGCGAAATGTTCCGCGATTTCACTTTTGTCAGCGATCTGGTGCGCGCCATTCGGCTGTTGATCGACGCCGCGCCGGTGCGGCCTGAAAGCCCGGACGATATACCCGCGTGGGATTCGTTGTCCCCCGCCGCGCCGTGGCGAGTGGTGAATATTGGCAACAATGACAAGGTGCGGCTGATGGATTTCGTCTCCGCGATCGAAGCCGAATGCGGGCGCGAGGCGGTGCTCAATCTCATGCCAATGCAAAAAGGCGATGTGCCCGCGACCTGGGCCGATGCGAGCCTGCTGCGCGAATTAACCGGCTATGCTCCGCAAACCGGCGTGCGCGAGGGGATCCGCCAATTTGTCGCCTGGTACCGCGACTATTACCAAGTCTAACCGGCTAACCTACGGTCGACGAAGCTGTAAATCGCTGGCGGCGTTTCCCAGATTCCGCGCGTATCGACAATCTCTCCCTGCGGCCGGGTGCTGCCTTTGAACATCTGGTGATCGACCAGCATCACGTGAATATCGGCCCGCGCAGCTTCGGCGAAAGGCACCAGCCGCGCCGCGTTTAGCGATGTGGGCAGCGCCTCGATATTGGGCTCCACCACCGCCAAGGGCCCGGCGTGCCACTGGGCCAGTTCCTTCGCAATTTCGAGCGCGGGGCTTTCGCGCAAATCGTCAATATCGGGCTTGAAGGTCAGACCGTAAACGGCGATTTCGACCTCGGATGCGGACTTGGCCGGATGCGCGGCCAGATGCGCACCGAGCGCCGCCTTGATCTGCTCCAGCACCCATTCCGGCTTGGCCGAATTGACCCCGCGCGCAGCCTGAATCAGCGGCGAGACAGCAGGCGCACTGGATACGATGAACCAGGGATCAACCGCGATGCAATGCCCGCCCACCCCCGGACCGGGTTGCAGGATATTGACGCGCGGGTGGCGGTTCGCCAGCGCGATCAATTCCCACACATTGATGTCCAGTTCGTCGCAGATCAGCGACAATTCATTGGCAAAAGCGATGTTGACGTCGCGGAAACTGTTCTCGGTCAGCTTGGCCATTTCTGCCGCACGCGGCCCCGATGCGATGACGCAGTCGCCCGTCACAAACAATTTATAGAGCGCCGCCGCCTTGGCCGAACAACGCGGCGTCATGCCTCCGATGACCCTGTCGTTGGAGATCAGTTCCTGCATCACTTTGCCCGGTAACACCCGTTCAGGGCAATGCGCGATGCGGATATCGGCATCCTCGCCTGCCTGCTGCGGAAAGCTGAGGTCGCGGCGCGCCTCTGCCAGCCAACCCGCCATCGCCTCAGTCGCGCCCACCGGTGAAGTCGATTCGAGGATCACCAGATCGCCGCGCTTCAAAACCGGCGCAATCGCGGTGCAGGCGGCGTGGATATAGGACAGATCGGGGGCATGGTCATCGCCGGTGAAGGGGGTTGGCACCGCGATCAGAAACGCATCGGCGGGTTCGGGAACAGTGACGGCGCGCAGATATCCCTTGGTCACCGCTGCGCTCACAACCATATCGAGATCGGGTTCGATAATGTGAATTTCGCCGCGATTGATCGTGTCCACCGTGTGCGCGTTCACATCGACGCCGACGACTTCGATCTTGCGCGAGGCAAACATGGCCGCGGTCGGCAGTCCGATATAGCCGAGCCCGATGACCGAAACCTTGGTGATGGGTTTTCTCATGATCTCACCGATTGCTGCCCGCCGAAGGGCCGTCAAAGAACTGCACGATGGCGTCGCTGATCCGGCCAGCGGCCCGGCCATCGCCATAGGGATTGTGTGCCTGTGCCATCGCCGCATAGGCCGCGGTATCATCAAGCAAGGCGCTGGCCTCGCGCACAATCAGATTGCTGTCGGTCCCCACCAGCCGGACCGTGCCCGCGCTCACCGCCTCGGGACGTTCGGTGGTGTCGCGCATCACCAGCACTGGCTTGCCGAGCGAAGGCGCCTCTTCCTGCACCCCGCCCGAATCGGTCAGGATGATGTCGGCGCGGCGCATCAGATGGACAAACGGGAGATAATCCTGCGGTGCGATCAATCTGACCGTGTCCAGCGCGCCCAGCCGCTGTTCGACCGGGCCTTTTACATTGGGATTGAGATGCACCGGATAGACAATCTGCGTGTCGCCGCGCTGCGCCAGAGCGGTCAGCGCATCGCAAATCCGTTCAAACCCTCCGCCAAAACTTTCGCGGCGGTGGCCCGTGACCAGCACCACCCGCTTGTTCGGATCAAGTCCAAGAACGGTGTCCAGCGCGCGGGTTTGTTCAGGGTCGCGGTCAAGTTTGCCGACCACATCGAGCAGGGCGTCGATCACCGTGTTGCCGGTCACTGTGATATGATCCGCAGGCACATTTTCGGCCAAGAGATGCGCGCGCGCGCCCTCGGTCGGGGCAAAATGCAGCCGTGCAATGGTGCCAGCGACCTTGCGATTGATCTCCTCGGGCCAGGGGGAATAGATGTCGCCGGTGCGCAGCCCTGCCTCGACATGGCCGACCGGAATGCGCGCGTAATGGGCGGCGAGCGAGGCTGCCAGCGTCGTGGTCGTATCACCGTGGACCAACACCAGATCGGGCCGTTCCGCCTCCAGCACCGGCTTTAGCCCGGTCAACACCCCGCCGGTAATCTCATACAGGCCCTGACCCGGCCGCATCAGGTCGAGATCGTGATCGGGGACAATTTCGAACAGCGCCAACACCTGATCGAGCATTTGCCGGTGCTGCGCGGTCACGCAAACCCTCGCTTCGAAGCGCGTATCGGCCTGCAACGCCTTGACCACCGGAGCCATCTTGATGGCTTCGGGGCGGGTGCCGAAAATCAGGAGCGTCTTGATCGGTTTTCCCATGCGCTTTCAATTCCATGTGCCACGCCGGAGAACGGCGCAGCAGCGACGGCGTATGGCAGCGCGCTAACAGGGATCGGTGGGGGAAGGGTTAATGCGGCGGTTATAATGACCGTTCCGCCGCATTCGCCATGCCTCAGATGGATTTATTCGCCGGGGTCAGGGGTAACGACGCTGGGCAATTCGCCTTCGCCGGGCAGCGGGCCGTCGCGCTCGCGCTCCAGCCGTTCGAGATATTCACGCTCAATCTGTTCGACGCGCGACTGCTCGGCGGCGGCAGTGCTGTCGATGGTCGAAAGCCGTTCTTGCCGGGCGGCTTCGATCAATTGGCCAAAGCGGACGCTTTCTGCCCCTTCGCGTTCGGCATAGGCGCGGTCGATGAATTGTTCGGTGCAGCCGGTGAACCCGCCCGCGCCTGCCGGATCGCAGGACAGGGTGCCAAACGCACCAATATAGCGGATGCTCTCGACCTTGCGTGCGTGCGAGATATTTTCGGGCGAATCGCTTTGCCGCAGGTTTTGCGGAATGCGGTAACGATCGGCCTCGACCAGGATTTCGCAGACCACAATCTCATCGGCTGTGGTCGGCTGCGGGCATTCATCCTCGCTGTAGGCGATGACCATATTGACCCGGTCGCCGCCCTGATTCTGTGCCGCAGCGGGGGCAGCAAAAGCGAATGCGGCGGCCAGAGCGAAAGGCGCAATGTGCAACGGGTGAACCATGATGTTTCCTCTCGATAGCGCGAACAAATGCGCCGAATTCTGTGTCTGCTTTAAATAGCAGGCGGTGAACCGCTTCTGAAGGGGGCGCAGCGCCGCATGGCAGGATGCGGCGCTAAATCCGCTCACTAACCTTGATTGCAAGGCGGCAGCCAAGCCGGATCGCGCCCGCCAACAAAGGATAGGCAGGCGCATTTTCCGCACCATGCGCCAGTGCGGCATCGCGGTGTTCGCGTTCTTCCTCGCGGAATTCAGCGATCATATCGGCCAGTTCCGGCTCCGCTCCGGTTTCGGCCAGACGGTCGAGCTGCTGCGAATAATGCCGGTCTATTTCTTCTTCGACCGCAGCAGTGCAGGCCATTGCCGCTTCCGGACCAAGCAGCGCCGTCCCTGCGCCCAGCGCATAGCCGGCTGCCGACCAGAACGGATGCAGCGCGGTTGGGCGCACTCCGCGTTTGGCCAGCACTTCGTCAAAGCGCGCACGGTGCACCTCTTCCTGCTGTGCCATATGGCGGATTTCGGCAGATTGCGGGCCCCTGTCACCCATCACTGCAAGCTGTCCGGCGTAAATCCGGGTCGCGCCGAATTCGCCAGCCTGATCCACACGGATCATGCGGTGAAGTTCATTCCTGTCCATCATCTGCTCCTGAAATCTGTTTCCGGCCTACTTCCTATACGCAGCCAGCGCCACAATGGCTCCGCCGCCAATGCCGGAAATCAGGAAATTCCAACCCGCCAGCGACACGCCAAACAGGTCCCAAGGGGCAACATCGCAGCGCACCAGCGGCGCGGCAGAAACGTCCATCACGTCAATCGCGGATCGCAAGGTGGCGCATCCGGTGATGCCCTGCCACCAGCCATATTCGACGCCAGCATGAAACCCGCCGATCAATCCCGAAGTGATGATCGCCAGCCCCGCCAGCGCCGTCCATACCCGCTGCGGAGCCATGAAAAACGCAAGCATCGCCAATCCGATAGCGGCAAAATGCGGCCAGCGCTGCCACCAGCACATTTCGCATGGGAACAGACCCAAGCCATATTGCGCGATATACGCCCCGGCCAGCAACCCAGCCGGAATCGCCAGCGCCAAAGCGCGCGCTTGCTGCAAACCGTTCATGCCAGACCTTTACAGATTACCCGATCAACGCCGCAGCGCGACAGAGCTGGCGGTGGTGCGGCGCAAGGTTTCCAGCGCATAATGCAGCTGAAAATCTTTGACGCCCTGTTCCTCAAGCTGCTCTGCGGTCAATTGGAAGCGGGGATCGTCGATCTTGTCGTCCTCCATCTCCTCATCAGCAATCCCGAGTTCGTTGATCAGATGCCCGCGCAAATCGGATTCGCGCGTTTGATAGCGGGCGCGCAGCGCGAAATCGGGGTCGGTCAACTGCGGCACGCGGATGTCCGGGTTGATCCCGCCTTCCTGCACCGAATTGCCCGACGGCGTGAAATAGCGCGCCGTGGTCAATTTGAGCGCGGCATCCGGGCCCAGCGGCAACAGCGATTGCACCGAACCCTTGCCAAAGCTGCGCTGACCCATGATCAGCGCGCGGCGGTGATCCTGCAACGCGCCTGCGACAATCTCCGAAGCCGAGGCTGAGCCTGCATCGATCAGCACGATCAGCGGAATCCCTTCTGCCATATCGCCGCGAAACACGGTTTCGGCATCGTAAAGGATAGTCTCGCCGCGCGCCCTTCCGCGCTGCGACACGATCCGTCCGGAATCGAGGAACAGATCAGACAGGGCAACCGCCTCATCCAGCGAACCGCCCGGATTGCGGCGCAGATCGAGCACCAGACCGCCCATCCGGCCGGCCGCCTCGGTCTTCATCGCTTCCCAAGCGCGGTAAACATCCGCGCCAACATCGGCGGAAAATTCATTGACTGAAATGACCCCGATATTGCCCGGCTGAAGCTCAAAGGTGACCGGCTCAAGCTCAATCACTCCGCGCGTCACGTCCAGTTCGAGCGGTTCGTCGCGGCCAGGGCGAAAAATGGTCAGCCGGATCGACGTGCCCGCCTTGCCGCGCATCCGCGCCACTGCATCGTCCAGATCGCCGCCGTAAATCAAATCGCCGTCAAGATGCGTGATAAAATCACCCGCCTTGATCCCCATCTGATCCGCCGGACTACCCTTGAACGGAGAGATCACCTTGACCGCGCCCTCTTCGAGAATGACTGACAGGCCCAATCCCGAATAATTACCGTCGATCATCGTC
Source organism: Qipengyuania sp. ASV99 (assembly GCF_047872805.1). Classification (NCBI taxonomy): domain Bacteria; kingdom Pseudomonadati; phylum Pseudomonadota; class Alphaproteobacteria; order Sphingomonadales; family Erythrobacteraceae; genus Qipengyuania; species Qipengyuania sp. ASV99. The sequence continues at coordinate 264,184 of NZ_JBLQUK010000001.1, read as the reverse complement.
TCAAGCCGTTGAAGATCGCTGCCATCGAGATAGGCGGAATGCGGATCAAGGGCGGCCAGCATCCCGTCGATCATGCCGCGCACCAGCACTTCATCATCGACCGGCTCGACATAGCTGGCCTGAATCCGCTGATAGACTGCAAACACCTTGGCCAGTTCCGGCCCCGCGCGGCCATCGACCTGCGCCATGGTGACGGTGGTTGCAGGGATCAGCGCGACGGCAGTGACAAGCGCGGCGCTGCGAAGCAAGGCGGCTATTTTCATGAGGTTCTCAAGGCTCCTTTGGGCATGATCGTATAACTTTGCGCGGCTGAACGCCAGATGAGACGAAAACCGCGACTTTGTCCGTCCCGCTGCGGGGCATCCGGGGGCCTCAAAGTTAGTGCACATTTCCAAGCATAGGGTCGGGCACAGCGCAATTAACTGAGATAATTGAGCGGGTTAACGGGTTGGCCATTGCGCCGCAATTCGATCGTAATCGCCGGGTCCGCGCGCCCCGCCACCCCCAACGGGCCGCCTGCTATGACCTCATCGCCGACCTCAGCCTCGATCCGGTCAAGCCCGGTGACGAGGCTGGTCCAGCCGCCTGCATGTTCGATGATCACGATTCGGCCAAATCCGCGATATGGCCCGGCAAAGGCCACGCGGCCAGATGCCGGGGCGACCACTTGCGCGCCCGGCGCAGGCGCCAGTTCGATACCGGTGGAGCGCAGCCCGCTGTCGCGCAGCACTCCGAAACCGGCGATGGTGCGGCCCTGCACCGGCAATTGAAATCCGGTGAGCCGGGTGCTGGAGGGGCTGGGCAAGGGTAAGGGGGCGGCGTCGCTGCTATCCACGCCGCTTGCAGCCCCGCCAGCAATATCGCGCGGGCGCATCACCGGTCCGGGCAGCGCGGCCAGTTCGCGGCGCAGGCTGGCGGCCTCGTCGATTATGTCGACCAGCCCATCCAGATCGCGCGCTTCCTCAGCCAGCGCCAGCGCGCGTTCGGCTTCGCGGGCGGCGTTGCTGCGGGCCTGACGTGATGTGAGGCGCTGCCGGGTCTCAAGCGCGGCGAGCTCTGCGCGGCGGGCCTGCAGGGCCTGTTCGCCCGCGCCAAGGTTGGTGAGCGCTTGCGCAGCGGCGCGCTCCAATCGGCGGCCCTCCTCCAGTTCACCGCGCAATGCCGAGGTGCGGCGGCGGATTTCGGGAACAGCGGAATCGAGCACCGCCCGGACATAGACCAGATCCTTGAGCGAACCCGGTTGCAGCGCCGACAGCGCGAGCGGCCGGCGCGCGGTCATCTGGAGCGCTCCGGTCAGCCGGACCAAGGGCTCCTGCCGAACGGAAAGCCTGCGCGAAAGCGCCGTGCGGTCCGCCTGCGCCAATGAATAGCGCGCCTGCGCGGCGAGAATATCAGCCTCTGCCGCCTGAATTTGCGCTGCCAGCGATGCTGCCTCGCGCGCGGTCTTGTCGGCGGCTTCGGTTGCGGCCTCGGCTTCGCTGGAAAGTCGGTCGGCGCGCGCCAGCGCGCGCTGGCTTTCGCGCGTCGCGCGTTCCAGATCAGCCTGCGCCTGCGCCGGTTCGATCAAGGCCACATCGCGCTGCGCCCGGCTGACAGGCACGGCGACAATCGCCGCAGTGATGACCCCGGCAAGGGCAGCAAAACCGAGTGACAGGCGCATGGACATAGCGTCACCCTGCCCGATGATACGGGTGTCCGGCAAGGATGCTCGTTGCGCGGTAGAGCTGTTCCATCAACATCGCGCGGGCCAGCAGATGCGGCCAGGTCGCCCGGCCGAACGCCAGCAGCAAATCCGCCTCTTCCCGCTCGGCATCCGAATGGCCATCCGCCGCACCCAGCATGAACCGGGTTTCGCGGATGCCGTCATCGCGCCAGCGGCCCAGCAATGTGGCAAAATCCTCAGACGCCATGGCGCTGCCGCGTTCATCAAGCAGCACCGTGCGGTGCGGGGACAGCGAATCGGGAATGCGTCCGCCCGTTTCGGGCAATTCAGTGTGCTTGACCGGCCAGGTCAGCCGCTTTTCATAGCGCCGCACCAACTCCTCCTCGGGAGAGCGGGCGATCTTTCCGCGGGCGATCACGTGGAGGAGAATGGTGCGGGCTCCTTCTTTGTGTGCACCCCATCCGGGGTGCGCAAAAAATTACGCCCGGCCCTGATGCGCCTCGCCGCCTTCGAACGACCACATCCGTTCAAGATTGTAGAAAGTGCGCACTTCGGGACGGAACAGGTGAACCACAACATCGCCCGCATCGATCAGCACCCAATCGGCTGCGGGCAGGCCTTCGATCCGCACCGGGCCGTGGCCAGCCTGTTTGACTATTTCGGCCAGTTTCTGCGCCATCGAAGCCACCTGCCGGGTGGAACGCCCGCTGGCGATCACCATGAAATCGGCGACCGAGCTTTTTCCTGCAAGCGGGATCGAGACGATTTCCTGCGCTTGATCGTCGTCAAGCTGGCTCATCACCAGATCGTGCAAGGGATGGTCCGTTGTTGCGTTGTCAGTTGTGTCATGGGGCATGGGTGGAACAGCCTTTAGCGGGGTCGCCGAAGCGGCATGGGCCTGCGGGGTGGACAAGCGTCAGTCTCCTGATTGTGTGGGTGAAATGAGCGGGATCGCCCCAAATGGCAAGGAACAGTACAGAAAGGCCGGGGCCTCTCATTCGTCAAAACCTTCGGGATCCTGCCAATCCTGTATGCGGCGAAAGGTCAATCTATCACGCACCGCTGCGCCTCTGTATACAGAGGCCCATTCGCTGTTGGCACGGCGAATGGCCGTGGCAGAGCGAGGGTCCGGATCGAAACGCATGAACACCAGTGCCGGTGCGCTCCATTTCTCTTGTCGCCTGATGCTGGCGGCAGACATTCGATAACGTCTGAGCCAGACCATGGCGGGGCTCGTCATGGCATCGGCGTTATAGCCGGGCCGCGCGATCACTGCAATCGGCATGGTGCGGGCAATTTCGCGCCACCCCTTCCACAGGTGAAACTGGGCCAGATTGTCCGCCCCCATCAACCAGATGAAGCGCCGCTTGGGATAGCGCCGCGTCAGTTTCTTGAGGCTGTCCACGGTGTAGCGCGTGTCCAGCTCCAGCTCGATCGCGCTGGGCACAATCGGGGCACGGCGCGACAGGGCCTCTGCCGATTTGAGCCGGGCGCGCAGCGAGGCCATGTCGTCGCTGGGTTTGAGCGGATTGCCGGGCGACACCAGCCACCACGCCTGATCCAGCCCCAGGGCGTTGATGGCAAAGCAGGTGATCCGCCGATGCCCACCATGCGCAGGGTTGAAACTACCGCCTAGCAATCCGGTGAGGCCGGGATATTCTGCTGCTCCGGCGCGCGCACCGCGCCGTGAAAGCCCTGCGACCATCGTCAGTCCCGCCGGTGCTTCAAGGTCGCGCCTGACCGGTGCCGCGCACCAGCCATTTGTAGGTCGTCAATCCCTCCAGCGCGACCGGCCCGCGCGCATGCAAACGTCCTGTGGCGATCCCGATCTCTGCGCCCAGCCCGAATTCCCCGCCATCGGCAAATTGCGAAGAGGCGTTGTGCATCACGATGGCGCTGTCGACGCGGGTCAGGAATTCCTCCGCCGCAGCCTCATCATCGGTTACAATCGCATCGGTATGCGCCGATGAATGGTGAGCGATATGCGCCAGCGCCCCGTCCAGCCCGTCAACCATGGCGACCGACAGCACTGCATCGAGATATTCGGTGCCCCAATCCGCATCGCTAGCGGGTTTGATCCGATGGTCGAGCGCGCGGATGCGGTCATCGCCGCGCAATTCGCAACCCGCTTCGATCAGGCTGCTCACGAGCGCCTTACCGTCGCCAAAACCGGCATCGATCAACAGCGTCTCCATCGCGCCGCAAATGCCGGTCCGGCGCAATTTGGCGTTGATCGCGATGGCCTGCGCCATGGCGGGGTCGGCGGCGGAATGGATATAGGTGTGATTGATCCCGTCGAGATGCGCGAGCACCGGCACGCGCGCATCGGCCTGAACCCGCGCGACGAGGCTTTTGCCCCCGCGCGGCACGATCATGTCGATCACCCCGGCAGCGGTCAGCATCGCGCCCACTGCCGCGCGGTCCTGCGTCGGGATCAATTGCACCGCAGCCGCCGGCACGCCGCCTTCGACCAGACCGGCGGTCAGGCTGGCCATGATCGCGCGGTTGGAATGCACCGCTTCGCTCCCCCCGCGCAGCAGCGCCGCATTGCCTGCGCGCACGCACAAGGCGGCGGCATCGGCGGTGACGTTGGGGCGGCTTTCGTAAATGATGCCGATGGTCCCGATGGGGACCCGCACCCGGCTCAGTTTGAGGCCATTCGGCCGCTCCACTGTATCGATCACCTCGCCCACCGGGTCGGGAAGCGCGGCAACCGCTTCGACCCCGGCGGCGACATTTTCCAGCCGCGCTTGATCGAGCGCAAGCCGGTCGAGCAACGCCTTGCTCAGACCGCACGCGCGCCCGGCTTCCAGATCTCTGCCGTTTTCGGCAAGGATGGTCGCGGCGTTGGCGCGCAAATGCTGCGCGGCGCGCATAAGGGAATCGGCGCGCGCGGCGCTGGACATCTGGGCGAGCGCGCGCTGGGCGGCGCGTGCCGCCGCGCCCATCTCAGAGATAAGAGCCTCGGGAGTATGCGTCTCGGCGTCGGCAGCTGAAAAGAGGGAGGAGAGGTCGGACGCAGGAGTTGATGTGCGATTCATAACGCGCCTGATAGCAGGCGAAGCGCGCGCTGTCAGGTTGCTGTCAAAGGCGGACAAGGCACAGCGATCAGCGCGCGAATCACCACCGCGGCTGGGCGCTGAGTTGGCGCGATTCGCCCGATTCCGTCGACTTGGCTGGATTGTATGGAAACGACATCCGCGGATTCTGGCCAAAGATTGCTCCGATATGAACGCTTCATCCTGATTTCCCATCGGTTCGGCGGTTCGCAGGACCTGGGGATTCGATTCCTTGGCGGGTGATTGGTAGCGCCCTGCGGCAAGCGATAACAAAAAACGGGGCCGCTTTGTCAGAGGATATGTCTGAGTCCACCTTCAGGGTGAAGCTGCGCGAGTGGTTCCCTGACCGCGAGTTTTTTATGCGGTCGCAAGGTCAGGTTCGTTTCATCAAGATTTCGTCGAAATTGCAGATGGGCGCGGCTGCGGCTGCGGCGCTCTTGGCGATCGGCTGGGCTGGTTCGATGGGCGTGATGGCGTGGAACAATTACGTCGCCGAATCCAACCTCGCTTCATTTTTGGATGAGAAAGCACAGGTCGCCAGCGCTCAGGAACGCCTGAAAGATTACAGCGACAATATCGATCATGTTGTCGATGATCTGAAGGCTCGGCAGGATGCGCTCGATGCGATGGTCCCGATGCTGCCCGAAGACCTTCAGGCGGTCGACACCAATGTCACCGATTCCAGCGAAGAGACCGCCGAAACCATCGAGAAAATCGGCGCGATGTTCCCCAGCGCGCGTGGGCTCGCAGAGATTGAAGCGCGCCAGCTGGCGTTTGTCGAAAACGTCACCCGCTATGCTGATTGGCGCGCCCGCCGGGCCGAGGCGGCCTTGCGCAAACTCAACCTTGATCCGGGCGCCATGGCCGCCGCCGCGCGCGACGATGTCGAAGCCGCGATGGGTGGTCCGCTCGAAGTGCTGGCAACCTCTGCCGACGGCTCGCTTGATCCGCGATTTGAACGGCTGGGACTAAGCCTTGCGCGGATGTCGGCGCTCGAACTGGCGCTCGACGGGGTGCCGCAGGTCGCGCCCGCCGCCGACCGCCGGATCACTTCGGCCTTTGGTTATCGCCGCGACCCCTTCACCCGCCGCGCAGCCATGCACAGCGGGATTGATTTCAAGGGCGCGCATGGCTCTCCGATCTTTGCTGCGGCTGATGGTACGGTCACCTTTGCCGGGCGCAAATCAGGCTATGGCAATGCGGTGGAGATCACCCATTCCAACGGATTGATGACCCGTTACGCGCATCTTTCGCGGATTGACGTGGTAGCGGGGCAGTCCATCGACGCAGGCGCGACGCTGGGTGGCCTTGGCAGCACCGGCCGGTCTACAGGTCCGCATCTGCATTTCGAAGTCCGCTTGAACGGACGCGCCATCAATCCACGCCCCTTTCTGGAGACCGCCCCCGATGTTCTCAAAGAAGCCCGCGGCAGCGCAGCAACCCGCAGCGCCGCAACCCGCCCCCGCCCCTAGCCCCCGAGGGAAATCCAACATGAGCGGCAATTCGACATTTTCGGTGATTGGTTCGGACGTTACGATCAAGGGCGATGTCCACGCTTCGGTCGATTTGCATGTCGATGGCAAGATCGAAGGTGATATCCAATGCGCCAGCCTGGTGCAGGGCGAAGCGAGCGTGATCAACGGTGCCGTTACCGCTGAAAGAGCGCGAATGTCGGGCAAAGTGGCTGGATCGATCACTGCAAAAGAACTGGTGATCCTCAAGACCGCTCAGATCGAAGGCGATGTGCATTACGACGCGCTGACCATCGAACAAGGCGCGCAGGTCGATGGCCGGTTTGCCCCCAACACACAGCGCAAAGCGGCGACGGCACCCCAAACTGCCCCTGCCGCAACGCCCGAATCCAAGCTGCAAATCGCCAGCTAATCGGCCTCAGAGAACTTCGGCGGGCGCTATTTGTGGGCGGCCTCAGAGGACTTCGGCGCGCGCTGCCTGTGGGCGGCCTCAGAGGACTTCGGCGCGCAGGGCCTTCCGGTCCAGCTTGCCGATGATCGTCCGGGGCAAGGCCTCGCGGATGACCACCTGATCGACCCTTTCGTGTTTGCCCACGCGTTCATTCAGCCACGCTTTGAGCGTGTCGCCGCCGATTTCGCTCCCCGGCTCCAACGTGACATAGGCGCGCGGGACTTCGCCGCGATATTCCTCCGGCACCCCGATGACGAGCGCTTCCTTCACCGCTTCATGCGTCAGGACCACGTCCTCGACCACGCTGGGAAAGACCTTGAACCCGCCGACCGAGATCATGTCCTTGATCCGGTCGACAATCTCCAGAAAGCCGTCCGCATCCATCGTCGCCACATCGCCGGTGCGCAAATAGCGCGTGTTCCCGCGCACGGCGAAGACTTCGGCATCAGCCTCTGGCCTGCCCCAATAGCCGCGCATGACCTGCGGGCCGTGGATCGCCAACTCACCCGGTTCGCCAGCAGGCGCGAGGCGGGTCGGGTCTTCCTTGTCGAGCAGCACGATCTCGGTTCCCGGTACCAATTGCCCGATGGTGCCTCGCTTGCGCGTGCCTTCGTAGGGGTTGACCGACACCACTCCCGCGCTTTCGGTCAGGCCGTATCCCTCCACCAGCCGCACCCCGGTCACCGCCTCGAATTTCTCATGCACCGGGCCGGGCATTGGCGCGCCGCCTGAAATGCAGACCTTGAGGCTCGACAGATCGGTCTTGGTCAGGTCCGGGTGATCGAGCAGCGCCTGAAACATCGTCGGCACGCCGGGAAACCCCGTGGTGCGGTATTTCTGGATCGTCTGGAGCACCTGCGCGGCGTCAAACCGGGGAACCATCGCAATCGAAGCGCCCGCCGCGACCGCGTGATTGAGCAACGCAGTGTTGGCAAAGACGTGGAAGAACGGAAGCGCCCCCATGAACACTTCTTTGCTGGGATCGTCGAACGGATTGATTGCGGCGATTTGCTGCGCGTTCTGCGACAATTGATCGTGGCCCAGCATCGCGCCCTTGGGCCGCCCGGTGGTGCCGCCGGTGTATTGCAACAGCGCCAGGTCGCTGGCGGCAACCGGAGGAAACGCTGCCGATGCGCTGCCCTGCACTTGTGACCAGCGGCGGATCGCCGGACCCCAGTCAGGACGGGCGATCTGGCTGCGTTTGAACAGCCTGAGCGCCGCACCCTTTGCCCAAGGCAGCATTTTTACCAGCGACCCGACGATCAGCGTTTCCAGCGCGGAATTGTTCAGCACTTTGGCGGCAGTGCCATACAATTCGGGCACATCCAGCGTCACCAGCACACGGGTGCCGCTGTCACCGACCTGCCAGCTCAGTTCCTCGACCGAATAGAGCGGGGAGAAATTGACCACCACCGCGCCCGCCATCATCGCCCCGTAATAGGCAGAGGCGTAGATCGGGACGTTGGGCAGGAACAGCCCGACCCGGTCGCCCTTTGCGACGCCCATCTCGATCAGGCCTGCGGCAAACCGCTGCGCCTCGTAATAAATGTCCTGATAGGAATAGGTCCGCCCCAGGAAATGCAGGAACGGCGCATCGGGCGCGCGTTTTACCGCGCGTTCCAGCATCTCTGGCAGCGAGAGCGATGCAAACTGCGCGTCGCGCGCCACCGGATGGTGGTAGGGGGAAAGGGAGTGAGCGGGGGCAGTATTGACATCCATGTCAATAATCATGGCGCAACCGCCCGCCACGCACAAGCCGGAGCGCGCGGCATCAGCCGATTTTGTCGCGCCCTGTCATTTGGCCGTCATCTGGCCCTCACCAGGCCGTCGCCCAGTCCCGGCTTCAGTCGTCGGAAGCGTCGTCTTCGCGCGGCGGCTGGGCATAGCCGCTGGAGGAAGGCTGCACACCATCGGCGGCTTCGGCTTCGCGTTTCCGGGCAAGCCATGCCTCGGCTTCGGCTTCCTGCGCGGCTTCAGAGGCGGCTTTGACATTGGCGTCGCGTTCGGCGCGCAATTCCTCGATCAACCGGTCTTTGTTGGTGCGGGTGTCACTGCCCGCAGCGACAACGGTTTCAGCCTCTGCGTCGTCGCTGACTGCAATCCGCTTGGCCGCTTTGGCAACGACCGCATCCAATTCGCGCTGCGAACACAGGCCCACGGTCACGGGGTCTTTGGGCTGAATATTCTGGATGTTCCAGTGCGAGCGCTCACGGATCGCCGAAATCGTGTTGCGCGTGGTGCCGATCAGCTTGGAGATTTGCGCATCCGAAACCTCGGGATGGTTGCGCAGGATCCACGCGATCCCGTCGGGCTTGTCCTGCCGTTTCGACACAGGCGTATAACGCGGGCCCTTGGTCCGGGTCACTTCGACCGGGGCCTTGTGCATTTTCAGCGAATAGGACGGGTCGGCCTGACCCTTTTCAATTTCAGCTAGCGTCAATTCGCCAGCGTGAACCGGATCGCGTCCGGTGTATTTGCTGCCCGCCAGATCATCGGCCATCGCCTGCACTTCAAGGATGTGAATCCCGCAAAATTCGGCAATCTGTTCAAACGACAGGCCGGTGTGATCCACCAGCCAGGTGGCGGTGGCATGCGGCATCAACGGGGTGGGCTGTTTTGACCCTTGGGCCATGGGAATCTCCGTAAAAATAGAAGGGCCGCCCCTTTCGGAGCGGCCGCTGTATGCAGCCCAGATAGGGCAAAGCCGAACAAACGGCAAGGAGAGGTTGCAGGTGGGGCTCAAACGCAGAGCTTAAAGCGCGGGCGCGGCCTGCAGCGAAACGCATTCCTCTTCCTCCAGCGCGACCAGCCCGCTGAGGAATTGCCGGGTCGCCGCCTCCCACGAATAACGCGCGCCATAGGCGGCGCATTCGGCGCGGTCGCAATAACGCGCCGCGTCTATGGCGCGGCTGAGGTCGTCCGACAATGCGCCCGACTTTTCGGTGACGATATCGACCGGCCCGGCCACCGGATAGGCCGCAACCGGGGTTCCGCAGGCAAGGGCTTCGATCATGACGAGCCCGAATGTGTCGGTTTTGCTAGGGAACACAAAGACATCTGCACCGGCATAGAAACCAGCCAGTTCGGTCCCCGTGCGCTTGCCCATGAAACGCGCTTCGGGAAATTTCACCTCCAGCGCGGCGCGCGCCGGACCGTCACCGACCACCACCTTTGTGCCGGGATAGTCGCATTGCAGAAACGCCTCGATGTTCTTTTCAACCGCAATGCGTCCAACATAGAGCAGGATCGGCCCTTCGAGATCGGCATATTCGGGCGGGCGCGGCGCATCGGGAGAGAAACAGCTCAGGTCGACCCCCCGGCTCCAGTGGTTGAGATGCGTGAGGCCCTGCTCCCGCAATTGCTTCCGAATCGTCTCGGTCGCCACCATGATCCGCTGCGCCGGGCGATGGAACCAGCGAATATAGGGCCAGAACACCGATGCAGGCAGGCCCGTGCGGCTGGCGAGATAATCAGGAAACTGCGTGTGATAGGCGGTGGTGAAAGGCACCTTGCGGTTCTTGCAATACCGCCGCGCGGCAAAACCCAGCGGGCCTTCGGTGGCGATATGCACGGCATCGGGCCTGACCCGCGCAAGCTGGCGCCCGACCGCGCCGGGTGCGGTCAGCGCGAGCCGAATTTCGGGATAGGTCGGCGCCGGATAGGACCGGTATTGCTCGGGCGAGATAACGGTAACTTCGTGACCCCATTGGCGCAGCATGTCGCAGGTGGTCGATAGGGTCCGCACGACGCCGTTGACCTGCGGAAACCATGCGTCGGTAACGATGGCGATTGATTGCGGCACCGCGCCGTAGGTTTCGGGACAGGTTTCAGGGATGATCTGCGTCTGTTTGTTCACGCGGCCTCCCGTTCGGATTCCTTTTCAGCGGCGACCTGATCTTGAAGCTCGGGTTCGGGCAGTGTTGCAGCGGCGGCCGCTTCCTCGGCTGCGGTGCGGGCGGCGATCTCGTCGGCCCAGTTGAGGATTTCCATCCGGCCGTCGTGATGTTCGACCAGCGCGTTGCAGCCTTCGACCCAGTCGCCATCGTTCCAATATTCGACGGTTCGGCCATTGTGTTCGAAATTGCGCATTTCGGCGGTGTGAATATGGCCGCAAACGACCCCGTCCACGCCGCGCTCTCCTGCGGCGCGGGCCACGACCTCTTCGTATTTGCCGATGAACTCGACCGCATTCTTGACCTTGTGCTTGGCCGCTTTGGACAGCGACCAATAGGGTCGGCCCAAGGCTTTGCGCACGCCGTTCACGAACACGTTGAGCTTCATCATTGTAACATACGCCCAATCACCGACGAATGCGAGCCAGCGGTGCGAAAGCATCACGGCGTCAAATTCATCGCCGTGCAGCACCATCAAGCGGCGGCCATCGGCGGTGTCGTGAAAGGCGGCGCGGCGAATCTCGATCCCGCCAAAATTCAGCCCGGTAAACTGCCGGAACATTTCATCGTGATTGCCGGGGATATAGATGATCCGCGTGCCGCGCTTGGCGCGTTTGAGCACCCGCCAGACGATGTCATTGTGTTCGGATGGCCAGTAGAATTTCTTCTTCAGGCGCCAGCCGTCGATGATGTCGCCCACCAGATACATCACTTCGCTGTCGGTGTGATCGAGGAAATCAATCAGCATCCCGGCATTGCAGCCCTTGGTGCCGAGATGCACGTCGCTGATCCAGATCGTGCGATATTTGGTCCGCGCGATTCCCTCCGGCTCGGGCGTGGAGAGGCCGGTGAGCGGGGGCATCGAAGGGAAATTCGCGATATTGCCCGGCGATTCAACAGCTTCGCCGGTTTCGCTGGAAAGCTTGGGCAGCATAAAGTCGGTCATGGGTGGCCTCGGACTTCGTTTTGCGTCGGGCATGGCATGACAGTGATTTGTTACAGGCGATTCACAGCGGCGTGACGGTTTTGCGTAAATCCACAACTTCGTGACGCTTATATTGCAGCGCAGCATCGGTTTTGGTGGCCTGCGTCCCGGTATGAGACGCAAATTGGCCGAGCGATCTATTCGGCCGCAACCTCCAGCACGATCTTGCCAATATGCGCGCCCGATTCCATCCGCGCATGCGCCGCTGCGGCGTCTGCCAGCGGGAAAGTGCGGTCCATGACCGGTGCCAGTTCTCCGCCGGTGAATAGCGGCCAGGCGTTTGCGGCAATCTCATCCGCCAGCGCCGCCTTGAACGCATCGGAGCGCGGGCGCAGCGTCGATCCGGTCAGCGTCAGGCGGCGCATCATCACCATCGGCATGAAAAGCTCGGCCTTGGCCCCGCCCAGCATGGCGATGGTGACGTGACGACCGTCTTCGGCGAGGCATTTGAGATTGCGCGCCACATAATCGCCCGAAACCATGTCGAGCACCACATGCACCCCCGCTCCGCCAGTGTGCGCCGCGATCGCCTCGACGAAATCCTGTTCGCGGTAATTGATCGCCAGATCTGCGCCGACAGCACGCGCGGCATCGCATTTGGCTTCGTCGCCGCAGGTCACGATAACCTCCATGCCAAACGCCTTGGCGAGCATGATTGCCATCGTGCCGATCCCCGATGTGCCGCCATGGACCAGCAGCCGCTCACCGTCGCGCGCCAGCCCGCGCTCGAACACATTGTGCCACACGGTGAACAGGGTTTCGGGCAGCGCGGCGGCGTCTTTCAACTCCATCGCATCGGGCACCGCCAGACAATGTTGCCACGGCGCGGCGCAATATTCGGCATAACCCCCGCCCGGCGTCAGCGCGGCGACCCGCGCGCCCAGCATTTCGGGGGGCACGTCAGCACCGATGGAAACCACTTCGCCTGCGACCTCCAGCCCCAGCAGCGGCGAGGCCCCCGGCGGCGGCGGATAGGCTCCGGCGCGTTGCAGACAGTCGGGGCGGTTAACCCCGGCATAGGCGACCTTGATCAGGACATCGCCCGCGCCGGGCACGGGCACCGGCATTTGCGCAGGGTGCAGCACTTCGGGACCACCGGGGGCGGCGAAGCTGGCCACCAACATAGTCTCGGGAAGAACCGGCGGTTTCGCCTCTGCCATCTCTATTGCCCCCTGTTTATGACGAGGGGCGAATACCGTTCATGCGCATTGACAGCAACCCGCCAGTCTTGCGATGTTGCAACCAATGGAAGACGACTCCCGCCCCGCTGCCAAAGGCGACGCCGCCAGCCTGCTGGCACGAGAGGATCTTGCCCCCTATTCACAGGATGAATTGTCGGCGCGGATTGCGCAGCTCGAAGCGGAAATCGCGCGGGTGACCGCGCACCGCGACAAGGCCGCCGCGCATCGCCGCGCTGCCGATGCGCTGTTTGGCGGCACGGGATCGTGAAATCTCGCCGCGCGAACCCACCCCTTTCCCAAGGTGCAGACATTTTGGATTCGCAACTGCGCCGTTTTGCCCCATATAGTTATCGCACCCCTGTTTCGGCTCATTTTTACCGAGCCTTTATCTCCCCCCAGTAGAGACCAGACCATGCCCAGTTTCGCTCAAAATCTCGAGAGAACCCTTCACAACGCGCTTGCCCATGCGTCGGAGCGGCGGCACGAATATGCCACGCTGGAACATCTTCTGCTCGCGCTGATGGATGATGAAGACGCGGCGCAGGTCATGGCGGCCTGCGGGGTGGACCTGGCTGAGCTGGGCGAGGTGGTGAAGCAATATCTCGATCAGGAATATCAGTCGCTCAAGACTGAGGAAAATGTCGATCCGCAGCCGACCGCCGGTTTTCAGCGGGTGATCCAGCGCGCGATCCTGCATGTGCAAAGCTCGGGCAAGGATACCGTGACCGGCGCCAATGTGCTGGTCGCGCTGTTTTCCGAACGCGACAGCTATGCGGTCTATTTCCTGCAGCAACAGGATATGAGCCGGCTCGATGCGGTCAGCTATATCAGCCACGGAATCGGCAAAGGTGGCCGCCAGCTTGAGGCGAAAACCCCCGAAGGCACCGATGACACCGGCAGCGGCCCGGCCGCGCAGGCCGACAATGCCAAGGAAGGCGGCAACAAGAAAGAAACCGCGCTCGATCAGTTCACGGTCAACCTCAACGCCAAGGCCGAGGCAGGCAAGGTCGATCCGCTCATCGGACGCGGACCCGAAGTGGACCGCACGATCCAGATTCTGTGCCGCCGGTCAAAGAACAACCCGCTTTATGTCGGCGATCCCGGCGTCGGCAAAACCGCCATCGCCGAAGGGCTGGCACGCAAGATCGTCGAAGGCGACGTGCCCGAGGTGCTCAACAATGCGGTGATCTATTCGCTCGACATGGGGGCATTGCTGGCAGGCACGCGCTACCGCGGCGATTTTGAGGAGCGATTGAAACAGGTCGTCTCGGAACTCGAAGCTATGCCCGACGCGATCCTGTTCATTGACGAAATTCACACCGTTATCGGCGCAGGCGCGACCAGTGGCGGGGCGATGGACGCCTCCAATCTGCTCAAACCGGCTTTGTCGAGCGGATCGATCCGCTGCGTCGGTTCGACCACTTACAAGGAGTTTCGCAACCATTTCGAAAAGGACCGCGCGCTGCTGCGCCGGTTCCAGAAAATTGACGTCAACGAACCCACGATCGAGGATACGATTCTGATCCTCAAGGGGCTTCGCACCGCTTTCGAAGATCATCACAAGGTCAAATACACGCCCGACGCGCTGAAAACCGCGGTTGAATTGTCGGCGCGTTATATCAACGACCGCAAATTGCCGGACAAGGCGATCGACGTGATCGACGAAGTTGGCGCAATGCAGATGCTGGTCCCGCCCAGCCGCCGCAAGAAGAAGATCACCGCCAAGGAAATCGAACAGGTGATCGCGACCATGGCGCGCATCCCGCCAAAATCCGTCAGCAGCGACGACAAGAAAGCACTCGAAAATCTTGGCCGCGATCTCAAACATGTGGTGTTTGGTCAGGATGAGGCGATCACCCGGCTGGCGACCGCGATGAAGCTGAGCCGCGCGGGGCTGCGCGATCCGGACAAGCCGATTGGCTCGTTCCTGTTCAGCGGGCCGACCGGGGTCGGCAAGACCGAAGTTGCGCGCCAGCTCGCCAGCATCATGGGGATCGAGCTGAAACGTTTCGACATGTCCGAATATATGGAGCGCCACAGCGTTTCACGGCTGATCGGCGCCCCTCCGGGCTATGTCGGTTACGATCAGGGCGGGCTGCTCACCGATGCGGTCGATCAGAACCCGCATTGCGTGCTGCTATTGGACGAGATCGAAAAGGCACACCCTGACCTGTTCAACATCCTGCTTCAGGTGATGGATAATGGCCGCCTGACCGACCACCACGGCAAGACGGTCGATTTCCGCAATGTCGTGCTGATCATGACCACCAATGCCGGCGCTTCCGATATGGCGCGCAGCGGGATCGGGTTTGGCGACGTGTCGAAAGAAGACGCCGGGACCGAAGCGGTGCAGAAGATGTTCACCCCCGAATTTCGCAACCGGCTCGATGCGATCGTGCCATTCGCCTATCTGGGCAAGGGCACCGTGGCGCGGGTGGTCGACAAATTCATCCTGCAGCTCGAATTGCAGTTGGCCGAACAGAACGTGCATATCCAGTTCGACAGCGATGCGAGGAGCTGGCTGGCGGACAAGGGCTATGACAAGCTTTACGGCGCGCGCCCGATGGGCCGCCTGATCCAGGACAAGATCAAACAGCCGCTGGCCGAAGAATTGCTGTTCGGCAAGCTTGCCGATGGCGGCGAAGTGCATGTCAGCGTCAAGGATGGTAAGCCGGTGTTTGAGATGACCCCGGCCCCGCCCAAGGCAAGACCCGCGAAAAGGCCGACATCAAAGAAAAAACCGCCAGCGAAAACGGCACCTGCGAAAAAGGCCGCGCCAGAAGGCGACGCAAAGCCCGAACCCTCAGGCAGCGACAAGGAAAGCTGATAGCCTTTGGATGGCCGCCGAAAACCCGCCCCCACGCCCTCGCAGAAGCGGGAAGGGGGGCGAGGCTCTCGGGCTTGATCGCTGTTCGCAGCGAAGGGTAGGCCGGAGGCGGAACTCACAACGATTTCCGCCCGTTATGCTTGCATGACTGCCCCCTTCTCCTGGATCAGGCCCGAGCCGTGGGGCATCCACATTGTCCCCGCCGATGTCTGGATCGATCCGGGCCGTGCGGTGGACCGGGCGCTGGTTACGCATGGCCACGCCGACCACGCGCGCGGCGGGCATGGGCAGACCTTTGCCACGCCCGAAACGCTCGCCATCATGGAACTGCGCTACAACACGCGGGCGGGGGCCCTGCCGGTGGGGTATGGCGAGACAATCCGCTTGGCAGGCGGGGTCGAGGCAACCTTCATCCCCGCTGGCCATGTGCTGGGCAGCGCGCAGATCCTGCTTGAACACGCAGGCGAGCGGGTGGTCATCACCGGCGATTACAAACGCGCGCCCGATCCGACCTGCGCTCCGTTTGAAGTCACCCCTTGCGACATTTTCATCACCGAGGCGACATTTGGCCTGCCGGTGTTTACGCACCCGCCGATCGAGGAGGAGATTGGCAAGCTGCGGAAAGCGCTGGCCGACAATCCCGGCGGGTGTGTAGCGGTCGGCGCCTATGCGCTGGGCAAGGCGCAGCGGGTGATCGCCGAATTGCGCCGCGCGGGTCACGGCGCACCGATCTATCTCCACGGTGCGATGGAAAAGATGTGCCGGCTTTACGAAGAACACGGAGTCACGCTGGGCGAACTCAGACTTGTGAACGATTATGCGAAGGAAGATCTGCGCGGCCATATCGTCATTGCCCCGCCCGCTGCGCTGGGTGATCGCTGGAGCCGCCGCCTGCCCGATCCCCTTACTGCCATGGCGAGCGGGTGGATGCGGGTGCGCGGGCGAGCGCGTCAACGCGGGGTCGAACTGCCGCTGATCATCAGCGATCATGCCGACTGGAACGAGCTGACCCAGACCATCGCAGAGGTGAACCCGCAGGAAACCTGGATCACCCATGGCCGCGAACAGGCACTGCTGCGCTGGCACGAATTGCATCAACGCCGCGCGCGGGCCCTGGCTCTGGTGGGGCGTGAGGATGGGGACGCCGAGGAATGAAGGCCTTTGCCGCCTTGCTCGATGCGCTGACCTGCACCGCCAGCCGCAACCGCAAACTGGCGCTGATTGCGGGGTATTTGCGCGCAACGCCCGACCCGGACCGGGGCTGGGCGCTGGCGGCGCTCACCGGCGAGCTCGATTTCCCTGCGGTCAAAAGCTCGACCATCAGAGGGCTGATGCAGGACCGGATCGACCCGGTGCTATGGACGCTCAGCCGCGATTTCGTCGGCGATACGGCGGAGACGGCTAGCCTGCTGTGGCCGCAGTCAGGCAATCCCGCCAGCCCTCCGCCCAGCTTGTCGCAGGCAGCGGAATTGCTCGCTTCGTTCAATCGCAAGACCGCTGCGGCGGGGCTTGCCGAATTGCTCGACCGGCTTGACACTGGCGAGAGGTTTGCGCTGATCAAGCTGGCCACCGGCGGATTGCGCATCGGGGTCTCCGCGCGGCTCGCCAAGACCGGGTTTGCGCAGGCCTTTGATGTGCCGGTTGAGGAGGTCGAGGAATATTGGCACGCACTCAGCCCACCCTATTCGCAGCTGTTCGACTGGGCGGCGGGTGGCGGCGCACCGCCCGATGTCGCGGGCACGCCGCGTTTTCGCCCTTTCATGCTCGCCCATCCGCTGGAGGATGCGGTTGTCGATCTGAAAGACTACGCCGCCGAGTGGAAGTGGGACGGGATCAGGGTGCAGATTGTGCGCGCAGGCGCGGAAACCCGGCTCTATTCGCGCAGCGGCGATGATATTTCGGCGAGTTTCCCCGAATTGATCGGCGCGCTGCCGGTGGACGCGGTGCTCGACGGAGAATTGCTGGTGCGCGGCAATGTGCAGGGGGGTGGGGCGCAGGGGAGCGGGGCTCAGGGGGGCGAAGTCGGCGGCGCGGCGAGTTTCAACGCGCTTCAGCAAAGGCTTGGACGCAAGCATGTCAGCAAGAAAATGCTGGCCGAGGCCCCGGCCTTCGTGCGGCTTTACGACGCGCTGATCCTGCGCGGAGAGGATTTGCGCGGGCTTCCCTGGAGCGCGCGCCGCAACGCGCTCGAAACGCTGATGCCGGAACTGCCGGAAAGCCATTTCGACCTCTCCGCTCTGGTCGAGGCGGATGACTTCGCCGAGCTTGCCGAAATTCGCGAAGGCGCGCGTGACGCGGCGATCGAGGGGCTGATGCTAAAGCGCCGCGACAGCCCCTATATCGCCGGGCGCAAGGCGCATCTGTGGTACAAATGGAAACGCGATCCGCTGTTGGTGGACTGCGTGCTGATGTATGCGCAGCGCGGCAGCGGCAAACGGGCGGGGCTCTATTCGGATTACACCTTTGGCTGCTGGGACGACGATCCCGATGCAGGCAGTGCATTGCTGCCGGTGGGCAAAGCCTATTCGGGCTTCACCGATGCCGAACTGGCGATGCTGGACAAGCGGGTGCGCCAGACAACGACGGCCCGTTTTGGCCCGGTGCGCGAGGTTGAACCCACGCTGGTGTTCGAGGTCGCGTTCGATAGCGTCCACGCCAGCAAGCGCCACAAATCCGGCCTCGCCATGCGGTTCCCCCGCATCCACCGCATCCGCTGGGACAAGCCATCGCATGAGGCCGACCGGATCGAAGCCTTGCGCGCGCTGATCCGCGACTGACCACAATAATACCGCCGCCTATCTTTGCTTGCGCCATAGGGGTGCGAGGCATAATTGCATTTCATGCAACCCAAGATCCTGACGACGATGCGGGACTATTCACCGGCATTGTTCGTGTCCGATGCGCTCGCTGGCCTGACGGTGGCCATGGTGGCGATTCCGCTCAGCATCGCCATTGCGATTGCGTCTGGGGCTGACCCGGCCAAGGGATTGGTGACCGCGGTCATCGGCGGGCTGCTGATCTCGCTGCTTGGCGGCAGCCGGGTGCAGATCGGCGGACCGACCGGGGCGTTTATCGTGGTGGTGTTTGGGGTGATCGCCGATCATGGCTATGACGGTTTGGTGCTGGCGACCGCGATGGCAGGCGTGATCCTGATCGTCGCGGGGTGGCTGAGGGCGGGACGGCTGATAGCGCTGGTGCCCGAAGCGGTCGTCAATGGGTTCACCATCGGGATCGCGTTGATCATCGCCTTCAGCCAGCTTGGCGATTTGCTGGGGCTGGATTTACGCGGGGTGCCCGCCGATCTTGCCGAAAAGGCACCGGCAATCTGGGCGGCGCGCGGCGATATCAACCCGCTGGCGGTGGTCACGGGCATCGCGGCGATGGTGCTGATCGTGGTCTTGCGGCGCGCTTTTCCGCGCTTTCCGGGGCTGGTGGTGGCTATGGCGGTGGTGTCGGCAGGCGTAATGCTGGCCGCTATGCCGGTTGAAACCATCGCCGGGCGTTACGGCGAATTGCCGCGCGCGCTGCCCTGGCCCAGCGTCCCTGACATCACCTTTGCCAAAGTGGCCGAACTGCTCCCCTCAGCCTTGGTCATTGCGTTCCTTGCGGCGGTGGAATCGCTGCTTTCGGCAATGGTTGCCGACCGGATGATCGGTAGCCAGCACCGCCCCAATGCCGAGGTCAGCGCGCAGGGCTGGGCCAATCTCGGCTCGGCCTTGTTCGGCGGGATGCCCGCGACCGGAGCGATTGCGCGCACCGCCACCAACGTCAACGCCGGGGGCAAAACGCCGGTCGCAGGGGTGCTGCATGCGGCGTTCATCCTGCTGATCATGCTCGCTGCAGCGCCGCTGGCGGGGTATCTCGCGCTGCCTGCTCTCGCCGGATTGCTGCTGATCACCGCATGGAACATGAGCGAGCCGCACAAATGGCGCAGCTATTGGGCAGCGCCGGTCGCGGACCGCGCCTTGTTATTGCTGACGCTGTTGCTGACGGTGGCGGCTGATCTCACCATTGCGATCGGCACCGGCGTGGCGCTGGGCTTGCTGCTGCGGCTGTCAAAATCGCGCAAGCTTTTTGGCTGAGGCGGCAATTGCCGGTTGCATGGAACGCTCCCCGTTATTAAGTTGCATTTTGAAACGGGAGATTCTCTATGTCGATCAAAGACCAGATTACGCCAGTGTGGAACCAGATGCTCGGCAGCCTCGATGGCTGGCTGGCCAAGGCAGAGGCGCATGGCCAAGGCGATGCTTTGATGCAGGCCAGCCTGACGGCCGATATGTATCCGCTGGCCGCGCAGGTGCGGTTTGTCTGCAACATGCCGGGCGAGGCTATGGCAAAGCTGGGCGGCATCGACTTTGCCTCAGCCGATGAAAGCCCCGCTACGCTGACCGAAGCGCGCGCCCGCATCGCCGCCACCCGCGCGGCGATTGATGGATGGAGCAAGGGCACCTTTGTCGCCGATGATGCACCGGTCGCGCTGGCGCTGCCGAACGGCATGGCGTTCGATCTGACCGCGCAGGAATATGTCCGCGATTGGGCGCTGGCGCAGTTCTATTTTCACATCATGGCGGCCTATTCGATCCTCCGCAAAGAGGGGCTGGAAATCGGCAAGATCGACTATGTGCCCTATATGCTCAAATATAGGCGCCAGCCTGCCAGCGCCTGAACCGCTTTCCTACACAGGGCATTGTGTGCCACGGCAGACGAGTTCTTTGACATTGTAAGCGGTCAGCCCATTCGGAAGGCGCGGGCGAAAAACGAGTTGGAAAAGTGTCAAGCAGGCACTTTTCCGATTTCCCTTTGTTTTTCCGATATTTGGTCCTGAAATACGCGCTTGACACCCTGTCCAATGTGTCAAGCGGATCGGGGTGTTATTCGGAATTCTAATCGCCATCCACACGGAACAGTTTTTGCCGCGAAGTCCCACCGCGCAGCAAAGTGATTCGCGTTGGCGCGGTGTCCAGCGCCTCCGAGAGCAAGGCCAGAACTGCGGCATTGGCCGCGCCTTTATCGGGCACGGCGCGGACCTTCACCTGCACGCTGCCTCCGGTGATCGTGATCGATTGTTCGCGCGCGCCGGGGGTAACCCGCACTGCGAGACAGCCTTCTGCGTCAATGCAGGCGCGCAGCGCCGCCGCCTCTGGCAAGTCCGGCCGGGGCCGCGCCATCACTCAAACGCTTTTGCCACTGCCGCTGCATGAGCCTTGGCATTTTCGGCATAATGCGCGGTCCCCATCCGCATCCCGGCCATTGCAGCGTCGGAAAGTTCCTTCATTCGCGTCGCCGGACGCCCGGCCCACAATTCGCGCGGGGCCATAATCTTGCGCTCCGTCAGCATCGCGCCTGCCGCCAGCATGGCGTCGCTGCCGATCACCGCCTTGTTCATGACAATCGCACCAAGGCCGACGAAACCGCGATCGTGGATCGTGCAGCCATGCACCATCGCCATATGTCCGATCAGCGCATCATCACCGATCACCAGCGGGCACCCTTCCTCATCACCGGGGCGCGGCGGATCACAATGCAGCACACTGCCGTCCTGCACATTGGTGCGCTCGCCAATGCGGATGGTGAACACATCGGCGCGCACCACGCAATTGTACCAGATTGATGAGCCTGCACCGATTTCAACGTCGCCGATGATCGTCGCACCGGGAGCGATGAACGCGGTGTCGTGGATCTTCGGGGCCTTGCCGTGGATTGGTATGATGTTGGCACCCGGAAATCGCGGGTCTTGGGCGGTCATGAGCTCTTCTCCCATTGCGCTTTGGTGAGCGAATACTGGATCGTTGGATTGTCCTGTGCGGAGAAACCGGGATCGGTAAAATCAAGATCGGTGCGGCGTTCCATCCCGAGCTTTTCCATCAACCGCCAACTGCCCCGGTTGGCGTTGCTGGTCAGCGCGACCAGATGCGGCGCGCGAATCGCGCCAAACGCCCAGTCGATAACCGCGCGCATTGCTTCTTCGGCATAACCCTGCCGCCAGCGATCTTCGCGCACCAGCCAACCGATTTCGTGATCGCCGGGGTTGGGGGCGAGCGGATTGTCGACCCGTTTCATCCCGCAATGTCCGACCATTTCGCCGCTGGCTTTTTCGATCAACATCATGAAACCAAAGCCATAATGTTCAAACAGCGCTTGCGATTTTTCGTGCTTGGTGCGGATTTCATCAAGCGTCTTGACCCCGCCCAGATGCGCCATCACCGTGGGGGTGTTGAGCAAGCGGTCCTGCAATTCGGCGTCGCCCTCTCCGATCCGGCGCAGGATCAGGCGCTGGGTTTCAATCACGGGTTCAGCCACGGTCGCGGTCCTCTCGCACCGTGCGGTCGATGGAATAGACAATGATGGAGCCGCTATCAGGATCGAAATCATCATTGGCGAAATCAAGATCCTCGCGCCGTTTCATCCCAAGCCGCAGCATCAGGCCCCAGCTTGGCGTGTTGCCCGCGACGGTCAGCGCGATGATTTCATCCGCGCCAAACCGGTCAAAGCCGAGGGCAAGCGCGGCCTGCGCGCCCTCTTTGGCATAACCCTGTCCCCATGCGTCCTCGCGCAGACGCCATCCGATCTCCATCATGCCAATCGGGCCGCCCGCCTGATTGGACCGCTTTAGCCCGCAAAAGCCAAGCAAATGGCCGTCTTCCTTGCGTATGGCTGCCCAGAAAGTGTGACCATGGTCGCGGCGATAGGAAAGCAGCCGGTCCTGCGCGGCGATGCGCTTGGGTTCATCGCAGACCCCGCCGAGCCAGCGCATGACTGCTGGCGTATTTGTGCTCCGCCAGAATTCCGGCCAGTCCTCATCCCGCCAGTCGCGCAGCACCAGCCGAGCGGTTTCATGGCGGAATTCAGCCATTGAGCAAACGCGCGGCCACCGGCGCGTGATAGGTCAGAATGCCGCTGCATCCGGCGCGTTTGAACGCCAGCAGCTTTTCCATCAGCAGCGCATCGCGGTCACCAATCCCGGCGGCCTGCGCGGCTTCGATCATCGCATATTCGCCGCTGACCTGATAGGCAAAGACCGGCACGCCAAAGCGCTGTTTGACCCGGTAGATAATGTCGAGATAGGCAAGGCCCGGTTTGACCATGACGCTGTCGGCGCCTTCGGCAATGTCGAGTGCGACCTCGCGCAAGGCCTCATCGCTGTTGGCGGGGTCCATCTGATAGCTTTTCTTATCACCTTTCAGCAGTCCGCCCGATCCCACCGCGTCGCGGAACGGTCCGTAAAAGGCGCTGGCGTATTTGGCAGCATAGCTCATGATCTGGACGTTTTGATGCCCGCCCATTTCCAACGCCATGCGGATGGCGTGAATGCGTCCGTCCATCATATCGCTTGGCGCGATGATATCCGCGCCCGCTTCGGCCTGGTTGATTGCCTGATCGACCAGTGCCGCGACCGTGGCGTCATTGGTGACATAGCCTTTTTCATCGAGCAGCCCGTCTTGTCCGTGGGCGGTGTAGGGGTCGAGCGCGACATCGGTCAGCACGCCGATTTCATCACCGCAAGCGTCCTTGATCGCACGGATTGCGCGGCACATCAGATTGTCCGGGTTGTGCGCCTCGGCACCGTCGTCGCTGCGCCGGTCGGGTTGCGTGTTGGGGAACAGGGCGACCACCGGGATGCCGAGCGCGACTGCCTCCTTGGCCCGGGCCACAATCCCGTCGACCGACCAGCGCGAGACGCCGGGCAAGGTCGCAATCGGTTCCTCCGCTCCGCTGCCCTCGGTCACGAACAGCGGCCAGATCAGGTCCGCCGAGGTAATCAGCGTTTCGCGGTGGAGCTTACGGCTCCAATGGCTTGCGCGGGTGCGGCGCATGCGGATGTTGGGATAGCTGGCTGTCGTCATGCGGCGGGCTTGCCGCAAAACGCGGCTTCAATCAACGGCGCTCGCAAGGTCGATTTTTTCGATCTCGCGCAGCGGTTCTTCGATTTCGCCCGCGAGCGGTTCAAGGTCCTCCAGCGCGGCGCCGGGTTCGATCGCGCGCAGAACAATCAGGCGGCGGCGGAAGTCAATCAGTTCGGTCCCGTCGAGCACAGAACGGGTGACGAAATCGACGCTTGCCGGATTGATCGCCCGCCCGCCGCGATACATTTCATAGTGCAGGTGCGGACCGGTCGACAGTCCGGTCGACCCGACATAACCGATCACTTGCCCACGCCGGACCTGTTGCCCGCGCGAGACCGCCATCCGGCTCATGTGGCAATAGCGCGTGGCGAGCCCGCCGCCGTGGTCAATCCGCACGGCATTGCCGCAGCCGCCCGCACGTCCGGCAGAGGTCACACGGCCATCGGTTACCGCCACGATTGCGGTGCCGTAACTGGCGCGGAAGTCCATGCCAGAGTGCATTCTGCGGTATCCCAGAATCGGGTGCCGCCGCATCCCGTAACTCGAAGAAATCGCTCCGGGCACCGGGGCAACCAGACCGCGGCGCTGTTCCCCAACCCCGGATGCTTCGTAAAATCGGCCCTCCGCGCCCCAACGCATCAATTGTGTCTTGGGCTCGCCCCCGCGTTCAATCCCGGCATAGAGCAATTGCCCGGCCTGCCGCTCTCCCGTGGCGGCGCGGCGATAGGCGATGATGACATCGAAATCATCGCTGGAACGCACCTCGCGGTCCATGTCGATCTGATCGTCGAGCGCGCGCAGATAATCCTGAACCGCGCTGGCCGGGACACCGGCGGCACGCATCGAGCGATAAAGGCTGGAGCCCACCTTTCCGCGCACGCGCAAAGGCGTGTCATCAACGCGGATGACATTGCGGGCGAGCGAAAGAGCGCCGCTGCGGGTGCCATCTGGCAAAGGATCGGGGCGGGCAATCTCCAGCTCAAGATCGAACCGGGCGCGAAACTTCAGCGCGTCGAGTGGGCGCGGCGCCCCTGCCTCTGCGCGGCGGCCCAGCACGATGTCAATCTGAGTGCCGGGCTCAATCTCGGACAGCGCCATCGCGCCGCCGATCAGTTCGCTGACACGGCCAATGTCGGTTGCGGACACGCCGGCGCGGCGCAGCATGCTGGCAAAACTGTCTCCGGGGGCAAGCGTGGCAATCAGTTCGATCTGCGGGCGTTCGGGCGCGTTCTTGAGCGGGATCACATCGGCAGTCGGTCCCATTCGCCGCCCGCTATCCGCACCGAGTGCCAGCGGCATGATCATCTGGCTGCGGAATTCATCGCGAATACCGGCGTCCTGCGGCATGGGCGCGCGCGCTTCGAGTGGGGTCAGGCTGGGCCAGAACGCCACCGCTACCGCCCCCAGTGCGAGCATCGTGCCGAGCCCGCGAAACCACCGGCGGCTGCCGATATTTTCTGCCAGATCGGGAGCGAGGTCGATCCGGTCAAACCATACCCCGACACCCAGCTTCCATTCATCATAGCGTTCACCCCAACCCGTAACCCGCGAGAGGACCTGATGCCGGACCTGTTCACCCTTGCTGGGGGAGGAAAGCTGGCGGGAGCTGTGGAAATAGGGGGCAAATTCGCGTGCGGTCTCAGCGTCTATTCGATCACCGGCACCCCGCGCCGGAGCGCGGATCAGCACGCCATCGCCTGGCCCGGAAACCGGTTGCGGAGCGTCCGCCTGGGAGAGATCGCCTGAATGATCCAATCGTCAAACCTTCAATCGCATTTGCGCACGGAAATTGAGCGGGGACCGCTCACGCCGCGCTATTGCCCGCAAACCATGGCCAATCAAAGTAAATGTGCACTTAACCAGCGACCAGATGCGCCTCAGATGCGATAAGGTGTTCTGCCTAAGCTGCAAGACCAGACCACCGGTCACGAACCGCGAATGACCTATTGCTCCGCTTCGGCAAGCCTGACACAAGAACGCGCGTGACATCTTCCGCTATCGTAAAGCCCGCTATCGCAAGGAAGCGCGATCAAGGGCGTGTGCGCGCTGTGCTTGGCCCGACCAACACGGGCAAGACGCATCTCGCCATTGAACGGATGTGCGGTCATTCATCGGGCATGATGGGCTTTCCGCTGCGGTTGCTGGCGCGCGAGGTTTATGACCGGGTGCGCGCGATAAAGGGCGATCAGGCCGTGGCCCTGATTACGGGAGAACAGCGCATCGAACCGCCCAATGCGCGGTATTTCTGCTGCACGATCGAAGCGATGGACCGGCTGGGCGGCGGGCACGCCTTTGTCGCCATTGACGAAGCGCAGATCGGCGCTGATCCTGAACGCGGTCATATCTTTACCGACCGTTTAATGCATGCGCGAGGCCGCGAAGAGACGATGATCCTCGGTTCGGCAACGCTGCAGCCGGTGATGCGCAAGTTGATCCCCGATGTCGAAATGGTGGGACGACCGCGGTTTTCCACGCTTACTCATTCGGGCACCGCCAAATTGTCGCGCCTGATGCCGCGCAGCGCGGTCGTCGCCTTCTCGGTGGAACAGGTCTATGCCATGGCAGAAGCCCTTCGCAGGTTTCGCGGCGGTGCAGCGGTGGTGATGGGTGCTCTTTCACCAGAAACGCGCAACAAACAGGTCGAATTGTTCCAAAATGGTGATGTCGATTATATCGTCGCCACCGACGCCATCGGAATGGGTCTCAATCTTGATCTGCACCACGTCGCCTTTGCCGCGCTTACCAAATTCGATGGACAGCGAAAGCGGCGGCTGACCCCGGCGGAGATGGCGCAGATTGCCGGACGGGCCGGGCGGCATCAACGCGACGGAAGTTTCGGGGCGCTAACCGGCGGCGGAAGCCGAACGGGCGCGCCGCTTGAATTCACCGACGAAGAGATTTTTGCGATCGAAGAGCACAAATTTGCGCCTCTTACCCATCTGTTCTGGCGCGAAGCTGATCCGCGTTTTGATAATCTGGAATTGCTGATCGGCGATCTGGAGGCGCGCCCGGAAGGCGAAATGCTGCGCGGCGCTCCCGAATCGATCGATCTGGCGGTGCTGAAACGGTTGTCCAGCCAACCACTGGCTAAAGATGTACGCGGCCATGGCAGCGTGCGGCGGTTTTGGGAGGCATGCTCGCTCCCCGATTTCAGGCAAATCGGGATCGATCCCCATGCGCGGTTTGTCGCGCGGCTGTGGCAGGACCTTCGAGGCGGCTATCTCGGCGCGGATTTTGTTGCGGCGCGGATCAGTGAGCTAGACCGGGTGCAGGGCGATATCGACACATTGCAGGGAAGAATTGCCGCGATCCGTTCGTGGGCCTATATCTGCCAGCGGCCCGATTGGGTGCTGGCGCGCGATGAAATGGCCGCCCGCGCGCGCGGCGTCGAAGCAAAGCTTTCCGATGCGCTGCACGCGCGTCTCACAGAACGGTTCGTGAACCGAAGGACGACAATCTTGATGAAATCGCTGGGCCAGGATGGCACCGCTCTTCCCGTTACACTCGAACCCACCGGCGCAGTGAGCGTTGAAGGGGAAGTTATTGGGCGGCTTGAGGGGTTTCGCTTCACCGTCGACCCCAATGCAGCGTCCCAGGACCGCAAAATGTTGCTGGCGGCAGGTGAAAAGGCGCTCCCCGGCATTCTGGCGCAGCGCGCGGGTTGGCTGCTTTCCGATGGGTTGGGAGAGCTGGCGATCGAGCGCGGGGCAATCAGCTGGAACAGCCAGCCGATCGCCGCGATTGTCATGCCCGATGATTTCGCTGGGCCTCGGATTGAATTCAGGCGTGAGATTGCGGCCTTGCCTGAAGCCGCAAGGTCGGCACTGGTGACGGGTCTGCTGGAATGGCTCGGCAAACAGCTTGAGCCGCTCGCACCACTGCGCAAGCTCGCCGAAGCGGCTCGCGACCCCGAAGCCGGCAGCCAGGCCCGCGCCCTGTTGATCACGTTGATCGAGGCGCGCGGGGTGGTTGGCAGGGATAATGCGGGACTGGAACATTTGCCGAAGGAGATGCGACCGTTCCTCCGCAAGCTTGGGGTTACATTCGGCGCGCTCGACATTTTTGCTGCGCCGCTGCTCAAGCCTGCACCGCGCCGGTTGCTGCATGCTTTGGGCCTCGACAAACGGCCTCTGCAAGAGATGATGCTGCCAGTCTTACCAGAAGCGAGGGCGATCCCGGCAGGATACCGCTTGGCCGGCGGGCAATTGATCCGCGTGGATCTGGCAGAGAAAATTCTGCGAACCGCATTTGACGCGCGCGCCAAGGCAAGCGGCGGCGCGGTCAAGGAGCGCAATCCGCGCTTTCGGCTCGATCTGGCTCTGGCAGTGTCGATCGGGCTGGAGGAAGAGAACGCCCGGCGACTGTTGGGCAGCGCCGGGTTCCGTCTGCAACGGGCAAGACCCCTAGCCGAGGGCGCATCGGGGCCTGCAGCGCCCGACAGCTGGACGTGGCGGCCGCGCCGCGCAGATGAAGAACCGCGCGTCAATGTGCGCCGTGGCCGCGGTGCAGATAAGACGAAGGGGCAGGGGCGAGAAAAGCATGACGCTCGCGGTAAAGGTGCGCGTGTCCAAGAGGCTTCAACCCCGCGACGCGACACCCGCAAAGGTGGTGGCAAGCCGGTGGCTAGGACTCAAACAAAGCCAGACACCATGCCTGATATTGGCCCAGCCCGTGCGAGCGGCGCATTCGACAAATTGGCGGATCTGCTCCGCAGATGAGCGTGCCGGGCGCTGCCAGTATGCGGCTTGACCGGCTGCTGGTTTACCTGCGTTTTGCCCGCACCCGTTCGGCGGCACGCGGCATGATCGAAGGGCGGGCTTTGCGCCGCAATAGAATCCATGTGCAGCGCGTTAGCGAGAATGTTGGTATTGGCGACGTGCTGACCTTGATGATCGGGAATGAGGTTCGCGTGGTGGAAGTTTTATCGCTGCCAGAACGGCGCGCTTCGCCGGCAATGGCCAAGTCTCATTATCGGGAGCTTGACCCTCAGGGATAATTGCTCTTAGCAGCGCTCCGCACGCGAACATCGCCCGTTTGACCTCAAGTTTCGGAATGAAAGACGCCCAATGACTTATGTCGTCACCGATGACTGCATCAAATGCAAATACACCGACTGTGTGGAGGTGTGTCCAGTTGATTGCTTTTACGAAGGCGAAAACATGCTGGTTATCAACCCCAGCGAATGTATCGATTGCGGCGTCTGCGAACCCGAATGCCCGGCCGAAGCGATCTTGCCCGACACCGAGGACGGCCTTGAACAATGGCTTGAGCTCAATACCAAGTTTTCGGCCGAATGGCCCAACATTACCGGCCAGAAGGAACCGCCCGCCGACGCCGACGACCACAAGGGCGAAAAGGGCAAGTTCGAAAAATATTTCAGCCCAGAGCCCGGCGAAGGCGATTAGGAATTCTGGGTTTTACGATTCAAGGGCCTATCGATTATTGACAGGCTGCCACTCCATCAATCGGTGATGCATTCTGCGACTCGCAATATTGTTGCGAATGTGTTATATAATGCTGCAACCGCGTCGGCTGGTCCCGGCGCTGGCGGCAAAAACCAGAAAGGCCATAATCCAGCACTCTTCAGCTCCGACCGGATTTCGCCCGGTTCTGGCAGGTTTTTACCTGACATCCAGAATCGTTAGCGGCTTATCCGACGGCGTCTATGCTGGCAGGCCAAAAGAAAGGAACTCGCATGGCAAGCAGTGCGCCCGCCTTCACCGTTGGCGATTATGTAGTTTATCCAAAGCACGGCGTTGGCCGCGTGATCGAATTGCAGAACGAAGAAATTGCTGGGATGCAGTTGGAGCTTTACGTCCTGCGGTTTGAAAAAGAGCGCATGACCCTGCGCGTTCCCACCAACAAGGTGGAAGCGATCGGCATGCGCAAGCTGTCCTCGGACAAGACCTTGAAAGAGGCGATGGACACGCTGAAAGGCAAACCTCGGGTCAAGCGCACCATGTGGTCGCGCCGCGCGCAGGAGTATGAAGCCAAGATCAATTCGGGCGAGATAGTCCTAATTGCGGAGGTCACCCGGGACCTGTTCCGGCCCGAAGATCAGCCCGAACAAAGCTATTCGGAGCGTCAGATTTTCGAAGCCGCCTCCAGCCGCCTTGCGCGGGAACTCGCCGCGATGGAAGAAACCAATGAGGCAGCCGCTCTGGAAAAAATCCTCAACGTGCTGCGCGAACATGCACCGCAATATTACGAAAGCAGCGAAGAAGCCTGATTTAGCCTCGTTTTCGCTCTGACAAATGTGAAAGGCCGTCCACTAGGGCGGCCTTTTGCTTTGGAACGCGGTGGGCCACCAAGCCAAAACCTTGCGCTGGGTTCGTTAGTGTATTATATCGGCAATACGCTTTCGTATTTCAGGAAAATTGGCGGAGAATATAAATGTTCGACAAGATCTTGCAAAGCCTTGCGCCGATCGCGGCGCTGGCGATGGGTGCCGGACTCAGCGGTTGTGACAATATGAATGTTACCATCAATGGTGAGGAAGGCGTGCCTTTGTCCGAACTGGACATGGCGGGTGCGGCTCCGACCGAACTGGTACTGGCGACCAATGTGACTGTCATCATTACCGAGGGCGAAACGCTGGATATTTCGGTAGAGGGCGACAGCGAAGGCGCACTGCGGTTTGTGCTCGACCAGGATTCGATTGGCGTGATGAGCGATCCCGACCTCGAAATTCGTGACGGCAAGGCGACCGTCCGAGTGACCATGCCCGCCCCGCAGAGCATTACGATTGCAGGATCGGGCTCGGTTGAAACCGGGAGCGTCGCTGAAACGGCAGAACTGACCATCGGCGGTTCGGGCTCAATCCTCGCCAAAAACATCGCCGCACAATCGCTCGAGATAAGAATCGGCGGTTCGGGTTCGATCAAGGGATCGGGCACCGCCGAAAGGCTTGAAATCAGCATCGGCGGTTCAGGCGATGTCGCTATGCCTAGCCTGAATGCAAATATTGCCGAAGTCTCTATTGGTGGGGCAGGCGATGTCGAGTTCTCCTCCGATGGCGAAGTCGAGGCCACGATTGCTGGCGCTGGTGACGTGCGCGTGACCGGTTCGGCAAAGTGCACAGTCAGCGCGATGGGCTCCGGCACACTCACCTGCGGACCAGGACCAGCTGCCGCCGCCGACGAAGCCCAACCAGTCACAGATCTGGACGCTCAGTAACCCTTCCATGCTGTTCGCTTGAACGGCAAGACTTGCAAAATCTGAAGGAGCGCGCATGAGGAAATTCATGCGCGCTCCCTTGATTTTCGGCTTGGCTGCCATCTCGCTCACTCTTTCTGGTTGCCTGGTGAGGGCTGCGGCGGATGTCGTGACGGCACCCGTGCGGGTGGGCGCAAAGGCAGTCGACCTTGCCACCACCAGCCAATCCGAAGCGGACGAGACTCGCGGGCGGGAAATCCGTCGGCGTGAAGAGCGGTTGGGCGAGCTTGAGCGCCGCTATGCCAAAGAAATCGACAAATGCCGCGATGGCAATGATGAAGCCTGCGATGACGCGCAGGCTACCTATGCTGAAATGCAGGCGATAATGCCCAGTGTGCCGGTTGAACCAAAAGACGATTAATCCAGTGGCGCCGCTGCGCGGTGCAACCGGTCATTGATGGCGCGTCCAACTTCACCGTAAGGTATCGGAGCAACCGCAATTGCGGACTTGTCGGAGGCAGCAGCGCGGTGCAGACAATCATACAGGCGGGCAGCTGCCTCGTTGAGATCGCCCGAAGGTGATAGATTGCAGTCACCTGCCACTTCGCCAAAGCCGATAAAAAATTCACCTTCTGCCGCACCGCCCACGCTCAGCCGCATGGGCTTTCCGGGAGAGTAATGGCGCGCCATCTGACCAGGGGCCTCTATCCCCGCATCGACATTGGGGGTTTCGGGGCCGAGAATACGCTCCAACGTTTCCTTGGTCACCGGGCCGGGACGAAGCAGCGACCAACCGCCGTCCTCGGCACCAGCACCGGCACCACGAAGCGCAACTATCGTCGACTCAAGACCTTTTTGGCTGGCCCCGCCATCCAGCACCAGTGGGCATCGCTCGCCCAGCGAGACGGTGACATGATCGGCCCGGGTCGGGCTGATTTCCTCGCTTCGGTTGGCTGATGGTGCGGCGACCGGAAACCCGGTTTGCGCCAACACGGCCTGCATCACTCGATGCGCAGGTTGGCGCAGCGCAATTCTCGGCAGTCCGGCTGTAACCGCACCCGCGATCCGCGCGCCCTCACGCAGCGGCAGGATCAGCGTCAACGGCCCAGGCCAGAACCGTTCGGCCAGATTGCGAGCACGATCATCAATCACCGCAATTTCTTCAGCCTGGGCAAGGTCGCGCACATGCACGATCAAAGGGTTGAAATCCGGTCGCCCCTTGGCCCAATAAATCTTTGCCACCGCTTCAGCGCTGTCCGCCCGCGCTGCCAACCCGTAAACCGTTTCAGTGGGCAGCGCGACCAGCCCCCCCGATTCGAGAATTTGCGCGGCCCGGGCAACGCCTTCGGCATCCGCCAGCACCACATCCGTAACGTTCTTGCCGCTCATCGCATGGCCGCTATATTCTTCGGTGATCTGTGCCAATAGGCACGTGCAGTTTACCACCCCGCAACACACCAACGCAGGATTGAAATCACCCGTGACACCCTACACCCCGCCCACTCACGACCAGCTGCTTGCCATCCGCGTCAATGCCGGGATCGAAGAGCTCGCACAGTCGGAGAAATTCGCGCAGGCCGAAGCCGATCTGGTCGAAGCCATCGTCGAAGGGGTCGGTCAATTCGCCGCCGGAGAGTTCGCCCCGCTTAACCGAATCGGCGATCTCGAGGGCGCAAAGCTGGAAAACGGAGTGGTGCGGCTGCCCGATGGCTTCAGACAAGCCTATGGCAGCTATGTTGAACAGGGATGGAATGCGATTGCGAGCCCGGTTGAATTCGGCGGACAGGGCCTGCCGTTCACTTTGGGTTGCAATGTGCTCGAAAACCTCGGTGCCGCCAATATGGCGTTCAACCTGCTGCCGATGTTGTCGGTAGGCGCGATTGAAGCGCTTGAGCATCACGGCAGCAAGGACCAACAGGCAAAGTACCTGCCCAATCTCGTCAGCGGGAAATGGTCTGGCACGATGAACCTGACCGAACCCGCCGCTGGCAGTGACGTTGGCGCGCTGCGCTCCACCGCAGAACCGGTCACCGCTGGACCCCATGCAGGCAAGTACCGGATTGCCGGGCAAAAAATCTATATCACGTGGGGAGAGCACGATCTGGCTGAGAACATCATTCACCTCGTGCTCGCTCGCCTTCCGGGCGCGCCCGAAGGTTCGCGCGGCATTTCGCTGTTCGTTGTGCCCAAATTTCACGTGAATGGCGACGGGTCGCTTGGCCCCCGCAACGACCTTCGAGTGGTCAGCCTTGAACACAAACTAGGCATCAACGCTTCTCCCACCTGCGTCATGTCTTACGGTGACAATGGTGAATGCATCGGGGAACTCGTCGGCGCGGAAAATCGCGGATTGGCCGCAATGTTCACGATGATGAACAACGCGCGGATCAATGTTGGTAATCAGGGCGTGCAGATTGGAGAGCGAGCTACGCAGCAAGCGCTCGCCTATGCGCGTGACAGAGTGCAGTCGGCGCGCGCTGGGTCTCCTGACAAAACGCCGGTGCCAATCATAGAGCATCCCGATGTGAGGCGGATGATCTTGCGAATGATGGCGCTGACCGAGGGTGCGCGCGCGTTGCTCTATTATTGCGCTGGGCAAGTTGATCGCGCGGCACTTGGCAATAGCGCGGCAGGCAATCGCGCAGAGATTCTTGTGCCTCTGTTGAAGGCATGGGGAACCGATATCGGTGTGGAGGTTGCCGGTATCGGAATTCAGATTCACGGCGGCATGGGCTTTATCGAGGAAACCGGCGCCGCGCAGCATTGGCGCGATGCGCGCATTGCCCCGATTTACGAAGGGACCAACGGCATTCAGGCCGCCGACCTAGTGACCCGCAAACTGGGCCTTGATGGCGGAGAAACGATGTTGGCACTGTTTTCCGAAATCGCCCGCGATGCCCAAGACGAACCGGGTTTGGCGGCGCTGGCAGAGGATTGTGCGAAGGTCGCTGGATGGATGCGCGATACAGCGAGCCTCGATGATCGTCTTGC
Organism: Qipengyuania sp. ASV99; assembly: GCF_047872805.1. Taxonomy (NCBI): domain Bacteria; kingdom Pseudomonadati; phylum Pseudomonadota; class Alphaproteobacteria; order Sphingomonadales; family Erythrobacteraceae; genus Qipengyuania; species Qipengyuania sp. ASV99. The sequence continues at coordinate 230,663 of NZ_JBLQUK010000001.1, read as the reverse complement.
CGGGAGCGTCCCGTTTTGCACAATGGCCGCCATCGTTGTTGCGGGCTGGCAGCTTAAGCGGCAGGCCCGCGCGGTGGCCGAGGGTGCTGCACCGGCACTGGCGCAAAGCAAGCCAGCCACCGTGCGCTTTTTCCTCGATCGGATCGTCCCGGAGGCGGCTGGGCTTAAGGCTGGGGTGCTGGCGGGGGCCGGGCCGCTTTATGCTCTTTCTGCCGAAAAGCTTGCGGGTTAGTCGCAGATGAATGCGTCCCGCAATGCGCTGGACCGGATTGCCGCCGCGCTCGAGCGGCTTTCACCGCCACCGGCACCGCGTTGCGATTGGATGACGTCACCCGCCTATGTCTGGGATGGCAGCTCGGCAACGGCGATCACAGCGCTGGACACGGTGCCGCTCGAAAAGTTGCGCGGCATTGCTGAGCAGAAGTCTGCACTCCTCGTGAATCTCGAACGGCTTTCATCCGGGGCCGCTGCGCATGACATGCTGCTATGGGGTGCTCGCGGGATGGGAAAGTCGGCTTTGGTCCGAGCAGCGGTGAACGATGTCCAGGCCCGGCTGCCTGACGCGTTGGCGCTGGTTCAATTGGCATCGGGAACGCTGGCAAGTTTCCCGGATCTGATCGCAAATCTGCGCGGTCAATCACGAGCCTTTGTGTTGTTTATCGACGATCTCGGGTTCGGGCCAGATGCTCTGCAGGACAATCTTGCGCTGCGCAGTTTGCTCGATGGCGGCGTGATCTCGCGCCCGGCAAATGTGCGGCTTGCCGTGACGTCTAACCGCCGCGGAATTGTTGAACGCGCTGCGGATGAAGCCAATGCACTGCATCAGCGCGATGAGCGTGACAATGCTCTGGCGCTGGCGGACAGGTTTGGATTGACGCTTGGGTTCCATCCATGTGACCGGGTGACGTATCTTGAAATTGTCCGCGCCTATGCCGCGCCTGCTGGTTTGGCTGTAGACGAAGATGAGGCGCTGGCATGGGCGATTGCGCGCGGCAATCGCTCTGGCCGTTCGGCCTATCAATTCGCCTGTGAGCTAGCCGGACGGGCAGGAGCAGCCCTTTGATTGAAGATTGCAGAGCCGCGCTATTATTCGCGGCGCCCTACTGTGCCGCTCCCCGGCGCAAATAGTCTTCCTCGAAACTTGCTCGCGGATCAATCAAATCGCGCTGTGGGCGCAGCGGCTCACCGGTAAGGCGCGGAATACCTGCACCTGCGGTGCTTTCGGGCGCGAATGTGCGCCAGATTATCCCAGCCGTGTCATCAGAAACCAACAGCGAACCATCACCCGCCCATTCGACCCAAGTCGGGCGCCCTTTGGTCGTGCCGTCATCATTGAGGAACCCGGTGAGCACCGGAACCGGCTTGCCCTGCGGATTGCCGCGTTCGTCAAAATCGACATAAACCACGTCATATCCCGATGGCGGCTTACGGTTCCACGATCCGTGCCGTGCGATAAAGGCGCCGCTAGCCATGGTATTGCCCATCCGGTGCCCCTCTGCATTGAAGACGAGGCCAAGCGCCGCGACATGCGGACCCAGCGCATATTGTGGATTGCGCGAATATTCGAGCAGATAAGCGGGCATAGGAGCTTCCACCCGGCGGTCGATATTCTCGCCATAATAGATCCATGGCCAGCCATATTGCGCCCCGACCGGAACATTGGTCAGGTAATCGGGCACCAGATCAGACCCCAACATATCGCGTTCGTTGACGGTAGTCCAAAGCTCACCCGACCAGGGGCTGAAAGCGAGACCATTGGGATTGCGCAATCCCGCCGCGAACTGACGCGAACTGCCCGCCGCCAGATTGTATTCCCAAATCGTCGCACGGCCTTCTTCGACCGCCATTCCAGCCTCGCCAATATTACTGACCGATCCGACCGCGATATACAGGCGGTCACCATCGGGATGCATCTCAATATTGCGCATCCAGTGGCCTCCACCGCCCGGCAGATCCATCAATTTGCGCGGGGCGGCGGTTACGGCGTCGCTGCCAAGCTCATATTCAAAGGCAAGCAGTGCGTTGTGATTGGCGACATACAATGTGCCATCATGCCAGCTCATGCCCGATGGCGAATCAAGCCCCTTTGTCAGGATGGTGCGTCGCAACTCTGCAACTCCATCGCCGTCTTCATCGCGCAGCAACACCATTTCGTTGGGCGATGCGCCAGCGGCCCCGGCCTCGGCAAACAAATAGCCTTCAACCCAGCCACGGATAGTCGCCATGATCCCGCTTTCGCCACCATCTTCTTTGGCCGGGGCACGGGTCAGTGTGACGAGTACATCGCCATTGGGAAGGGCATGAATAACCCGCGGATGATCGAGCCCCTCGGCAAAGCGATTGACGGTAAGACCAGCGGCAGCCTCCGGCGCGTGACCTTCATCCCAGCCAACTGGCTTGGCTATCTGCACCGTCGGAAAGTTCTCAGGCTCGGGCTCTTCGAGCGTCGGGTCGGTCCCAGCTACCGTCTCAACCGTCAATTCGGCGGTGTTACCCTGCATCAGATAAACCAGGCCGGCTCCCGCTACGACAGCGAAGACGAGCACGGCGATTGCGAGTTTGCGTAGAATTCCCATGGGAGACGCGATACGTTAGCCACTCGCCGACGACAACCGGATAACGCCAGAGGATTCTCTATTCGTGTATGATTTCAAACCTGACCCCGACCTGACTGCGAGCGAACGCTATCGTCAATTATGCGACGCCGCCGACGCGCTGACAGCAAGCGAGCCGGATGGAATTGCCAACATGGCCAATGTCGCGGCGCTTCTCTGGGAGTTTGTGCCCGGGCTCAATTGGGCGGGCTTTTATCGGATGGGCAAGGACGCAAAGGGAGCTAAGGAACTGGTGCTAGGCCCGTTCGTGGGTCGCCCAGCATGCATCCGCATTCCGGTCGGCAGCGGCGTATGCGGCGCGGCAGCAAGGCTAGCTGCGACACATCTGGTGGAGGATGTTCATGCATTTCCCGGTCATATTGCTTGCGACGCGGCCAGCCGGTCCGAAGTGGTTGTGCCGGTGATCCGCGATGGGGAGGTGGTTGCTGTGATTGATCTTGATAGCCCTTTGCCCGCGCGCTTCACCGCCGAAGACGCGGCGGGCCTGGAAGCGCTGGCAGCAATACTTGCCGCGAGGATTTGATGCCGATCAGGGCGCTGATTTTCGCGGATTCGCCCCGAAACGAGACAGCGCCGCCTTGCTGCTTGGCCGCGCAGCTGCGCGAGTGGTAAGTTTTTCGTTAACCAATTGATCTGCCTCGCGGTTGCGAGTCGCGTCACGCAAACGGGGAAATATGATGAAGCTGACTGCCATGCCACGCCGCACCGTTACCGCTGCCGGGGTGGCATTCGCCGCGCTGGCGCTGCCCAATACCGCGCAGGCACAAGACAGGGAACCGATGAGCCAGGCTGAGGTGCAATCGCTCCCCTCGCAATATCGCACGGGACCTTCCGTCCAGGATTTTTCCGAGACCGTCGTCGGCCCAGATGGGGCCGAAACGATCGTGCGCACTCGGCAGATTGAGAGCATTGCAAACTATCCCGGTGGACCTAGCCATGGGGGCGCCCATTCCGGACCCTATCCACAGGGATATGGCTACAGCAGGCATGGCGGCTACGCTGCGGCAGGTTATGCGCCAGCCGGATCTGTGTTTGAGCGTGATCAATGGATTGCTGAATGTGAGCGCCGGACCAATGGGCGCGGCGACAGCGAAAAGGGCGGGATCATCGGCGGGCTGCTGGGCGCGATAGCCGGCGGGATCATTGGCAACCGTGTATCGGATGGTGAGCGGCTTGGCGGGACATTGATTGGCGCGGGCGTTGGCGGCCTCGGCGGGCTGTTGATTGGCAGCCTGATCGGCGGCGGCAGGGACGATCGCGGCGACTACGATTGCGAAGCGGCGCTTGACAGCTATCTGTCCCAATATGGCTATAACGGCTATCATGGAGCACACGGCACGGTGCATTCAATCACGGCGCATGGTTATCCGGCCTACGCTCATCATGGCCAGCAGCAATACGGCTACAGCTACGCACCACCGCAGCAAATCGTCTATGTCCCGGTTCAGGTTCAACAGCATCAGCGGGTCATCGTGCGTGAAACGGTCCGCGAAGAGATCGTGCCCGGTGCGGTGAGGGAAATTCCGCGTCCTGCTCTGCGTCCGGCCGCGCCGCGTTACATCAAAGGCGATTGATCAAAGCGCGCGATCAGATTGTCATTCAGGCCTGATCGCCGCGATCACCGGGGCCCGGCCACTTGGTGGGCGATCGTCCGGTATAGGTTCATCGGAAGCCACTGATGAATCTGCGGGTGCCAGTTTGACCGCGCCGAACCGAATAACATCCTCTTCGCGGTTGAGCGCGAATTCGCTGCGCCCATCGTTTAACGTCAATGACTGCGCAACCTTAAGGCTTTGGGCTGCGTCTTCGGCAACCCGCAGGCGGTATTGGCCATAGGGGACGCGCTGGAACAGGAAAAACCCATCGAATTCGCTGATCGTTTCGGCTGCGACCGCGCCGCGCCGATCCACCAGTTCCAATCGCACGCCGGATTGCTCGGTCGCCGATAGGCTGAGCAAGGTTCCATCGACTTCTCCGGTTGGAGAGATCGCGAGTTCGATCTGCGCGACAATGCCCGGACGCGGCGTCACCACAATCCCTTTGGTCGATGGTGCTAGGAACGGGTCCTCCAGTGAGCTTTCGTCGATGCCGACCAGCACCGGTTGGAAAGGTCGCAGATCATCGACAATTGCACTGCCATTCGCGCCGGTCATCGCATCTGTTCGGCGAAGGCCCGCTTCGACCAGCACATCAGGCAATAGTTCTTCATCCGGATCACGGCGTGAATTGCCATTGTCGTCGCGGAACACGGTTACAGCGGCCTGACCACTGCGCGCGAGTTTGGTTTCGCTGGCGCGCACACCTCCTGAAACCGGATCAGGGCCAAGGCTGAAGGCGAGCTGCACCGCCGCACCCACTCCGCCGCGCGATGTCACAAAGGCATCGCCGCGTAATGAGAATTCCTCGAACCGGCGGGTGTAACCTGCGGTTAAGCGGAATTCGTCCTGCGCTGCGGTGTAATCAAGCTGCCCCTGCAATTCCGCGTCTTCTCCCAGATCGGTGTCCACCCGCACGGTCGCGCTTTCCAAACCCTTGTCACGCCCGGAAGTCTGGAAAGTTGCGTTCCCGCGCACACGGAAGTCCTTAAACCTTGCATTGGCGAGCAGGCGTATCTTTGTATCGCTGCGCGCGGGCGAAGCTGCCCCGCTGGTGCGCATCTGGTGGCTAAGCTGCGCCGAAAGCGCGATACGCCCCGCCGTGACCGAGGTTGTTATTAGGAATTCGTTAACTTCTGAACCGTCTTTGAGCTTTGAATGCGAAATATCGGCCTGAATCGGCAGGGAAATGCGGCCCAAGCTGAGCGACGTGTCAAAATTGAACCCGCCGCGGTAATCGAGGCGTTCCTCAACAAACTCACTGGCGAAATTTCCGAACGATACAAGTGCATTAGCACCAATATTGAAGCGTCCAATCTGCCCAAGCGCGTTCGCCTCGGCTACCGCACCGGCGCCAAACTGATGTGCAGCAGCCAATTCGAGCTGCATAGCGCCTAGTGTTCGTATGACCGCCCCCTCCACATATCGGCGGCGAGCTCCGTCAAAATACAGGCTTTGCATGCCAATCGCAGCGCTGGTCCTCTCATCAATGCCGCGCTCCACGCCGACGCCCCAGCGCCATTTCCGCGGTCCAGCCTGAAAACTATTCCCAAGATCGAAAAGGTCGCGGTTATCCTGCAGCAGACCTGCCCAGTAATAAGTCTTCCCAGGCTCAACCTGATTGAAACCGATCGGAACGTCGATCTTGTCCCGCCGGATCTGTCCCTGTGGTCCATAAAACACAACTTCTAGCTGGTTGCGGCCAAAGTACAGTTCGACATCTATGAACTCATACCGCCCATCGCCGCGATCATCCTGGAACGCGATCAACTGACCGTTGCGATACAATTCCGCATCCCAGCCCGCTGGCAATGTCCCACGCAAAGTGGTGGCAGAGAAGCTCGAATTCTGGCCCAGCGGGCGATTGCTGATGAATGCACCGCGGCCAATTGCGGTTTGACCGGTCAAACGGCCGGGAAGCGTCTCGACGTCACCTGCAGCCACCTGGGTTGCACCCAACGGGCCGAGCAAGCTGGCTGCGGGATCATAGCGATAGGCACGCAGACGTAAGGCTTGCGGCTTAAGCTGGTCATCGGTGGCTACCCGAGCGAAATAGCTCGCACCCAGCGCCTCTCCTGCGGCGTAGAGCTCAATCCGGCCCTCTTGCCCGCCGCGCGTGCCACGACCCGTTCTCACGCCAGCCTGGGTCACAAAATCCACCGAGGGAGCACGCCAAGCGCGATATTCCATATCGGCGCTGGCATATTGCGACAAATCAAACTGGGCCGGCCGATTGCGAAGTCGCGCGGCGCGACTTCTGCGTTCGATCGCCTGCATAAAAGGCAATTCATCCTCGGTTTCAAGGCGGACGACCGCATTGAACAGATCAGGCTGGAATGTGATGCCAAACCAGCGCGACAGGGCGTTAGTGTCAACGCACCAGCCCTCGGGAGTGTCGTAAATGTCCTGAGCCACGGGCGCGCGGCCAGTGTTCATGTTTTGTACTGTATTGGAAACCCGGTCGAGCGTGAACTGCTGATCCTCCGCAAACAGCCATCCAGTCGCGCGGCGCGACTTCTTGTCAATTCGGATGGGCAGGTCGAGCGACTGGATCACATCTGCCAGATCAAGACACACGCCGCGATCGGTTTGGTAGCCGCGAACATCGAGATTGAGCTTGTAATTTCGGATAACCAATTGAAGAAACAAGTAATCATCTTCATTCGCGCGCCATGACGTCACGGGAGTAGTCACTGAAGCACCGGTTTCAACTCCGCTCGGCGCTGCATGATCCCGGTCTTGCGCAAATGATGGTGCCGCACCTCCTGCAAACGCAGCAAGCGCTGCTGCGAGGCTCGCAGCAGCGCCTAATGTTGTTTGGCGAAAAGCGTACATGATCGAAGATTCCGGCAGTCATCCTGCCAGGTCGGTCGGCGCCCTAGCCGACGAAACTGTCCACAGCGGCTAGCAAGGCGCCGCCGGCTTCGGGGTCTTCGCGATATTCGATGCGGATCTGGCCCGTGAAGCTGGCCGCCTGTTCAGGGGTCAGCAGCACCCGAACCTGACGCTCGCTAAGCTCAGGGTAGACCGCAAGGCCGCGCAGGAGCACTATTGGCTCTTCAACCCCGGGTTTGGTCACTTTCAAGGTGCCATAGGTTGAACTGGCCCCAGCCCGGCTGATAGTCATCGCGAGTTCAGGGCCATCTTCACCCTGAACAATGCTCGGCTGGCTTATCGCAACCTGCGCTTCGACCCTGCCATGGCGCACGATGATGGGGATGGTAACACCGTAGATCGGTATGAGCTGGATCGACACGCCTTCGGCGGGCGTATCAGTGGCCGTCACCGCGCGCGGGCGCGGGATCGCCTTGAACGACATATGGACGCGGTATTCACCGTCTTCGAGATCGGCGCCAGGGCGGGCTGCAAGGCGCACTGCCTGCGGTTGACCGGGAGGCAGTGTGATGCGACGCGGGGCATAACGGATCATGTCCAAGGCAGCCGTCTCTGCAGCATTGGCATCGGCCGCTTCGACCGGGACGAGCCGGCCATTTTCGAGCATGCGGCGCAGTTCGAGGCCAATCCGGTACGTCGCCTCTTCGGAGCCAATATTGCTCAGGATGACTTCGGTGCCGCGCGATCCATCGAGAATGATTCGTGTCGGCGCGACCAGCAAATCGCCCTGCGCCGCAACCGGGGTCGCCAATGCCAATGTGGAGGCGGCAAACAGGGCTACGCTTCGACTGGCAAATTTTCCGAAGGGATTGAACGACATCGCTTGACTGACTCCCGTGGTGGGAACAGCGGATTCTCGTCGGCTGCCCCAAGTAGTTTCACGAGGTTTGGTAAGCGATTAAGGTTAAAAAGGATTAAACCTTTGCCCCGATTGAGGGCAATTCGGTTACGCGCCAACAGCAGAAAGCCGCACCCTTGGGGGAAGGGTGCGGCTCAAACTGCTTAAGCGAAGCTGCGCGGTACAGCGCGGGGATTAAGATCAGGAATATTCGACCGAAACGTCGAACGTGCCTTCGAAAACGCCAGCGGTCTCGCTGCCGTCGAGTGTGATCGATCCGCCCACGTCAAAGGTCGCTTCGCCGGTGCCATCAAGCGTAACCGAACCACTGGTTGCGGTGAAGGCGTCCAGTACGATCACGTCCGCAGCATCCGTGGCAACGCCGCCAACACGGACAAGATCAACGCTCGAAGTTGCCGATGGCAGGTTAACCGTCACATCTTTGTTGGCGGTGCCTTCGACTGTGAAACCAGCTACCGAAGTTGTGCCCGAGCAAATAATATTGGCGGCGGTGCAATCAAGCGTGCCGTCAGCAGCGAGCGTAACTGCGCCTGCGCCGCTTACAACCATCGCACCGAAATCGAGGCCGGTGTCATTGGTCAGCACGAGAGCGTCGAGAATTTCTGCGGTTGCATCGGCGGTGGCCGTGTCAGCGTGAGCAACCGAGCTCATTCCCAGTGCGGCGAACATAGCGGCGCCTGCTACTCCAAGGCGAATGGTCTTTTTCATATTTTGGTCCTTTTCAAGCGTGGTCATTCCCGTTGCACGCACGATCAGGTAGCTGTTGCGAATCGCCCCGTTTGATCATGCTTGCCAAACGGGACCCGGCCCGTTCGCATGACCCAAGTAGGATTACGGAGTTCAGTCTTTGTTTTTGAGTATGGTTAACAAGCCAGCAATCTCTTGAGCTGAAACTCGAGTAATTCCAGGGATACTGCGGTTGGCGGGCAGTTTGTTCGGGTAAACGGCCTTAAATATCTCCGCCAGTCAGGCGCTGACAGACCAGATCCAATTGATCGAGAGTGCGGTATTTGATCGTGATTTCGCCTGATCGCGGGTCTGAATCGGCCTTGATTCGCACAGCCAGACCCAGAAATTCTTCCAGATGCCGCTGGACGGCGACAATATCGGCGTTTTCTGCTGACGGGCTGAAATTCTGGTTCGATGATCCCTTTGGCCCACCCTCGGAATTCAATTTCTTCGACATCTGGCGAACCAGCTTCTCAATCTCTCGGACAGAAAGGCTGTCATTAGCCGCACGCCGCGCAAGGCTCGTAGCGTCTTCCTGGCCAATCAGGGCCCGCGCATGCCCCATCGACAGGCGCCCGGCCTCCACCAGATCGAGCACAGCCTCCGGCAACGCCAGCAACCTTTGCATATTGGCGACATGGCTGCGCGATTTTTCGACCATTCGGGCGATTTCTGCCTGCGTCATCCCCTCATCTTCGGAAAGTCGGTGGTACGCCCGTGCTTCCTCAACGGGGTTGAGATCCTCGCGTTGGAGGTTTTCGATCAAGGCCAGCGCCATGACCTCTCGGTCATCAAGTTCCCGAACCAGCGCCGGGATCTCATGCAAGCGGGCCTTTTGAGCCGCGCGCCAACGGCGCTCACCCGCCACCAGCTGATACTTTCCCGCGCCGCGGGGACGGACGATAATTGGCTGAATCACCCCGCGCTGAGAAATCGAAGCGGCCAATTCATCGAGTGCGGATTCGTCAAAATGCTTGCGCGGATTGCCAGGCAGCGGTTCAATCGCCGAAACCGGCAACGATTTGAGCAGCGAATCCGAAGCATCATCCGTGCCGTCGAGGGCAGACGATTTGCCACCCTTGTCGCTGCGCACGAGTGGCTCTTCGCGCTGAGTTTCGCCCATCAGCGCTCCTAACCCCTTGCCGAGCTTTTTCTTTCGGTCTGCCTGACTGCGCGGCGGCACGGAAAAGCGGATCGGATCGGAAGTATTCTGGCTCACGCAGCTTGCCTTTCAGGAGGAAATCGGGAGATCAATTCACGCGCCAGTGCAATATAGGCGCGGCTGCCGACGCAGGAATGATCGTAAACCAGTGCGGGAAGGCCGTGGCTGGGCGCCTCGGACAGGCGCACATTGCGAGGAATAACGGTTTCGAACACCAGCTTACCTAGACAATCGCGCACATCATCGGACACCTGATCGGTCAGCCGGTTGCGGCGATCATACATGGTAAGCGCGATCCCAATGATGTCGAGCGCCGGGTTGAAGCGTTGCTGAACCCGCTCAACTGTTTGTAAAAGTTGGCTAAGTCCTTCCAACGCAAAGAACTCACACTGCAGCGGCACCAGCAAAGTATCAGCCGCACACAGCGCGTTGAGGGTCAACAGGCCGAGCGACGGTGGGCAATCGATAAAGCAAATCTCATGCCCGCCGTGATTGGCGAGCGCGGTCCGCAGACGCGCGGTGCGCTCTTCGACAGAAACCAGCTCCACCTCCGCTCCGCTCAAATCGACCGTCGCCGGCACAATGTCGAGGCCAGGAATAGTGGTTTCGATCACGGCATCGCTAAGCGCAACCTGATCGACCAACAAATCGTAGCTTGAAACCGCGCGAGAACCTGCATCCACACCCAGCCCGGTCGACGCATTACCTTGAGGGTCGAGGTCGATCAGCAACGTGCGCCATCCAGTCGCCGCCATCGCGGTGGCCATATTGATCGCAGTGGTCGTTTTCCCCACTCCACCCTTTTGATTGGCAATGGCAATTGTCAGCATGGCGTGTTTCCCGTGTTGCCCCAAATTGGGGCGCTTGGTGCTTTTGGCACATTATGTGGATCATCGGCTCACGATGATTCCCGCCTCCGGATCGGTCAAGGAGTGTTTCACGTGAAACATTTTGCGAATCGCAGGCGCTGCCTGAGACAATTCGTGCGCCGCCGAGCGACCCTTGGGCAAGAGATAACGAGTCTCGCTTGTGGAGAAGGGTGCGGATAAAGCGATCAACCTATCCAGTGGGGCAAAGGCCCGTGCCGAAATGACCCGTGCGGGAAAAGGCTCCACCCGCTCAATCCTCTGCGCAAGGATAGTGCAATTGTCGAGCCCGAGTTCGCCCACGCAATCTTCCAAGAACCCCGCTCGCCGCGATCGGGATTCCACCATAATGACATTGATCTGCGGACAAAGAATCGCGATTACCATCCCGGGGAGTCCAGGCCCCGAGCCTAGATCGAGCCATGGTCCTGGTCTGCGGTGAACATATGTTTCACGTGAAACATGTTCGAGCAATTGTGCGCTGTCGGCGAGGTGACGGACCCAGAGATGCTCTTCGGACGCCGAGCTGATTAGATTCTGCTTCTGATTTTCGCAAAGGAGCAATTCCGCATAGCGATCGAGCCGCAAGTTCGCCTTTGTGTCGGCCCAGGCTTTGACATAGCTGCGCGCCTCGTCCTCTCCCGATATCCCCTGAAAGACGCTCACGCTGCACGCTGCCAGCGGCGGGCATGAACCAGCAGCGCCGAAAGCGCTGCGGGAGTGATGCCGGGGATACGGCCGGCCGCAGCGAGACTGGTTGGGGCTGCCGCCGAGAGCCGCTCGACCATTTCATTGGAAAGGCCGGGGACATCTGAATAGGGAAAATCGGGCGTCAGCGGCAATTCCTCGCTCGCCCGGAGATCGCGCAATTCCGCCTCTTGCCGTGCCAGATACGGGGCATAGGCAGCGTCTTCGGCCATTTCCTCAATCAATTGCGGGTCCGCCGCCGGTTGTTCTCTGACCAATGAGCTTAGTGCGGCCAGAGTGACGCCTTCATGCCGCAACCACTCGGCCACACTCTTCGCACCGCTGTCTCGCCTTACTTTGAATCCAAGATCCGCAATGTCCTTGCCCCGTACCTGCTGCGCAAACAGACCCATAAGCGACGCTCTGGCGCTCTCACGCGCTTCAAACCACAGCTTCCGCGGAGTTCCAATGCAGCCAGCCTCCAGGCCCAAGGGTGTGAGCCGAGTGGAGGCATTGTTGGCACGCAGACGCAGGCGGTATTCCGCCCGGGATGTCAGCATCCGATACGGCTCACTTACCCCTTGCAAAGTAAGATCGTCGATCATCACCGCGATATAGGAATTGGCCCTGTCGAGCGCCGGCCCCTGTTTGTCCAGCGCAGCGCAGGCGGCTTCCAAACCTGCCACAAGACCCTGCGCAGCGGCTTCCTCATAGCCAGTCGTCCCGTTAATCTGCCCCGCGCAATAGAGACCAGGAATTGCCCGCAATTGCAGGTCGGGTTTCAATGCGCGCGGATCGATATGGTCATACTCCACCGCATAGCCCGGCACGGCCATTTCGACTTGGCCCAAACCCGGCATCGCACGCAGCATGGCAAGCTGCACATCGACCGGCAGTGAGGTGCTGATCCCATTGGGGTAAACAAGATGCGTCGTCAGGCCCTCAGGCTCAAGAAACACCTGGTGCCCGTCCCGATCGCCAAACCGGTGGATCTTATCCTCAATCGACGGGCAATAGCGGGGCCCGGCGGCATCAATTGCTCCTGTAAACAGCGGCGATCGATGCAAGTTGGCGCGGATAACATCGTGTGCTGCCTGTGTGGTGCGCGTAATGCCGCAAAAGACCTGCGGGTTTCGGCGTGCCGGCGTGAGCGGCGACATGGTCCAGTTTTCGTCATCGGAAAACTGTTCTTCCAATTGTGACCAATCAATCGTCCGCCCATCCAGCCGCGGCGGCGTTCCGGTTTTGAGCCGAGCCATTGGCAACTCGGCTGCACGCAATTGTTGCGCCAGTCGGTGGGCCGCATTTTCGCCAATCCGTCCGCCTTCAAATCGCTCTTTACCGCGAAAGAGCACGCCGCCGAGGAAGGTTCCGGTGCATAGCACCACGCGCTCTGCCGAAATCGCGGTGCCATCAGACAATTCAAGGCCCGCCACCGCGCCGGATCGTAAGGTTAGCGCGGCGGCCTCCCCTTCGATCAGGCACAGGTTTTCCTGCACGCGCACAATTTCCTGAACGGCAGCCTTGAACAGCACCCGATCTGCCTGAACGCGCGGTCCCCACACTGCGCTTCCTTTGGACCGGTTGAGCATGCGGTAATGGATTGCGCCTGCGTCAGCCGCGCGCGCAATCACGCCGTCCAGCGCATCAACCTCGCGCACCAGATGGCCCTTGCCCAAGCCGCCAATTGCCGGATTGCAGCTCATCGCACCGATTGCTTTCAGGTCGAAACTGACCAGACCGGTGCGCGCGCCCATCCGAGCAGCGGCGCAGGCCGCTTCGACACCGGCATGGCCGCCGCCAACAACAAGGACATCAAAAGAACGCATGGTGCGCCAGATAGGGCCTCTGCAGCGGCGCGTCAAAGCTGTTTCACGTGAAACAATAGTCACGAGATAACCCCGATCACTTGCCTATGCAAAATCTGCCGAACAACGAATCAAGCATGTCTTCTGTGGTTGCGCGGCCAATCAGTCGATCGAACGCCAAGCGCACCCGGCGCAGTTCCTCGCCAATCAGCAGCAGGTCGGTCTGCCCCATTGCCGCATCGAGTCCCGCTCGCGCCTCACTCAGGCGCAGCGATTGGCGCGCATTCAGGGCGGCGTCGCCCGGCTTTGGCATTGCAACACGCGCCGCGCCAACCAAGTCGTGAAGGAGACCCTGGAGTCCCTCCCCGGTCACGGCCGAAACACGGTGACGCGGAGCATCCTTCGGCAAGCAATCCTCCGTGTCGATCCGAGCAGAGATTTCCCAGCCACTTGGTGGACCTACCCCTTCGTTACCAAGCCAGAGAATCACATCGGCCTTTGAAAATTCCCCCAAAGCGCGTTCAATCCCGATCGCTTCAATGGATTCAGCACCCTGATCACGCAGACCGGCCGTGTCGACAAAAGTGAAGGGTACCCCCATTATCCCCACAGAACGTTCAATCACATCACGCGTCGTGCCCGGAATGGGTGAGGTGATGGCCGCCTCACTTTCTACTAAAACGTTGAAGAGAGTAGATTTTCCAGAATTCGGTGGTCCTGCCAAAACCACTCTGAAGCCTTCCCTGAGCTTGTCACTTCGTGGCCGGTCAAGGAACGTCGCAATTTCTCGCGCCAGGTACTCAATGTTCCACGTGAAACTTTCGGGCAACTGCCCCACATCATCCTCGTCCGAAAAATCGAGTAAAGCCTCTAACTGCGCTGACAATTCGAGAAGTGCGGTGCGCCATTGCTCGACCTTACCTGAAAGCACACCTGTCGCATTGGCAACCGCTGCTGCGCGCTGCAATTCCGTCTCCGCTGCCAGCAGATCAGCAAGACCTTCGGCCTCTGCCAAATCAATGCACCCGTTGGCAAAGGCCCTGCGGGTAAACTCCCCTGCCTCAGCCGGGCGTAGGCCATCGCAGGCTGCAAGAGCCGCACAGACCGCGCCAAGAACTGCCCTGCCGCCGTGGCAATGCAGCTCCGCGCAATCTTCGCCTGTCGCCGAGGATGGGCCGGGGAACCACAGCACCAATGCCTCATCGAGCGTTTCACCCGATGCGCCGCGCAATTTGGCAACAGTGGCGTGGCGCGGGACAAAATCCCTTCCGGCGAGCTGTTGCAAGGATCGTCCTGCGGCCGGTCCGCTGATCCGGATAACACCGATTGCCGCTGGTGCAGCGCCGCTCGACACGGCAAAAATTGTTGACGATTCTGAAAGCATGGCGAGCAGCTACCCTCAAACCCCGCCGTTACTCAATCGTTGGTCCCATCGTTCGGCGCAGGCTTCGAGCTGCCTTTTGGAGAAGCAGCACCTGCGGCAGACCGCATTCCGCTTTCCATAAAACTTTGGAACAATTTCATACCGACCTGCCCCATTGGCGCCAGCGCCTGAGCGTATTCCTGCAATTGATCGGGGCTGCTGACGCCCTTCATGGCTTTGGCTATATTTTCGACATAGATGCTGTTCGCCGGACTCACGTCGGGAAGCCCCATAAAGCTCCGAGCCTCCTCGGGGGTGCACTCAATTTCAATATTGATCTTCATGGCGTACGCTCCTGTCTCTCTATCCATTTGGGCTTGGCAAGCGGGCAAGGCAATAGTTAGGACTGCGCGCGACCACACAATGCAAGCGAGGTGCCCTGATGTCCCTAAACACTGCAATCCCAACTCTTGAAGGTGATGCCCAATTCGGCGCTTATGTCGCGCGTAGCAAAGGCCCGCTTAAAGGGGCAATTGTTGTCATTCAGGAAATCTTCGGCGTGAACGACGGCATCCGCCAAAAATGCGACAAGTTCGCCGCTGAGGGGTATATTGCCATCGCACCGGACCTGTTCTGGCGCTTAAAGCCCGGAATCGAGCTCGACCCGGATGTTGAGCCTGAGTTTCATCAAGCACTTGATTGGATGGGGAAGTTCAACCAGGACGCGGGGATCCGAGACATTCAAGCAACTATCAACCACGTGCGAGCCGCCGAAGGCACAAGCAAGGTGGGATGCGTTGGATACTGCCTTGGTGGCCGGCTTGCATTCATGACCGCAGCGCGCACCGATATCGATGCAAGCGTTGGCTATTATGGAGTCGGGATCGACGGCTTGCTCGAAGAAAAGCAAGCGATCGCCAACCCGGTGTTACTCCACATTCCCACAAAGGACGGTTTTGTCGGGCCGGAAACACAGGCTGCCATGCACGCCGGACTGGACGATCACCCCAAAGTAACCCTTTACGATTACGAGGGCCTAAATCACGGTTTCGCAACCGAAATTGGTAATCGCCGAGACGAAGCTGCGGCCAGTCTTGCCGATGGCAGAACTTCAGCGTTCTTCGCTAGGCATCTGGGCTAAAACAATGGACAGCCACACCGCGCTAGATCGCTGGCACGAAGTTGCCGCACATGGCAGCAAGCCAGACGACCTTGCTGCAATCATTCACGAAGACGCGGTGTTTCACTCCCCGGTGGTCCATACTCCGCAAGTGGGTAAGCCCATAGTGGTCGCCTACCTCTCCGCAGCAGGCCAGACACTCGGCAACAAATCATTTCGCTATGTCGGTGAAGTCGTCGGCGATCACCGGGTTGTGCTTGAATTCGAAACCGAAATCGACAGTGTCCAGATCAACGGGATCGACATGATCACCTTCGATCAAGACGGATTGATCACGGAATTCAAGGTGATGGTGCGGCCCCTAAAGGCGATCAACAAGGTTTGGGAGATGATGGCCGCACAGCTCGAACGTCAAAAAGCGGTGCCCGGCTGATCGAAATCAATTCAGAACTGCGAAATTGAGAATCATTTTTCGCACATCCTTATCAAGACCTTCGGGGAGATCCTGTTCCAGCAACTGCTTACGATTGGCGATACTTTCGGAGATTATCACGCGCTTCATCGCCCATTGCGGGCAGGTGCGATCTTCAATCCTGGAATTGTGGAGCACGGAGACGCCGTTGTGCCGCGGGTCGTTGCTGATACGGGACATCAATGCGTCGAGCGCCTCGGCTTCACCTTCAAGCAGCTGAAGGAAATTGCGACCGTTATAGAGCAACAAACCGGTGAAGCCGCGCGCAGGATTATTGCGGGCGCTGGTCGCCAGAATCGCATCCATTTCGTCACGCGACAAATTTGGTGCGGTGCTGATGTAAAGATACTGGCTGAGCATTCGCGCCCCTCCCCTTGATGAGCCGGTTCTCTACTGATTCATCGTGTCAAAGAAATCTTCGTTGGTCTTGGAATCCTTCATTTTATCCAGCAGGAATTCCATCGCATCTATGGTGCCCATCTGCATCAGGATGCGGCGCAGGACCCACATTTTGGAAAGCTTGTCCTTCTCGACCAACAATTCCTCCTTGCGGGTGCCAGACTTGCCGACATCGAGAGCCGGGAAGATGCGCTTGTCCGAAACCTTGCGGTCGAGCACGATCTCCGAGTTACCGGTGCCTTTGAACTCCTCAAAGATCACCTCGTCCATGCGGCTGCCAGTGTCGATCAACGCAGTGGCGATGATCGACAGCGATCCGCCCTCCTCGATGTTGCGAGCAGCACCGAAAAAGCGCTTCGGCCGCTGGAGCGCATTCGCATCGACACCGCCGGTAAGCACCTTGCCCGAACTTGGCACGACAGTGTTGTATGCCCGGCCGAGGCGCGTGATGGAATCAAGCAGGATGACAACGTCATGCTTGTGTTCAACCAGTCGCTTGGCCTTTTCGATAACCATTTCCGCAACTTGGACGTGGCGGTTAGCGGGTTCATCAAAGGTTGAAGATATCACTTCACCCTTCACACTGCGCTGCATATCGGTGACTTCTTCAGGCCGCTCATCGACCAGCAGCACCAGCAAGAACACCTCAGGGTGGTTGTCGGTGATTGCCTTGGCAATGTTCTGCAGCAGCACCGTCTTACCCGTGCGCGGCGGCGCCACGATCAGGGCACGCTGACCTTTGCCCTGCGGCGAGATGATGTCGATCACCCGCGCGGACTTGTCCTTCACTGTGGGGTCAAGCGTATCCAACGACAGCTTCTCATCGGGGTAAAGCGGTGTCAGATTGTCAAAATTGGTGCGCATCCGCACCGCATCAGGGTCTTCGAAATTCACCGTGCTCAGCGTCGTCAGAGCAAAATAGCGTTCCTCACCCCTCGGTGCACGAATTTCTCCCTCTACGGTGTCGCCGGTGCGCAGCCCCCATTTGCGGATCTGGTTGGGAGAGACGTAAATATCATCTGGCCCAGCCAGATAATTCGCTTCCGGGGAACGCAAAAAGCCAAAGCCATCCTGCAGCACCTCAATGGTGCCGATCCCCATAATCTTCTCTTCGTATTCCTCATCCTCGGCAAGTTCGCGCAGGATGCTGAACAAAAGATCCTGACGCCGCATGGTCGAGGCTCCCTCAACGCCGAGCTCTTCCGCCATAGCGACCAATTCAGCCGGGGTCCGTGCTTTCAAGTCTTTGAGATGCATGGGTAAAATAATCCAGAACGAGAGATGGGTGATGAGGGTGGCTCCCCGAAAAAGGGAGCCCGTTAGACGCAGGCAGGCCGAACAATTATCGTTCCGCCAAATAAAAATACTTATCGAGACGGCAAGGTACTGGGCTTGGAGAAAGCAGACCCGGCTCCGCAAATACCGCAGGGCCAATGCCGATCAGAGTTGCAAATTATGCTTTGCGCGCAGCAAGGTCAATCAGCGATTGCAAAAATAGGACCGCGAATTTGCCTTAGAATGGCCTGACATAGACCAGCACCGCGATCACCACGAGCAGCAGACCGGGCACTTCACCGATCAGACGCAGCGCCTTTTCGGTGAGCGGTCGCTCGCCTCTCGCCATCTTTTTCGTCTGCGCCACCAACCAGCCATGATAGCCGCTTAGCACGATCACCAGCATCAGTTTAGCATGCAACCAGCCTGCACCGCGAAATGCGTCCAGCGCATAGGCAAGTGTCAGTCCCAACACCCAGACAATTATCAGACTGGGCGTCAGGATAATCTTGCGCAGCTTGCCCATCCGCTCGGCCCATTTGGCTTCGCCTTCAGAACCCGCTGCGTGATCCAGCATGTAAATGCACTGCCGCGGCAACATGAAGAGCCCCGCCAGCCAGAACACCATGAAGACCACATGGCCAACCTTTAGCCAGGGATAAATTGTCAGAAGAGTTTCTTGCATCAATATTCCCCGTTGCCATTAACCGCGCAATTTCACCCTCTGACAGCGCGGAGCAAAGCCTCGACATGATCGATCGGCGTAAACTGACCTATCCCATGGCCCAGATTGAAAACATGCGGCCGGTCCTCGAACGCCTCGATCACGGCCCTGATACGCTTCGGCAATGCAGGCCCGCCCGCCTCTAGCAAGAGCGGATCAAGGTTGCCCTGCACTGGCATGCCTTCAGGCAGAACCGCATGTGCCCATGCCGGATCAAGCGTTTCGTCCAGGCCAATTGCGTCGACGCCAGTTTCGCGGGAATAGGCGGCAAGCTTGGCACCCGCACCCTTGGGAAAACCGATCACCGGCGTATCCGGGTGCGATTGTTTAAGCGCCGCTGCAATTTTCGCATTGGGCGCGATAACCCAGCGTTCAAATTCATCGGGAGCAAGGCTGCCAGCCCAGCTGTCAAACAATTGCACCGCTTCTGCACCGGCATCGATCTGTCCGCGCAAATAGGTGATGGATACTTCGGAAATAGCATCGCAGATCGCCTGCATCCGCTGCGGATCACGGTAAGCGAGCAATCGCGCGGGGCCCTGATCCTTGGAGCCCTCGCCTGCGATCATGTAAGTCGCCACCGTCCAAGGAGAGCCTGCAAAGCCCAGCAATGTCACAGAATCGCTGATCATCTTGCGGGTTTGCCGCAAGGTTTCGTAGATCGGATCAAACCGTTCAAAGGACGCGGTGAAATCGGAAAGCTGCGCTTCGATCAACGTCGGGCTCAACTTTGGCCCTTCGCCTGCGAGAAATTCCAACCCCTGCCCCATCGCATGCGGAACGATCAAAATATCGGAAAACAGGATTGCCCCGTCAAAACCAAACCGGCGGATCGGTTGGACGGTAATCTCAGCCGCCGCCGCGCTGTCATAGACCAGCTCAAGGAAACCGCCCTTCTCGGCGCGCAATTCGCGATATTCGGGAAGATAGCGGCCCGCTTGACGCATCAGCCAAACGGGAGGAATATCTTGAGCGGAACCCTTCAGGGTGTCGAGCAATGGACCAGGCATGGCTTTCCTCTAAACAAATAAAGAATAATTATAAATGGGTTGTTGGAGTCTGTTGGCCCTGTGGATAGCGGGAATTCCCCGCCTGTGCCCATTCTTTCCCGGCGCGAGTGGATTTTTACAGTTGCGCGACTCCGTTTGAATCCGCCGTCAAGCGCGATCTATCCCCACTCTTCCCAGCCTGTCGACAACGGCGTTCTCCTGTCGAGAAGTAGCCAGAGAAAATCGGTGGCAGTGGGCAGCAAATTCTCTCCCGGACTTGTCGGCTGTTTCCTCCCGTGGTTTATGCCACACTTGTCCACACGCTCCGTTTCGATCACCGAGATTTTCCGAATCAGTCGATGAACCGTTTGAATCTTCACCTTGTATCGGATTCAACCGGTGAAACGCTGGAGATGATTGCCAAAGCGGCATTGGCGCAGTTCGATGACCCTATGGTGAGCCGCCATTTCTGGCCGATGGTGCGATCCCGCCAGCATCTTGACCGGATTGTACCCGATCTGGTGGAAAATCCGGGGCTTGTGCTGTTTACCCTCGTCAATCCGGAAACCCGGTCCCGGTTGGAGGAACATTGCCGGCAACTGGGTCTGCCTGCAGTGCCGGTGCTGGATCAGGTAACCGCAGCGCTGGAATCGCAATTGGGTCAGGAAGCGCATGGCCGGCCCGGTCGTCAACACGCAATGGATGCCGATTACTTCAAGCGCGTCGAAGCGATCCAGTACACAATCGCGCATGACGACGGCATTGCCTATGAAGATTGGGAAGAAGCCGACATTGTCCTTGCCGGGGTGTCGCGCAGCTCAAAAACCCCGACCAGCATCTATCTCGCCAATCGCGGCTATAAAGTCGCCAACATACCACTGGTCGTTGAAAGCCCGCCTCCTAAAGCGCTGTTCGGACTGCGCCACCCGCTGGTCGTTGGCCTTACAACTGCGCCCGAACGACTGGTGCAGATTCGCCGCAACCGCTTGCTGTCTCTGAATGAAGGCACGGAAACCTCCTATGTCGACAATGACAGGGTCAAAGCGGAGCTTCAGTTTGCTCGGCGGATGTTCGCTGACAATGGTTGGCCGGTGATTGATGTCACGCGCCGATCGATCGAGGAAAGTGCGGCAGCGATCATCCGGCTCGTGCAAGAGCGTGAGCGTCGTGACAGGTCGGTTGATGGAGTTTCAAAACCGATATGAGCGCAGAGCGCAACCCAACCCGCCTGATCCTTGCCTCAAAATCTGCTTCCCGCCGCGCGATGCTGGATGCCGCTGGCGTGAACTATGACGCCATGCCTGCTGATCTTGATGAACGGGCGGTCGAAGATAACTTGCGCGGCGCAACTCCGCCCGAAATCGCTGAGGCGTTAAGCGTCGCCAAGGCCGCAGCATTGGCGGTTCGATATCCTTCCGCGCTGGTGCTTGGCAGCGATTCACTGGTCGTGGTGGGTGGACGCCGGTTCGACAAGCCGGTGAACCGCGATGAAGCCGCTGAACATTTGCGGTTCTTTTCCGGAAAGGCGTTGGAACTCCACAGCGCTGCCGCCCTGGTCCGCGGAGAGGGCTGCGAATGGAGCCATGCCAGCGTTGCGCGATTGCTCGTGCGTGATTTGTCGGAGGATTTTATCGCGCATTATCTTGGCCTTGAATGGCCCGCGATCAGTCACACCGTCGGTGCTTTCCGGATCGAAGGTCCTGGGGTGCAATTGTTCGAGAGCATTGAAGGAGATCAGTTCACTGTGCTCGGGATGCCGTTGCTGCCGCTGCTCAGCGCGCTGCGCGAGCAAGGGGTGTTGATCGCATGAAACCCTATGCCGAGGTGATCGGTGATCCGATTGCACAGTCCAAATCGCCTGCGATCCACAACTTCTGGCTCGGCAGGCTTGGGATCGACGCCGAATATCGCGCCTGCAATGTTCAGGCTGACGAACTGGCTGATTACCTAGCCGCGCGCCGGACCGACCTCGCGTGGCGCGGATGCAATGTCACCATGCCGCACAAACAGGCGGTAATACCGTTGCTTTACAATGTCGAACCACTCGCCGAAGCGATCGGCGCGGTCAACACGGTCTATCCCGCGTTTGACCGCTCGCTCACCGGCACCAACACCGATGCGGCAGGCTTCCTTGAGCCATTGTCCGGCACACTTGGAAAAACGCACCTATTCCGAATGGCGCGAATTTTTGGAACCGGCGGTGCGGCGCGAGCGATCATCACCGCGCTGGCAAGCCAAGGATTCACGCTGGTGTTGGCGGGCCGCGATCCGGGAAAGGCACGCGCTTTGCTTGATGAGCTTGCACCGGAGGGGGAGCACCACGCGATTGATCTGGCGCATTTTGCAGAACCGACCGACTTTCCCTTTGACGACCGCGAATCTTGCCTCGACCTGGTGGTCAACGCCTCGTCATTGGGGATGCAAGGGCAGCCATTGTTAGCCTTTGACTGGAGCCACGCGCCGCCGCGCAGCATTGCCTATGATATTGTAACAGCTCCGCACGAGACACACTTCTTGCAGGCTGCGCGAGATCAGGGCCTGCACACTATAGACGGGCTTTCCATGCTGATCGGGCAGGCTGCGATAGCATTTGAGGTGTTCTTTGGTCAGCCAGCCCCACGCGAACACGATGATGAACTGCGCCGGATTCTGACAGCATGAGCGGCCAGCGCATAATCGGCCTCACCGGTTCTATCGGTATGGGCAAATCGACCGTTGCGGCAATGTTTGCGCGCGCCGGTGTCCCAGTCTTCGATGCCGATGCCGAAGTTCGCGCCATGCAGGGGTTGGGCGGAGAATTGAACGCCGCGATCGAGGCAGTGTTTCCCGGTTCTACCGGACCCGACGGGGTCGACCGCGAAGCGCTCGGCAAGATTGTCTTTGCCGATCCTGAAAAACTCGCCGCGCTCGAAGCGATTGTGCACCCGGCGGTGGGCGAGCGCCGCGCCCGCTTTCTTGCCAAGCATGCTTCTGCCCCATTGATCCTGTTCGATATCCCATTGCTGTTCGAACGCGGCGGACATGCAGCTGTTGATGTGATCGTTGTGGTTTCGGCCCCTGCAGATGTGCAGCGGGAGCGTGTGCTGGCCCGACCAGGCATGAGTGCGGAGAAATTTGAACACATTCTTGCCTTGCAAATTCCTGACGCGGAAAAACGTGAGCGGGCGGATTATATAATTGGCACTGGCACATCTTTGTCAGTGACGCAGGAACAGGTGGAACGGCTGATTGAGACGCTTTTATCCGATCGCTAGAACAGTGATACGCGCGCACCCCTCTTGCGCTAATGCGCGCATGGGTGAATAACCTGCGAAATGCGGGAAGTGATTTTCGACACGGAAACGACAGGCCTTGACCCCAAAACCGGGGACCGGATGGTAGAAATCGGGTGTGTCGAGATGATCGGACGGGTTGAAACCGGCCGGACATTTCACGCTTATTACAACCCCGAACGCGATATGCCTGCTGCCGCTGAGGCGGTGCATGGCTTGTCTGCGAAATTCTTGTCAAGCAAGCCGTTGTTTGCTGATACATTTGGCGAGTTGCTCGAATTTCTCGGCGATGCGCCATTGGTTGCGCACAATGCGGGGTTTGACTTCGGTTTTCTGAATGCTGAACTTACCCGGATTGGGCGTGTCCCGATTGCCATGGACCGGATGATCGACACCGTGGCAATTGCCCGGAAAAAGCACCCTGGTGCCAAGCTCTCACTCGATGCCCTTTGCTCGCGCTATGGCGTGGATCGAAGCCACCGTGTCAAGCACGGCGCGCTGCTCGACGCCGAACTGCTTGCTCAGGTCTATGTCGAATTGACGGGCGGACGCCAGATCGGTCTCGAACTTTCCGCCGAGGCTGTGCCCGCCAATCTTGACCCGGCGGAGGGCAAATCCTCAGACGGATATCCGTTCACCAGCGCAGCCGCGCCGGTTCGCAGCCGCGCTCCGCGTCTTCATAGCCCATCAGCCGAAGAGCTAGCGCGTCATGCAGAATTCGTGGCCGGAATTAACAACGCAGTATGGACACGGTGACCACTAGTTTCACATAGAAGGAGAACAGACGACGATGGACATCCGTATTTCGGGACATCAGGTCGACACCGGCGCCGCGCTGCAAGAGCACGCAGCTGATCGGCTCGGCGGAGCGGTTGAAAAATACTTCGACCGGGCGTTGTCGTCGCAAGTAACGTTTGGAAAATCCGGCAGCAGTTTTACCTGTGACATAGTCACGCATGTCACCCATGGAATGATCCTGAAAGCTCAGGGAATTGCCCATGATGCCCACCTTGCGCTCGACGATTCGGTTGCCAAGATCGAAAAGCAGCTGCGCCGCTACAAGCGGCGGCTGACCGATCATCATGAGCGTGCTTCACAAGTGCGGGCTGAAGAAGAGGCCGCTTACACCATCTTTGCAGTGGAAGAGCCCGAAGTTGAAGTTGTTTCCGATGCACCGCCGATCATCGCTGAAACCAGCATCGACGTGCCCGAGGGCAGCGTCGCGGATGCTGTGATGATGCTCGATCTGCGCAACACGCCTGCTTTGTTATTCAAAAATGCTGGCACTGGCAGGCATAATATGGTTTATCGCCGCGAAGACGGATCAATCGGATGGGTTGAACCGCGTTAGGACCGTAAAAACCTGACTACGGTAGGGAGCCGTAGAGCAACAAGGTGGGTCCCCCATGTATGACTGGACCCGTGCTGTCGCGCGCATTGCACCATCTGCGTTGTGTTGATTTTGGCTCACTTGACCGAGTATTGTCTCGCATGCTTGGGAGTCCACATTTGATCGGGATTTCGATTTCGCAATGGACGTAAACATTTCAATTTTGCCCGAAGCGGTAGCCTTTGCCAGCGCGGAAACGGGCCATGAAGTCTTGCATCGGCTTTCGGCACTATACGCCGACGTCTACGGCCTTGATGCTGAAGAAATAATCGAAGGGCTGGAGCAGCGCGAAGCACTCGGCAGCACCGGGTTTGGTCGCGGGGTGGCGATTCCGCATTGCCGCAGCAATGCGGTAAAACGGCCAACGATGGCAGTGCTCAAGCTGACGCGGCCAGTTGATTTCAGATCGGCTGACGCGATCCCTGTTACGCTGGTTTTCGGCCTTGTTTCACCAGAAGGCGCTGGGGCAACCCACCTTCATGCCCTCGCGGCGATTTCCCGCCTGGTGCGTGATGAGGCGATGCTGAGTGCATTGCTGGACGCGCCCGATGCAGAGGCGATGTTTGCAGTCCTTACCAATCAATTCCTCCGCGATGCCGCCTGAACAAGCAGGAGCAGACCTGCATTATCGGGCTCTGGAGCGGCTTTATGCGACCGCACCGGTCAATTCCGTTTTCAACTCGAAGCTGGAAATCACTGGCGAAGGGCAATCGCGCCTGACCTTTCTCGTCACGCGAGACGTCTATCATGCTGCGGGGGCGGCGCATGGGACGATCTATTTCAAGATGCTGGACGACGCGGCCTTTTATGCCGCAAATACATTGATGACCGACCGGTTTCTGCTCACTACCAGCTTTAATCTCCACTTTACGAAGCCTGTGCGCAAAGGCGAAGTCATTGCCGAAGGTCGCTGGATCAGTGGCAGGCGCCGTGTTCTTGTTGCCGAAGCCCGGCTGATTGATGAGGCGGGCGATGAGATCGGCCGCGGCACCGGCACTTTCATGCGATCACGGATCGCACTTTCCAGCTTGCCCGGTTATTCGATGTGATGTGGGCCTGACATGCGTCCTCCTAATCCACGCTGATGACCACGCGACTGCCTGCACATCTAGAAGTTTCAAGCCTGATCCGCCTTGCCGAATCGCATGGGGGCAGCGCCATGGTGCTTGCCAAGGGTGAGCGCGATGCCGGGACGGTGTTAATTGTAAGCATGTGTCGCGGCAGGGACGCGCGGCTATTTGAAAGAATGCCGCAATTGGATGGAAGCCGACCATTCGTTGCAACGAAATCAGAAGACATTGAAAAACCAAAAGAATTTTTTGATTACCTTGAGCGACGGAAGCGTCAGGACCCTGATATCTGGATTTTGGAGGTGGACGTCGCCGATGCGGAACGGTTCATCGCACTTCTGCCGCATTAACTTGACCTAGTCCCCTTTGCGACTATTTGCCGCGCTGCTTCCAGACGCGGAGGCCAATGCAGCGGCAATTCGGTCGCTTGATTGGCACGCAGACGGGGGGCAGCCGACAGGCCAGATTGGACCACCCTCTATCCCCGCGAACCATCGCGGCGTGTCCCAGCCTGTGACGGAGCTCGCTCACCGCACAAATAGTAATTGTCTATGAGTCGCAAGACTTACTCTCTTAGCGCGGCCGCGATTGTTGCGACCGCAAGTTTGAGTTTCTCCAGTGCCGATGGCTCAGAAGCCATCGCCCAAGACGCCGCCGCAATCCCGGCCGCGCAATCCGAGGCGGCACTCGCCGCCCCTGAAGTGGCCGAAATAGTCCCCGAGCAGCCAGCCTTTGTGTCCCGCGAAGTGGTTCAGCCGCTTCCCAAAGAGGATCAAAGCGACCTTGCCCCTGCGGCGGTCAACGCTTCGTCGCTGCATGAATTGGTTGGCATGGTCGATGATCAGAAAGAATTGACTGAACAGATGCGCTGCCTGGCTGGTGCGGTTTATTTTGAATCGCGCGGTGAACCGCTGGCCGGACAGCTGGCGGTCGCACAGGTCATCATCAATCGTTCCGAAGATCGCCGCTGGCCCGCGAGTTACTGCGGCGTTGTGTACCAGCGTTCGCAGTTTTCCTTCGTGCGCGGCGGCCAGATGCCGAATATCAACACATCCTCCCAAGCATGGAACCGGGCCAAGGCGGTTGCGCGCATTGCGCACGAAGGCCTGTGGGAATCCGAAGCATCTGATGCCGTCTATTTCCATGCGACCCATGTCAGTCCGCGGTGGAGCAGGGCCAAGACCCGGCTTGCGCAGATCGACACGCATGTCTTCTATCGTTGAAGACTGATCAGACCGTGAAAGAGCCCCTGCCCGACAGGGTGGGGGCTTTTTTGCACGAGCGCCAGTTTCAGGCGCGCAGCACCGCCCAAGTTGGTGCGTGATCGCTGGCCTTCTCCCGCCCGCGATGGTCACGATCAACCCCAACCGCTTGAAGGCGGTCGGCAAGTTCTGGGGAAAGCAAGATGTGGTCGATCCGAAAGCCATGATCGCGTTGCCAGGCGCCTGCCTGATAATCCCAATAGGTCCATACCCCCCCGCGAGGGTTGTGGGTGCGCAGCGCATCGGTCCACCCATCTGCAATCAGCCGCGCGTAGGCGGAGCGCGATTCGGGCTGCATCAATGCATCATCTGCCATGGCTTTGACGGCATAGACATCGTCATCCTCTGGAATCACATTATAGTCGCCTAAGACAGCAGCCGGGACCTCTTCAGCCCAGATTGCCGACAACCGAGATCGCAGCTTGCCCATCCAGGCGATCTTGTAGTCGAATTTCGGACCGGGATGCGGATTGCCATTGGGAAGATAGATGCAAACTATTCGAACCGCGCGATCATCCTTGGTAATGTCTGCTTCGAGATAGCGCGCCTGCTCGCCTTCTCCGTCTTTTGGGCCATCAATGCCCAAGCCGCGCCGTACTTCCTGCACGCTGTAACCGGCCTTAGAATCAACGAGAATTGCGACGCCATTAAAGCTCTTCTGGCCGTGCCAGATTGCTTGATAACCCAGCTCTGCAAATTCCTGGGCAGGAAAATCGTGGTCCTGACATTTGGTTTCCTGAAGACAGGCGACCGCTGGCCGCGTTTCCGAAAGCCATTCCTTAAGCCGCGGCAGACGCGCTTTGGTACCATTGATATTGTAGGTGGCGATTTTCATGCCCCATCCATGCAGGATGAAGCGGCGTGCGTCCATTGGAAGCTTGGGTCAGCCCAAAAACGCTTTAAATCCCGAAGCTTGATCCGCAGCCGCAGCCTGCCGCCGCATTGGGATTTTCAACCCGGAAGGCCGCCCCGCCCAGCGATTCGACAAAATCGACGGTGCTACCGCCGACCAGATCGAGGCTGATCGGATCGACTGCCAGCTTTACCCCGTCGGTTTCGCTGACGCTGTCGTCACTCTCCGTCGCATCGGCGAGGTCGAATTTATACTGAAAGCCGGAACAGCCACCCCCTTCGACCGATAGCCGCAGGATGGCAGGCTTGGCTTGCTTTTCAGCAATCCAAGCAATGCGTTTCGCCGCCGCCGGTGTCAGGGTCAGATTCTGGATCATCGTTTCAGCCATATCAGCGATTTAGGATCAACGACATCGATCCTCAAGGTGTCACGCGGTTTGGATGTAATCGCGCAAGGCGGCGGCTTCGTGTTCAACTTCATCTATTTTGTTCTTCACCAGATCACCAATGGAGATGAAGGCAACAAGTTTTCCGCCATCAACCACCGGGAAATGCCGGAACCGGCGGCGCGTCATCAGCGCCAGCGCATCATCAATCCTTGTGCTCGGTTCAACCGTAATCGCCGGCGAGGTCATGATCGCTTCGACTGTCAGGTCAAGGCACTGGCTGCCCTTTTCGGCAAGTCGGTAGATGATGTCGCGTTCTGATACGATCCCGGCAACCTGCCCATCACGCATCACGGGCAAGGCACCGATCCGTTTTCCTGCGAGCAGCCTGACAGCTTCGGCAACAGGCGTTGTCACATCGCAGGAAAAAACGTCGGAAGGATCCCGGTTACCAATTATCTTGGCAATGGTCATGTTGGCGTTCCTCTCTCTCGAGCGATGAAAATGCCATCAATCGTCCAAAAAGGCGAGTCCTGCCGTCGGAACCCGTGATTTGCTTCTTATTGCTGACCTGCTGCGTATCTTGCCCATTGCCAAGCGAAGAAGGGATGCGCATGTGAACGTCATGGTCAAGAAATCCCCCCTCGATGACCCAGAAAATGCTGCGCACGCCTGGGCACGCTACCGGCGAATCATGAAAATCCTGATGGCAGTAACGGTCGCAACCGTGCTGATCGCTGTCGGGCTGCTTTATGCATTCAATGGCGCGATTTCGGTGCATTTCTACATTGCCGCGGCGCTGGGGATCAGTTTCACCATGCTGCTTGGTGGCGGGTTGATGGGTCTGGCGTTTCTTTCCAACGGAACAGGGCATGACGCATCGGTTGATAATCGCCTTCCCAGCGCCGATGATCTCTGGTCACCTAAGGATAAGGACAAGGATTAGCTAGACTGCGGGACGAGCGCTCAGGCGATATTCTTCGACGACATTTCCGCCGATCAGGTGCTCTTCGATTATCCGTTCGAGAACATCAGGGCGGCATGAATGGTACCAGACGCCGTCGGGCCATACGACGGCAATCGGTCCGGCCGAACAGATTTGCAGGCAATCCGCTTTTGACCGCTGTATCCCGCCGCCCGGACCGCGTGGGTGCTGCGCTGACCGTTTGGGTCCGACCAGACCGCGCTCTTTGAGGCGATCCTTGAGAAATTGCCAAGCAACCGCCCCTTCCTCGCGGGAGCAGCATTTCTGTTTTTCGGACACAGCGCAAAGAAAAATGTGGCGTTTGACCCCGCCTTCACCGCTGCCATATTTCTTTGTCTGCGCAGCCTTTGCCGCCTGCAAATCCTCATAGCTCATGGTTCGGTGACAAGCTCTTGCTGCAACCAGCGATCGAGCCAGGCAAATACGGTGCCATGCCATTGCAACGAGTTTGCAGCGCCCAGCACCCAGTGGTTTTCATCCGGAAACACCAGCAATTGCGAGGGAATGCCGCGTTCCTGCAAGGCGGTGAAGCTTTGCAGACCCTGCGTGTAAGGCACCCGGAAATCGCGCTCTCCGGTAATCACCAGCATGGGGGTGCG
Source organism: Qipengyuania sp. ASV99 (assembly GCF_047872805.1). Lineage (NCBI taxonomy): Bacteria > Pseudomonadati > Pseudomonadota > Alphaproteobacteria > Sphingomonadales > Erythrobacteraceae > Qipengyuania > Qipengyuania sp. ASV99. The sequence continues at coordinate 201,289 of NZ_JBLQUK010000001.1, read as the reverse complement.
CCAATTATCGACATGGTTGACCGGGTTCCAACGCTCATAAGTCTCGCGCGCTTCCATGTAGGAGCCGCCGAAATCCCAACGCGGGAACCACAATTCCTCTGTCGAATAATACATGCTGCGCATATCGAACAGGCCGTCATGCTGAACGATGCAATCGAACCGGTCGGCCCATTGTCCGGCGATCCAGTTGACCATATATCCGCCGTAACTAGCCCCCATCGCACAGGCGCGCGATCCGTCGATCTGCGGGTCCAGTTCCAGCGCCGCGGCGAGACCCCTCTGCAAATCTTCGAGCGGTTTACCGCCCCAGTCGCGGTTGATCGAATCCATGAACGCTTGCCCATATCCGGCAGATCCGTGAAAATCGACCGAGATCACAGCGTAACCTTGGCTGGCGAGCACCCGCGGGTTCCAGCGTGTTGACCAGCCGTCGTTGAACGAGCCCTGCGGCCCGCCATGGATGTATAGGATCGCGGGAATGGGTCCTTCCTGGTTCTCCAGACGGGTAATCTGACCCCACACCGTGTCGCCCGCCGCTCCGGCAAAGCTGAACCGGCGGGTCATGGTGGAGGCCATCTCACCCATTTTGCTGGTGACGACATCGGTCAGCGGGCGGGCACGGCCCTCCCCCGACGCAAGGTAAAGTTCGGCTGGTGCGCCAATCGAATCGCGTGTGAAAAGCAGGCGTCCCCCGGGCAAGGGGGTGAGGTTGCCAATATGCGCCTCATTACCGGGTATCAGATCGAGTTCGGTCACTTCTCCCGATACCGGGTCAATCTGGAACGCAGGCGTATCAAGGACATGCGCTGCAGTGGCAAGCAAATGCGTTCCGTCCGCGTTCCATGCAAGTCCGCCAAACGAAAGATCGGTGTCTTGCGTCAAAGCGCGCGTTTCGCCTGTATCCAGATTGCGCAATTGCACCACCAGCCGGTCCGATTCGTAGCCGGGCCGCGCCATGGCGAGGTAGGCCAGATATTTGCCATCGGGCGAAGGTGCGGGAGACGAATCATGCGCAGTGTTGGCCGCAGTCAATCCGGTCGGTGCGTCGCCCGAAAGATCGGACCAATAGATATCGAGATCGGTCGAGGTTGCTTCATCCGCTCCCGCTTCGCGCGTCACGAAATAGAGGCCAGAGCCATCAGGAGCCCAGGCAATGTCCTCGCCTCCGCCAAATGGCATGGTTGGGGTGTTGCCGGTAATCGCTCCTCGCGACGAACCGCCGTCGACCGGGACGCCGTCACCAGCGACTTGACCATCTTCGAGGCCGAAAACGAAAACCCGGTTGAACACGCCGGGCGTGATCCAGCGATCCCAGTGGCGATAAAAACCGGCATCCCCTTCATAAAGGCGACCTGATCCGGGCTGCTCTGGCTCTGGTTCGCATCCGAAGCGTTCGCAATCACGGGCGATCTCAGACCACAGCGCGATCTTATCGCCGCTAGGGGCGATCTTGAACCCGGCGATATCAGTCCCCGCAATATCGGCGACCAGCAGGGGCCCGGTGACATTGCCGTTCCCCTCTAGCGCGACCCGCCAGACGCGGGTCTGCTCAGTCGCGCTTTCATCCAAATGTTCATTGCTGAGGAAATACAGGAAATTGTCCGGCCCAAAACTGAGCGCAGAGCCAGAGATACCCAGATTGATCTCAACCGGGTCGGCACCGGGCACCGCGAGGTCCAGCAGGTAATGGACAGGCGAACGTTTGAGCGTTTCGGCATCGGTGCGCGTTACCGAATAGACGGCATAACGCCCGAACGGGCTGGTCGTCGGCGCGCCCAGACGCAGCATTGTGATAAGATCGCGCGCAGTCATCGGCGCTTTTTCAACGCCGGGCGGGGCATCGTTCTGCGCGGTTTCCGAATGATCATCGGCGGCAAGCGGGGCGCAGACGATCAGCGACGCTGCGGCAAAAAATGCAGCTCTTAGTGTGTTCCAACCCATAATCGGATCGTTAACCGGTGTTCAGTGCTGTTGCCAGCGAAACCATCGCATCGCTGTTGCAATTGGCGATCAGGATTCAGCCGCGTTTGCCGGCAATCCGGGCGATTTCAGCCTGCACCATCTTTTCAACCATGCCGGGGAGGTTCTTGTCGAGCCATTCTGCCAGCATCGGGCGCAGCAATTCGCGGGTCATCCCTTCGAGCGAAGTTTCGCCCGAGCGCACGATTTGTGGCCGAGCGCCGGGTTCCGCAAGCATCGCCAGTGCCGCGAGGTTTTCCTGCATTGCGCCGCGCACTTCTTCCTTGATCAGCGGCACGTCAGCGTCATCATCCATGTCGACGACTTCCGAAAGTTCCATCTCTGCAAGGTCGAGCACCTCTTCCGCGTCTTCCAGATCAAGGGGTTCAGACGGATTGGGCGGCATGCGATCCAATTCCTCTGCAGCCTCGACCCGGCGTTGGCGCGCCGCCATCGCCGAATCGCGATTGTCGCGGGCGATCACTTTTTTGATCGATTCAAGAATCTCTTCGACCGATGCTTCGCTATTATTCGCCAAAACCCTGCCCCCGCTCTGCGCGTTAACCATTGCGAATCGCGCTATTGGCGCGGATCCTCAGGCTCCAATACGGGGCCAATCAAAGCCTCGGAAGCCTCAATGTCAACGGTTCTGGTAGAATTTGCCGAAGGCTCAGGGTCGCGGTCCCAGTCCCAAATCCGGCCATCAACCCGGTCAAAATTGACTTGCGGGTCATACAGCGGGCCGCCTGTATCAAGGTTGAGATCGCGCGCCTCAGCTTTGCCCATCGCGGCGAGCAATGTGAAACCGGCGACATAGGCGTTGCGCCGCGCGGTAACGAGCTGCGCCCGAGCGGACAGCAATTCCTGCTCGGCATTGAGCACATCGATAATGGTGCGGTTTCCGATCGAATTCTCTGCCCGCACTCCTTCGAGGCTAAGCTCTGCTGCTGCAACAGCCACCTGAGAGCTTTGGATCACCGCATTGGACGCTTCCCAATTCGAATAGGCAGACCGGGTCTGCGCAATCACGCTGCGCTCCGTCAGAATCACCTGTTCCAACGCCGCCGATTCGCGCGCCCCAGCTTGTCGTTGACGCGCGGCTGGCAAACCACCCTGAAACAGCGGGATGGTCACGCGAACACCGGCATTGGCGGTTGTTTCACTCTGGCTGAATGTCGAGGCCACCGGCCCACCCAGCGTACCAAAAAAATCGCTGTAGTCGTAATTCGCGAAAAAACCGATTGTCGGCAACCGGCCGGCGCCTGCGACCTCGTAATCGTAGCCGGCCGCATCAGCGCGTTCCTTTGCAGCGATCAGGTCCGGGTTGTTCTCTAACGCAGTTACGACTGCTGTCCCGACGGTTTCGGGTAAGCCGGGCAGTGGCGGTGGCGCTTCCAGCCCCATGGGCGCGCGTCCAATCAATTGAACATAGGTCTCGCGCGCATTGACGAGATTGGCATAGGCGGTGCGCAAATCGCCCTCCGCAAGTGCCAATCGGGATTGCGCCTGAGCAACATCGGTTCGCGTCAGATCACCAATCTCAAAACGGTCGCTGGTGGATTCGTAAGTTACGCGCAACACTTCGACCTGATTTGCCGAAAGCTCAGCCAGAGCCTCGGTGCGCAGCACGTCCATATAGGCCGCTACAGCCTGGCTGAAGACGGCGCTTTCGGTGCCGCGCAAATCTGCCTGCCCTGCTGCCACGCGTTCTTGCGCGGCGTTGATGCCATTGCGCACCGCGCCCCCGGAATAGACCGGAACCTGCAATTGCGCATTAACCCCCAGATTGCGTTCTGGAGCGGTGAAGGAATTGGTAGACCGCCGCAGAAATTCGATATGGGTGGCGGTGGCGTCGACCCTGGGAAGGCCCTGAGCGCGTTGAATTTGCACGTCTTCATCGGTGGCCCGCTGCGAGGCGCGGGCACCCTCTATCGTGGGGTTGGTGTTGTACACCGCGACGAGCGCCTCACGCAGAGTCTCTGCCTGCGCAGAGCCTGCCAGCCCTCCGAGAGCGAGCGCGCCGAGACAGGATGCGGCCTTGACGGAACCCAACAGGCGACCTCGGTTCTGCATTAAAACGTCCAGCTTTTCGGCGCGTCAAAGGCGCTAAGAACGGGGATTCCGAGGTCCTCGACCGGTTGCAGCGCCACTTGCCCGGCAATCCTGCGGCCAGCAGCAAGCCGTGTCACCTGGCGCAGTAAAACACCTGATACGACCCTGCCACCGTCTTCAACCTTACTGGCAAGCGCCTCTGGCAGCTGTTCCATCGCGCCATCAACCAGCACCAGAGAAAACGTCTCATTCGGAAGCTTTCCTGCCGCCGCATCGCGGGCGCCTACCACAGTAACTTCGCCAACAAGCGGGCGCAGCAATTCGGCCAGGTATCCGGTTCCCGCTTCGACCACCAGCGCGCGGTCCGAGGGGAGCGGCGCTGCTTCGAGCAGGAGTTTGCCATAGAACAGCGGCGCAGCAAGGTGTGCGCTGTCAGACAAGGCAATCGAGCGGTCGATATAGGCGAGCCCGACCTTGTCTTCGGGCAGAAATTCCTCACGCGGGACAGCCATCATCCGCGCCAGCACAAATTCTTCATTCACGCCGCTGGTGCGCAACTGGCTGTCAATCATCGCCTTTCGTGCTGGGGCGGTATCGCGCGTCATTGTCAAATTGCTCATAATGTCATGCTGCCCAATGCGTATCCTGAGAGACTGTATTAGTATTGCAATACAGTCCGTCAACCCTTCCTAGCTACCGCGAGTGACACTTCCAAGCGTTTTGCTGCCCTGATCGCGCAGCTTCCCTTTGACGTGCTACCGGGCGGCGTCATAAGGAGGCAGCTGGGGGACCGGGACCCAGTTTCGACCGATACCAGGAGGGCTTCGATGAGTGACATTGGAAAAAGCGGTGCAGCGGGCACAGTCCATAACGATGGGCAATATTTTGGCGCCTTGGGTGAGGTGCGCATCGAAACCGACTCGCTCGGTGAAGTGGCCGTTCCGGCGGCGGCGCATTGGGGTGCGCAAAGCCAGCGCAGCATTGCCAATTTTGCGATTGGCACAGAAACGATGCCTGCGCCGCTGATCCGAGCGCTGGGGATTCAGAAACAATCGGCGGCGAAGGCGAATATGGATCTTGGCGTGCTCGAGCCAAAGCTGGGCGATGCCATCGTGGCCGCCGCCGCCGAGGTTGTTGATGGCACACTTTCCGATCAATTCCCGCTGAGCGTATGGCAGACCGGTTCGGGCACGCAGTCCAACATGAATGCCAATGAAGTGATCGCCAGCCGCGCGAACCAGATCCTGACCGGCCAGCATGGCGGCAAGTCGCCAGTCCATCCCAACGATCATTGCAATATGGGGCAAAGTTCCAACGACACTTTCCCCACAGCGATGCATATTGCTGCCGCCAGTGAAACGATTGACCGGTTGATCCCGGCGCTGACCCATCTGCACGCTGCGCTGGATTCGAAGGCGCAGGCCTATGCCCACATCGTCAAGATCGGCCGGACCCATTTGCAGGACGCGACGCCGCTCACTTTGGGTCAGGAGTTTTCCGGCTATGCAAAGCAGATCGAATACGGGATCGCCCGGCTGAAAAGCGCAATGCCGCGGGTGCTTGAACTGGCACAGGGCGGCACTGCGGTTGGAACCGGGATCAATTCAAAGGCTGGCTTTGCCGAGAAATTTGCCGAACATGTTGCGGCGATAACCGGGCATGATTTCGTCACCGCGCCGAATAAATTTGAATCGCTTGCGGCGCATGATGCTCTGGTTGAACTGTCCGGCGCGCTCAACACGGTTGCAGTTTCCTCGATGAAGATTGCCAATGATATCCGCTTGCTGGGATCGGGGCCGCGCTCTGGCCTGGGAGAAATTGCTCTGCCCGCCAACGAGCCGGGTTCCTCGATCATGCCGGGCAAGGTCAATCCGACCCAGTGCGAGGCGCTGACCATGGTGTGCGCGCAGGTGATGGGCAACAACACGACCGTTAGTGTCGCCGGATCGCACGGCCATCTGGAGCTTAACGTGTTCAAGCCGGTGATGATCAACGCTGTGCTCCAGTCGATTCGCTTGCTCAGCGATGCGGCGCGCAGCTTCACTGATAATTGCGTGGTCGGGATCGAAGCAAACACGGCGCGGATCGATCAACTGATGAATGAAAGCCTGATGCTGGTCACCGCGCTCAATCCGCATATCGGCTATGACAATGCGGCCAAGATCGCCAAGAAAGCCCACGCAGAAGGCACCACGCTTAAGCAAGCGGCGCTCGAACTGGGGCTTTTGACCGAAGCGCAGTTTGCGGAATGGGTGGTTCCTGCAGATATGATCAAGCCAAGGGATTAAGCGCAATCGGGCGGCCCTATTGCCCTGCTACAGGGGCCGCCCATTCGACCAAGCGGGTTTCCTGACCGACGACCGGTTGGCGCTTTCGCGCGCAAGTCGCTATTTGACGGGTCGATGACAGATTACAGCACCACAGCCGCAGCGTCTGCGCCGGTCAATTCAGGTCCAATCAGCGTGCCGTTCCGCACGGTGCTGATGTCGATGGTTGTGCTGTGGGCGACGTATTTTGTGCTCATAACCGCACGCAGCTATATCCTTGACCTCGACATGCAGTGGGAGATGGCCGTCCGGCGGGTGCTGGTGACGATCGCCGGCATTGCGTTGACATTGGTGCTGTGGGCGCTGCTGCGGCTGGTCGATCGGCAGGCCTTGTGGGTCAAGATCACGGCGGCGGGCTTGTTTGCCATTCCGGTGGCGATTTCCATCGGGCACATCAATCAATATGCGTTTCAGGATCTTCAGGCCGAGCTGGAACAGAGATACGTCGAAGAGCGCGGCTTTCGTTTCGATGACGAGGGAAATTTGCTGTTCGATCTGCCCGAAGGCGTTCAGGTCAAGGCGCCAAACCCGGATGGCTCGGGCATGCCGCAAGTGTCCGAATCGCTGATCGTCGCGCCCGCTGAAATGCGCGAGGACAGCTGGAAGGCGGTGCTGGAAATTGCGCTGGGTCGCTATTTCCTCCTGCTTGCGTGGGCCTCAACCTATTTTGCCTTGCTCGCCGGGGTTCAGGCGCGGGCCGCCGAAAGGCGCGAACAGCAATTCCGTTCCGCAGCCAAGGCGGCTGAGCTGCGCTCATTGCGGTATCAGGTGAACCCGCATTTCCTGTTCAACACGCTCAATTCGCTGTCTGCGCTGGTGTTAACCGGCAAGGCCGACCGGGCCGAGAAGATGATCCAGACGATCAGCCGCTTTTATCGCCACAGTCTGGCCGATGAACCGACCAGCGATGTTTATCTGGTCGACGAATTTGACCTGCAAAAACTCTATCTCGATATTGAAGCTGTGCGCTTTCCCGAACGGCTGCGTTGCGAGTTTGACCTGCCCGAGGGTCTTGAAGAGGCCCGCATACCCGGGATGATCCTGCAACCTTTGATCGAGAACTCGGTCAAATATGCGGTATCTGCCGTAACAAGACAGATCAAAATCACGGTGGCCGCGCGCGAGGAATTTGATCGTTTGGTCGTGACCGTCAGCGATGATGGCCCCGGGGTGCCCGAAGGTGCGGCGCATGGCTTTGGCATTGGTCTTGCCAATGTGCGCGACCGGCTTGAGGCCCGCTTTGGCTCAGACGTTACATTTGCATCCGGGCCGATTCCGGGGGGATACAAATCTGAAATGCGCATCCCGCTTTCCAGACCGATGAAGAATTGACCCATAGGCGCGCCATGACTGAAACCGGCACTGAACTTCCCCCGCTCCGCACCCTGATCGTCGATGACGAGCCGCTCGCGGTGGAGCGCATTCAGGTAATTTGCGCCGAGCTCCCCGCCATTCAAGTGGTCGGGACCGCCAGCGACGGCGCGGCGGCGTTGCGGCTGACCGAAAAGCTGGAGCCCGATCTGGTGCTGCTGGACATGACCATGCCCGAACTGGATGGCTTGGGTGTCGCGCGCAAATATTCCGAGCAACGCAACCCGCCAGCGGTCATTTTTGTCACTGCGCATGATCATTTTGCCGTCGAGGCCTTTGATCTGGAGGCGATCGACTATGTTCTGAAACCGGTGTCGGCGGACCGGCTCGAACGGGCCATCGAAAGAGCGGTTTCGCGGCGCGGAGACCGCAAACCCGCGCCGGGCAAATGGCTCGACGAGCTATGGGTGCCGCACCGTTCTGAATTGCTGCGGATTGCTGTCAGCAGCGTTCATCAAATCGATGCCGAGCGTGATTATGTGCGCCTGCATGTGGGCGATCAGGGCGAAACCGGTGAAACGGCGCGCTCTTACCTGCTACTGCAAACCATCGCCGGTTTGGAAGCCCGGCTCGATCCTGAACAATTCATCCGCATACACCGGTCGACAATCCTGCGGCGCGACAATATTCGCGGGCTGCGCCATGACGGGCTGGGCGTGTGGTCGGCAGAGCTGCAAAATGGCGAGGCGCTGCGGATCGGGCGGACCTATCTTTCGCGGGTAAAGGCGATGGCGGGCCGCTGAATCGCCGCGCCAACCCCCGCAATTCCGCCGGATCTGACAAAAAAGCGGCCCGAACCCCAGGGACTGGAAAGGGTTCGAGCCGCAATGTCTGCGCTTTTCATGGGCGCAGGGTTTGAACGCAGTTTAACCGCCGCGCCGCTGGTTTTCGATGATTGCGGCGACCTGCTGCCGCGCGCTGCCGCGGGCCTTGGCAGCGCATTCGCGCGCTGCATGGCTTGGAATGCGGGTGCCGGTGTTGATATGATTGACGCGGCAGACTTCGCGCGCGGCGCGGTCAATCCGCTGTTCGAGCATCCGCTGACCCTCGGCCGTGTCCAGATCGATACCAGCGATGCTGACGTTCTGAGACACTCGCTCTTGCGGGTCGGCAAGCGCCGGGGAAGTGGTCATAATGAGGCCAAGGGCGGCAGTGGCAATTGCTAGGGACTTCATGGTTTCTCTCCTGCTGGCAAGGGCGGCGGCGTTCGTCGGGGTTCGAACTCTCTTTTGAAAGAGCGGGGTAAGTCATCCGCCTTGCTGTGTTAGAGAGATAGGGCACCAATGCCGGGCGGTCATCTGGTGGTCGACCAACCTATTGCCGATGGTCGATTGACGACGCGCAGGATGACCGATGGTCAAGTCACCCCGACAAAGCGCGCATTTCAACCGACGTGCGATTACGCCATACTGTCATTCATGATTCTGGCGCTTTCGATCATGTTCTTTCTTGGCGTGGGTAATTTCGCCTTGCATCAGGCGGTGCTCGATAGCGGACATCCGCTGGTTGGGCAGATGCCGGGCTTTGTCCAATCGCTTGGCGGACGGCTGACATTGGTGGCGGAGTTTCTGGTTCTGCTCGCAGCCATGCTGCTTGCCGCCAATGGCTGGGAGGGGCTGGTATGGGCATACGGATTTTATAGCGCGCTCAATGCGCTTTCTGCCTGGCTGATATTGAGCGGGCGAATCTAGCGGCCATGGTCCGCAACCGGCCCCGATTTGCATTGCGCTTTTCTGCCAATCTCGCTTTGGCAGAAGCGTCATGACCACGCGCCTGTTTCACGTCAGCGATATTCACTTCGGGGCCGAAAACCGCGCCGCGCTTGCCAGCGTGGAGCGCGCGATCTCCGCCGAGACACCCGACGCGCTGATCTGCACCGGCGACCTTACCCAGCGCGCCAAGCACAGCGAATATGCGGCGGCGGCGGCATGGTTTGAAGGGCTCGGGGTGCCGGTGGTGCTTGAACCGGGCAATCACGACATGCCCTATTACAACCTGTTTGAACGGTTTGCAGATCCCTATCGCCGATATCGCCGTTTGGCGCGCCGGGTCGTGTCGCCGTTCGAAAGCGAAGATGTGGTGCTGGTCTCGCTCAGGACAACCGTCCGGGCGCAGCGCCGATTTCCGTGGTCAGATGGCGTCGTCACGCCCCGTGCGCTGAGCACCACGTTGAAGCGTCTGGCTTGCCTGCGCAGCGATCCGCGTCACGTGATCGTCACCGCACATCATCCTTTGCTGGGACCGGAGGGGAAGGCGCGCAACCCGACCATCAGAGGCAACCGGGCCTTTGCGGCGATTGCGGAGGCTGGGGCCGATGCGGTGCTGACGGGCCATGTTCATGTGCCTTTTGACGAACTCCGGGAGAGCGGCGGACACAGCGCCAGAATGATTGGCGCCGGAACCTTGTCGACGCGGCTGCGCGGCGATGCGCCGCCGTCTTATCGGGTCATCACCTGTCAGCGCGGCGGCGCAATGACCACCGAACTGCGCGAACTGACCTCCGCATTGCGTTAGGATGGGCCGGGCGGGCCTTAACCCTGCTTCGCTGATCTCTGTTAAGAGATTATTTGCGATAAACTGGGGCGCGCAATTCGCAGGTGAGACGCGCACACCAGTTGGAGGACGTTCGATGGACCTGCTCAAAGCGATGGGTTTTGCCGCAGTCATCACCGGCTGCCTTTCCCTTGTCATCGGCTCGCAAGGAACGAGCGCCGGACAACTCGCTATCCATTCCATGGCGCTCGGCGATATGAAGATTTATTGGTCGTGGCCGGTATTTCTGGCCGGGACCGGCCTGTTCTGGGGTATTTTGCTGCTGCAACGCTGACAGACAAAGTGCGCCAATAAAAAAGGCGACCTTCGCATCCGAAGGCCGCCCTCTTTATTTGCCGGATTTGCGGCCGGTTTAACGCTTGGAGAACTGGAAGCTCTTGCGGGCCTTCGCGCGGCCATATTTCTTGCGTTCCACCACGCGGCTGTCGCGGGTCAGGAAACCAGCAGCCTTCACGACGCCGCGCAGTTCCGGTTCATATTTGGTCAGCGCCTGGCTGATGCCATGCTTGACCGCACCGGCCTGACCCGAAAGTCCGCCGCCCTTTACTGTGGCGATCACATCATACTGACCCTGACGATCGGTGATCGAGAAGGGCTGATCGATGATAAGGCGCAGCGTCGGCCGGGCAAAATACACTTCCTGATCCCGGCCATTAACGATGACCTTGCCGGTCCCCGGCTTGACCCAGACGCGAGCGGTCGCATCTTTCCGGCGACCGGTAGCATAAGCGCGGCCCTGTGCGTCAAGTTCCTGCTGACGCAGCGGCGCCGATGGCTGAGCCGCCTGGTTCAGCGCAATTTGCGCCGCGTCCGCAGCAGGAGCATCGCCTGCAATATTCTTCAGATCGGCAAGATCGGAAACCGTGCCCGTTGCGGCAGGGGTTTCGCCAGAGTTTTCGCTAACCATTACGAATTGACCTTGTTCTTGCGATTCATGGAGGCGACGTCGAGCACCGTGGGGGCTTGACCGTCATGCGGATGCTCAGTGCCATTATACAGGTGCAGCGCTTTCATCTGCACCCGGCCCAGAGGACCGCGCGGAACCATGCGTTCAACCGCTTTTTCAAGCACGCGCTCTGGAAACTTGCCTTCCAGAATCTTGGCAGGGGTTGTTTCCTTGATACCGCCGGGGTGACCGGTGTGCCGGTAATAGACTTTTTTGGTCGCCTTGTTGCTGGTGAACTTCACCTTGTCCGCATTGATGACGATCACGTGATCGCCGCAATCGACATGCGGGGTGTAGCTCGGCTTGTGCTTGCCGCGCAGGTGATTGGCAATAATCGTCGCGAGGCGACCGACAACCAGGCCGTCTGCATCAACCAGATGCCATTTCTTTTCGACCTCGGCCGGCTTTATCGACCGGGTCTGTCTGCTGATAGCCTTCATGGCTGAACGTCCTTGAACCAAAGGGTTGAGTGAATGTGATGCCGGCCGATGTCCGGCGGAAAGGAGAATCGGCAGCGGAAAGCGCGCATTTGTCGAACCATACGCCGCAAGTCAACAAAAACCGGGGGTTTGCGAGGAGGTATAATAATACCATAGGCCCAGGCGGCATCTTCTCCAGCTACAATTCAGACAATTCCCACTGCTCGATTGCAAGTTGTTCGGACTGCCCAATGCGGGTTGTGATGCGTCTTTCAGCGCGGCTCAACCAGCCGTGTTCAATTGCGGGAATGGCATCATACGACACTTCAAATTCACCCGTCAGTCCGCCAGGCAACTCGATTGGACGAACCATCCGCATGGGCTTTCCGGAGGGAAAGAACAAATCGTCTGGCAACCGATCAAGCAGCGTCGTCCGCGCACGCTCCAGCTCTCGCAGGAATTGTCGATGGGCCGCTTGCTGCGCCGCAGCCGCGCCGCGCTCTGCAATGATCTTCTCCGCTTCTCTGAGCGCGGCAGCCAGATCGGCTTGAATTGTGTCAGCCCCGGCGGCGACGATCATCCCTTCGCTTGAAAGCATGATCGGCCACATATCTGCGGTTGACCGCGATTGTTCTATCGCCGCCAGCGGCGCCAGCGATTCGGGCGCAGCGACCTGCGCGTCGATCTGAACGCCGCCAATCGCTATGACGTCTCCTTCATCGCGGAACTCGACGCGCCATTCTCTGGTGACGATCAGCCGTTCTGTTCCGATCAGGCTTCGTTCTAGCCGCCGCAAAAGCCGCATGGGCCGTTCGGGTATAGGCACGCGCGCCATCGCCACCCCGCGGCGCGGCCACAAGGCAACCGCGCCCGCGCAACCCAGAATGACGCCTGATCTAATCACAGCGCGGCGGGATAGCGCCATCGTTTTCATCCCTCTTGTTGCACGATCGACGCGCTATGCGCTTCAATCAGGTGTCGCCAAGCGTGTCGCCTAACCAATTCATAGTGGCCGGATGCGCAGCATCGCAACACCATCCGATAATTGACGGTGCATCATAGGGATGCAGCTCTCCCAACCGCGAGATCAACGTGGCCAGCTTGCCCGAACTTGTTTTGAACATGACGGCGGTTTCGCGCGCAGCGGAAATCTGCCCTTCCCAAGCAAAGAGCGATTCAACCTCTGGCAGAATATTGGCACAAGCGATCAACCCGTCTGCAAGCAATTGTTCCGCAGCGAGACGCGCAGATGCGGCATCGGGGAACGGGCACCAGACGAGCGCGGCCAGCGCCCCGTTCATTTCGGTGTCCGGGATTGCTGCAAAACTCCGTCGCTATGCATGGCCCAAGCGGTGCAGGCGACCAGCAGCGCCCCATTAAGTTGATGCGCGGCAGCAATCCACAATTCAACCTGTGTCAAAACCGTGGCGATGCCCAGCAAGACCATCACGCCAAACGCGCTATGCAATGCGACCGAAGCGCGCCGATCTGACTTGCGCACGCGCCGGGCGAGGTAAACCAGCGCAATAACCGCGACCCAAGCCCACCAGCGGTGGAGGAAATGCAGAAGGAACGGATCATGGGTAAGCGTCCATAACGCCCCGCGCGCGGAAGAAAACTCGGGCACCAATCGGCCGTTCATCAAGGGCCAGTCATATGCGGCATGGCCCGCGTTCAACCCCGCGACCCAAGCGCCGAGCAAAAGCTGGATGAAAAGCACCGCCGCAACCAGCGCCGATTGCCGAGTGAGCGGCGCGGGACCCGCACCAGGGTCGCGCGCAATTCGGCGCATGTCGCGCGCCGTCCAGACAAGCGCAGCGAGCAGCAGCAAGGCTGTCAACAGATGGAGCGACAGGCGGAAATGGCTGACATCGGTCATGTCTCCGACCAACCCTGATTGCACCATCAGCCAGCCAAACAGCCCCTGAAGCCCGCCCAGACCGAGCAGCGCGATCAATCTTACCTTGAAGCCGGCAGGAATTACCCCCCTCATCCAAAACCAAACGAGCGGCAGCGCATAGATCAGGCCCACCGTCCGTGCGAGCAGCCGGTGAAACCATTCCCAAAAATATATGAATTTGAAATCGGAAAGGGTCATTCCGGCCAGACCCGCCTCAAGCCGGTATTCTGGCGTTGCCTGATACTTGGCAAATTCCGCCATCCACGCCGTTTCTGTCAAAGGCGGGAGAATGCCGGTTGCGAGTTCCCACTCGGTGATCGAAAGCCCGCTTTCGGTAAGCCGCGTGATCCCGCCGACGAGCACGATGATGATGACAAACGCCGCCACCAGTTCAAGCCATCGGGCAATCGCCAGCGGACGAGCAACGGTTTGCCCCGCACGGTGCAGATCGGCCTGAAGGGCTGCGGATTCCATAACAGCCGCGTCAATGTGCCGCGAAGCCGCCGCTGGCAAGCCCGTTTGCTGCAATCTGCGATGCGTTCAGCACAATTGCGCCCGCAGGCTTCGGGTCTTGCGAAATGTGATAATGTTACATATATCGCGCTGGTCACCATGCAAAAGACAGATTTTCCGATTCGGCCCGAGGGGCGCCGCCGCCTCGATCACTTGGGCATCGGGATCGCTGGCCTTTGCGCTTTGCATTGCCTGGCGACAGTGATTGTGGTTTCGGGATTGGGTCTGGGTGGGCATTTTCTGCTGGCACCGGAGATTCACCGCGTCGGACTTGCGCTTGCGTTGATTATCGCTGCAGCGGCGATTGGCTGGGGCGCGCTCAAGCACAGCAATCTTGCGCCTTTCGTCGTGGCAGTGATGGGGCTGACTTTCATGGGCGGGGCATTGGTGGTGCCGCATGGTGACGGCGAACTCACGCTGACCTTTATCGGGGTGACGCTGGTGTCGATTGGCCATTTGCTCAACCTGCGGGCGCGGGCGACACTCTGAACTATCGGCTTTGCGGCCCCAATGAAAACCTTAGGTTGCACCGCAGCGCAGCGGCTCTATTTCAGCCAGCATGACCGACAACAAGAAAATCATTTTGAATGGAGAGCTCAGGATCACTTCGGCTTCGACGATTGCCGATCTCGTCCGCGAACTCGATCTGGACCCGCAAAAGGTTGCGGTGGAAAGCAATGGCGAAATTGTCCCGCGCTCCACGCTTGAGGCTGCGCCATTGGCAGCAGGTGACACGCTGGAAATCGTGCATTTTGTCGGCGGAGGGGACCAAGTGAGTGCGCCGGACGATACATGGAGCGTTGCTGGACGGACTTTTTCATCCCGGCTGATTGTCGGAACGGGCAAATACAAGGATTTTGCGCAGAACGCCGCCGCTGTTGCTGCCAGCGGCGCAGAAATCGTCACGGTTGCTGTGCGCCGCGTTAACGTAAGCGACCCCAAGGCGCCGATGCTCACCGACTATATCGACCCCAAGAAGATCACCTATCTGCCCAACACGGCGGGCTGCTTCACAGGCGAAGACGCCGTGCGGACGCTACGTCTGGCGCGCGAGGCAGGGGGCTGGGATCTGGTCAAGCTCGAAGTGCTGGGCGAAGCGCGCACGCTGTACCCCGACATGCGCGAGACGTTGAAGGCGACCGAGGTGCTGGCCAAAGACGGGTTCCTGCCGATGGTTTATTGCGCCGATGATCCGATCGCCGCCAAACAGCTCGAAGATGCAGGCGCGGTCGCCGTCATGCCACTGGGCGCGCCGATCGGGTCCGGCCTGGGGATTCAGAATCGGGTGATGATCCGGTTGATTGTCGAAGGGGCGAAGGTGCCGGTGCTGGTCGATGCAGGGGTCGGGACCGCCTCAGATGCGGCGGTTGGCATGGAACTGGGCTGCGACGGCATTTTGATGAACACGGCAATTGCCGAGGCGAAGGACCCGGTTCGCATGGCCCGCGCGATGAAACTGGCGGTTGAGGCGGGGCGCGAAGCCTACCTTGCCGGGCGCATGGGGCGGCGCAAATATGCTGATCCCAGCAGCCCGCTTGCCGGGCTGATCTAGAAAACTCCATATCGGGCACAAATCCTGCGCCCATGGTTACTACGTATTAACCAAGATAGCGGACAACCGTCTTCCATTCAGGGAGACGAACGTGACACTTGCCAGCACATCCACCATGTCGATCGGTGAAATGCGCGAATTTGCAGGGCTGGAGCCATGCGAGCAGCGTTATATCAAGCGCAGCCTCGATATTGGCCTCGCACGCTCCGATGCGTTTCGTCTGTGGGGGCGCAATGAAGCGGAAAGCAATGCGATCCGCCGCCAATATGTGGCCTATCAGGACCTAAAATCACTGCGCGGCTTGATCCCTGAGGAAGGGACTATGGGCGAGATCGAGCGGATGCTCGGCAAATTGGTGCGGGTTGCCGCCTTTGATCTGGAACAGGAGAAACTCGTCAGTTTCTCGGCATTCCGGTTTTTGTACGAACGCCTGCTGGGTGCCCAAGCGCGGCCCTATCTTCCGGCTGCCTTTTGCGCCGCTGCGGCTCTGCCTTTGATCCGGCCCGACCACCGCAAGGTGCTGTTGCAAAGCCTGAGCGAAGCCGCCGCCACCGCGCCCGGGTGGTCGATGCGTGAGCCGTGCTTTTATCCCGAATATATCGAGGATGTTGAGGCGGCGTGAGTGAAACTCTTCCAATTGCGTTGGTAGAGCCGAAAGAAGATCTGGCTGACGCACATCAGTGGTTGGCGCGTGTCCTGACCAGCTCTGCCCAAGCAGAACAGGCGATCGGGCATTTGTGCCTGCGGCTTGACCTGCCGATCAAGAATGGCCCGTTGAGCAGTATCGACCAATTGCGTGCCCGACTCGAAAAAAGCGATGCCCGGCGCATCAAGAATTTGATAAAGCGCATTGACCGCTGGCGGAGCCTTCGTCCGCTAAGACACGTGCTCGCGCATTGCACATTGCAGGTTCTTTACGACGAGGACCGCAACCCTTTTATCGTTACGCGGCATTTGCCCCTAGACAGAGAAGATGTGACCCCGGACCGCTTGTGGATCGATGCAGAACGAATGGAACTGCTCCGCGTCACTGCAAATGATGGTCGTTCAATCAGCGATCAGGTGCGAAACATCTTGAGTGACGCAAAGTTACTCGCCGATCTGCAAAAGCCCTAACCCCGATAAAGCCCGTCAATCTTGTCCTTATACCGGTCGCGGATCTTGTGGCGGCGGATGGATTGTTTCGGGGTCAATTCTTCATTGTCGATCGTGAACATCTCATCGGCAAAGGCAAACTGCCGCACTTTCTCGATCACCGACAAATCGGCATTGGTCCGGTCAACCGCTGCGCGCACCGCGTTTTTGAAGGCGGGAAGCTCCTGCAGCGCTTTCAGGTCGAATTTCTCATCATTCGCGCGCGCCCATTCCAGCGCCCATTCGGCCTCGGGCACGATCAGCCCGACGATATAGGGCCGTTTGTCGCCGCTCACCATGGCCTGAGCGATTTCGGGCTGTAATGTCAGCATGCCTTCGATCTTTTGCGGCGCGACATTGTCACCCTTGTCATTGACGATCATGTCTTTTTTGCGGTCGGTGATGACTATCCGCCCCTTGTCATCGAGATGGCCGATATCGCCAGTGTGCAGCCAGCCATCGACAATCGTGCGCGCGGTTTCGGCATCGTTTCGCCAATAACCTTGCATCACCAATTCGCCCCGGCACAGGATTTCGCCGTCCTCTGCAATCTTTAGCTCGACTCCGCGCATCGGCGGGCCGACCGTATCCATCTTGAGCCCCGCCGCGGGGCGATTGCAGCTCATGATCGGTCCGGCCTCGGTCTGGCCGTATCCCTGCAGCATCACCAGACCCATAGCATCGAAGAAATTGCCGACTTCGGGGTTGAGCGGCGCGCCGCCCGACACCATTGCCTTGATGCGCCCCCCGAACTTTGCCCTGATCTTGGGGCGCAGGGTCTTTTCGACGAGGAAATTGATCGGCCGGTCGCGCTTTCTGGCCTTGCCGTCGCGTGATTTCTCGCTGATTTTCAGTGCGCTATCCATCATGAAATTGGCCAGACGGCCCTGTTTCTCGACCTGCTTCATGATCCGCGTGCGCAGCACTTCGAACAGGCGCGGGACCACGACCATGATTGTCGGCCGCACCTCCTCGATATTGGAGGCGAGCTTCTCCAGCCCTTCGGAATAGAAAATCTCGCCGCCCAAAGCGATGGGAAGATACTGCCCGGCGGTGTGCTCATAAGCATGGCTAAGCGGGAGGAAGGACAAGAAACGTTCGTTTTCTACCCCGAAATCATTGATGACGATTTCTCCCGCGCCAGCAATGTTGCAGAGGATTGCGCCGTGGTGCTGTCTTACTCCGCGCGGCGCCCCTCCGGTTCCGCTGGTGTAGATGATGCAGGCGGTGTCGGCCCGGCTGATCGATCCAATTCTCGCAACCACCGAAGCGCGCGCAGCGACCGCGTCCCCTGCGATCAGATCGTCCCAAGCGTGGTATTCTACACTGCTCGCCTGTTTGCGGTGAAGGTCATCAATGCCGATTATATGCTCGGCCAGACCGGTCCGTGCAATTGCGCCGACCAGCGGGGCGAGCAGTTTCTCATTGGCAACGAACACCGCTCGTGCGCCCGAATTGTCGAAAATATGCGCATGATCGCGCTGTGTATTGGTGATGTAGGTTGGCACCGAAATGCATCCTGCCGCCATGATGGCGAGGTCCGCGATACACCATTCAGGGCGGTTCTCAGAGATCAGCGCGACCCGGTCTCCATCGTTCAGTCCGAGATGGCGGAGGCTTTCGGCGAGCAGGCAGACTTGATCAGCGACTTCGCGCCAGCTTTGGGTTAGCCAGGCACCGCCCTGCTTGCGGCCCAGGAATGGCGCATCGCCACCCTCTTCGGCGCGCTTCAGGAACAATTCGACAAGGTTGCGCGCGCTATCGATATCCTGAAGAATCTGGTCATCCGCCGGATTGACCACGGGCGAAATATTGGGGGCGTGCACGGACAAGAGTTCCTCTTCCCGCTCCTTCTGGGCTGCTTTCAGCCTCTACAGAGCTTCAAATGTTATACTCATCGCTTGGAATTAGTGGCTCTGCGTCGCAGCGGCAAGCGTCGCTGATGCTGGGCCTGCTCAATCCTTAAGGAGGATGCTCAATCGTCCGGCGGATTATTCGTATCCCAGCATTGCGGCGACGCGCGGATCTCCGGCCGATTCCCAGCCATCCGGAGTGCGGCGCAAGGCGTTTGCCTTTCCGCGTGGGGAAAGCAGGCGCAGCTCACCGTGGCCCAACGCCTGCAATTCATCGGCCATGGCAGCAACTGAGCTGCCCTCTTCGGTGATAATTGTCGAACCGAACGCCATAATCAGTGGCAGGCCCAATGCCTCCTCTGCGGTCATTCCGAAATCGAGCACTCCGATGATCGAGCGCGCCACCTGAACCGGGATAGTTGGCCCCCCAGCCGCGCCGATTACGAGAATGATTTCGCCGTCCTGATCAAACACGATGGTCGGAGCCATCGAAGACCGGGGGCGTTTGCCGCCCTCGACCCGATTGGCGACAGGAACGCCGTTTATCGCGGGCGAGGAGCTGAAATCGGTGAGCTCATTGTTGAGGTAGAACCCGCCAAAATGCAGCCCCGACCCAAACGCCCCTTCGACCGTGGAGGTGTAGCTGACGGCATTGCCTTCAGCATCGACGATCGAGAAATGGGTGGTTCCGCTTTCTGGTGGTTCGTTGCCGTCAGCGCGCGCCAGCGGCGCGCCCTGCGGAACACCGGGTTCGGCGTTTGCCATCGCGGCACCTGGATCAATCAGCGCGCTGCGCGCTGCGATATAGGCGGGATCGACCAGCCCAGCGACAGGCACTTCGACGAAATCCTGATCGGCAAGGTAAACTTCTCTGTCGGCATAGGCGATGCGCTGCGATTCGAGGAAAAGGTGCCAGAATTGCGGACTTTGAGGGCCCAGTTGAGCAAGGTCAAAGCGCTCCAACTGACCCAGCATTTGCGCAACTGCAACCCCGCCAGAACTTGGTGGACCCATGCCGCAAATTTTGTACACGCGGTAGCGGGTGCAGACCGGATCGCGCTCCTTCGCGGCATAGCTGCGCACATCTGCGGCGGTCATGCGGCCATCGCGCGGCGTTTCTGCCGCGACATAGTCGGCCAGCGCCTCCGCACCGGTTTCATACATTGCCGAAGGGCCCCGCGACGCAATTCGTTCAAAGGTTTCGGCAAGCTCTGGCACCTTTATCAAGGTGCCGACCGGCAGCGGCGCTCCGTCAGCACCGAAGAAAATTGCGCGGGCGGCTTCGGTGTTGCTGGCGCGCTCTGCGGCGCTCGACAGGGAATCGTTGAGGCGGCGGTTCATCAAAAAACCGTCGCGAGCCAGCGCGATAGCGGGCGCAAACAAATCCGCCCAAGGGACCTTCCCGTAACGCTCATGCGCCTGCGCAGCCAAAGCGATATTGCCGGGTATGCCCACGCTAAGCCCGGATATCACGCGCTCTGTATAGGGGAGCGGTTCGCCGTCTTCATCCAGAAAGCGCGCGCCGGTTGCGGCTGCCGGTGCCGTTTCGCGTCCATCGAAGGTGACAACGCCGTCGTCTCCGGCGAGGACCATGAACCCGCCGCCGCCGATGCCGGAACTTTGCGGTTCGACCACCGTCAGCGCAAGCATCACCGCAATCGCGGCGTCGGTTGCAGATCCACCTTGAGCAAGGATTGCTTCACCTGCTGCGGTTGCACGCGGATCAGCGGTGCTGACCGCGCCTTGCGAGGCAACGGGCGCAGGTTCGCTGACCGCAACGGGTGGCGCATTATATCCGGCACAACCTGAGACAAGGAGAGCGAAAGGTGCGAGCAAAGCATATGGTCTGAACATAACCGGGCGTGCTATTCGCTTCCAACCGCCTCTGCAATGCTGGCATAGCCATCACGCCGCATTAATCGTTCCAAGCCATCGGCGATTCGCGCACCCAGGCCCGGCCCATGATAGACCATTGCAGAATACAACTGGATCAGACTGGCACCGGCGCGAATGCGCTCCCACGCATGATCCGCGCTGGCGATGCCGCCAACCCCGATGAGCGGGATTGCGCCGCCTGTCGCCTTGCGGAAATCGCGCAGTCGCTCAAGCGCCAACGATCGCAACGGGGCGCCTGACAGCCCGCCCGCCTCTCCGGAATGGTGCGAAGAAAGCTGCGGGCGTGATACGGTGGTGTTGGACACAATCAGCGCATCGAGGCCCTTGTCCAGTGCAATCCGCGCTATCGCATCAATATCCGCGGGCTCAAGGTCGGGCGCGACTTTGAGAAAAATGGGCGGAAGTTCAGTGCCCCCTGCCGCTGCGCGCGCTTCGATCACTGCGTCGATCAACCCGGTCAGCGCTGCCTCATCCTGCAAGGCGCGCAGCCCAGGTGTGTTGGGGCTGGAAATGTTGACGGCAAGATAGCTTGCCAGCGGGGTCATCATCCGCGCCATTTTCGCATAGTCTGCGACGCGATCATCGGAATCCTTGTTCGCGCCGATGTTGATCCCGACGATCCCCGGCCTGCCTTGTCTCGCGTTTAGCCGTTCCAGTGCCGCCTGTGCCCCGGCGTTGTTGAACCCCATGCGATTGATAACAGCTTTGTCCTCTACCAGCCGGAACAGCCGGGGTTTGGGGTTTCCCGCCTGCGGCAAAGGTGTGATTGAGCCAACCTCGGTAAAGCCAAAGCCAAGGCCGAGCAGGGCGTCGGGAACCTCAGCGTCTTTGTCGAATCCCGCGGCAACGCCCACCGGATTGGGAAAGTCGAGCCCGGCGATCTTGATTGCGAGTCGACCGGGCTGCGCCAGCGAAGAACGCGCACCTCTTGTCGGGAGAGCCTTTAGCGTTGTGATGGCCAAGCGGTGACCAGTTTCCGAATCGAGCGTAAAGATCGCTGGCCGGACGAAGTCGAATAATCTGGGGCGGAAGGGCATCGGTTGGGCCTAAGCAACAAAACTGGGCCTAAGCAACAAAACAGCGATTATGTCGAAAGGATCCTCGCGCGCCATCCCGCTAGGGGCGAAGCGCGCAGTGCCAATTTCGGCCACAAGAATATGACAATTCCCGTTAGCCTGCCCCATTTCAAGAGCTTGTCGTTTGCATACAATTCTTTGCGAATGCCTCACGCTAGGCATTCTTTGCGACCCGAAGGGCTCGGAGCAGCAATGCGAAGAGTTCCTCAACTCAAATGGGCGGCCATTAACCGTGGCCGCCCTTTTTTTGTGTCAAATCAGCCTCAGCCGCGTTACATGCACGACAGCGGGGCGCACAAAATGGTTGATTTCCAAGACTCGATCAGAGCTGAAAACGGCATGGATACCGCGGAGCCGGGGCTTGAGCTTACCGCAAGCTCGCTAATCCAAGTCGATTATTTCGCGCCGCCTGCCGCGGTTAGTGACTTTGTCACGACATTGTATCATTTCCGCTGCGACGAACGGAAATTCCGCGATGTTCAACCATCATCGGTCGGACACCTTGCGCTGTTTCCCTATGGCAAAGGCGAAATGCACTTTCGCGCCGGTCACCGCGATCCGAATCATGAAGTTGCGCTGATGACGCCGCTTTCGACCGCCAATCCGATATTTGTCGACGGCCCATTTCATGCGATTGGCGCGGCGCTGACACCGCTTGGATGGGCGGCGCTGACGGGCCTCCATGCCGGAGAGCACCGCGATCGATTGCGCGCCGCCAGCGAAGTGCTGGGCGATGAAATTGCAGTGCGGGGCAGCGAGCTCAATGCAAAATACCGCGCGGGCGAGATGACCGGGCATGAATGCGCGCTTGCCCTTGGCGATTATATCGGCGGCAAGGTCAAACCGATCAATTCCCGCCATGCCGAGCTTATCAAAGTTGTGAACACCTGGCTTGGCTCTGCGCTTAACCCCGATCTCAGAGATCTGCTGGCAAGGGCCGCCTATTCGGAGCGGCAGGTTCAGCGCCTGACCGAGCGATATTTCGGTCTTTCGCCGCAAGCGCTGGCGCGCAAATATCGCGCGCTGAGAGCGGCGGCGCTGCTGTCCTTCCCGAAATTGACCCCGGAATTCGAAGCCGAACTGGGGGAGGCGTTCTTTGATCAATCGCATATGATCAGAGAGATAAACCGCTTTGTCGGACGCACGCCCGCGCGTCTAAAAGACCCTGACAGTCCGTATCTGACAGAAATGATTGCACCCAAGAATTTGCGCGAGCTGGGTTCCTGACGGATGGCTTGGGGCACCAATCCCGCCCAGTGACGTTGTCGCAACAAAAAATTGAACGAGGAGAGAATCCATGCGTCGCCTTCAAGCTACCAGCAACCACCTGATCTTCGTATCTATATCGGCATTGGCACTTGCAGGTTGCAACATGGCGCAAACTCCGCTTGCCACATCTGCCCCGCCTGCGCCCGAGCCTGTTCCAACGTTCGCTGAAACAGCACCCGAGTCGCAGACGACGCTTGCGGAACTGTTCGAAGATTATGATGGTGCGGCGCTGGCGCTGTCTCCTGAAAGCAAATCCTATCGCGGGATACGCGATGCTGATTACGGTCGCTGGGATGAGGTTTCGGATGAGGCCGACGAAGCCGCATTTCGCCTGTTGCAGGACACTTCTTTGGCAATGCAGCAAGGATTTGAACTCAGCGAATTGTCAGAACAGGACGCATTGTCCTATCGCCTGTTCGAAATGCTTGCTGAGCGCCGCGCCTCGCTCCAGCCGTTCCGGGAATATGAATTCCTGTTCGATCACCGCCGCGGCGCGCACACTGGCATTCCGGCATTTCTGATCAACATCCACCGCGTCAGCAGCCTTGAAGATGCCGAAGCCTATGTCGCGCGCATCGAAAGAATAGGTCCGCAAGTCGATGCGTTGATCGCAGAATCGCGCGAGCGTGCGGAGCGCGGGGTGATGCCGCCGCTTTGGGTTTACCCTTATGTCATCGCCGATATCGAAGAGCTGATCGCAGCGGGCGACAACAATGCGGTTCTGGAAGATTTCGACAAGAAACTCGCGCCGCTAACCCCGGATCTGCGCGACGGCATGGAATCTGCGCCAAGTGTAACAATTGCGCTTGCTGAAATGGCGAAGTCCTCGTGGAACTCCTCAGCGCTGCCTGCCTATCGCCGGCTGCTCGCTGAAATGCGCCGCCAGCAATCGGTCGCGCCGACCGACGACGGTATCTGGCGTTTGCCGCGCGGAGATGAATATTACGCCGCGCTGCTCGGCAGTTACACCACCACCGACCTTTCTGCCGATGAGATTCACAATATTGGCCTGCGCGAAGTGGACCGCATTCACGGCGAGATGCGCGCAATCATGGCGCAGGTCGGATTTGAGGGGAGCCTGCAGGAATTCTTTGAATTCACCCGTAGCGATGAACGTTTCTACTACACAACGCGCGAAGAATATCTGGCCGATGCGCAAGCGCGGATCGACGCGCTGGGCGAGAGGCTGCCCGAATGGTTCGGCGTGCTGCCAACCGACCCTCTGGTGATCAAACCCGTGGAGGCATTCCGCGAGAAAAGCGGCGGCAAGGCGTTTTATCAAAGCCCTGCGCCGGATGGTTCGCGCCCCGGCACATATTACGTCAACCTCTACAATCTGCGCGACATGTCGAAGAATGAGCTAGAGGCGCTGGCTTATCACGAAGGGTTGCCGGGCCATCACCTGCAGCGGTCAATCCAGACCCAGCTTGGCGATTTGCCCGCGTTTCGCAGGTTCGGCGGGGTCACCGCCTATTCCGAAGGCTGGGGTCTGTATTCCGAGGAACTCGGCAAGGACATGGGATTTTACACCGATCCCTATTCCGATTTCGGGCGACTTGGGATGGAATTGTGGCGCGCTTGCCGATTGGTGGTGGACACCGGCATCCATTCCAAACGCTGGACTCGCGAAGAGGCCATCCAGTACCTGACTGACAACACGCCCAATCCGCAAGGCGACATCGTCAAGGCGATCGAGCGGTATATCACGACGCCGGGTCAGGCCACGGCCTATATGATCGGCAAGCTCAAGATCATGGAGCTGCGCGAAGGCGCCCGCGACGAATTGGGCGACCAATTCGACATTCGCGGCTTTCATGACACCATCCTGAAGAGTGGACCGGTTCCCTTGTCGATCATGGAAGAAAATGTCGACAAATGGGTGGCTGAAGTGCGGGCCAGTTCTGATGGAGGGCCGGAGAGCGGCGGCGACTGATGGATTCTGGTGCGTCTCCACCTTTCAAATTTGAGTTTGTAGCACCGCCCGACGATTTGAAGAGTCGGGTGAACACCTTCTTTGTCGTCCACACGGACGCGGGCCGGATTGATGAGGTTATGCCTGCCTATTCCGCGCAGTTGTTCATCTTCCTGCGCGGAACCGGGGCCATGCAATATGCCGATGGCAAGAAAGCATTAGCCGCGCCCGCTTTCTTCAATGCACCGCTGCTGCGGGCGGCACCCTTTTCGCTGGAAGGGCCGGTTTGCTGTGCGGGTGTGTCCCTGACGCCGCTGGGGTGGGCATCATGGACCAATCTGCCGGCTGACCAAACCCACGACCGCATCGTTGCCGCGCAGGAGGCACTTGCTCCGGAAGCCGCAGTCAGGCTTTTGGCTCTAGCTGCAACCGATCCGGGGGATGTGCTTACGGTTTTCGATTCTGTCGCTGATCTCATGCGGGAAACCTGCCGCGATATCAGGCCCGCCCATGAGGCGATGATCGCTGAAACGACCGCATGGCTAGCAAGTGCATTCAACCCGGAGATTGATGATCTTTATCAGCGCCTGCCGATGTCGCAGCGTCAGGCGCAGCGTCTGTGCAGGCGGTTTTTCGGCGCCCCGCCCCTGCAGCTCTTGAAGAGATTCCGCGCAGTGCGGGCCGCCGCTTTGCTTTCGCAAAAGAATTTGCCCGACGCGGCGCGCGATGAAGTCATGGCGGCCTATTTCGATCAGGCCCATCTGATCCGCGACCTGCGGCGTTACACCGGGCGCACTCCGCGCCTGTTACAGGACGGCCCGCTGGTTGCGGGCACGCTCGATCCGGCTGGGCATGGCCCGGCTGCGACCGCGCTCAGGGAGTGGCTTGCCCCTGAATAGTCGCGAACGACTCGCATCTGCTGGATTTCCGTTGAATTGCGGGCGGATGGACCCTAGGTCTTAATAAGATTGAATTGGTCCGATTTATTATGCGTCTCTCCAACCTTGCCGATTATGCTGTCATCACGATGTGTCAGGCTGCTGCCCATTGCGGCAATGGCCGGGTCAGCGCGGCCGAACTGGCGAGCGAAACGGGTCTGCCGGTGCCGACGGTGCAGCGCCTCGTATCAAGGCTGACGGCTGCGGGACTGCTGCGATCCTTGCGCGGGGCGGGAGGCGGATTGCAGCTTGGCCGCCCGGCGGCGGCGATCACCATTGCCGATATTGTTGAGGCGGTCGAAGGCCCCATCGCCCTTACTGCCTGCATCGAAGAAGGCGCGTGTGACCACGAAATCGGCTGCACGATGAAACCGCACTGGCCGATTATCAATCAAAAGCTGCGGGCGGCATTGGCAGAGATCACCCTTGATCAGCTGCGCCATAACGCCCCTGCTCCCCCTCCCATTCCAGTCAAAGAGCATGCGGCATGACCGATAATCTCGACCTCAAGACTCCAGAAACCGATCAGGACGCCAGGGATGCGGCCGCTGCGGCGGCGGACTATGAGCACGGCTGGTCCTCCGATATTGAAACCGAATTCGCGGAAAAAGGGCTGAACGAGGACACCGTCCGCTTCATTTCCGGCAAGAAGGGCGAACCGGAATGGATGCTCGACTGGAGGCTGAAGGCGTTCCGCCTGTGGCAGACCATGGAAGAGCCCGATTGGGCCAAGGTCGGCTATCCGAAGATCGATTACCAGAACGCCTATTATTACGCTGCGCCCAAGAAGAAGATTGAACTCGATTCGCTCGATGAGCTCGATCCCGAGATCAAGCGGATCTACGACAAGCTCGGCATTCCCTTGGGCGAGCAGGAAGTGCTCGCCGGGGTGAAGGGCGCAAAGAAAGTTGCGGTGGATGCGGTGTTCGACAGCGTCAGCGTCGCCACCAGCTTCCGCGAGGAATTGAAGCGTGCAGGCGTGATCTTCCTCTCGATATCCGAGGCGATCCGCGAATATCCTGACCTCGTAAAGACGTGGCTGGGCCGCGTCGTGCCGGTGCGCGACAATTACTTTGCGGCGCTCAATTGCGCGGTCTTTTCGGACGGCACGTTTGTGTATGTGCCCGAAGGCGTGCGCTGCCCGATGGAGCTTTCCACCTATTTCCGCATCAATGCCGAAAACACCGGGCAGTTTGAACGCACGCTGATCATCGCCGAAAAGGGCAGCTATGTCAGCTATCTCGAAGGTTGCACCGCCCCGATGCGCGACGAAAATCAGCTCCACGCCGCCGTGGTGGAACTGGTCGCGATGGACGATGCGGAAATCAAATATTCGACCGTGCAGAATTGGTATCCCGGCAATGCAGAAGGCAAGGGAGGGATCTACAATTTCGTCACCAAGCGCGCGCTGTGTCAGGGGGATCGTTCAAAGGTCTCATGGACGCAGGTCGAAACCGGCTCTGCGGTGACGTGGAAATACCCCTCCTGCGTCCTCAATGGCGAAGACAGTGTGGGCGAGTTCTACTCGGTCGCGGTCACCAACAATTTCCAGCAGGCCGACACCGGCACCAAGATGATCCACAACGGCAAGAACAGCCGCTCGACGATCATCTCCAAGGGCATTTCGGCGGGCAAATCGTCGAACACCTATCGCGGCCTCGTCCGCGTCGGGCCGACCGCCAGCGGCGTGCGCAACTTCACCCAGTGCGACAGCCTGCTGCTCGGCGATCAATGCGGCGCGCACACCGTGCCCTATATCGAGGTCAAGAACCCCAGCGCGCAGATCGAGCACGAGGCGACCACGTCAAAGATCAGCGACGAACAGCTGTTCTACGCGATGCAGCGCGGGCTGGACGAGGAAGAGGCGGTGGCGCTGATCGTCAACGGCTTTGCCAAGGATGTGCTGAAAGAGCTGCCGATGGAGTTTGCGGTCGAAGCGCAAAAGCTGCTGGCGATTTCGCTTGAGGGGAGCGTGGGGTGATGTCTGACGAATGGATTATGTCAAAGGAAGAAGCTCGATCTGATGCCGAGGAACTCGGTGTGCTTGAACGAGCGATAATTCTGAAAGCGAATGAGCATCGCGGCACCTACTTGCGCATAGTCACCAACACGGAATGGCCGACACCGGAAGCCAAATTGGCTGCTCGCAACCTTGCAAACATGCAGCTCGTGAACATTCGACAAAGCCGGTTGGGCGGCAAATTCAATGATAATGTTGTGACGCTGACAAAACATGGATCGAAGGTTCAATCCGTCCTTCGCATTATGGACGAGGTAAAATGACTGACCGCAAAACCCTCGCCCTCAACCCCGAGGCCGCCACCGCCGAAGCCCCCACCCTCAACAAAAAGGGCCGCGGGTGGAAGATATCCGATGCTCGCCTCGACGAACTTCACGACCGGGCGCGAGAGATGAAGCGTTTTGCTTCGCCCGCGCACAAGGCGCTCGCTGAGAAATTCGCGACTGCGAACCTTGGGCGCTACACTTTCAAGCGCTTTGCTGTGGTCGGCTCCGCCATCGTCGATTTCAACTGCCACAATCTCGGGATGGCGATCATGATCGACGAGGAAGGCCAGGACGAAGCGCTGGCCAAGCGCCGCGACAAGAGCCTTGAAAGCGTCGGCATCCGGGTGATGCGGATCAAGGCCGCGCATATCCTTGAGAATATGGACGGCGTGCTTGATCGCATCACGCTCGGCATGCGGATGCGGATCGACGACAAACGCCACCGGCGCAGCGAACACCGTGAAACCTACGAATCCAATGGCAAATCCACTGACAGATCAAATCGGGACCGAAGCGAATGAACAGCCTCCTATCATTGATTGCCTCCATGATGATGTTGCAAGGCGTCGGGCAGGCGCCCGTAGCCATCGAGAACGATGCGCCCGAAACGTGGACGCTGGAATATCCGCGCATCATCCAGCCGTTTGTCGAGGATTATCGCCGCTGCCTGACCGGGCAGATGCGCCGCGTGCGCGGTGAGGCTGACTTTGAGGCGCAGCACCGCTCGGACGTGCCGCGCTGCGAGGACGCCGCGACTGAGGCGCAGGCCGCCGCCGCCGCCGCGCTCGCCCAGCGCAGCGAATATGCCGATTATGGCACCAATGACGTGCGCGAAATCTTTGAACACATTGGCCGTATCCACATCGCGCGCGGTGCCGATCTCGATCAACAATTCACCTATCTGATGCGCACGGCGCAGGCGGCGCAGGACACTTATGAGGCGGAACGGCCCAAGGGCCTCGTGCTCGAATTGCGCGACGCTTCGGTCGTGAAGGCGCGCACCGATGCGACCGCCGCCGCCGATGCCGCCGCCGCAGCAGCACAGCAAAGCAAGGGAGCCATCGGTGCTAACAATTGAGAATCTCCACGCCGAAGTTGACGGAGCAAACGGCAGGACGGCCATTCTGAAAGGGCTGAGCCTGGAAATCGCTGCGGGCGAGATTCACGCGATTATGGGGCCAAACGGGGCCGGGAAATCGACGCTCGCCCATGTGCTCGGCGGGAAACCCGGCTATCACGTGACCGGCGGCAGTGTGACCTTTCGGGGGCAGAACCTGTTCGACCTCGATCCGCATGAACGCGCGGCCACCGGGCTATTCCTCGGTTTTCAATATCCGGTTGAGATACCCGGCGTCTCCAACGTCCAGTTTCTGCGCGAGGCGGCCAATTCGCAGCGCAAATATCGCGGCGAGGAACCGCTTTCGGGCGGGGAATTCCTGAAACTGGCGAAGGAAAAGGCCGCGCTGCTGAAAATGGACGTGGAAATGCTCAAACGGCAGGTCAATGTCGGCTTTTCCGGTGGCGAGAAAAAGCGCGCCGAGATGGTGCAGATGGGCATTCTCGATCCGGCCTTTGCGGTTCTGGACGAGACCGACAGCGGGCTTGATATCGATGCGCTGCGGGTAGTCGGCGACGGTATCAATGCAATCATGCGCCAAAAGGACGGGGCCCCGGACAAGGCGGTGCTGCTGATCACGCATTATCAACGCCTGCTCGAAGTGGTGAAACCCGACAAGGTCAGCGTGCTTGCCGGAGGCCGGATTGTTCAGACCGGCGGACCGGAACTGGCGCTGCGGCTCGAAGCAGAAGGCTACGACGCGGTGATGGCCGATGCCTGAAGCGGCAACCTTGCCAACCCGCCGCGAAGAGGCGTGGCGCTATGCCGACATGGGCGCACTGGCGCGGCTCGGCGTGGGCGCCATTGACCAATGGCAAGAGATTACGCTGGGCACGGGTGAGACGCACCGCGAATGTATGGTGGTCGGCGGCAATCAGCCCGAACTGCGCCGCATCCGCCTGACATTGGGGGACGGCGCGCGCGCGGAACTGTTCGTGACCAATGCCGGGCAGGACTACACCCGGGTTGAGGCTGAGGTAACGCTTGGCAGAGGCGCACATTTTGAATTTGGCGGGGTCACGATTGGCGGTGGCGATGCGGTGCGCGAATTCGTCACCAAGGTTGTCCACGCTCAGCCCGAAGCCACCAGCAATCAGACCGTCCGGGCGGTCCACTGGGACACTGGGACCGGCAATTTCCTAGGCGAAATCAAGGTCGCGCGGCACGCACAGAAGACCGACGCCGCACAGGATTTCAAAGGTTTGCTGCTCGAAGCCGGGGCCAGCGCCAACGCCGTGCCGCAGCTCGAAATCTTCGCAGACGATGTGAAATGCGCGCATGGCGCAACCGTCGGCCAACTCGATGAGGCGGCGCGCTATTATATGGCGGCGCGCGGGCTTTCTCCTGAAACTGTGCAGCGCCTGTTGGTGCAAGCCTTTATCGGAGATGCGTTCGTTGGTCTGGAAGACGAAGCCCGCCGGGAAGAATTGTTGAGCGCGGCGCTGCAAGCGCTGGAAGGGGCCTCTCTGTGAACGCTCCCACTATTATGAATGGCGCGGTTCGCGCCGATCTGCGCGGAGATTTCCCCGGCCTGGTGAACAAGGACGGTTCGCCGTGGCACTATCTCGACACCGCCGCAACGGCGCAGAAACCGCGCGTGGTCATCGACGCCATGGTGCGGGCGCTGGGCGAGGATTACGCCACGGTGCACCGGGGTGTTTATTCCCGCTCTGCCGACATGACGATTGCTTATGAAGCGGCGCGGCAACGGATCGCGCAATTCATCGGAGGCGCAGAAGGCCAGATAGTGTTCACGCGCGGCGCGACCGAAGCGATCAATTTGGTCGCGAACAGCTGGGGGCGCGCCAATCTTCAGCCCGGCGACCGCATCATGCTGTCGCAATTGGAGCACCATTCCAACATCGTGCCGTGGCAAATGATTGCCGAGCAAACCGGCGCTATCATCGATGTTGCTCCGTTGACGGCCGACCACCAGATTGACCTTGATGCCGCAGAGGAAATGCTGACCGAGCAACACCGGCTGGTCGCTTTTGCCCATGTTTCCAATGTTCTGGGCAGCGTTCTGGACGCCCCGCGCGCCGCCGCAATGGCGCATCGGGTCGGCGCTAAGCTGCTGCTCGATGGCTGTCAGGCGGTGCCGCACATGCCCGTGGACATGCGCGCGCTTGGCTGTGATTTTTACGTTTTCAGCGCGCATAAGCTTTATGGCCCGACTGGGATTGGCGCCTTGTGGGCCCCGGCGGAGGTTCTCGAAACGATGCCGCCATGGGAAGGCGGCGGTTCGATGATTGACCGCGTGACCTTTGCTGGCACAACCTACGCAGACCCTCCGCAACGATTTGAAGCTGGCACTCCGGCAATTGCAGAAACCATCGCCTTTGCCGCCGCAGCCGATTATGTCGCGGAGGCCGGGCTGGCGGCGACGCAGGAAACCGAGCGCGCGCTGGTCGCCCGTTTGCGCCGCGAGCTTTCCGCGATGAACGATGTGACGGTGTTCGGGCCCGCAGACAGCGCCGGGATCGTCAGCTTCCTGATCGACGGCATCCATCCGCACGATCTTGGAACGATCCTCGATGAAGCCAATGTTGCGATCCGCGCCGGGCATCATTGCGCGCAGCCCTTGATGGATTATCTCGCCATCCCGGCCACCGCACGGGCGAGTTTCGGAATCTATTCAGTGCCGGAAGATGTCGATGCACTGCTCGAAGGCATTGCCCGCACCCGGCGGATTTTTGGAAGAGGCACAAAGCCATGAACAAGCCAAACGACGAACGCGATTTTATCGCCGCTCCAGCGCCGAACGATAATGTGATCGCGCAAAAGCCGCCGCGCGCGCGGGTTTCCGACGCCGTCGAACTGCAAGAGGAACCTGCTGCCGCGCCCAAACGCGAGCGGGATTATCTCGATGGTTTCCTGCATCAAAAGCCGGCGCAAGACCCCGTCGGCGGCGCAGGCAGCGATCTGCAAGCCGCCGTTATCGAGGCGCTGAAGGAGATATTTGACCCGGAAATTCCGGTCAATATCTACGATCTCGGCCTGATCTACGGCGTTGAGGTCGATGAAGAGGCGGACGCCACGATTACCATGACGCTGACCACACCGCACTGCCCAGTGGCCGAAACCATGCCGGGAGAGGTCGAACTGCGCGCTTCGTCGGTTCCCGGTATTCGCGATGCCGAGGTTGAGCTGGTGTGGGATCCGCCATGGAGCCCGGAAAAGATGTCCGACGAAGCGCGGCTAGAATTGGGGATGCTGTGATGAACACCGAAACCAAAACCCGCCAGATCCCTGCCGCCGTTGTCCTGACCAAGCGCGCCGAGGAACGCATTGCGCAGCTGATGAGCCAAGCGCCCGGCGATGCGATTGGAGTCAAGCTTTCCACTCCGCGCCGGGGCTGTTCAGGTCTTGCCTATTCGGTCGATTATGTCACCGAAGAGGCGAAGTTCGATGAGAAGATCCAAACCCCCGGAGGCACGTTCTACATCGACGGGGCAAGCGTGCTTTATCTTGTCGGATCGACGATGGACTGGCGCGAGGATGACTTCACCGCCGGTTTCGTGTTCGAAAACCCCAATGCCAAAGGCGCTTGCGGTTGCGGCGAAAGCTTCATGGTGTGAAGCAGGAACGGCCGCGCATCATTCGCCTTCGTCGATGATGCGGGCCAGCAGGCGGCGCTCAAGATCATCCACCTCACCATCGGCATTGATCATCGCGTCGAGCCATTCGCTTTCGTAGTCGGTGACGGCTTCGCCTGCCGCGGCCAGCGCTTCATAACCCGAGCCGGAGGCCTGTTTCTTGCCGAAAACCTTGCCTAAATGGTTGCGCACATGCGGCACTTCGCGTGCCATCTGGCCAAAGAACCGTCCGACATTGGCCCGGTTGTCAGCGATAAACGCCTGCAATTCGCGCGCGCGGCCATGTTCGAGCTGAGCATTTTGCAGCGCAAAGCCCTTGAGAAAATTCGCCACGCCATCGACGAACAGATCGCCCCATTCAGCGGCGTTTTCTTCGGGCAGCGTCTCGTCCTTGAGCCGGAACAACATTTCCGCGTCATAGCGAGTAACAGCCGCTGGGCCGTGACCGCCGCTGGCGAAGATGACCCGGCGGATGATCCGGCATTCGGCGGCGCTGATGTGGGTTGCTGAAAGCTCGCCGCCGCAGCGGGTCGGGCCAGTCCCGCTCAACACCTCGCGTTCGATCTGTGCCAGCACATAGTTCTTGAGCCGATCAGGGGTGTTCTCGGCACGTTCGAGAATGCGCACCATTGCCTCCAGCTCGGCCATGCTTTCGACCGCGCCGTCGGCATCGATTTGGCTGATTAGCCATTCGGCTTCTTCATCGTTGCATTGCAGGCGGGGAAGGGTGCCGTTCAGCACAAATTCGCCAATCGCCTCGACGAAGAAGTCGCACCATTCCTCGCCGCGTTCGGTAAGCGCATGGTTGATCGCAAACAGCGCCTCGGCTTCTTCGCGGGTGATGATCCCGTCGCCCCAGCCTTCGCCGCGCAAAGCCAGCACATCCTGGGCTGTTACCTCTCCATCAGCGGCTACGCGCTGCGCAATCTCTGCAAAATGCGTGGTCATGTGCCGGTATGTCCCTTCAGGCCGGGTATCTTCAATGCGGCCTAGGGTATGGCATGAATGTGCTTAAAGTCGGGTTACCGCCGCGCAATCAGCGCTGCGCCTCCACCGCGTCTTCAACCTCTGCGATGCATTGCGCCCGGTCTGTTGCCGCGCCATTTTCCCGCGCGCGCGTTTCGACATGGGTTGCGACAGGATCGGCATTGGCCGCCAGTGGGTAGAGATAGATGTCGAGCACGCAGGTGCCCGACACATATTGCAATTTGCGCGCGTCGCCTTCTGCCAGATCGATCCGCGCCATGCCAAAGCGCTGGGTCAACGATGCTGCGGGTTCACCGATGATGCCCACCAAGCCCGCCTCGCGCGGGATCAGCCGCGCACGAACATCGGCGGATTCGGGTGTGGCAACAGGCGCCGCAACGGATGTTACAACTCCGCTGCTCGGCCCGGTCGTGCAACCAGCCACCAACATTGCGGCGCTCAAAGAGACGATAATTCTACGCAAGCCAATCACCTTTCTCTCTCTCATCCTGCCGCGTCATTGCGTCATGCGCCAGATGCGTTCCTGCCGCTGCCCCCAGAATTGGCGCCAGGAGGTTGACGAACGGCACCAGCATGATCGCCGTGACAACCCCGCCGAGCATAAGCCGCTCCGCGCGCGGGACCGGGCTCTTCGCCGCCGCTTCGCCCTCACAATGCCGCAGCCACGCCATATCGGTCAGCTCCCT
The DNA here is from genome assembly GCF_047872805.1 of Qipengyuania sp. ASV99. Classification (NCBI taxonomy): domain Bacteria; kingdom Pseudomonadati; phylum Pseudomonadota; class Alphaproteobacteria; order Sphingomonadales; family Erythrobacteraceae; genus Qipengyuania; species Qipengyuania sp. ASV99. The sequence continues at coordinate 166,947 of NZ_JBLQUK010000001.1, read as the reverse complement.
CCCCAGCAGCCAGGCGTTGACCGATAGAAACACCAGAGCCGCGCCCACGCCAGTCACCAACAGCACCAGCGCCACCGGCAGGGCGAGCGCGTTGACTGCGACTGTGCGCCCAATCCCGCGCAGCGCATTGGCCAGATCGCGGCGAAACGGCAAGCTTCGTGCTTGTCTCGCGCGCGCCGGATAATGCTTCACTTCGACCGCTGCGACGATCTCATCGGCGAAGAATTGCAACACTGCGAGCGCCACCACGCGAAACAGGAGCCACGCTGCTACTGCGGCGATCAGCACCGCAGCTGTGGCGCTGGCAAAGCCTCCACCCGACAGGCCTGCTGCTTCGAATCCTGCGACCAGTGCCGCCCAGAGCCCCACGCCCATTGCCGCAAACACCAGCAGGGTAACCAGCACCGTTTTGGCGAGCACACCCAACACAGCACGATCGGCAAGCTGGCCAATCGCTCTCCCGAGGCTGATGAGCACCGCTTTCATGGCGCTGCGATGGGGCGGGGCGGCGGCCAAGTCAAACCTCCAATCTTTGACCTTGGCCTGATGCGCTCATCGGGCTAGGCGCGCTGCCAATTGGATCACACCTTCGCAACACAGGAAACACCCTTTGCCCGATAGCCTCACCGAAGCCCGTTATGACGTCATCGCCATCGGCAATGCCGTCGTCGATGTGATTGCCTCTTGCGAAGAGGGCCTGATCGAAGAGCTGCAGCTCAATCGCGGCGGCATGACCTTGATCGACGAAGCGCGCGCGGATGAGCTTTACGAAGCCATGCCGCCTGCGCGCGAGCTTTCGGGCGGATCGGCGGCCAACACGCTCGCCGGGTTGTCGACGCTGGGCTTGCAATGCGCCTTTATCGGTCAGGTCGCCGACGATCAGTTGGGCAAGGTGTTTCGCCACGACATGCGCGCCACCGGCATTGATTTCGACACTCCGGCGCGGGAGGGCGAACCGGCGACGGGGCGCGTGCTGATCTTCGTCACCCCTGATGGCGAGCGCACGATGAACACCTTCCTTGGCGCGGGCCAGTATCTCCCCGCTGCGGCGCTGGATGAGGAGCTGATCGCCAGCGGCGCGATCCTCTATCTCGAAGGCTATCTGTGGGACCCGGAAGAACCGCGCCGCGCGATGCGCCGCGCGATTGACGTCGCCCGCGCAGCCGGACGCAAGGTTGCGTTTACCGCATCCGAAAGTTTCGTCATCGAACGTCACGGCGATGATTTCCGCGCCATGATCGACGACGGGCTGATCGACATCCTGTTCGTCAACGAAAGCGAACTGGCGACGCTCACTGGAGAGGCGGATTTCGACGCCGGCTTTGCAGCAATCTCGCCCAAGGTCCCGGTGCTGGTTGCCACCCGCAGCGAGAAGGGTGCGGTTGCCGATGCGCATGGTGAGCGGGCGGCCGTGGCCGCAGTGCCGGTTGTCAAAGTGGTCGACACCACCGGCGCAGGCGACCAGTTCGCAGCGGGGTTTCTGGCGGGCTATGCGCGCGGCGAACCGCTTGAACGCTGTCTCAAACGCGGCGCGATCGCCGCTTCCGAGGTCATTTCGCATTACGGCCCGCGGCCCGATGCTGATATGCAGGCGTTGATGCGTGAGCGGCTGTAGCGCAAAGCCCACGCCGCCTGACACACCTGACACACTGTCCAGAGGGGGAAATCCGCTCTCATAGCAGCGCCCTTCTCACCCCCAAGCAATGCGGGCGTGCCAAAGGCGCAAACTGACGATGTGAAAGAGCCGGACGGTGTAACCGGACGGCCATATCAAGCCGCAGCTTTGTAGGAAAATCATTCCTTCGGCACGTAATCCGCGCGGCGCAGCGTGATCATGTAAGCGGCGACTTCGTCGACACGCTCTTTGGTAAGGTCGAAATCCATCGCTTCAGGGTAATTATGTGCATCCACGAGCCATGCGCGGATGGTCGCCTTGGTCACGCCCGGGCGGTTCGCCACCGATTCAAAACTGGGGGCTTGCGGATTGGGAGAGAGGTAGGGCGGCTCCACCGCATGGCACCCGCCGCACGCCGCTTCGACGAAAGCGGGCGGGGCGGGCTGAGCTGAGGCGGCCAACTGAAACTTCGGCGCGGTGCTGCACGCGGCGGTGAACGGCAAAGCGGTGAAGGCAAAGACGAGCGAGGCGACGAGAGCAGGGCGATGGGTCATGGCGGCCTTATCGACCATGCCTGGCCAGACCACCTTGATCAGGATCAAGGCCTATCTGTTCTACCCTGCAACATTTCGGGCGCATGGAACCAAAACGAATTGGACACCCATTGCAGTTTCGAATTGAAGAATGCTGCGAGGCAGCCGCAATTGTGATTCTTATCACATCGCCAGTGCGATGACCTTATCGGGGAGTCTCCATACTGCGATATTGGATTGAAGTTCCTGCATGGAAAAAGAGAAGTCTTCACGAGCACCTGCGATGACCTCGTCGGCGTCTTCATCTTCGCCGTTCATCCGCAATGCGGCAGCCAAAACGAACCGCGCATGCAGGGAATCTTCCTGCCTATACAGTTGGGCGAACCTCAGTGCCTTCGAACCGTCTCCCGATGTTATTGCGCACAGTGCTGGACCCAACCAGTACCACGGTGGATGACCTGGGTTCAAAGAGATTGCCTTGCTCGAAAGCCCGTCCGACAGTTGGCAATTTCCCAAGGCAGCGTAGAGCCATGCCGCGTCGGCAAGAATTTCTGTATTGTTCGGACTCATCCGCAAGGCTCGCTCAATCGATACACTTGCGGTCGCATCATTGCCGCTGAAATACTGAGCCAAGGCGAGCTGCGAATATGCCATCGAATTCGTCGTATTCGCTTCTACGGCCCGCTTGGCAAAGCCTAGCGACTGTTCTGGATAACTGTCCGCCCCTGTTTGCGAACGACGCCCAGCGATTAGACGCCCCTCCTCTCCATAAATGAATGAAAGTAGGGCCAGCGCGTCAGAATAACGCGGGTTTTCATGAATGGCATCATTGAGGCAAGAGCGAACCTCTGCTCGCTCTACTGGTTCCTTCGTACGCATGTAATCATAGGCGCTAAGCTCGCAGAAATAATCATTGAGATCTACATCGCGCTGGAGTGTGATATTGTTACGCATGGCCTCATGAATTACTCCATAAGGCTGACCCAATTCAGCAGCAATCGCGAGCGCAATATCGCTTTTGACTGTCAGAAAATTGGTGGTACTCAATGAAGTCAGCTCACTTCGTTGTGACCAGACCACTTCTTCATCGCTTGTTCTGAGGAGGCTCGAATTTACAAGAAACCCTGTGTCATCCACCGTGATCGTACCTAGCAGAACAAAGTCTGCTGCCCGGCGATCCTTAGACGATTCAAATTCTCGATCTTTGACTGTGTCATGGCCAAGAACCGCGAGGTTAGGGAGCTGGGACAAATAAGACACAATCTCGTGCTGGAGACCCGAGCGCAATTGTTCGGCAAGAACCAGTTCGGTGCCATTCACTTGAAAGGCCGCGACAGCGACCGATGGACCTTCAGGTTGCCTCGCAGCCTGTTCAGGGTTGAAATTGGGCACCAAGTGATCCCAGAAGAGCATTGCAACAATGAATGCAATCAGAGCAAAGATTATCGCCCGTTCTGGCGTAACATCGGTGCCCTCCCGCGATTTAAATTTGCTGGCGGCTGCGTTGGTTTTGTTTATCTTCTTTGGCGCTTGGAACTTTGGCACATAGGCCCCTGGCCTAAGTATAATTACAGGGTCGTCAGCCGCCCCATCTAACGTATAGTAATCACTTAAAAGGCTTCTTAGCCGGGACATATGAACGCGAACAAGTGAGTCTTCGGACGGATCGAAATCAGAATCTCTGCCAAAAACGTCGATCCCTATGCCGTATCCTTTCAATTTGTCAGAGCGGCCGGCGAGCGTCTCTTCGACGAGATAAGACAGCAATTGACACTGCCGTGGCGAGGCCAAAAACTGAGGGCTGGCCAAAACATTTTCAAGCGAACGCCTGATAGCCTCTTCCGAGTATTCCCCTACCTGCATCGTTTGCGGACCGTATTGCGCCTGTTTAACCCGTGCAACTGGTTTGTCCGGCGTCGAGGTTGCCAACAGCTAAGCCGGTGCCAGCACTCTCATCATACGTTCTGCGCCAAACTCGCTGAGCCAGATCGCTATTCGACAGGAGTCAGAGGGAGCATACATACCATCGACCAGGCCATTGTTTTCGAGCCTTGCGAGGGCTCGCCAAAACTCTGGCTCTTTCAGCGTGAGCGATGCCCGTAACACTCCAGAATAAACCATTTCATCGCGCAAATGCGCTTTGGTCAGATCCAGTAGAAGCGCCCAATCGATCGCATCTTCGTTGAGCCCCGGAAGATAGCGCCGCCTCGCCCTCTCAACGCGGATAAGCCGAGCGACCTGCTGCTCGAGCAAATACACATCGAGCACGGGCCCATTCGAAAGTTCGCTCGCTTGCCTCTTCAGCTTGGGTTCGCGCCTGGAGAGATATGCCAGCCCGTCGGTGCGCTCTCGAAAACGTTGGAGATCAAGGGCCACAGCCGTAATTTGATTGGTCAGCGCAGTTTTCGATGAACGAGTTCGCATAAGCGGTCTCTCCGATTCGAGGTTTTTTTGCATTGCCTTACTCTCCACACAGGCTTCACGAGAAGGTAAGGTTAATCGGAGTTAATTGGCGTTAATTATATTGTTTAACTGTTGAAAGATCGGGGGAAAACCAATGGTGACCACCTGCAAATCAGCTACTGGTTTTGGTGTCAGAGGCACCGCATAGCGGTCGTCATTCTCTGCCCGTGCCAAACTGCCGCTCAATTCGGGCGCGGGAGCGGGCGCTCGGTTTCGGCTTCGCGCGCGACTTCTTTCCAGCCGATGTCGCGGCGGCAAAAGCCGGTGGGGAAGGTGATCGCGTCGACCGCTGCATAGGCGGCTTGCTGCGCCTCGGTGACATTCTTGCCGGTTGCGGTGACGCCCAGCACGCGGCCGCCGCTCGCAACCAGCGCACCGTCTTTCATCGCGGTTCCGGCGTGAAACACCTTCGCGGCGCGCCCGCCGTTTGACGCTCCGGCCGCTCCCAGATCAATCGCGCCGCCTTTTGTGGGGGTGCCGGGATAGCCCTTTGCCGCCATCACCACGGTCAGCGCGGTTTCATCGGCGAAATCAGGCTCTGCCGCATCCAGTTCCCCCTTGGCACAGGCGAGCATCATCGCGGCAAGGTCGCCGCGATAGCGCATCATCAGCACCTGACATTCGGGATCGCCAAAGCGGGCGTTGTATTCGATCAGTTTAGGGCCCTCCGCCGTCAGCATCAGCCCGGCATAGAGCACCCCCGAATAAGGCATCCCCGCCGAAGCCATCGCCGTGACCGTGGGATGGATGATCTCTGCCATGGCGCGCGCCTGCAATTCCGGCGTCAGCACCTGGGCAGGGGAATAGGCGCCCATGCCCCCAGTGTTGGGGCCGGTGTCGCCTTCGCCCACCTGCTTGTGATCCTGCGCCGTGCCGAACGGGACCACGGTCTTGCCATCGGTGACGGCGAAAAAGCTCGCTTCCTCACCCTTCAGGAATTCCTCGATCACTACCTCTGCGCCTGCATCGCCGAATTGACCGTCAAACATCTCGGCCAGCGCGGCCTCGGCTTCGGCCCGGTTGGAGGCGATCACCACACCTTTGCCTGCTGCCAGCCCATCCGCCTTCAGCACATAGGGGGCAGCGAAACCGGAAAGCGCCGCGCGCGCCTGTTCGAGCGTGGAGGTGCGAACATAGGCGCCGGTGGGGATATTGGCGCGGCGGCACAGATCCTTGGTGAAACCCTTGCTGCCTTCAAGCTGCGCAGCGGCCCGCGAGGGGCCGAAAGCGGGTATATTAGCAGCGCGCAGACTGTCGACCAGACCATCGACCAGCGGCGCTTCGGGCCCAATCACAACCAACCCGATCGCGCGGCTTTCGCAAAAGCGAACCACCGCTGTGTGATCGTTCACGTCAAGCGTGATGCATTCGGCATCCTGCGCGATGCCTGGATTTCCGGGGGCGGCGTAAAGCTTCGTTAGGCCGGGGGATTGCGCCAACCGCCATGCTAACGCATGTTCACGACCGCCTGACCCAAGCAAAAGGATATTCATGGCCCGCGCCCCCACCGATACAAACATTCCCGGGCTGGTAGCGCGTGCATCGCCGGGCGACAATGCCAGCCCGCTGTCGATCAGCGAGATTTCCGCGATGCTCAAACGCACCGTGGAGGACCGGTTTGGCCATGTCCGGCTGCGCGGCGAATTGTCAGGGGTGAAGCGCGCTGCTTCGGGGCACATGTATTGCGCGCTGAAAGACGAGAGCGCTCTGCTCGACGGGGTGATGTGGCGAGGCAATGCCGGGCGGATCGCCTTTGTTCCCGAAGATGGGCTTGAAGTGATCGCCACAGGCAAGCTGACGACCTATCCGGGGCGCTCGAAATATCAGATCGTCATCGACAGTCTCGAACTGGCGGGCGAAGGCGCGTTGCTCGCGCTGCTCGAAAAAACGCGGCTCCGGCTGGAGGCTGAGGGGGTGTTTGCCGCAACCCGCAAGCGCCGTCTGCCGTTTCTTCCGCGCACCATTGGCGTGGTCACATCGCCAACCGGATCGGTTATCCGTGATATTCTCCACCGGCTGGCAGACCGGTTTCCTAGCCATGTGGTGGTGTGGCCGGTGCTGGTGCAGGGACAAGGCGCGGCGGAGCAGGTTGCTGCGGCAATCCGAGGGTTCTCCGCGCTTGAACCGGGCGGAGCAGCGGCGCGCCCCGATGTCGTGATTGTCGCGCGCGGGGGCGGTTCGGTTGAGGATCTGTGGAGCTTCAATGAAGAGATCGTGGTGCGCGCGATTGCAGATTGTACCATTCCGGTTATTTCGGCTGTGGGCCACGAAACCGATACGACGCTGGCAGACTTTGCCGCGGACCGGCGCGCGCCAACCCCAACTGCGGCGGCGGAAATGGCAGTGCCGGTGCGGGCCGATATTGCCGCGTCGCTTGCCGATTTCGCCAATCGCCAGCGCCGCGCGGTGCATCGCCCGGTCGAGCTGGGACGCGAACGGCTGGAGGCAAGGCTGCGTCGAATGCCTAAGGCCGAGGCGCTGCTGCAACCGCATGCGCAGCGGCTGGATGAACTGTCCGAACGGCTGCGCCGCGGGCTGAGGGACCGCGCGGGCAAGGGGCGCGAATTGCTGGCCGGGACTGCCGCACGGCTGTCACCCCGGATGCTGACCCGCGCGCTGGACGACCGGCAGCGGCAGCTTGCCGGGGGGAGGCTGGTCCCGGCGCTGATCGAGCGGCCGATGATTGGCGCACGCGAGCGGCTGGATGCACTGGTGCGGGTCGCCAGTCAGTTGCACCCCGAAAAGCCGTTGGAGCGAGGTTATGCCATTGTGCGCGATCCGCAGGGTAGGGCCCTGACCGGCAAGGCGCAGGCAGAGGCCGAACGCTTGCTGACGCTGCAATTCCGCGACGGCACGCTGGCAGTCGAGGTTGGCGACAACCCGGCTTCCCCGGCGCCCGCTCCGCAGCAACCGCACAAGGCGGCGAGCAAATCGCGGCAAGCCACCCCGCATCCTTCCCCGTCGCGCCAAGAGGATTTGTTCGGCTAGGAACCCCGTGTTAAGGAGCGCCCTATGTTGATGTCATCCAGCGATAAAGCCGCCAAACTCTATTACAGTCCCGCCAGTTTTCGAGTGCTGCGTCCGGGCCGTCATGTCCTGTGTGCAGTGTCCGGAGAGCCCATCCCGCTCGAAGAGCTGCGCTATTGGAGCGCCGAGCATCAGGAACCCTATGCGACCGCCGAAATCGCCACCCGGCGCTTACTCGGCCAGATTTAGGCAGGAGCATTGGCAAGCGGATCGATAAGGCGGGGCTTATGGCTTCCTGCTGCATTGGGGTTTGCGGCATTGATCAGTTGTGCAAGCGGCGAGACCGCTGCGCCGGAAACGCCGCAGGCCAATGCCAATGCCAATGCCAATGCCAATGCCAATGCGATTGATGGCGCACCCGCCACCCCCATTGCCACCCCAACAGCGCCGCAAACCCGCCTTTCCTATAGCGGACAACTGACGCAAGGTGGGTATATCCGCGGCCGGCTGGGTGTGGGTGATTGGACCGCGACCTTGGGCGATGCTCCGCTTGAGATTGGCGCTGACGGAAGCTTTTTCGCCGCGTTCGACCGCGATTCGTCCGATACGATCACGCTGACCGCGACACTTGGCAGCGGCCAGATTATCCGCGAGGTGCTCTCCATCAAGCCGCGCGACTGGCAGATCGAACGGGTGAATATTGCGCGCCAGCCGGGCGGCCCCAGCGCCAGCTTTATGGAGCGCCGCCTCCCCGAACTGGAAGCGATCAACGCTGCCCGCGCTCTGCAGACGGGGGCAAGTGGCTGGAAGCAGAATTTTATCTGGCCGGTCAAAGGACGCATCTCGGGACGCTTTGGTCGTCAGCGGATATATCGCGGAGAGCCGGGCAGTTACCATTCGGGCATTGATATTGCGCCGGGTGACGGCGTGCCCTTTGTCTCTCCGGCGGACGGCGTGGTGGTTCTGGCGCGGACCGGATTCAGTCTAGAGGGCGGGTTGATTATCATCGACCACGGGCACGGTCTCAACAGCGCGTTCCTCCACGCCAGCCGGATCGTCGTGGCAGAAGGCGACACCGTGGTTCAGGGCCAGCATATTGGCAATGTCGGATCGAGCGGGCGGGCAACCGGGCCGCATCTGCATTGGGGTCTGAAATGGAAAGATGCGCGCCTTGACCCACTGCTTTTCACTGGCCCAATGGACTGAACGCGCGCCAGACCAAACGGTGGATTGACGCAGACATGGCAAACCGGGATGTGGCGGGCGTGAACAATCCCCCTTCATTCCTGCGCATTCTATTGATTGGCGCAGTCGCGCTGGGTCTCGCGCCGGGGACATTTCTGCGCAGCCAGATCGACCCCGACCCTGCTGATCCGGGGATCGCAATCACTGCCCTCAGCGACCACAATGGCATCACCGGTACGCTGGAAGTCACCGGCCTGTGGCAATTGCGCGCGAAGCATCCTTTCTTCGGCGGATTTTCTGCCTTGGTTGCTGATGATAACGGCGGATTGCTAGCCGGGAGCGACCGCGGCTGGACGCTGCGAATCCCGGTGGAAGGCGGAGAACCCTCTGCCAGCGCCGCCGAATTCAGCTATTTCGCGCAGAAGCGCGATTCGTTTGAAGAAATGGTCGATCTCGAGGCGATGTCGCGTGACCCGGCCACGGGCATCCTGTGGAGCGCCTATGAGAATTTCAACGCGCTCCAGCGGGATACGCCGGACGGTGCCACCGCCCGCCGCGCGCCACCCGAAATGCAGGGGTGGAGCGCCAATTCCGGGCCGGAGACAATGGTGCGATTGGCCGGCGGCGCGTTCATCCTGCTGGGCGAAGCGCCGGAGCAATCGGGCTTGAGCACGCGACCCGGCCTGCTGTTCGCCAGCGACCCGATCGATGTGCTGACCCCGATCCAATTCCGGTTTCGGAGCCCGCCCGGATATTCGCCGGTCGATGCGACCGCTTTGCCCGATGGCTCCGTCCTGATCCTGCTGCGCCGCGTGCAAATCAGCATTCCGGCGGTTTTCGACACTGCGATCATGCGCGCCGACCCTGCGGCCATCACACCGGGGGGCGAGTGGAGCGGCGAGATCATCGCCCAGCTTTCAGGGCCGGTGCTGGGCGAGAATTTTGAAGGCATCGCCTATGTCGCCGGCGAAAGCGCGATTTACCTGATCGCTGACGACAATCTTTCAATGTTTCAGCGCAGCCTGCTTCTCCGCTTGGGCTGGCGTGCTGCGAATTCGCCACTGTGAATCACACAAAAGGGCGCGCGAAACAGCTTCGCGCGCCCTTTTGTCAGCCTCCGGGATTACCTCCCGCTGCGTAAATGTCAGGCCGCTACTGCAGCTTTCTTCAGCTCGCGCTTTACCTTGAGTGCGCGCTCTGAAAGCTTTTCGTCATTGGTCTTGAGCAGCCAGTTATCCAGCCCGCCATTGTGTTCGACCGAACGCAGGCCATGCGTCGATACGCGAAACTTGAAGCTGCGCTCCAGCTTTTCGCTCATCAGCGTAACCTTCTGCAAATTTGGCAGAAAGACGCGCTTGGTCTTGTTGTTGGCATGGCTCACATTGTGGCCGACCTGGCGACCTTTGCCGGTCAGTTCGCAAATCCGCGACATGATATCTCTCGTCTGTTCAAATGGGCGGGCAGTGACCGAATACGAATCGCCTGCAAAAGCGGTCCCGTTCTTCGTGTGTCCCGGAAAGCGGCGCGGATAGCGGCGCGGCGGCGAATCGTCAAGCACAGTTGCACGCGGCCCGTGCTGGCGATAGCGCGGGTGACATGACCCTTTGGCCTATTCCTGCTCCGATGCAAGCCGCGCTGAATGCCGCCCGCGCGGCTGCCGAGGCGGGCGAAGTCCCCGTGGGCGCTGCGGTGGTCAGCCAAGGGGAGGTGATCGCGCTCGCCGCCAATGCCACCCGCAGCCCCCCCGATCCGACCGGCCACGCCGAAATCCGCGCCCTTCGTATGGCGGCAGAGGCGCTGGGGCAAGACCGGCTGACTGGCTGCGACCTCTATGTCACGCTGGAGCCTTGCGCGATGTGCGCAGGAGCCATCAGCCACGCCCGCATCGCGCGGCTATATTACGCCGCCAGCGATCCCAAAGGCGGCGCGGTCGAACACGGTGCGCGGGTCTTCGATCAGAACACATGCCAGCACCGGCCCGAAATCTATTCGGGCATCGGCGCAAACGAAGCGGCAGAATTGCTACGCGCGTTTTTCAGGGAGCGGCGGTGAGGATCAAGGCTTTGTCCGAGCGCTGATGCAAACCGATACAAGCCAATGCTTGCCGCCTGGGCGTGCCCAGCCATAAGTATTTGCGAAATTTGGGCTTCATAGCGGAATCGGTAAAACAATGAAGATGAACCGGGTTGCGCTGCTGGCGCTTGTTCCTGCGCTCTATGCTTGCGGCGGCGGCGACAGCAGCCCTGCGCCGGTGGTTGGATCGTCGCCAACTCCCAGCCCGACCCCCACCCCATCTCCATCTCCAACGCCAACGCCAACGCCATCTTCGGGCTTCGTGCGGACCGCCGACATCGTCTATGGCGCTGGGCCCACCACCGGCGGCCAGATGCCACTTTTTCTCGATTTCTACAGTCCCGACGCATCTTGCGCATCGCCGCGCCCGACGGTGATCTTTGTCCATGGCGGGGGTTTTGTTGGCGGCAGCCGGAGGGGCGCCAATGTCGAGGCAATCGCACAGGAACTAAACCAGCGCGGCATCAATCTAGCCTCGATCCAATATCGCCTGCAGGGCGATATGCCGCAAATATCGGCCGAGTTTGCCAGTTTCGAAAATGGCTTTCGGACGATTGCAAATGGCGAGCCGAGCGAGCGAATAACGGCCTTTACCGCAGCGGTGGAGGATGCGGTTCGGGCATTGCGTTGGACGCAGGACAACGCCGACCAATATTGCATTCAGCCCGACCGAATTGGCCTTTGGGGATCGTCGGCTGGCGCCTACACGGTGCTCCACGCGGCCTATTCATTGGATGAATTTTCAATCCAGAGGCCCGCAATTCGCGTCGTGGTCGATTATTGGGGTGGTCTTTTCCGGGACACCGATCTTGAAGCGAATGAGCCTCCGCTGTTCATCTTGCATGGCACTTCGGATGCGACGGTTCCCTTCTCTGAGGCTACCGAGTTGACCGAACGCGCGGATGGCGTTGGCACGCCCGTCACCCTTTATTCGGTAATCGGTGGCGGTCACGATTTTAACGGGAGCGGATTTTTCGAAGTCGAGGTGGACGGGCAATCCATCGCTGCCAAAACCGCAGAGTTTGTTTCCGAACATCTGCGGGATGGTGGTTCCCCTGTGTATGAAAAGCGCGAATTACAGCGTTAGGGCGATTTTGAGAGCAGGCCAATCTACGCATGCCCAGCGCCAGCTCCGTGAATCCCGCCCTAATCCGCCTTTGCCCGCGACAGCACCAGCGCGGCCACAGATAGCAGCAGGATCGCACCCGCTTCATAAAGCACGTTTTCAGGGGCCATATCCTTGCCCTGCAGCACGATCAGCCGCGCAATCGCGGTGATGGCGATGAAGATCGGATAGATGAAGAACGTGCCCTTGCCGGTGTAATAGACCGCGATCATCCCGATCACTTCGGTGTAGAGGAACATCAACAAGATGTCAGCCAGGTTGATCTCGCTGCGCTGATAGACGGAAACAACCTCCGCCCCGGCGGCGAACACAGTCATCCCGGCGACCAGCACCAGCAACAGGCGCTCGACCAGCACAAATGCACGCCCCGCGTTTGTCTGGCGGTCGGTGGGAACCGTGGGGTGATCGGTGACGGGCTGCGGGTCGGCCATGCCAGATTGTAGCGTATGAAACCTGCTGCTGGCCAGCGCTGCTTTCAAAGGCCCCGCCAGATCAAAGCCCGCGCCAGATCTGGGCCTTTGCCCCGTCGCGCGCGCCGTACCGCCGATCATCGCAGCGCGCCGGGCGGAAGCGGGGGCCGTAACACAGCCGGATTTCCTCAAGCCAACCCTCGCTGTTGAGCTTAACGCCCACATGCGCGGGCTGCCACATGCGTCCATTGGCATCGGCAAAGGCCTGACGGATGCGCCCTGAGGTCAGGCCTTCCTCGCGGCTGATCCGGTCGTAATCGGGGATCCGCAGGCTCTCCCACAGGACGCGGGTGACAGCCAAATAGGTTTCGGGCCGCCGGGTCATGCAGGAACCGTGCTTGGCCCATTGCCGAGCGATCAGCCGGGCGGAGGGCATCATGCAAATATGGCTGCGCGCGATCGCCGGGGTAACCGGAGCGGTGGCGGGGCACCATTGCGGGTAGGTGCGGCTGCCCTGCGGCCAAAGGCCATGCACGACGAGGCCAAAGCGGCCATTGTCGCCCGAACATTGCGCCGCGTGCGCGCGGCTTTCCTGACGCAAGCGGCAAAAGGCGGGCGACCAGCTGAGCGCAAGGGTGTAGCCGGTGATGGGGACCACGCGCGGCCGTGCCTCGGGCGTGATCTGCGGGACGGTGGAGACTTGCGGCGCGCGGCATTGGTAGGCCTGCGCGTGGGCGGTGGCGGGCAGGCACAGGAATGTAGCGAAGGCCAGAAGGAACCTATTCAAAGACCGCATGTGCACCCTCCTTCAGTTGCGCGAACCAGCGCGCTGATTGGGGGAGAAACAGCAAGAGCACGGCAAGCCATGTGATGACCCTGACCGTGATGCTGAATATGTATTGCGAGTTAAGCTGCAACAGCAGATCCAAATGCCGTGCATTCAAATGCATCAACCAAGTGATCGCACCCCAAAGCACAAATATCGTTATGAGCCAGCGCGCGATGCGGCTTCTAAACAGCCAGATCGCAACGATTGGGATGCAGACAATCGTGAACTCGGCGGACAGCATCACAATTAGCGCATCATCACTCAGCCACTCTCCGGTGATCGGATTGAAGCCACCAAAGTTGTAGTCACCGACCCGGGACAGTCCGCTTATCAACTGCGCCAAGCCAGAAGAAAGCAGCAGCGCCGCAAAAAGATGGATCGGCCACGGCCTCGGCCCTTTCGCGATCTTCATACCAGCGCGAAATCCAGCCCGACATCTGCCGCCGGCGCGCTTTGTGTGAGCCTTCCCACCGAGCAATAATCGACTCCGCTGGCCGCCTTGGCCGCGATGGTTTCGAGGTTAATGCCGCCGCTGGCCTCGGTCGCGGTGCGGCCGGCGACCAGCGCCACGGCCTGTTTGAGCGTCGCGGGCGACATATTGTCGAGCAGCAGGTGATGCGCGCCCGCTGCAATCGCTGGTTCGATCTGGTCAAGCCGGTCGACCTCGCAGATGATCGGTTTGACGCCTGCATCGCGCGCGCGCCGCACCGCTTCGCCAACGCTGCCTGCGACCGCGACGTGGTTGTCCTTGATCATCGCCGCGTCCCACAAACCCATGCGGTGGTTCTGCCCGCCGCCTTGCCGGGTTGCGTATTTCTCAAGCAATCTGAGCCCCGGCAGGGTCTTGCGCGTGTCGAGCAGGGTGCAGGTCGCGCTACCCTGCTGCATTGCCTCGACATAGGCGCGGGTCATGGTCGCAATGCCGGACAAATGCTGCACGATGTTGAGCGCACTGCGCTCGGCGGTCAACATTGCGCGAGCATTGCCAGTGAGCCGCATCAGGTCCGTGCCCGCCGCAACCGAATCGCCGTCGCTGGCGAGGGATTCGATCACGCATTCGGGATCGAGATGTCGGAAGAACGCCTCAGCCAGCGGCAACCCTGCCACCACAATCGCATCGCGGCTGTCCATTACGCCGGCAAAGCGGGCATTGGCGGGGATCACGCTGTCGGATGTGACGTCCTTGCCGCCGCCCGGAAGCCCCTCTCCTAGGTCCTCCGCCAGCGTTTCGCGGACAAAGCGGTCAAGGTCGAAGCCGGGGAGGGTAAAGGTCATGGCTTCTCAATAAACGGACCCGCAAGGTCCGCAAGCCCGACCGGGTGCCCGCAGCGGCCGCGGCAATGCAGTGCGTCTAGTGAGGAGGTGCGCGCGGATGCGCTCTCCTGCAAAATCAATGCACGAAACGCGCCACCACATCGCGATACGACCGCGAAACCTTCACCTCTGCGCCCGATTCGAGCACCAGGAAACATTCGCCATTGGTGTGCGGTTTGACCTGCCGCACCAGATCGAGATTGACGATGGTGGAGCGGTGGACACGTTGAAATTTACGCGGGTCAAGGCGGCGCTCCAGATCCTTCATCGTTTCGCGCAGGATCAGCGAATTGTCGCCGGTAAAGATGCACATATAATCGCCCGCCGCATCGATATGCTCGATCGAATCGACCTCGACGCGGAAAATCTGGCCGCGATCCTTGACGTTGATGAGCTTTTCGAAGCGGTCAGCGCTTTCGCCTGTATCTGAGCCAAAATCCGCCGCCCTTTCGGGCGCAACTTCAGCCAGCACATCCAGCAGATGTTCGGCGTCTTCGGAAGACTTTTTCTCCGCGATCCGTTGCCGCACTCGCTCAATCGTATCGGCCAGCTTGTCTTCGTCGACCGGCTTCATCAGATAATTGACCGCATTGGCTTCAAACGCGCGGATCGCGTGCTCTTCATAGGCGGTGACGAAGACGAACAGCGGGGGTTCGATCTCCATCACCCCTTTGACCACGGAAAAGCCGTCAAAACCGGGCATCTGGATGTCGAGGAACACCAAATCCGGCTTTTCGGTCTTGATCTTGCGGATCGCCTCGCGCCCGTTGGAACAGGTGTCGATCACTTCGACATCTTCGAACGGTTGAAGCCGGACTTGCAGGCCCTGAATGGCGAGTTTCTCATCATCGACGAGGATGGTGCGGATGGTCATTGCGAATTTCCAATGGAACGTTGGGGGTTGAGGTTGATCACATTGTCCAAAGCTTCTTCGGGGGAAGCGGGGGGCTCGGGCTCTGTGGGTGGGGATGAGGGCGGCGCTGTCCCAGCAGCGGGCCGACGGCGCGTCGGCAAAGGTTCCCGCAATTCGGCGGGCTCATATGGGATTTCGATCAGCACAGTAAAACCGCCACCAGGCTGCGAACTGGTTTCGAACAAATGGTTCTCACCGTAACCCTGCATCAAGCGGTTGCGAATATTGGCGAGGCCGACCCCGGTTGACGTCGCCGAAGTGGCGGGCCGCGCCGCGCCGTCGCTGTCGTATTCGAGCATGCTTCGCTGAAGTGGTTCATCAGCGCCCGGACCGGTGTCCTCGACCGCGATCCGCAGCCTTTGCCCAACCACCCGCGCCGAAAGCGAGATGCGCGCGCCTTCTTCTTGCGGGCTCACAGCATATTTGACCGCGTTTTCAATCAGCGGCTGCAGCAGCATCGAAGGCAGCCGCGCATCCATCGCCGCCTCTTCAATATCGAAATGAGTACGCAGACGTTCTTCAAAACGCATGCGCTCAATATCGAGGTACAGCTGCAGGGTTTCCACTTCCTGCGCCAGCGTAACCTGACTGCCGGGTTCGGTAATCAAGGTGTGCCGCAGAAATCCCGACAAGCGCGTCAGCATCGCATTGGCGGGCTCGGTCTGTTTCAGCAGCACCAGCGTACTGATCGAGTTGAGCGTGTTGAACAGGAAATGCGGGTTGAGCTGATACCGCAGCATCGCCAGCTGCGCCGTAGTTGCCTGCGCCTCCAGCCGTTCGAGCCGGTCAGCCTGTTCCTCCACCGTCAGAAAGAAATTGATCGCGTAATACAAGGCGCTCCACCCGCCCAGCAGCGTGAGCGGAATATAGGTGATCCCGACAAAACGCTGAACAAAGCTGGTTTCGGGAGAGGCAGCGTAATAAAGTTCTTGCACCCAGGCATCGATCACCGCGTGCAGCACCACCGCCACGAACAGCGCAATCGCGGTGCCGCCCCATGTCACCACCGGGCTGCGGTCGATCAACTGCCGATAGATGACCGACAGCACCAGGCTGATCGAAAAGCCGGTGATCGTCGTTACGAAGATCAGCACCAGCAGATTGTAGGGCAGGCCATTGGCCAGCGCATTGAGCGCGCGCAGCAGAAATGCACCGCCCCAGCCCGCCAGCTGGAGGTTCCAGAAGGCGCGGTTCTTGCTCGCAAAAAACGGCGCAGGCTGGATGCGCATCATCGACATGGATATGTCATGTAGCGCAAAAATTCGCCGCTGGCAGGCCCAAAGCATTCACGGCGGATGAAGCGGGCGCAGGCCGCGAACCATTGGGCGCAATATTTAAGGCGGAATTGGCGTTCAAAGCCCCTGTTCCGGGTCCACTTCGCGGCGGAAGTGCACCGACCAATCGGCCGCACCGTTGCGAGCCATCAGCGCATTAATCTGCGGAATTTCGGCGGCGATGAATTCGGCGCGTTCATCCCAGCCATCATGCGAACGGTTGCGCAACAATCCGCCATCGCCGCGCGGCCCCCAGGTCTCCATGAATTGCTGCGCCGCGATGGGATCATAGCCTGCATTGGCGAGCAACCACGGCATCAACCGGTCGGCCTCGCGCTCTGTCCGGCGAATATTGCGGCGGCCGCGGCCATTGCGGTCGAGCCATTCTTTATGCCCCAGCAGATTATGCGCCAGTTCATGCGCGACAACGCCTGCAAACACTGGCTCTTCATAAGCAAAGGCGGGAAATTCGATCCCGATCACGACCCGGCCGCCATCCGCGACCGCGCGCGTGCCTTCACCCATCAGTTCGAAGCGCGTGGCGCAGACGTCTACCGGCTTGACCTGTGCGGTTTCGCCATTGGCAAAGCCAATGGTGATCTCCGCATGGTTTGCCAGCGCGCTGTCGATAAAGTCATGCGCGCGGGTCAGGCGCGGCCAGTAAAGCCGCTCCTCCGCTTCCCATGCATTGGGATCGGTTCGGTTGATGAGCGTCACTTCGCGGTTGGCGGGAAATGCGCCGGTCGCTGCGGCGGGAGAACCTAAGGCGGCGGTCTGCACCGCAAAATCGCCGTTCAGCGCAAGCGCGGCGCGGGCGACCTGCGGGGCGCCATAACTGGCCAGATCCTGCAATTGCAGTCCGATGGAGGGGATCACGCTGTCGCAGAACAGCGCGTTGCCGCGCACCATTTTCCACCCGACATCCTGCAATCTCTGGTCAAACGCCTGAAACCGCTCAATTGCGGCGCGTTCCTGCGCCAGATCGATCCGGTCCCAATCAATCTCTGCACCGCCAGACACCGGGATCACCGCCAGCGCCAGACCGAATGCGGCAATTCGTGCGGCACCAATCCCGCGCATCAATCGCCCGCGTTTTCCAGCGCTTCCTTGAGCCGGTCATACCCGACCGCTCCGGCAAAAGGCGTGCCTTCGGCAATGAACGCGGGGGTGCCGCTAAACCCGAGCGAGCGCGCAAAGGTGAGGTTGCGCACCAGTTCCACCGATACCGCTTCGCTGGCGGCATCATTGCGGGCGCGCTCCATATCGAGGCCAACGCCCTGCGCGGCCGCTTCAACCGTGGCGGGGGAAGCGGGGCCGACCGCGAACATTCTTTCGTGAAATTCCCGGTATTTGCCCTGCATCGCAGCGGCGAGCGCCATGCGCGCGGCCTCTTCGCTGCCTTCGAAGATGGGCCATTCGCGCATGATGACTTTCAATTCGGGATCTTCGGCAACCAGCCGAGTCACATCCTTGAGACTGGCTTCGCAATAGGGGCAATTGTAATCGGTAAATTCGATCATGACGCGCGAGCCCTGCGGGTTGCCGATCACCGCGCCGGGAAACGGTTCGTAAAGTTCTTCGCCCAGCGAAGCGAGCCTATCGCGCGCCTGCTCCGCTGCAAGCGCCTCTGCGACATCCTGAAGGATTGTCGGATTATCCATCAGATAGGCGCGCGTGCGATTGTCCGCGAGCCCGGCATAGGACCACGTGGCCGCGCCCAGAAAGCCAAAGGTAAGCGCTAGCAGCGCGGTGAGCAGCGTGTTGCGAAGTGCAGGTTCCATCGCCAGAGCTCTTAGCGGCTGTCGCGGATGCGTTCCAGTTCGGCGCGCGCCTGCAGGGCAATATCCTGTGCGCGGATCCAATCCGGCGTGCCGCGCGGCAGCCCCGCCTCTGCGGCCTGCGCGCTACGCAGCGCTTCGGGAAAGCGCTGGCTCATCACCTGCTGTTCCGCGCTGGCCAGCCGCGCGCGCGGAATATCGCCGCGCGCCGCATAGACCACGCCCAGTTGATACCAGGCAAAGGGGTTGAACCGATCCTTGGCCACAGCCGCGCGCAGCACCTGTTCGGCTTCGGGATAATTGCTTTCATCCTCTGTAGCGATCAGCGCATGACCGAATATTCCGGCGATCAGCGGCTGGTTCAGGGTCAGATTGGTTGCGCGGCGCAGCGGCACCAAAGCTTCCTCTGGGCGGCCCGATTCGAGCAGCACCTGTCCTTTAAGCTCCAGAAAATACGGATTGTCCGGCGCAGAGGCGAGCAGTGCGTCAGCCTCGGCCAGCGCTTTCTCGACTTGCGCATCTTTGTGATAGGCATAAGCGCGGGCATAGCGCGCGGGCACACTGGTATCGCTGAGCGGATATTGCTGAAACGTGCGCTGCGGTTCGGCCAGATAGCCATAGAGCTTTGCCTGAGCGGCCAGAAACCGGGTTTGCAAATCGGGGTCGTTGGGCGTGTCCCAGGCCGGATCCTCGGTCAGCAATCCGCGCAGAATTTGAATGCGGTCACCCGACAGCGGATGGGTGCGGCCATAGGCGGCCTCGTCAGCTTGGCTGAAACCGCGCCTAATCTCGAAATTGCGGAGCTTTTCGAAAAAGCTGATCATCCCGCGTCCGGAAATGCCCGCGCCTGAAAGATAGCGCGCGCCCGCCAGATCGGTTGAGGCTTCCTGATTGCGGTTGAACGCCAGAAAACTGCCGAGCGCGGCCTGTTGCCCCGCCATGATCGCGCCCAGCGCCGCGTCGCCTGCTCCGGCCAGCGCGGCCCCGACCCCGAGCAGCAGCGACAGGATCGTAATCCCCTGCGCCGCGCGCCCGCGTTCATTGAAGCGCACCACATGTCCGGCAGTGATATGGCCCAATTCATGCGCAAGCACGCCCTGCACCTCATTGGCACTATCGGCGGCGTTGATAAGGCCCGCGTGGACATAGATCACCTGGCCACCTGCAACAAAGGCGTTGATCGACGGATCGTTGATCAACACGATCTCGACATTTTCAGGCTCAAGCTCGGATGCCTCGATCAGCGGATAGGTCAGATCGCGCAGCAGCGCCTCAGTCTCCGCGTCGCGCAGGATCGATTGCGCCGCAGCGGGTTGGATGGCGAGCGCGCAAGCAGCGATCAGCGCCAGCGCATAAGCGAAAAGTTTGTGGGCGGGGCGCATTACGGGGATGCTAACGCGATTCGCCCTGAACGGGAACTGAAGTTTCGCGTGTTTCGATCACCGGCTCATTTCTCTTGGCCGAAGCAGCCCGCGCGAAGCGGGCGATCAGTTCGGCAACGTCGCGCCGCGTTCGCCACGGCGCGGCAAGCGCAATGAGCGGATCATTATGCTCCATTTCGGAGTAGAATGCTGCTGTGACCTGTGCGCCGCGACTTTCAAGCGCCTGCACGAGAAAGCGAGTGTTGCGCGGTTTGACCAGCGAGTCTTTTTCCCCGTGGATCAACAGCATCTGCGGCGCATCGGTGCGTATATGGCGGTTTGGCTGGGTAATCTCGGGATCAACCACATGACCAAAGGCGGCGAGGGTCGAATCGCTCGTCAAAGGGACAAAATCATAGGGACCGGACAGTCCCACCACGCCGTTGACGATGTCCGGCGATAGCCCTTCGCGGCCCAGCCATTGCTCCTCGAGAGCGACCATCACGGCAATATACGCTCCTGCGGAATGGCCCGCGATCATGATCCGTTGCGGGTCGCCGCCATAGGCCGCAATCTCGCCGTGGGTCCAAGCCAGTGCGCGCGCCGTGTCTTCGAGCATGGCGGGATAGGCCCCGGCTTCACCCAGCCGGTAGCCGACGAGCACCACGATGAAACCTTCGGGGACAAATGCGCGGGCGATAAATCCATAATCGATCGGATCGCCGCTGCGCCATGACCCGCCATGTGCGAACACGATGACGGGGAGCGGAGCGTCCGCCGGGTCGCGGCGATCCGGCCCCCAGACTATAAGCTTTTGTTGCTTGTGCGCTCCGAGTGCGATGGCCGCCTTGCGTTCGGTTCCGCGCGAGCCTGCGGTCAGTCTGTCCACCGCGCTCAGCACGGCCGGACCATTGCGCGAAATCGCGTATCGCAGCGCCAGACCCCCTGAGAGCGCGCTGACTGCCAAGCCGCCCAATCCCGCCAGTGCCCACATCATGATGCGCTTCCTTCTAATCGCGCGCGCCCTGGCTGGTGGTGCGCACCAGACGTTCCACCCCGCCCGCGCAATCCAACCCGGCACTTGCCAGAAAGCTTTCCGCAGCGCGGTAATCGCTTCCTGACCAGAAAGGAACGCCCGCTTTGCCGATCATCTCGCGGGCGTGAAGCGCTTCATCGCTTAACGGCTGACCCGTGACCGAGCGGATGAACACTGCCGCGATCCTGCCGGGAAAAGCAGCGGCGATACCAGCAAAAGCGATGAGGTCCTTCTGTGTATCATCGCCAATCAGCGCAAAACGCAGATGCGGGAAGGTGACGAGAATCCGCTCAATCGCCTCGCGCTTGTGCGATCCGTGCCCTTCTTTGCCCAAGGTGCGCCGGTTGAAGCCCCAATCACGCAGCAGCACCGGGCCAAGCGGCAGGCCGCGTTCGCGTTTGAAGGTGACGAGATAGGAAAACAGGTTCCACGGGCTCGAAGAGACGTAGAAGACAGGGCGCACCCGCGCTTCCGGGGTCAGCGCGTCAATCGCGGCACCCGGCTCGCGCGATCCCGCCGGATTGCCGCCAATTGCCGCGTAAAACGCGGACGCGCCAGGAACGAGAATGCGCTCGCTTGGCATTTGCGCCATCACCCTTTTCCAATTGCGCGCGATGGCACGCAGATTCCCGGTGATGCCGGTTTCCAATATCGTGTCGTCAATATCGGAGATGACGCCGTTCTGTGTTTGAGTGCCAGGCGTAAGGATATAGGCTGCGGCCTCCCCATCGCCGCCTTCGCGCGTGTGCCAGCGGACAATCGCGCGTTCCCAGCGGGTGCGATCAGGCTGCGGGCATTGCGGGCTCAATGCAAGGTCGAACCGGACGTAACCCTCTGGCCCGGTCTGTGATTTCTGACGCAAGACGCGGCCATCGGGTAGCCGATATTCCAGCTCAACCGGCAGGCCGGGCACTTCCTTTGATAGATACTGGCCCACCATCGTGGCAAAATCACGCCAGAAGCTGCGCTTTTCGAACACCGGTTCGCGCGACCGGATTGCGCGAGCATTCAGATACAGCCGCCCAGAGTTGCGAAAGCCGAAAAATGGCTGGACCCGAATGGGACCGCGCCGGGAGAGGGGACCGACAGGCATAGCGCATAGCGCCTAGCCGCCCTTGTGCGCGCCGCCAAGCCCAAGCCTATGAGGCTGGCCTGTCGCAGCACTTGCCGACGAATGCGGTTTAGCCGACGAGCCTCTTGCCCGCGCGTTCGATCAAGGCAAGATCATCGGCAATTTCGCCAATCAGAATGGCCCTGCCATTGCGGTCACGGCGCAGCATCACCAGCGAAAACTCCGGCCCATCGCCCGAAAGGGCTTCAAGGGTCAGTTCTTCGAGTTCGCGCAATTTGCGTGCAAGCTGGGCGCGGACATCGCCCTCGCTTTCGACTTCCTTGCCGCTTTCTTCGCGGCGCAGTCGGCGCTCTGCGCCCACAACACCCTTAAGCCCGCCGTCCGCCTCACCAAGGTATTGGGAGAGACTGCCGCGCGCGAGGCCGAGCCGGTGCGCATGCGCAAGCACGGCGGCGTATTCGGTCAGCCGGGTCTTGTCGTAATCGTGGCCAAACACCAGTTTGACGATCGGGGTCATCGGTGCGCGGTCCTGCACGGTGAGGCCGCTGTCATCGATCAATTCGGCATATTCTTCGGGCTCGTCCAAAGCGGCAATCGAGAAATCATAGGCGCGTCCGACCGCTGCATAAAGCGCATGGCGGCTGCGGTCTTCCGAAGCTCGCGCGGTTTGCGCCAGCTCGCGCGCTGAGGCGAGGCAATCGTAGAGTCCAGCGCCTTCAGGTAGATCAGCGACCGCCGCAAAGCTCTCAGATGCGGGTTCTTGCGAAGCGGATTGATCCTCTCCAACCGATTGAGCATCCTCGACCCGGTAATCATCGGGATCGAAATGCACTGCATCGAGATCGACCGCCTTTTTGGCCGGGGCTTCAATATAATCGGCCAGCGAGGCAAAGCTGTAAGACGTGCGGCCATCGTCCTCGTCTTCGATTTCCTCCCCGAATTCATCCACTTCGGGATCGTCGAGCGAATATTGTCCGAAATCGGGGACGGGCAGATCGTCAGATTCTTCATGCGCGGAATCGGTATCAAAACCGTCGCCGAAAGGTTCGCCAAACGATGCGACATTGTCAGTACCGGGAGGGGTTCCTGATTCGACCCGCGGGTCATCTTGCCCATCATCGCCCTGTGTTGAGGCTTCGTGTGCGGGCGAATCGGCCCATTCGATCAAGGGGTCGGCATGATGTTTTTGCGGCTGACCTAGATCGCCGTCGGGCGCATCTAGATCTGCGTCGAGCGCCTGATCGATCTCGAGCAAAAGTTCATCGGCAGTGGCGGCGTCGGCAACCTCTTTCCAGTTGATGACGCCGTAAATGAAATCGATCGTTTCAAGGTCGCTCGAAAAGGGCAGCAAGATGCCGCGATACAGGATTGATGCGCCGCGCTGGTTCACGAACTCCGCCTCAAAGCCGATCGGGGCCTGGTTGGCGAGGATCTGCATGTAATGGTCGGTAATGCGGCTGAGCAGCGAGCGCGGCGGAACGTCCGAAAGCCGGGCAATCGGCGCCCCCGTTTCGGTCGCCACTGTCCCGCATTCCAGCGCGAGCTTCTCGCCCAGATATTGCACACCCGGATTATCGATTCCGGTCGAAAAATCGAGCAGAACGCTGTTGGGTCCGAAATCGCTCAGATCGCGCGGCTCAAGGTCCTCAATCGAAGGAAAGGCTGCATCGCCAAGCAGACTTGCCCAATAATTATAGGCACGCACCTGCATCCGGCGTTCATCCTGGCCGATGGCTTCGGGCGGCAATTCGCGCGAAACGCCTTCGCGCGGGGCGTTATCATCGCGCGCGTCCCAATCCTGATTTTCATCGGATGCATGATCGGTATCGAATGTGCCGCGCAGAGTGTCCATGGCTTGGCTGGTGCCCCTTGAATAACGCCTGTTCCACGCGGTTTTGGCGCGACATGGTAAACATTGCGTTAAGTCGCGCCGCAAAGTTGGGGTGCATCTGGAGCAAAGCCAGGCCTGACATTACCGGGCACAGGAAAGCGGCGCGGTGGCCTTACAGGAAATAGCGCATCTGAATGGTGAGCCGCTGCGAGGCCGCGCCAATCGTCAGCACAGCATCATTCCAGTCAGGCGGTGCCATGCGCACCGGAGCGTCGCGCGAAAATCCGTACCCCTCGCGCGGAGCCATACCCAGCACCCGGTCCGCTTTGCCATTGTTGTTTTCATCATGCAGCAGCGCGATAGCATATTCGCCCGGCTCGACGTTATCGAACCGGATGGTCACGGTCCTGCCTGCGGGAACGACCGTACGGTGCGAATTCGGATCGCGTACGCAGCGCGGGAAAATGCTTTTCACCGTGGTCATGCAGGCGCGCACCACGCCTTCGCTGGAACGCAGATCGGTGACGGTGATGGTGACGCTGCCCGCCGCCGCCGGGGCGGCAAATCCGGCGGTTCCGGCAACGCAGGCAATAGCGGCCAGCCAGGTCAATCGTGTCATGGAGCGGCCGATTTGCCGTGCGCAGTCAGGCGCCGGGATAGCCCCCGATCGGTCCCGCAAAACCGGTCCCAGAAACGGAAATAGAGGCCGAAATTGCATCTGTATTCCTCATGATGGCGTTCGTGATGGCTGGCGCTTATCACCCAGTTACCCAATGGCGAATGAACAAACCGGCGCGGAAAAACTTCCCACCCCAGATGATTGACCACTCCCATGATGGTCGCGATAGCCAGCACCACCCCCAGCATCGCGATATGCACCGGAACCAGGAACACCAGCAGCGGAATGACAATCGCCCCGCTGATCGATTCGATCGGATGAAAACTCATCGCGGTCCATGCTGTCGGCGGGCGGCTCTGGTGATGCACGCCGTGCGCGAGCCGAAACAGCGCAGGGGAGGCATGCATGGCCCGGTGGCTCCAGTAAAACCAGCTATCCTGTGCGAACAGATAAATCAGCACCGACAGCGGCAGATACCACAGCGGATAGTCGCTCCACTGCGCATAGATCAGCGTGTAATCATGGTGCCGCCACAACCAGAACACCGCGCCCGCAGGCACGCCATAGATGAACGCAGCGATCAGCGAATAACGGATTTCCGAAGCGATCTGTGCACCCTGCCCGGAATAAAGGCCGGGCCTAAGCTGCTGTGTCAGCCAGGCAAATAGCCCGCTCGCCAGAAAATAGCGCAGCGCCACCATCACGCTCATCGCGGTGCCCGCAATCAGGAACGCGAGCGGGATCGGCGTATCGGCTGGAACCATCACCAATCTATGGCGCAAATGACCCCGCTTAAACAGCGCGATTTATTCCTCACCTCCCGCGCCCGAACCCGGCGCAGCGTCGCATTGCGGATCAAGTAGCAGAGTGTGGCGGCGCAATGCGATCCGCGCCAAGCGTTCAATCAGTGCCTTGCGCCGCAGTGCGGCAACCGGTTCGAGCGGGGCGTGGCGCAGGATCTCTCCGTCGTAGCCATCGGCGACAATGACCCCGCAGCGCTCCGGTAGAAACGCCCCTGTTTCAAGCGGCGCACGGTCGAGCGTCGGGGGCAATGCCCAAAAAAATCGATCGCAAAATTCGAGATAATCGGGCCACTTGCCATCGCCCAAAAGATCGCCGCGCGAAACCTTGATCTCGACAATCACGATTTGGCCCTTTGCGTCGATACCCATGAGATCGGCGCGGCGACCATTTGCCAGCGCCACTTCGCCAGCGCACCAGATCGCGTTGCGCGCAAACAATCGCATAACCCCGCGCGCCACATCAGCCGCAGTCACCGTAGGAGAAGCCATCGAAAAAGCGGCGCCTGAAGACGAATCAAGCAAAGGAACGGCGGAGTTGGTCATCCACCACGACTGGAACAGATCGCGAACAAGGTCAAGTGCAGTATAACCGATCCGGTTGGGGATCAGGCCGCTGCCGCAGGCTCTGCGTCATCCGGGATCAACGCCAGCACCGCTTCGCGCGCCAGAAAGAATTCGCGCCACAGCGCCAGCGCCGGGACGCTGGCATCCAGGCCGCGCGCCGCCATCCTATCCAACGCAGCAAGGCCGGGGCGCATCATGGCGTCCATATCCTCGATCCCCTGCTTCGCCATTGCGCGCTGCCATTCGCCCGCCTCGCCGAGCAATGCAGGGAACACGGCAAGCTCTTCGTCCAATGGTTCGGGTTTAAGCCCCGCAACGCTCGCCAGCTTTGCTGCGTTTGTGTGCAGATCGGCCCATCGCTGCATCAGCGCAGGCTCATGCTGGACCGGACGGGCCGCAACATCGCGCATTTTGCGCATCTGACTTGGAGGCAGCGCTGACATGGAACCTGCATAACGCCACGGCTCTTGCCGAATGGTTAAGGTGCCTTGCCGCGCTGTTGATGTCCGTTAAGCATGAAGCGATCCCATAGCGGATAATTCGGCTGGCTTCCGCAGTGCACTCTTGCTAAGCGCCGCGACCAACGCGAGGGTAAACTCCGCAACACGCACCCGTAGCTCAGCTGGATAGAGCGCTGCCCTCCGAAGGCAGAGGTCACAGGTTCGAATCCTGTCGGGTGCGCCATGTTTTTCGATCGCGGGCCTTACTGGGTTGTGTGGTGACAGTCTGACTGCTTTGTCGGCGGTGTTTGGCGGATTTGCTCAACTTAACATTCGTAAATTCTTGTAATTTTCTCGGCTTTGCCGCCACATCCTCTTGCCGTTGCGACGCTTCGGGCGTTTAGCATCGTCAAATTGGCCTGTGGAGCAGGTCGCTGCGGCGACAGGATCGAACAGCGGGGCGGATATGAGAATTGCGATTGCAGATGACGACCCGGAACTGCTCGAGCAGCTAGGCACCGCTCTGGACGCGACTGTCCATCAGTGTGAGCGGTTCCGGTCGGGCACCGAACTTGCGACATTCCTCAAACGCGAAACCTGCGATGTGGTGCTGGTCGACTGGAACATGCCTGGGCGGACGGGACTGGAACTGGTTAAATGGGCAACTTCCAGCCTGCAGTCCCCACCCGCATTCATCATATTGACGAGCCGTTCGGACAAGAGCGATATTGTCGCGGGGCTTGAGGCGGGAGCGGTCGATTATGTGGTCAAACCGGAAAGCGAGGAAGTTATCCTCGCTCGGATCGAGGCGGCGCATCGGCGGCTAAATGCAGGCGGTCCTCAAAGGTTTGGCAGTTTTGGCGCATATAAAGTGGACCGGGTCACCAAGCAGATCACACGCGACGGCGAAGTGTTGAGCCTAACGAACAAGGAAGCCGAACTGGCCATTCTGTTCTTCGACAACCTCAATCGGCCTTTGTCGCGAGCCTATATCTTTGGCGAGGTCTGGGGCAGCGTGCCGGAGGTTGAAAGCCGCACGCTCGACCTGCATGTTTCGAGAATACGTGCCAAGCTTGAGCTGCGACCCCAGCACGGCTTTGCCATTCAGACGGTATTTGGATTTGGATACCGGATGGACCGCTCACTCGATGGCAGGGCAGAAGCGGGCGAGGCCCAATGACGCAATTGCGGAAATTGCGGACTCGCCGCTCCCTTGCTGCATGGGGCATGCTGAGCGGCTTTGGTCTAATATTGTGCGCCTGTTCGGTTTCCTCCCCGCTAGCGGTTCGTTCCATCGCCAGCGATGGTTTGGCACCGGAAGCGCAGATTGCGATCACGCTACCCGATGATGGGAGCGCTCCGCTTACCCATCAATTTGCAAAGGCGCTGATCGCGGCACTTGAAACCAGTGGTATGGAAATATCGCCAGACGGACGATTGATCGCTGATTACGCCGTTTCCGTTAGTCCTGCTCAAATTGGCTTGCGCGAAGCGGGCGGGACAACAGAGGTGCCAACCAATCAGCCTGAATGGATCGCAGAACCTCGGCCCAGAAAGAGGTTTGATGAATGCGATGCGCAGCAACTGCGCGGAACGTTATTGCTGATCGACCGATCAACTGGGCAAACCCTTTATCGCGGCCAGGGTGCTGCCACCGAATGCGAATTCGGGGAGGACAAGATTCGCGAGTTAGCAGTAAAACTGGTCGCCGATCTCGCTGCGCGCCGGTAACCAGCCGTGACAGCGCCGATCACGACCTCAGATTGATTGTGAAGCGTGTTCCTGCGCCTTTGCGCGAAGCAACTTCGATCATGCCGCCATGCGCATCGACAACCTTTTTCACTAATGCCAGCCCCAGTCCTGCGCTGGGCCCGGCATCGCTTGAATGCGCGCCGAACCGGGCAAAGGGATCTTTGATGCGGACTTCGGGAAGTCCCGCGCCCTGATCCGCAACGCTGATTTGCAAGTCACCGCGATTAGAAGCGCCCAAGCTGACATCGACGACTGTGTTCTCGGGCGAATATTTGACTGCATTGCCGATCAGATTGTCCAGCATTCGGGCAATTAACGAGGCATCGACATCAGCAAAGCGAGGTTCGGCAGGCAGGTGCTGCTCTATCCGGATGCGCTTTGCCGCCGCCAGGACGTACGCGCGGTCGCAGGCCTCCTCGATCAAGGCTCCGATATCGCTGTCTTCGAAATGCAGCTGCGAAACCTCCAATCGCGCCAGTTGCACAAAATCATCTGCCAATTTCAAAGTCCGTTCGGCCTGCGTCCTGATCCGTTCCATCGTGTCATGGCTTTCCCGCATCCCAGCAGATCTTCGAGCAAGGCCGATAATGGCAACCTGCGGGGTGCGCATATCGTGCGAAAGGAATTCGAGCATCTGCCCGCGTTCCTGATCGAGCCGCCGAAGTTCGGAGATCTCGCGCAGCGCAAGAATGTTTTGGGCTGAAGCACCCCTTGCCAGACCGCGCTCAGACGGTTGAGGCGAGCCTGCGTCAAGATGCGAACGGGCGATCAGGAACGTTCGCCCATCGTCGGTTGTCAATTCGCTGCCCTCATTGTGGACCGAGGCGCGGGCGAACAGGAACAATTCCGCCAGCGTTTGTTCGCCCTGGCTTTGCCAGCTGGGAAACAATTGCTCAGCCCTTTCATTGAGCATCTGCACTCTGCCCTGATCGTCCAGCACGATCATTGCATCAGGAGCGGCCTCAATCACCTGCCGGATATGGGCAAGCGAATCCTCCACCGCGTGAATCAGTCCGCTGATCCGTTGAACCTGTCGGGCCAGATATTCCATGCCGCGATGGCCCTCTGGCGCCGCTGAACTGCCCATCATGCGCAGCGCCTCAGAATCAAGATAGCGGCTGACATGGCCAAGCCTCCGCCAACTCCATAGCGGATAGGCAAGCACAATCATGATGATTGCCGGGGCAGCAGGCAGCCAGATACGGGCCCACACCAGCAAAGCAGCGCTAATCGCCAACAGCATGACGATCAGGACAAGCGCGGCATACAGGCCGTACCGCGGGGCCAGATACCAGAATGATGCGAACAAGGCGATGAGAGCCACTGTCGCTAGTGTATTTTGCCAAAGCGCGTCCAATGGATCGATCGCGGAATTGGTCATCAGCGCACTCAACAAATTGGCCTGCGTTTCAACCCCGGTCATCAACGTGACATCCCCCGCGGCGACCGAATATCTATCGCCAAGTCCTTGGGCGGTGGCTCCGATCAACACGGTCTTGCCGGCAAAAAATTCAGGTAAAACCGCGCCTGATATCACGTCGCTGGCGGAATGTTTGGCGATGGACCCTTCCGAATGAAACGGGATAAGCGCGGACTTGCGTTCCGTTCGGCCCTCCGCACTGTCGCCCATTTGGGCCAAAGCCTTTAGCGCAAGGTGCTCGAACTCCCCCTTGTCGGTGGCGAAAACGAGATCGAAGCGCCGCAGGATTCCATCGCCATCGGGCTCTGCCACAACGTGGCCGGTGCCAGCTGCTGCTGCAACGAATTGCGGCAGAGGATAAAGCGGATCAATCCCCGCGACCGAATTGGTGCGGGCCGTGAATGTATGCGGCAACAGCACGTTGCCGGCTTTTTGCATAGCGCTTTCAAGCGCGGCGTCATCTTTGCGGGAGCCGGGTTCGAGGAACAGAACATCGAGCACGACGACCCGCGCCTCTGCCGCATCGAGCCGGTCCAGCAATTGTGCGTGATGACGGCGCGGCCAAGGCCAGGCTCCGATTTCCGCAAGGCTGCGGTCGTCAATCACGATCAGTGCAATATCGTTTGGCATCGGTGCGCGCGCGAGTGGCGCAAGTTTGTCGAGCAGCTGGTTGTCGATCCGCTGGGTTATTCCGCTCGATTGCAAAGCCACCGCGCCAAGGATCGAAAGCGCGAACAGACCGGCCCATTCGGAAAGCAATCGCCTCATCTTCATCGCTGGATCGCCATCATCCGGCGCGCATCATTCCGCAACAATCAAGGATTGCGGTGCGGCCCAGACCTTCAGGAAACCCTGATCCAAACCGGCTTCGACCGCCGCCACCCGCCACACATATTTTCCCGGAGGCAAATCAGTCAACGTCACTTTTGTCATCGTGAGACCCATTTCGTCCACCAGCAATCTCTGGGGATCGTCCTCTGACCACAATTGAAAGGCGAATGTCGCATGCTCGCCGCCTTCGGGGACCCAGGCAAAATTGAAGCCGTTGTAATCTGGTGCCTCGACTGCGGTGCCGCTTACCCCCAACCGCTTACGAATGAACGAATAACTTTGCGATTTGCCTTCCAGTCCACTGGCCGCGATTGGCTGGGCACGCACAAAAAACCGGCCGTTTGCAATGCCGGGGAGCACCACACTTTCATCGCTTTCAACCTGCTCGGAAATGACATCAATGAACCCTGCATCGCGCGCAAGTTGAACCCGATATCCGACC
This sequence comes from Qipengyuania sp. ASV99, assembly GCF_047872805.1. Classification (NCBI taxonomy): domain Bacteria; kingdom Pseudomonadati; phylum Pseudomonadota; class Alphaproteobacteria; order Sphingomonadales; family Erythrobacteraceae; genus Qipengyuania; species Qipengyuania sp. ASV99. The sequence goes on along the minus strand of NZ_JBLQUK010000001.1, from coordinate 136,296 downwards.
GCTCCGCCAACCGGTTCGAGCGCAAATTCAAGGTCTGCCCCGGTCTGGACCGCACCGGGATTGAGGACCGCAGGGGCGGGCAGCAATTCTTCGGGCTCGCTGACTCCGGATGGGGTGCTCGAAACGCCGAAGCCGGCTGGGGCGGCCCGTTCCTGACCTGCGGCCGCAACGCGGACCTCACCTTCGGTCACTTCGGTTAGGCTGAATTCGCCCACTTGCGCATCATAGGCGACGCGAAACTCGGTCCCGCGGACCGCTGTGACCGCCAAAGGTGTTCGCATCCTGAGCCGGTCCTGCCCTTCCAGTGTGGGGGAAATGGCATTGGCTCGTCCGCGCGAAACCGCAAAGTCTACGTCCAGCGTGTTGCCCAGAACATAGCGCCGCGCCTTGATCAGCCGTGCGCTGGTGTTGGAAGGCAGCGAGATGCGCCCGCCAAACTGGCTGCTGAAACTGATAAACCCGTTGGGTCCGGTTTCGATGGTCTGTCCCTCGCGCAGCGCTGTGCCTACGGTTGGGGCATTTCCGGCGATCCGCACCGGCCCTGAAAAAGCGGCAACACGCAATTCTGCCGGGTTATGGCGAAGCAATTGGCGCGGAATAATCAATGTCCGGTCGATGTTCAGCCGGCGCGGGTTGCGCACCTTATTAATACGCTGAATTTGCCGGGCGGCCTGGGTGGTCACGAGATACCGCCCGGCAATGCCATAAAGCGTATCGCCGGGAGCGACGACATAGGTAACATTGTCTGCCTCGTTTGCAGACGCAGACGCTGGCGCAATAGCGCCAACCGCACAAAGACAGGCGAGGGGCAGGGCTCTGGCTTCTTTGAACATCTCTTGTGGATCCTCGATTGCCAAGGATGATCGCATAGCTGCTTCAGTGCAACCAGCTTTGGCGCCCAGTGGTTACAAGTATTTACGCGGTGTCAAGGCGTTGCGTCACACCGCGCGAGGGGCTTTGGCCAGGCTCTTGCGGTCAGCAAATTCAAACTTGCCCGGCACATTCCCGGCGGCCACCTCGGTTGCGGCCGGCGCAGCCCCTGCCCCGGCACTTGCGTTCATCAGCGCGGCGCAGGCGCGGGCGAACATCGCGCCATAGGGTTGAAACAGCGCCGATACTGGCGGTACAGCGCGGTCGAGCGAGGAATTGTCAGTAAGTGATAGAATCGACAATTCGCGCGGCACAGCGATTTTCAATTCGCCTGCCACCTGCAGAAACGCGAGCGCGACCTCGGGAGTTTCGGCAATGATCGCGGTAGGGCGGATAGTCGGCATGAGCCACCCGCGAGCCAGTTTTAAGGCTGCGACGTAATCCTGCGCGCCCTTTGCGACGAAGTGCCGGTGCGCCCGGCTGCCCGCCCGTGCCAGCGCATTGCGATACCCCTCGAGTCGGCGCAGCGACCGTTCGGGCTCGGTTACACCAGCGACAAATCCGACCTGTCGGTGGCCGAGATCAACCAATCGCTGCGCCGCGGCCTCGCCAAAGATTGTCTCGTCAAGACCGGGGACTTTACGACCTTTTTCAAGACGTTCGCCAAGACAGGCGCTGGCCACTCCCCGTTTTTCAAGCGCGCTGAAAACTGCGATACTTTCATCGAGCGGCGGCATGACAATCACGCCGTCAGGCTGGACTGAACCCAGCACCGCGGCCAATCGGCGCGCCAGTTCTGGATTGCTCCCCGCACCCGCTGTGCCTGTCTCCAATTGTTCGAACAGCAGGTGATACCCCTGTTTCGAACAGGTCTCGATCCCGGCAAGCAGCATTTCGCCAAGCGGCAGATGGCCGCCCGCCGCGCGCGCCGCTCCGCGTTCGATCAGCGCCAGCAGGGTGTAGCTGCGGGCACCACCCATCCGGCGCGCAGCAAGGTTGGGGACATAACCCAATGCGTCGATCGCGGCCTCGACCCGCTCGCGCGCGTCGGCGCTCACATTGGTTTTCTGATTGATGACGCGCGAAACGGTCTGGCGCGACACCCCGGCTGCGTTTGCGACATCTACGATCGTTGTGCTGCTGCGGGCCAACGCAAGCCTCTCCTTTGCGCTCGGTCTAGCGCACTATAGCAACCCCTCGTCGGAGCATCCTGAGGCATTCGCGTTGCGCTTTCAAGAAAGCTGACGGAGCTACGCGTCTGTAGGATCGTTCACATTGATCGGTGCGCAGGAAAAGCGCAAGCAGAGGGGTGATTACTCAAACCCGTTGGCGATGAATTCAAGCGCACATCCTGCGAGCATCGCGACACCGCGCGGCAACGCGGCTTCATCGACATGCATGCGCGGCGAATGTATGGCACAGCATTGGCTCCAATTGTCACCTTCTGGAGCCACGCCGAGGAAAAACATTGCGCCGGGCACCTTTTCGAGAAGGTAGGAGAAATCCTCTGCACCCATGATCGGTGCGGGAAGGTCGTGCCATCCGTCACCTCCGCTAAGCGCCCGCGCCACTTTCGCACCAAGCTGCACCGCGCGTTCATCACATATGGTGACGGGAAAACCCTGAACGATCTCACAATCAGCCTCAACGCCGTGCGCGCGAGCGGTGTCTGTGGCGGTTTGTGCCAGCGCCGTATGCACCTTTGTCCGGTTTTCCGGCGACAAGGTCCGGATGGTGCCTTGCAAGATGGCGTCGTCTGGGATGACGTTGAACGCCGTGCCTGCCTGCAGCCGGGTCACGGTCACCACCACCGCGTTGGCGGCATTGAACCGGCGGGTTACCATCGCCTGCACCGCGCTGACAATTGCGGCAGCCGCCGGCACCGGATCGGCGCAATCATGCGGCATTGATGCGTGCCCGCCTTTTCCCTTGACCGTGATAGTGAACTGGTCTGCCGCGGCCATCAAGGCGCCCGCGCGCCCGGCCAGCACGCCAAATTTGGCGTTGGGCATGATATGCAGGGCAAAGGCGGCGTCGGGCAGCGGGTCGATCAGCCCGTCATCGAGCATGAAGCGCGCGCCGTGATGGCCTTCTTCGCCGGGCTGAAACATGAAATCGACCGTTCCGGCCAGCGTCTCGCGCCTCTCGGCCAAGACCCGAGCGGCTCCAGCCAGCATCGCCGTATGCGTGTCATGCCCGCAGGCATGCATGCGGCCTGGGATGGTCGAGGCGAATTCCAGCCCGGTTTTCTCATCCATCGGCAGCGCGTCCATATCTCCGCGCAGGAGCACGCGCGGGCTATTCTCTCCCGCTTTCGCGCCGGTAAGGGTTGCCACCGCGCCTGTGGTCGAAGGCCCGGTCCGCCATGCGAGAGGCAGGTCGACCAAAGCATCGCGCACCTTGGTCATGGTCAACGGGCAATGCAGGCCCAATTCGGGTTCTGCATGGATCGCGCGGCGCAGCGCGATGGTTTCGGGTGCCAGCGCGCGCGCGGCTTCGATCAGTGTGTCGGTCAGCATAGTCGTAGACTAGCGCGAAAAAGAGCCAGAACCAGCGGGAATGTTGAATTTACCGTTCATCCGTCTGCGTCTGCGTCTTGTCGCAAATTCCAACATCTTGGCCCGCCATGCCCTTGTGAAAATCGCGCTTAGAACGATGTAACCACCTTGCGACACTGGGCGAATATTACAGCGCCAAGTCAAGATGGCAGTAGCATTGTGGCTGTCTGACAATTAAAGGTCCATTATGGCAACGCCGATCTACGAATTTGCTCAGCTTCCGCATGTGACCCCGCGTGCTAGAGTGCGTGCGTCCGCGCGGCGCGATCGCGCGCCCGGCGAGACACCGAATGTCGGTGTGATCTACAATCCGCGCAGCCATGGCAATCAGGGCGCAGACTTCGATTGCGGAATTTGCCCTCAAGTTCATATCGCAAAGCCCGGCGACCGTTCACAACTGCCTGAAGCTCTTGCCGAATTCGCGGCGCGCGGGATTGATCTTCTGGTCATCAATGGCGGCGATGGAACCGTGCGCGATGTGCTAACCTGCGGTGCGGGCATCTTTGGTGAGGACTGGCCCGCCATCGCGGTGTTGCCCAAGGGCAAAACCAATGCCTTGACCGTCGATCTGGGGGTTCCAGCGGATTGGTCGATGCAAAACGCCCTTGATGCCTTTGAGCGCGGGGGCCGCATTCACCGCCGTCCTATCGATGTCTCGCCAATCGGTGAACACAAGGGCAATCGGATCCTTGGCTTTATTCTCGGAGCGGGTGCCTTCACCACTGCGACAAGGGCTGGGCAAAGCGCCCACCGGCTGGGCGCATTCAATTCGATGGCGGTTGCGGTGACGACGCTTTGGGGCGTTCTGCAGTGCCTGTTTGCGTCGCGCCAAAACCCTTGGCGGCGGGGTGCGCGCATGGCGATCCATCTGGGAACCCAGCTATCGCCCATGGCGCATAGCGAGCACGGCGATCCGCAGTGGCGGCAATTGCTGTTTTCTTCCACGCTGGAGACACTGCCGGCGGGCATCAAGCCGTTTGGCAGGCTGCGCAGCGGGCTGAAACTGGTCGCGCTTGACCAGATCACTCGCCGAACGACGCTTTTGATCCCCACAATATTGCGCGGCAGGGCGCCCACTGGACTGCGCGAACGCGGCATTCACCAGATCACCACGCCGCAGTTCACGCTCGAAATCGAAGACCAGTTCATCTTTGATGGAGAGGCGTTTCCCGCGGGCAAATATCGCGTCGCGCAGGGGCCAGAGCTTGAATTCGTAACGCCTTGAAGCGACAAGTGCGGCCCATGGCCGATGAAAATCCCAATCTGACCCAGCGCATCTCTGCGCAGCTTGATACACCGGTTGATTCTGCAGTCAGGGAGTTTGCACAGGAACTCGCCGAGCAGGCCGAGGCAAGCGCCGTACTGTTTTATGGGTCAAACCTGCGTACGGGCTCGCTCGACGGTGTGCTCGATTTCTATGTCCTGCTGCCGGACGCGGAGCGGGAAGGGCTCTTGCCGAATATCTGGCCCAAGGTCAGTTATCATGAGCGCGAATTTGCGGGCACAACTTTGCGTGCCAAAGCAGCGACAATGGCGCTGTCGACCTTTGCCAAGGCAGCAGCGGGCGATCTGATCGATACCACGATCTGGGCGCGCTTTGTTCAACCTTCAGCGTTGGTGTGGCAGTGCGATGAAGCCGTGCGGGAACAAGTGGTGGATGCAGTGCGATCGGCGGCTATTGTTTCAGCTCGCCTTGCTGCGGTTCTGGGCCCTGCAAGCGGCGCCGCAGAAGATTTTTGGCGAGCCCTGTTTCAGGCGACCTACAAAGCCGAATTCAGAGTTGAAAAGGCCGGGCGGGAAAATGACATCCTCAACGTCAATGCGGCGCATTTTGCCGGGCTTTTGCCACTGGCGCTTGATGCGGGAGGCGTCGCCTACACACAGCGTGCAGACCGGATCACACCTTCGCTGCCAGCCACCGAACGAACCCGGGTGAAAAGCTGGTGGTCGCGCCGCCAAAAACTGGGAAAGCCGCTCAACCTGGTTCGGCTGGTCAAGGCGAGCACGACTTTCGATGGTGCGGCGCGTTATGCCGCGTGGAAGATCGAACGGCACACCGGCATGGCGGTTTCGGTCACCCCGTTCCGGGAGCGCCATCCATTATTGTCCGCACCGGGAGTGCTGTGGGCGCTAAGAAAGCACCGTAAACGGGCTGGAAATAGCGCTAGCTAAAGTACTTCATCGTAATTGAAATCGAGCTGACCCCGCTGCTGACATTGAAACGAGTCTTGTCCACGCCCGGTCGGCCCAGGTTGAAAATATTGATTGATGGGTTGTTCGACATTGCGCCGCCATCCTCGCTGATGTCGGTTTCATTGTTGTTGTTGGCGTCATGGCGCACGGCAATGGCATAGGTGCCGCTCTTGGGCACAGGCATACAGAGCGTCATACGTCCGCGCCTTGCGGGGATTTCGATACGATTGAGCCAGCGCCCTTTTTCAAGCCAGTCTGCGCTGGTCCCGTTATAGACCTGCGCGCGGACTTTGCCGGTGGAGCTTTTCACACCCTCAATGGTGACCCGCACTGCCGGGCCGGCACCGGGCGCGCAGGCGCGCATGTCATTGGTGATCGTGTTGCGATAGTCGCTGATCCCGGATGCAGGCGCCGCTGATGTAACAGTCGGCACAAGTCCGCCAACTGCCAACATCGCGGCCACTCCAGTGCCGCAAACGATACTCTTGATCCTCGAATTCGAAGCCATTGTGTTCTGCCTGTCAGTATAGGTGGAGCGACGCGCAAGGCCCTTTGTCCCATGAAGTTTCGCCGCAAGATTTCTTCCCGAATGCCCACAGCGTTCTTAATTGTCGCTGAACTGCGCGGCATTGATCTGGAAATGCAAGTGTGCCGCTTGCAAGTGCGCCGGGGAAAAGACCTTGTGCCGTGCTTGCTGCGCGATTCGCCGAAAGGGTAAGGCAAGCTGCAGAGGAATAGCGCAGCCCATCACCATGCCACCACCCCTGATCTCTCCCAGCATCCTTTCGGCCGACTTCGCCCGGCTTGGCGAAGAGGTGCGCGCGGTTGATGCGGCGGGTGCGGACTGGATCCATATTGACGTCATGGACGGCCACTTCGTGCCAAATATCACGATTGGCCCCGATGTGGTGAAGGCACTTCGCCCGCATTCTTCAAAACCCTTTGACGTCCATCTAATGATCGCCCCCGTTGATCCGTATCTGGAAGCTTTTGCCGACGCCGGTGCGGATATCATCACTGTCCATCCAGAGGCGGGGCCGCATATCCACCGCACGCTTCAGGCGATCCGCGCACTGGGGAAGAAGGCTGGAGTGGTCATCAATCCTGGCACACCCGTAGAAACACTCGATAACATCATGGACATGGTCGATCTGATTCTGGTCATGAGCGTCAATCCCGGTTTCGGGGGGCAAAGCTTTATCCCGTCGCAGCTCGAAAAAATCACCCGTATCCGCGCGATGATCGATGCTGAAGGGCGCGAGATACATCTCGAGGTTGACGGCGGTGTCAATCCCGAAATCGCCAGATTGTGCGTCGCAGCGGGCGCAGATGTGCTGGTTGCAGGATCGGCGACGTTTAAAGGCGGGGCTGGCCAATATGCCGCCAATATTGCCGCGCTGAAAGGGGCCAGCTGATGGAAACCTTGTTCGACGACCGCAGCTTTGAAGCCAAAGGGACCGACGCCAAAGACGCTTTCGAGCAGAATGACGGCGCAGCTGATCGCCCGGCACTTGCGCTTGGGCCGGGCAGGGAATCGCAGAGCCAGGACCACCCGAGCGCGGATGCCCGACCTGCATTCCCGGCTGAACCCATAGACAATTCGCGCGCTTTGGCGCTGAGCGATGTGATCGCTCCGCGCCAACGCCCTGGCGAAGCGTTGATCCGGCTGGCGTACCGTATAGGCGTGCCCGGTCATACGCTGGTTGCGCCGTTTCGCCGCCCTGCCGCGATGCGGGTTCTGGCGACGGTTGAAAGCCCGACTACCGGCAGCCGCGCGGCCGGAATTGCGCTGCGCGCGGGACATTTCCTCGTTCACGGCGTCAAACAGCCCATCGGTCAGCTCGATTTCGACAGCTCTGCGCGGCTTTCGCCGGGCATCGAGCGCGCCGTTCACAGCTTTTCGTGGCTCGCTGACCTCGCTGCAAGCGCGCCGCGTGAGGATTGCACGGCGATTGCCGAGCGGATCACCGGCCGCTGGCTCGACGCCAATCCATCGCCGCCCAAGGGCGGTGCCAAGGGTGCTGCGTGGGATGTCGAAAACGCCGGAATGCGGCTGCTTGCATGGCTCGTGCATGCGCCGCTGGTGCTGACCGGCCAGACGCCCGATCTGAAGCCGCGCTTGCTTGACGCAATTGAAGAAACCGCAAGCTGGCTGGACCGCAAGGCGCTGCGCAGCGGCGCGGGACTGGGGCAGGTTGCGGGCTGGGCTGCGGTAACTGCGGCTGGGTTGCTACTCCCCGATGGCAAGCCTCGGCGGCTCTATGGGGAGGCGGGGCTCGTTCGCGCGCTGGGCGATCTGGTGGCGGAGGATGGTGGGGCGCTGTCGCGCTGTCCGTCGGCGCAGATGGATGCAATTCAAGTGCTGACCGATCTGATTGCCTGTTACGAGGCGGTGAGTTGCGCGGTGCCTGATGCCATCCTTGTCATGCGCGAATTGCTGGTGCCGCCGCTGCTGGCGCTGCGCCACGGGGACGGGGCGCTGGGCAATTGGCAGGGGCAAGGCGCGATTCCAGCCGACCGCGTTTCGGCGCTGATCGCGGCCAGCGGTGTACGCACACGTCCGCTGAACGATCCTCAACATTGGGGGTATCAGCGAATTCGCGGCGGGCAGACCACGGTTCAATTTGATGCCGGTCCGCCGCCGCGTGCGCGGCACACGCGCTGTGGTTGCGCATCGACGCTGGCGTTTGAAATGTCCGATGGTCCATCGCGCGTGATTGTCAATTGCGGCGGCGCGGCGCTGGCAGGCGGGCAGGTGCCAGCGCGCATCGGGCAAGCATTGCGCGCCACTGCAGCGCATTCGACGCTGGTGCTTGATGATGCCAACAGCACCGCCGTGCTGCTTCACGGCAAATTGGGCCGGGGTGCCGAGCTGGTCGAGGTGGAGCGGCGCATCATCCATCAGAATGGCCGTGAGGCCACCCGGATAGAAGCCAGCCACGATGGTTATTCCGCGCGCTTTGGCCTGACCCACAGCCGGATTCTGACCTTGCGCAGCGATGGCAGCGAGCTTTCAGGCGATGATATCTTGTTGCCCGTCAAACGCAGCGGCAAACGCGGCATGGTCGGCTTTGCGATAAGGTTCCATCTTGGGCGCGGGGTCGAGGCACATCTTTCGCAGGACGGCCGAGGCGCCAGTTTGCTGACGCCCGATGGCAGATTGTGGCAATTCCGCCTTCGCGGCCAGAGCGGTGAAGAAGGGGCCGTCGGCGGGGCTGCTGGTGCCGATGTCAAACTGACCTGCGAGGACAGTCTTTGGGTCGATGGCGAAGGCCGGCCCCATGCGGCGGAGCAATTGGTGATAGAGGGGCTGACATCGCGCGGCGGCGGGCAATTCTCCTGGCTCCTCAAGAAAATGGGATAGGTTTCCAAGATGGCATCGACGATTATCAAACGGGCGCTGCTTTCGGTGTCCGACAAGACCGGTTTGGCGCAGCTGGGCGCGGTTCTGGCCGCGCGCGGGGTGGAACTGGTCAGCACCGGAGGCTCAGCCAAGGCTCTGCGCGAGGCTGGGCTGGAGGTGCGCGATGTGTCCGATCTCACCGGCTTTCCCGAGATGATGGACGGGCGGGTGAAAACCCTCCACCCCAAAATCCACGGCGGCTTGTTGGCGCTGCGCGACAATGACAAACACCTTGCCGCCATGGCAGAGCACGAGATTGGTGCGATCGATCTGGTAGTTGTCAATCTCTATCCGTTTGAAGCGACCGTCGCCAAGGGCGCTGAGCGCGCTGAGATCATTGAAAATATCGACATTGGCGGGCCGAGCATGGTGCGCTCTGCCGCCAAGAATCATGGGTTTGTGACAATCCTCACCGACCCGGCGGACTACGCGGCGTTCGAACAGGAACTGGCGGACAATCACGGCGCCACTTCCGAAGCGTTCCGGATTCGCATGGCGGGCAAAGCCTATGCCCGGACTGCAGCCTATGATGCTGCGATCGCCAATTGGTTCGCGTTTGGCGATGCCTTTACCCATCCACTGGGCACAGAAGCGTTGCAGGCGACGCCTTTTGCAGAGACCTTGCCGCTCACATTCAAGCGCGCAGACCTCTTGCGTTACGGCGAAAACCCGCATCAATCGGCGGCAATCTATGTCCCGCAGGTCGCCGTCGCACGCGGCGTGGCGCAGGCCAAACAAATGCAGGGCAAGGCGCTCAGTTACAACAATCTGAACGATGCCGATGCCGCATTGGAGCTCGCCGCCGAGTTTGCAGGTCAGGCACCGGCGGTCGTGATCGTGAAACACGCCAACCCTTGCGGTGTGGCACAGGGGGTGTCGCTGCTTCAAGCGTGGACCAACGCGCTTCAATGCGACAGCGTTTCGGCCTTTGGCGGGATTGTGGCGGTCAACACCGAACTCGACGGCGAAACCGCAGCAGCGATTGCCGGAATTTTCACCGAAGTGGTGATTGCGCCAAAGGTCACCGCCGAAGCGCGCGAAATCTTTGCCGCAAAGAAAAATCTGCGGTTGCTTGAATGCGGCGACCTGCCCGACCCTCGCCGGGGTGGGTTGTTCATGAAAAGCATCGCGGGCGGCCTGCTGATCCAGAGCCGGGACAATGGCGCAGTTGGCCAGGCTGATCTGAAGGTGGTCACAAAGCGCGAACCGACGGCGCAAGAGCTCAAGGATTGCCTGTTCGCCTGGACCGTTGCGCGGCACGTCAAATCCAACGCGATTGTCTATGCCAAGGACGGCGCGACCGCCGGAATTGGCGCGGGCCAGATGAACCGTCGCGATTCCGCGCGCATCGCTGCGATCAAGGCGCGAGAGGCGGCGGACAGCTATGGCTGGGGCGCACCCCTGACTATGGGCAGCGCGGTTGCATCCGATGCATTCTTCCCGTTTGCCGATGGCCTGATCGCCGCCGCAGAAGCGGGCGCGACAGCGGTGATCCAGCCTGGCGGTTCAATCCGCGACGACGAAGTGATCGCGGCGGCCGACGCAGCAGGCCTCGCCATGGTGTTCACCGGGATGCGCCATTTCAGGCATTGATCCAGGCAAGAGCGGATCAGGGCGACCGCAGGCGCGGGTGGACGACTGCGCATCTTTTTCTCGGCGGGCGGCGTAACTATTTCGTCCAGCAACGCGAATGAACGCATGAACCGGCCATTCATTCTGGCGCAAGCGGCCTGCCCCTAACCGGGCCGCGCACCAGAATACAAAGGCCTGAGAGACCCGCCATGACCCTTTTCGCACCCGACCTCTATCGCAATTTCGGCATTGGATTCCTAGTCGGCGCGGCAATCGCCGGGGCGGTGACTGTCGACCATTGGGGCAGCCGGATCGAATCGCCCGCGCGCGCCGCAGCGCCGCTCGAAGCGCCCGCTCCGGCGGATGAGTTTCTAATTGCACCTCTGGAGAATTCCGCATGAACCGCGCCTCATCCCATTTCGGCCCAATCCGCTTTGGCGTGCTGACAGCGGCGGCCCTGGCCGGGTTTGCCATGGTGATGCAGCCCGCGCCGCTGCTGGCGCTTGAAGAGCCGGTCAATGCCCCCGTCCCACAACGCATCGCCAAAGAAGGCGCGGGACTTAAGACGGCAATCTTTGCAGGCGGCTGTTTCTGGGGCGTCGAAGGCGTGTTCAGCCACGTTAACGGCGTGAAATCAGCGGTTGCAGGTTATCACGGTGGCACCGCAGCGACTGCAAGTTACAGCCGCATCACATCGGGCGGCACCAATCACGCAGAATCGGTGCGGATCACCTATGATCCCTATGTCGTGCGCTATGATGAGTTGCTGCGCATATTCTTTTCGGTCGTAGCAGATCCAACCCTGCGGAACCGCCAGGGCCCCGATGTGGGCGCGCATTATCGCAGCGCCTTGATCCCGACGAGTGCGGAACAGCGCGCTGTCGCGCAGGCCTATCTGGCCCAGATGGGCGAATCGGGCGTATGGAGCGGGCCGATCGTCACTCGGATAGAGGCGCAGCGGACATTTTACCCGGCGGAGGCCTATCATCAGGACTTCATGGCAAAGAACCCGCGCCACGGATATATTCTGCGCTGGGACAAGCCCAAGGTCGATGCGCTGCGTGCGATGTTTCCCAGCGATTACAGCGCGCGTTTCCTGCGCGACGGATGATCCAACGCACGTCTGGCGCAATTGCGCAGGCCGCCCTATATTGCCAGCATGGCAAGCCAGCATAACCATCATGCCCATGAAGAACATTCAGGCGAAGACCTGATTCTCGCCGCGCGCGGAGCTTTGACCGCAGCAGGCGAGCAATGGACCAGCATGCGCGAAGCGGTGTTTACCGAGCTTGCCCGGCATGATCGCCCGGTTTCGGCCTATGACATTGCCGACAATTTGTCCGCAGCGCGCGGCAAACGGGTTGCGCCCAACAGCATTTATCGGATTCTTGATCTGTTCGTGGGCAAGAATCTTGCGATGCGGGTGGAAAGCGCAAACGCCTTTCTCGCCAACAGCCATCCTGGCTGCGAGCATGATTGCATCTTTCTGGTCTGCGACGAATGCGGTGAGGCCAAGCATGTCGATGACGAAGACGTCAGCCGCAGCGTGCGCGCGCTGGCCAAGGCCCGGAATTTCAAGGCCGAACGCCCGGTGCTGGAGATTCGCGGCCTGTGCCAGATGTGCGCCTGACGCGGACGGTCTTTAGTCACAATTCGCCGCCGATCCGCCGACAAAACGCCCCGTATCTGCGATAAAGCGTTTATCGACAGGCGAGTTTCAAGCGTGTAGGACTTGAGGCATGAATGCATCGCCCAAAACTCCTTTGCTCGATCAAGTGCCTACGCCTGATGAGCTCCGCCGGTTGAAGCCTGAGCAATTGCGGCAATTGTCCGACGAATTGCGCGAAGAAATGATCGACGCCGTCAGCGTTTCCGGCGGCCATCTGGGTTCGGGACTTGGCGTGGTCGAATTGACGGTTGCGCTCCATTATGTGTTCAACACGCCGGACGACAAGCTGGTCTGGGATGTTGGGCATCAATGTTACCCGCACAAAATCCTGACCGGGCGGCGTGACCGGATTCGCACCTTGCGGCAGGGCGGCGGGCTGTCCGGCTTTACCAAGCGCAGCGAAAGCGAATACGATCCTTTCGGCGCGGCGCATTCTTCGACCTCGATTTCGGCGGCGCTCGGCTTTGCTGTTGCCAATAAGCTGAACGACAGGCCGGGGCGCGGGATCGCAGTGATCGGCGACGGCGCAATGAGCGCGGGCATGGCCTATGAGGCGATGAACAATGCGGCGCAGGCGGGCAACCGGCTGATTGTGATCCTGAACGACAACGACATGTCGATCGCTCCGCCGGTCGGCGGGCTATCCGCCTATCTAGCGCGGATGGTGTCCTCCAGCGAATATCTCGGCCTGCGCAGTCTTGCCAGCCGCGCGGTCAAGAAAATGAGCCGCCGGATGCACGAAGGCATTCGCAAGGCAGAAGAATACACGCGCGGGATGGTGACCGGCGGCACCCTGTTTGAGGAGCTGGGTTTTTATTACGTCGGCCCGATTGACGGCCACAATCTCGACCATCTGATCCCGGTGCTGGAAAATGTCCGTGACACTTCCGAAGGTCCGGTGCTGATCCATGTCGTGACGACCAAGGGCAAGGGTTACAGATTTGCCGAGGAAAGCGCCGACAAATATCACGGCGTCCCCAAATTCAACGTCATTACCGGCGAGAAAAAGAAAGGCGCTGCTGGCCCACCAGCCTATCAGGATGTGTTCGGCGACACGCTTGCCAAACTGGCTGAAACCGACAGCCGCATCTGCGCGATCACCGCCGCGATGCCATCGGGCACCGGGGTGGACCGCTTTGCCAAGGCCCACCCTGAACGCAGCTTTGACGTCGGTATTGCCGAACAGCACGGCGTGACCTTTGCAGCCGGACTTGCCGCGCAGGGGATGCGGCCGTTTGCGGCGATCTATTCGACCTTCCTTCAGCGCGCCTATGATCAGGTGGTGCACGATGTAGCGATCCAGAACCTGCCGGTGCGCTTTGCGATTGACCGCGCGGGTCTGGTGGGCGCGGATGGCTGCACCCATGCGGGCAGTTTCGATATCACCTATCTGGCGACGCTGCCCAATATGGTGGTGATGGCCGCCGCCGACGAAGCTGAACTGGCGCATATGACCTACACCGCGGCCGAATATGACGAAGGCCCGATTGCCTTTCGTTATCCGCGCGGGAGCGGAACGGGAGTGCCAATCCCCGACCGCCTCGAAAAGCTGGAGATCGGCAAGGGCCGCGTGGTGCGCGAAGGCACCAAGGTTGCCATCCTGTCGCTTGGTGCGCGGCTAGAAGAGGCCAAGAAGGCCGCGGACACGCTGGAGGCGAAAGGGCTTTCGACCACGGTTGCCGACCTGCGCTTTGCCAAGCCGCTGGATCATGACCTGATCGCGCGGCTGATGCGCACGCATGAGGTGGTGGTGACGGTCGAGGAAGGTGCAATTGGCGGGCTGGGCGCGCATGTGCTGACCTATGCCACCGATGAGGGGCTGACCGACGCTGATGGCGGCAACGGTAACCTCAAGCTGCGCACTTTGCGGCTGCCGGATTCGTTTCTGGATCACGAAGACCCGTATAAACAATATGAGGAAGCGGGCCTGAACGCGCCGCAGATCGTGGATTGCGTGCTGAAAGCGCTGAAATACAATTCGTCGAGCGTAGAAGAGGCGCGGGCCTAGACAGGGTTTTCTCACCGGCGAGCGGCTCTAGCTTCCACACCCGACCAGATGTTCAAGAGGGGGGCTGCCTTGACTATACCCGAAATCACTATCGCCCAGCCAGAAGATCGGGCGCGGCTTATTCAGACCGCTGTGCTGGCGTTTGTTACCGACCCCATAGCGCGCTGGATCAGCGCGGGCGCAGCGTCTTTTCTGGAGGCAACCCGCGACTTCTTTGACGCTTTTGGAGGCGCAGCATTTGATCGCGGCACCGCTTGGACCGCCAATGACGGGCAAGCGGTCGCGCTGTGGCTGCCGCCTGGCACCGCTCCGGATGGAGAGCGCATGGTCGGGGTTCTCCAGGAGTTTACATCCGAGGCCCTGTTCGAAGAAATGATGGTCGTGATTGGTCAGATGGAGCGTTTTCACCCGCATGAAGAGCACTGGTATCTGCCGATCATTGGCTGCGACCCCATGTATCTGGGCGAAGGTCTGGGCGGGATGCTGATGAAAACAGCGTTGGAACGAATCGATGCGGAGGGGCTGCCAGCCTATCTGGAAAGCTCCAATTCCCGCAATGTCAGCCTGTATGAACGTCACGGATTTGAAGTGATCGGCGAAATCCAGCACGGCAGTTCACCGGTGATGCTGCCCATGTACCGCGCCGCACGGCGTTAAGCGGCGAGCCCTTTCGGGGGCCCAGCGATCAACGCGGGCGAGTGATGTTCAGCGCCGAGACTTTTGGTTCGTCCGCTGTATCGCCAGGCTCCCCGAACTCACCGGTGCCTTCGACCTCTTCAAGGATCGCTGGCGGCTCTGCTGGCTCCTCGCCTTTCAGCAATGCGATATCGCGCTCGCGGCGATAGAGATAGCTGTCGCGGCGCGCAGCATAGGGATCAACCGTCTCTCCGATCCGCGCCAATTCCTCATCCACCTCAAGCCGCGCATCCAGCGAATTGATCACGAAATAGGGTGCCGCATATTCGATCCGGTTGAACGGTGCGCCCACCGCCACCGGCAGCACCGCCTGATCAAGCGTGCTTCCGATCAGGTCGCGCACACTGGTCGCGCCGGTCAGCGGCAAATAGAGATAGGCGCCTGATCCTACGCCATAAAACCCCATGGTGTTGGCAAATCCGTTGCGCCGATAGGGCAGGCCAATCCCCGGTTTTGCGGCGATGTCGACCAATCCGCCCACACCCAGCGTGGAGTTGATCGCCAGTCGGCCCAAAGTCTCCGCCGCTTTGCCGAATTTGCCCTGCAACAGGAAATTGAGGATATTCGCAGGCTCACCCAGATTGCGCACGACATTGCCGAGGCCGTCGCGCACCGGATCGGGCAGGCCATCACGATACGCATAGGCGATCGGCTCTACAAAAGCCTGGTCGAGGTCTTGGGTGATGCGATAGCTGGTCTCGTTGAACTCCCCGACCGGGTCGCCTTCGGTTGGGCCATATTCGCCCTCAACGATGATCTCGTTCTGCGCGGGTGGCTGTGGCGCGTCTTCTTCCGGGCCAGTGCCTTCCGGGGGATCTTGCGATTGCTGGGCGCTGAGCGACCAAACCAACGGCAGAACGACCAGATCCGCTTCCGCAACCGGCGCAGCGGCGACCGCGACAACAGCTGGCGATGACACGCCGAGCGCCGCCGATCCAGCGGGCACGGCCGGGCTCAGCAATAGGGGCGATGTCAGCACAAGCAGTGACGCAAGTGGCATTCAGTTTCTCCTGCCCGGTGAGCCATACCCCATCAGTATTGCGCTATGCTGAATCTGCCCGGAACGAGCATCTTGTTATCATCATCAGGGAAGACGACACATAAGAGGTTTTTCGTGCCTGAATTGCGGCAGGCCGCTGCCCGCAGCGGGTTTAGAACCAGCGCCACAGCCCAGCAGGTATTCCCCCAAGCGGAAGGTGCAACCAGCTAAAAAAGATGAAGAAAATCAGACCCAGCGCCCATGGCAACGCTCCGGCCCCCAGCAAACCGGCAAACCGCGGCCAATAGCTGGTCCGGCTTTCCCAGACCGCCCAAGCCTCACCCATCAACGCTTCTTTCTTGCGGTCCTGCAGCTTTGCCCCGACCAGCGCGAGCACCCCAATTGCCAGAGCGGTGATCATGGTCCGCATGCTCCAGAACAGCACGATGTGCGACAGCGCCCACAGGGCAAAGCCCCACATCATCGGGTGCCGGGTAACTTTGAACACACCCTTCGGCACTGCGCGGGCCTGTTCCTGTGCCATCGGAGTAGGAAGTGCGGGATTGCCCATCACCGATCCAGCAAGCAGCACCATCGCTGGCAAGGTCAGGATCGTTGCGATCAGCCAACCAATTTCGCCTGTCCCCGTCAAATCAGCGGGCGGCGCGTCCTTGAAAGCGAAATAGACCCAAGCGAGCGTCGCTGCACTGACCAGCGCATAGACGATCTGAAACCCCCGATCGCCCAGCACCTCAACCATTGGAGCGCGCAAAGGGTGTGACATGATGAAATGCGTGCCGACAAAGGCTGTGTTTGCAGCGATGAGCGAGACGATAGCACTGTCCATGGGGACTGCCATATCATCAAGCGTGCGCAAGACCTAGCGCGATAGTCCAGTTGGAATGATCGTCGCTTGAGCGACCGCCACGTGAACAGGTGCGCTGCCAGCGCTTTCGGCCCATACGTCGCCGCGCACGATCACTTGCCGCTTTCCTGGTTTTACGACTTCGCCCCTTGCTCGCAATCTCTCGCCCTTTGCCGGGCGGAGGAAATTGATCGTGTAGCCGCCGGTCACGACATCGCCCGCAACAGATGCGCCTGCCCAAGCGCAGGCATTATCAGCCATTAGCCCGACAATCGCACCATGAGCGAATCCGTGATGCTGGGTCATGTCTGAACGCAGCACGAGCAGCAGTTCGCTCTTACCCTCCCAGACAAGGATCGGCTCGACGTCGAGCCAGTTCGAAAAGCCCGATTGCTTAACAGCAACGCGCTTCATGTATTCAATCGAAGCGGCAGGGCTATCAAAGCGAGTCACAGGCATGTTGTTGATCCCATAAAGTCTGTTTAACAGACTTTATGCCTATTGCTTCCTTCTTGCGCAAGTCTGATAAACAGACCCATGAAGGATCATCCGTGAAAAACTATCAAGTATCGCATTCCCCGTGTCCCATTGGTCGCGCCGCGCGCATTCTGGGTGATCGCTGGACGATGCTGATTCTGCGCGAGGCATTGTTGGGAGCAACGCGGTTCGAGGAGTTCAGGGAGCGACTGGACATCAACCGCGACGCGCTCTCGTCGCGGCTAGGCATATTGCAGAAAGCTGGACTGATGACGCGCGAGCCACCTTCGGGCAAGCGCGCCCTTTACATCCTCACCGAGGCTGCGCTCGCTTTGGTTCCCACTTACAACGAACTGGCGGAATGGGGCAGGCAACACCTGTTTGCGGAGGGCGAGGCTCCGGCCCGCTGGCCAGAGTCCAGCCGAGCCTTTAACCCAGCCTCCGCCAACGACACCTGAAAGCTACCAATCATAGGCCTTGGGCAGGTCGCTTTCATCGAGATCACGGTACCTGTCGCGCAGCCGGCTTTGATGGTTCTCAAGCGATTGTGCGACACCGCCAATATAGACGCGCGTCGGGATCGATCCCACCTCCAGTGGGTCGCCGTTCCAGATCACGACATCGCCAAACGACCCAGCGGCAAGGATTCCGGCCTCGCCTTCAAACCCGCTAATCGCCGCCGGCACAGAGCTGATCGCGGCAAAGGCCTGACCCCAGCTCAACCCGGCAGCGCCCGGAATGCGGCCCAGGGCAACCAGATTGCCCGCAGCCTGCGAAACGTTGCGCGGGTTTTCGCCGGAGTTTGCGCTGATCGCGACCTGGACCCCGGCGCGCGTCATGCGGCCGATATTGCTCTGGGTGGCGGCGAGCACTTCAAAGCTTTCGGGCAGATCATCCAGCGCGTCAGCAATAACCGGCACGCCCGCTGCGGCGATCGCGTCTGCCACCAGCCACCCCTCGCCCGCACCGACCAGCACCAGATTGAGCCGGGGGAAATCGTCGCGCAACGCCAGCACCGCGCGGATATCGGAGGCGCGGTCCACTGCTACAAAAAGTTTCTGCGCACCGGTCACCACTGGGACCAGCGCTTCTGCATCAAAACGGCCCAGCAGCACTTCATCGTCAATCGAAATTTCCGTGGTCTGCGGAGTTCCGCGAGCGCCGGTGAGCGCCTGTGCCTCGCGCAGGGCGGCGCGGAACAGGACATGCGCCGACGCCCGGCTCCCGCCTGATAGCCGCGCACCGCTTTCGCCCAGTGCCACCATCTGGAACGCACGTTCGCCCGTCACCGGATCGCTGTCTCCATCCAGATCGATAATCGCGCCTTGCCCGGCAAAGATCGAACCCGAAGGCATGGTGGTGGTTGCCGCGCGCGTGATCCCGGCGGCGCGGTGGACCAGAATATGTTGAGAATTGGGATTGACGATTGGCGCCGTGTCGAGAGCAGCGCTGAAGGGCGCCGAGCCGGGGCTTTGGTCGTTGGATTCGCTGACCGCGCCAACATCCGAAAGGCCCAGCGTTGTGACCGCCGCGAACAGGCCGGGCGTGACCCACCCGCCTTGCGCATCGACCGCCTGATCGGTTTCAAACGAACGTCCATCGCTCGTCCCGGCGTAAACAACCTTGCCATCCTCTACCACAACCACGCCGTCATCGATGGGGTCGCTGCCGTCGCCAAGGACAAGTTTTGCGTTGAAAATGACGACATCCTGCGCCGTTACCGGAGCGGAACCAAGCACAATGGCCGACGCCGCGAGTGTAAGAAGCCGCTTCATTTCACGTCTCCTTCGCCGGGCTGTCCGAGTTCGAAATCGCTTACCGGTCTGCGGCTGCGATCCATCGCATCATACATCAGCGCGCCGTCGATCCATACCCGTTCCGGCCGCGAATAGACGCTGAGCGGGTCGCCGTTCCATAACACCACATCGGCCATTTTGCCGGGTTCAAGGCTGCCGGTCATTTCGTCAATTCCCATGGCCTTGGCCGCGTTCAGCGTGATCCAGCTGATGACGGCGGCATCGGGCAAGTCGATCCCGAGCCGCAGTCCGGCTGCCTGCGCCTTGGCGGCTTCCTGATTGAGCCGCTGGATGCCGTTTTCGCTGTCGGAATGGATCACCACACAGGCCCCGGCCTGCTGCAGGTAGGCAGCATTTTCGAGAATGCCGTCATAGGCTTCCATCTTGAAACCATACCAATCGGCCCAGACCGCACTGCACACGCCATTTTCGCGAAGCAGGTCGCCGATCTTGTATGCCTCAACTGCGTGGTGGAAGGCGGTGACGCGGTATCCCATCTCCTTGGCCATATCCATCACCAGAGCCATTTCATCGGCGCGGTAGCAGTGATTATGGACCAGAATGTCGCCTTCAAGCACACCGACCAGCGTTTCCTTACCCAGATCACGGTCGGCGTCCTCGTTGTTGGCATAGTCGATTGCATCAAGCCAGGTCTGACGGTTGACCGCAAAATTGCCCATGCGGGTCGAAGGCATGCGCCCGCGATTGCCGTAAACGCGCTTGGGGTTCTCACCGCAAGCCATCTTGAACCCATAGGGCGCGCCGGGGAACTTCATTCCCTGAACTGTGCGCGAGGGCACGTTTTTGAGCGTGACGCTGCGCCCGCCCATCAGGTTCGCCGAGCCAGGCAGGATCTGCAGCGAAGTGATCCCGCCATTGGCCAGCGCACGGCTGAAACCGGGGTCCTGCGGCCAAACCGAATGTTCTGCCCAGACCTCGGGAGTGGTCGGGCTGGTCGCTTCGTTCCCGTCGCTATGCGCGTCCACGGAGGGCGTGGGGTAATCCCCGAGGTGTGAGTGGATGTCGATGATGCCGGGGGTTACGAATTTGCCGCTGGCGTCGACCACGTCATAGCCATCGGTTGGCAGATCGCTGCCGCCCACGGCCACGACCTTGCCAGCGCGCAGCAGCACCGTTCCGCCCTCAATCATCCCGCCTGCGCCGTCATAAACTGTTCCGCCGACCAGCGCAGTCGGGCGTCCGGGATAGGGCCGGTAGGTCGAAGGAAAGGGTCCCTCGTCCGGGGTCATGGCGGCATAGCGGGGGGCGTCGTCGCTGGCCTTGTCAGTCGTAGCGCTTCCTGATCCGCCAGCTGTGCCCGTTGTGGCGCAAGCGGCCAAAGCCAATGCGCTGGATAGCGCAACCAATGCCTGGGTTTTCATCGTCTTTCCCTTGAACATGCAATTGCTATGCGGCTGTTATGCAGTTGGCCGAGTGGCAGGATGGACCCCGCCCTCCTGCGCTTCGAGCCCAGCGGCGGGCGCTCCAGTAAGGTGGTCATCCGCATCCTGAAGCGTGTCGAGGTGCATGAGTTTCTTGACAAGACCTGAAATCAGGATGACCACGACCCCAACACCCATAGCGATCAGACCGATCTGCCAATAGATATCCATCGTCGCCTGACGCGACATGACACCATCTTCGCCGCCTGTTGCTGCACCGATCATCCCGGCGACATAATTGCCGCCCGCCGTCGCAAAAAACCACGCACCCATAATCAGGCTGGCCAGATGTTTGGGGGACAGGCGGTTCATGGCAGACAAGCCAACTGGGCTAAGGCAGAGTTCGCCGGTGGTGTGGAACAGATAAATGCCGAAAAGGAAGATGACTGGAACTTTGGCGTCTATTCCCACCGAAGCCGCGCCCCAGACCAGAACAAGAAAACCGAAGCCCAGTTGAACCAGACCCAGCCCGAATTTTGCCGGCGTCGAAGGTTCAAGCCCGCGGCGACCCAAGAACGTCCAAAGCCATGCGAACAAAGGTGCCAAGAGAATGATGTATATCGGATTGATCGATTGGAAAATCGGAGCCGGAACCCCGCCCAGATCGACATAACGATCGGTAAACAGATTGAGCGATCCTCCCGCCTGTTCGAACAG
The DNA here is from genome assembly GCF_047872805.1 of Qipengyuania sp. ASV99. NCBI lineage: Bacteria > Pseudomonadati > Pseudomonadota > Alphaproteobacteria > Sphingomonadales > Erythrobacteraceae > Qipengyuania > Qipengyuania sp. ASV99. Next base: position 115,111 of record NZ_JBLQUK010000001.1, on the reverse strand, counting down.
TCCCCAGAACAATGGCTGAAGCGCGATCAGAAAAAGCACCGCATACATTCGCTCGCGCGGTTCCTTGTCCAATTTGAACGCTTCAAACAGCACATAAGCAAGCAGCAACGCGCCCGAAAGCAGCATCAGCCCGCCAACGACAGACTGGTACTGGATCAGCACCCACATGATCGCCACGCCTACTATGCCGACGCCATACATGACCATTTCGGTGTTCATCGCCAGCGGCTTTGGTGGCTCACCCTGACCCAGCAGCAAAGGCTTGCCGAGCACGAAGACGGTCAGGCCCAGCAACATCCCGATACCGGCGGCGCCGAAACCGTATGCCCAACCCAGCGTGATACCGAGATAGCCCGCGATAATCGTGCCGATCGCAGCGCCGACATTAATCCCCATGTAGAAAATGGTGTAGGCACCGTCGCGCCGAACATCGGTTCTCGGATAAAGCTGTCCGACGATGACCGAGATGTTGGCTTTGAGAAAGCCGGAGCCGACGATGATAAAGCTTAGCGCGAGCCAGAAGATGTTGATTGTCGGATCGTTTTGACCACCGGTTCCTTCGAAAGCCATGAGGAAATGGCCGAAGGTCAGCAGCACGGCACCAAACAGAACTGCCTTGCGTTGACCGAGGTACCGATCAGCAAGCCAGCCGCCTAGGACAGGTGTAATGTAGACAAGGCTGACATACGCACCATAAACGATGTTCGATGCGCTATCGTTGAACAGCCAGTGCTGCGTGAGATAGAAAATCAGCAGGGCTCGCATGCCGTAATAGGAGAAACGCTCCCACATCTCGGCGAAGAAAAGAATATACAGACCTTTGGGATGACCGCCCACTTCCGGCGATTTGCGCGTGACAGCAAATGCCCCTGCGGCAAGAAAAACCATCAAGACGACGGAGGCGATCGCAGCGATCCAATCCCCTTCGTTCCAAAGCGACATATCTTTCATCTGCGTGATCCCCGAATTTCCAGCGGCCTCTCAATGGGCCGGTCATGGCGGCGCAACGTAGCGCCTCATTCGCCCATGTGAAGCTTTTGTTTCGCCCTTGGCTTATGATCTTACCGAACCGGCGAAACTTGACGCGCATGGCTGTATTATGGCACTGATGCACCTAGCGAGATAAACATGACCCAATCCAGACCCGTCTACCTCAAATTGCGCGATCAGATCGCGGCGGCCATCATTCAGGGAGACTACCCCGAAGGCGCAATGTTGCCCTCAGTTCGGGCGCTCGCCGCAGAGCAGGGCGCGAACCCGCTGACCGTCGCAAAGGCGTATCAGCAATTTCAGAATGATGGCCTGGTCGAGGTTCAGCGCGGCGTCGGCATGTATGTCGTCAAAGGTGCGGCGGAATTGCTGCGCAGCCGTGAACGCGACCGCTTTTTGAGCACCGAATGGCCGGAAATCCGCGACCGGATGACGCGGCTGGGGCTCAAACCCGCCGATCTGGTCGAGCAAGGTTAAGCATGCGGCCCTTGGCGGAAGCCGTCAGGGGCGCTCCTCAAGAGCTAAATAGCCCTGTGCCAAACAATTTTTCGCACCATCCTTGCGAGAATTAATGGATTCTGGCACCTATGCATCTGTGTTGCTCGCCGGGTCCGGGCAATTGGGAAATAGGCGGGCGGATACACCGCAGCGGTGACGACGCAGCAGCAGGGGCTGCGGGGTTCGCCGGGAGGGCAATATGATACGGTCCGAACTTTTGCACGAGTTGCACAAGGACAACCCCGATTTGCGTGCGGAAGAGATCGAACAAGTGGTCGATATCTTCTTTGACGAAATCGCTCAGCGGCTTGCCGAAGGTGGGCGGGTCGAACTGCGCGGGTTTGGGGCGTTCTCCACGCGCGAACGCGAGGCACGCACCGGACGCAATCCGCGCACCGGCGAAGCCGTGCCGGTTCCGGCGAAACGTGTCCCGTATTTCAAGGCTGGCAAGGAAATCCGCAAACGGCTCAACGACGCGTAACCTGTAAGGGTTTACGCATATTCGAGCGCGCGGTCCTCTTCGCTCAGGCTGCTTACCGGCAGCTTGCGATCCCGATCGAGCGCCTGAAACACCATCTCGATAACGCGTTCGGTCCCGCGCGGAGCCTTTACATCCACCGGCACCATGCCAAGGTCGATGAATTCCTCGAGCGCTTCGGCACCGGGCAAGGCGATCACGCGGGCGATATTCGGCAGACGCTCCTGCACCAGCGGGCTTAGCTCGCGCGAAACGCTGATATTGCCAGCGGCAACCACCACAACCTCGCGTTTGCCCATGCCCAGCGCATCCCAGCTGCGGGGGTCAGCGGGATTGGCGTGATGCACATGATAGCCGTCTGCGAGCGCGATCTCAAACCGCACCGGGTCAGGCTCAACCGCCAGATAGCCGATTTCATTATAGCTAAGCGCGTCGGCAACCGCGCGCCCGGTTGGGCCAAGTCCGATAATCACGACCGGAGCATCATCGCCTGCGAGTTTCCTGTCAGACGGGCCGCGCCGCAATTTGCCTGCCAGCTTGCGGCCAAAATTCGATATCAGCGGGGTCACCGCCAGGCTGATCGCGATTGCAGTAACCAGAATTGACGCCAACCGCGGCTCGATCAATCCGGCAATGGCCGGAAGAGCAAGGATCACCAGCGCAAATTCACTCCCTTGCCCGAGCAGAAAGCCGAGCTGGATCGAACCCGGTATTGACCAGCGATTGACCAGTCCGGCCGCAACGTTGAAAAGACATTTCAGCGCAATCAAACCGATCGCAACCGCGAACACAAGCGCCCAGTTGCCAGCCAGGATTACCGGATCGATCGAAAGCCCGACCGAGATAAAAAAGAAACTCAGGAACAATCCGCGAAACGCGTCGATTTCGGTCTGGACCATGATCTTGTAACGCGAATCCGCCACCGCCATCCCACCTAGAAACGCGCCCAGCGTCAGCGATAGCCCGGCCATTCCTGTCGCCCATCCTGCCGCCAGCGCTATGAACAATGCGGTCGCGGTGTAGACCTCGCTGCTGCCCGCCCGCGCGATCAGGCGGAACAGCGGCCCGGTGAGATAGCGCGCAAACAGCACTGCGATTATAAAGGCGGCAAGCGCCTTTACCCCCGCGATTCCCAGCGCCGGGGCCAACGCGCCGCCACTGCCCAGCGATCCCGCGGCAACCAACAACAAGATTGCAGCAATGTCCTGAAAAATTAGGATCGATTGCGCCGCGCGGCCAACCGGGCAGTCTTCCTGATCGCGTTCGCGTACCAGGCCGATGACGACTGCGGTCGAGGACAAGCCCATGGCGAAACCGCCGATCACGGCAAACTCGCCCGGCAAGCCAATCAGGAAAAAGAGTGCCGAAAACCCGCCACCGGCAACCAGCATCTGCAATGCACCGAATCCGAAGATATTCGCCGCCTCGGCCCGAATCCGGCCTAGCGAAAAATGCAGTCCGAGGTTGAACAACAGGAACATGACGCCCGCCTCGGCCATTGCGGCCACCACTGGTCCGCTGAAACTGTTTGCAAAGCCCAGCGCGCTGAGAGCCAACCCCAGCCCCAGATAACCGACGATCGGATTGAGCCTGCATGCGCGCGAGGCCAGAGCTGCACCGATACCGAGCCCCAGCAAGGTGATCGCCGGCTGGATCGTCGCCACCACCGAATGTGCGTCATGTACACTATCGCCCGCCATGGAAATTCCGCTCGCTTGTCAATGGGTGAAGGAATGGGGCTTCGCGCGCACATGCGCAAGGCGTAGTGCGGTGCGCGGATGGCAAGACTTACGTGCCCGGCGCCATCATATTGCCCTGAGCCGCGCGTCTGGCTATCGCACGGCTCCGGCCCCCGTGCCGGATTGCGGGTGTGGCGGAACGGTAGACGCCGGGGACTTAAAATCCCCTGATCCTTGATCGTGTGGGTTCGAATCCCACCACCCGCACCATTATCCGGGTCTTAACCCCTCTTGACCTAATGCAATGCTCCGAATTCAGGAATCCCAATAAACCTGACCCGTATCCTTTGAACGGGGCAGCGCCAGGCAATGCGAATATGGAAAAGGCAGCGATTAAGGCAGTTGAGGCGAGCGACCCTGTAGTGGGCGCAGAGGCGCGTGCTGCGCCGCGTTTCAATCTGCTCATCCGGGCGGCGAAGCTGGTTACCTCTCAGGGCGAATTTGTCTGCGTGGTGCGCGACATTTCCGAAACCGGGGTTGCGATGCGGCTGTTCCACGCGGTGCCGACCGGCGATCCGGTTGAATTGCATATGCCCGGCGGCGGTGTCTACGAACTGCGCGCAGTGTGGGACCGTGAGAATGAGGCGGGATTTGAATTCGTCAAAACGGTCGATGTGCAAAAATTCATCACCGAAGCCTGCGAATTTCCAAAGCGCGGTCTTAGGCTCGGGTTGTGCTTTCCCATCACTATCAAGACCCTGACGCAATCGAGTGAGGGCACCGTTGAAAACCTGTCGCAGCAAGGCGCGCGCTTCGAATGCGACGGTCTGTTCGCAATTGATCAGACCGTCCGTATCGCCAGCGCAGAAAGCGACCTTGTGCCCCTAGAAGTGCGCGCAAAGGTGCGCTGGCGGCGGGGAAATCAGTATGGGGTCGTGTTCGACGACACCTTGACCCTTGCTGACTTTGCCCGTTTCGCCGCCCGATTGCAGTGTCCGCGCCTGCTGGGCTGACCTTCGCGCGCCTAGGTGATCTTGCGGAGAGGCGGACAAATTTTCCGCAATTAAGCGGGCTTGTTTACGCCTCGCTAACCAATTTCCTTCACTCCTGCCGATGAACCGGTCGCAGCACGGCGCGCCGGGTGATCAAACGGGGGTTTGCATGACGCAGCAAGGCGTTGAAGCAACAGAAAACACGCTGAATACCACGGTATCCGGTATCATCGACGTCGATGTCGCGATTATCGGAGCGGGCCCTGCCGGGCTGACCGCTGGATATTTGCTGACCAAGGCGGGCAAGACCGTCGCCATCATCGAAAAAGACGCAACCTATGTGGGCGGTATCAGCCGCACGGTCGAACATCAGGGTTACCGCTTTGACATTGGCGGGCACCGCTTCTTTTCTAAATCGCAGGCGGTCGTCGATCTTTGGAACGAGATCCTGCCTGATGATTTCATCCAGCGCCCCCGCATGAGCCGCATCTATTACGAGGGCAAATTCTACTCCTATCCGCTGCGCGCCTTCGAAGCTCTGGGCAATCTCGGCATTCTGCGCTCGACCGCCTGCATGGCGAGTTACCTTTGGCGCCGGGCATTCCCGATCAAGGATGTGAAGAGCTTTGAAGACTGGACCACCAACCAGTTCGGCGAGAAACTCTATTCGATCTTCTTCAAGACCTACACCGAGAAAGTGTGGGGCATGCCATGCGATGAAATGAGCGCGGATTGGGCAGCGCAGCGGATTAAGGGTCTGTCGCTGATGGGTGCGGTGATCGACGGGCTAAAACGATCATTGGGTCTTAACAAGACGCCCAACGATGGTCAGACAGTAAAAACGTTGCTCGAAACCTTCCGCTACCCGCGGCTTGGCCCCGGAATGATGTGGGACGCTGCGCGCGACAAGATTGTCGCATCGGGCAAGGGCCGCGTTCTGATGGGCCACGCTCTTGACCGGGTGGCGGCAATCGGTCCGAATGACGAAGGCTTTGGCTGGTCGATGACCGCAACCAGCGCAGCGGGAACGGCGCAAATCCGCGCCAAGGACGTGATCAGTTCTGCCCCGATGCGCGAGCTTTCGCGGCGGCTGCACCCGCTGCCGGAAAGCACGTTGCAGGCCAATGATCTGAAATATCGCGATTTCCTTACCGTGGCGCTGATGATCGAAAGCGACGACCTGTTCCCCGACAATTGGATCTATATCCACGACAGCAAGGTTCAGGTCGGGCGCGTCCAGAATTTTCGCAGCTGGTCACCCGAAATGGTACCGGATGAAAACGTCGCCTGTGTCGGCCTCGAATATTTCTGCTTTGAAGGCGACGGCCTGTGGTCATCTTCCGATGACGATCTGGTTGAACTGGCCAAGCGTGAGATGCAGATCCTCGGCCTCGTTGATCCGGCAAAGGTCATTGGCGGTGCGGTGGTGCGTCAGGAAAAGGCCTATCCGGTCTATGATGAACATTATGCTGCCAATGTCGATGCCATGCGCGCTGAGCTGGAAGCAAAGCATCCGAACCTGCATCTGGTCGGACGCAACGGCATGCACCGCTATAACAATCAGGATCATGCGATGATGACCGCGATGCTGACGGTGGAAAATATCCTAGCCGGTCAGCGCGTCTATGACACTTGGTGCGTCAATGAAGACGCCGAATATCACGAAGCGGGTGACGAGGGCGCTGAGGCACACCTGCCAAATCGCGGCGCCGAAACCGCAGCGAGCAAGCCGCTGAGCGAGGATCAGGTCGCTGCACTGACATCGCTTCGCGGGGTTCCGGAGCGGATTACGGCCGCGCCGCAGCCTGCGTTTGACGAAGACATCCGCAAGTCGGCGTGAGGTGATGGCAGCGCAACATATGCAAGCCGGCGTGCTCTTCGCCAAGCTGCGCGACATTCGGTTTTTGCGCTATGTCCTGGCGAGCGTCGGGGCATTGGCGGTCGATGTCGGCAGCTTTCTGGCATTGCTCGCGCTGGGAGTGGCGGCAGCCCCCGCATCGGCAATTGGCTATTCGCTGGGGATTCTGGCACATTGGCTGATGTCGAGCCGTGCGGTGTTTCAGGACAAGGTGGCGGCTGATGGAATGGCGCGCACCCGGCAAAAGGCGCTGTTTGTGATTTCGGCGCTGCTCGGCCTTGCTTTGACCACTGCGATCGTTGGGCTGGGTGATTGGTCGGGTACTGATCCAAGGATTGCAAAGGGCGGCGCGGTGGTGGTCAGCTTCATCGCGACATGGCTGATCCGCAGTCGGATGGTCTTTCGCAGCGAAATGCGCACCGCAGAGAGAGCGTGAGCCGGTGCTGGTTGATCGCCGCAGGGCTGCCTTTCCACTTGAGTTCCTTGGCAGAGTGGGGCTCGCGTGGGCATTGGTCAGCGCGCTGCTGATTGCTGTCAACTGGAGCGCTATAAGCGGCTTTCGCTTTCCCGATCCCGACGATGCGATGCGGTTGCTGCAGGTGCGCGATCTGATTGCGGGGCAAGGCTGGTTCGACCTTACCCAAACTCGGGTCGATGCTCCGGGCGGCGGCGTGCCTATGCATTGGTCGCGGCTGGTCGATCTGCCACTGGCTGCAACTGTCCTGATTCTCACGCCTCTGATCGGAGCGAGCGCGGCCGAAATGGCAGCGCTGATTGCGATTCCGCTGGTTACCTTGGGCCTTGCGATGCTGCTGGCCGCGCGGATTGCGTGGCGATTGATGGGGGATGAAGAAGCCGCGCTGACTTCGTTGATGATCGCCATATCGGTGCCGGTGCTGTTTCAGCTGGGGCCGATGCGGATCGATCATCACGGTTGGCAGATTGTTTGCGCGCTGGCCGCAGTTAATGGATTGATGGCGCGCTCGCCGCGGCTGGGGGGGCGGGTCATTGGCGCGGCTCTGGCGATTTGGCTGTCAATCTCGATCGAGGGTCTGCCACTAGCAGCGATGATTTTTGCGGTGCTGGCGCTGCGCTGGCTACGCGACCGCGAGGCGCGGGCTTGGCTGGTCAATGCAATGCAATCGCTGGCGGTCACCGGAGCCGCCCTGTTTGTGTTGACCCATGGAATCGGTGATCTGGCCACCTATTGCGATGCGATAAGCCCGCTGCACCTTGCCATGTTCGGATGGGGCGCAATCGTATTGACCTTCCTCGCCCGGTCCGAGCCTGCGCCGCGCGGAATTGTGCTGTGCGGGTTTGCGCTGGCTGGCTGCGGTGCGATTGCCATGCTGCTGGTGACTGCACCGCATTGCGCGAGCGGGGGCGGATTCTCGCAGCTTGACCCACTGGTTGCGCGATATTGGCACGCCAATGTGCTCGAAGGGATGCCCGTCTGGCGGCAATCGCTGACCACGGCGCTGCAATATATGGTCACCCCGTTGATCGCGCTGATCGCGGCACGCAATCTGGCGGCAAAATCACGCGATTGGCTGCGCCGCTTCTGGGGCGACTATGCCTTGATCCTGGCGGCGGCGATTGCGGTTTCAGTGTTTGTTTCGCGCGCAGGCGCGGTTGCTTGCGTCCTTGCGGCCCCTCCCTTGGCTTGGCAGCTCAGGCACTGGTTGCGCGCGATCCGGTCGATGGATCGCGCTGCACCGCGAATGGCCGCGATGGCCGCGCTGGCTTGCGCGTTGTTGCCGGCGTTTCCGGTTATGGTGTTGACCAATGCGCTCCCCGCGCGCGCTTCGGCGGGTGCAGCGGCCCAGCATGTAGCTGGCAAGCCCACCGATTGTAGAGTGACTGATGCTGGGCCTGCGCTTGCGCTATTGCCCGGCGGAGAGATATTTGCCCCGCTCGATATCGCGCCTGACCTGCTGCTGGTCAGCGACCACAGCGTCCTTGCCACCGGTCACCACCGCGGACACGCGAGCATGCGGGTGCTGATTGAGACGGCACTGGCTTCGCCTGCCAAAGCGGGCCAGATACTGAGCGAACGCGGCACCGCCTATGTCGCTATTTGCCCATCCAAAGCAGAAGCGCACTTGTATGCCAGGATTGCACCGGAAGGTTTCGCCGCAAGCCTGATCGCGGGCTCTGCGCCTGAATGGCTCGAGCCCGTCGATCCCGGAACTGCCAAGGGATTGAAACTCTGGCGGGTCAAGCCGGAGTAAAGTTCATCGCCAGCCCGTTGATGCAATGGCGCTTTCCGGTTGGACGCGGGCCGTCGCCGAAAATGTGTCCCAGATGCCCGCCGCAATCCGCACAATGCACTTCGGTGCGCGGATATCCGATCTTGTAATCGGTCGAGGTGCCTACTGCGCCGTTGTCGATCGGCTGCCAGAAGCTCGGCCAGCCTGTACCGCTGTCATATTTATGCGCGGAGGAATAGACCCGGTTGTTGCAGCCTGCGCAGGTAAAAGTTCCCCGGCGTTTTTCATCGTTGAGCGGAGAGGAATAGGCGCGCTCTGTCCCGGCTTCGCGCAAGATCTGATATTCGCCGCGGGACAGTTGTTCGCGCCATTGCGCTTCGGTCTTGGTGATGCGGAATGTGCGCTCCTTGCGCGCCGCGACATTGCCCCCTCCGCAGCTCGCCAGAAGTGGTAGCACGGCAACAAGACCGGTGCTGGCGACAAAGCTACGCCGGGTAGAAAGAGAAAATGTCATCCTGTATCCCCTCGCAAATGAGTGCTTCCTGCCTCTAAATACGGCGCGCGGCTGCGAAAGGTTTCACCCATATCGGAGACGCGGTCAAAACTCGGTGATTTCAACCTCAAGCTTGCGAAATCCATGCACGAAATTGGCGCGCACCCGTTCGACATCACCGGCAACATGCACGCGCATCCGGCGCTTGTGCATTTCTTCCAGCAAGACCCGCAATTGCAATTCGGCCAGCCGCGCTCCGACGCAGCGGTGAATGCCGTAGCCAAAGGCGATGTGTCGCCGTGCATTTTCGCGCGTGATATCAAGCTTGTGCGGGTTCTCGAACACGGTTTCTTCGCGGTTCGCGCCGAGATACCAGAGCACGACCTTGTCGCCCTTACGGATCTGCTGGCCGAACACTTCGGTGTCTTCGGTGCAGGTACGGCGCATATGCGCGAGCGGGGTCTGAAAACGCAGACATTCCTGCACCGCATTGGGGATGAGGTCGGGATTATCCTCGAACATTTTGCGCTGATCGGGGAATTTGTCGAAGGAATGGATGATACCGCTCATCGTGTTTCGGGTCGTGTCGTTCCCGCCAACGATGAGCAGCACCAGATTGCCGATGAATTCCTCTGGGCGCATCTGGTTCATCGCTTCGGAATGGATCATCATCGAAATCAGGTCATTGCCCGGCTCCTTGTCCATGGTCCGTTCAATCCAGAGCGATTGAAAATAGGTGCCCATTTCATGCAAGAAGCCCCAGCGCATTTCATCGAGTTCGCGCACTGTGGCCAGTTCGGTGTCGCCCGACCAGTCCGACCAGAAAGTCAGCATCCGCCGGTCTTCCCAGGGGAAACCAAACAGGATCGCCAGCATCCCGGTGGTTAGCTCGATCGAGACTGTTTCGACCCAGTCAAACACTTCGTCGCGCGGCAGGCTGTCCAGCAATTCGCCGGTGCGCGCGCGGATTTCGATCTCCATGTCGCCCATGGCAGAGGGAGTGAATTTCGGGGCCACTGTGCGCCGCTGGCCCGTATGCTGCGGACGGTCCATGGCAATGAACATCGGCAATTCGCGGCGATCGCCGCTGCCTTCTGCCAACTCGTCTTCGGTCAGCCGTTCGAGGATGGTGATGCCGCCATATTCCCAGCTTGACGAAAACGTTTCAGGCAGGGCTTCGATATGCTGAATCGCCTTGTGGCTGACCACCGCCCAATAGGGGCCAAAGGGGCTTTCAGGGATGTAATGCAGCGGCCCTGCGTCCTGCATTTCCTTGAAGATCGGTTGCCACCGGTCTTCGAAATAAATGTCCGAGCGGCTGACGTCCCATTTGTGCGGATGCGCAGGGCGCTCTTCCGGATTGCGCGCGAAATGTTCTGTGATCGCTTCATAAGCGGTCGGGGATGTGCGCACTTTCGGGCGCGTGGGTGCAGCGGTCGCCATGGCTCTCTCCTTGGAAGGGGCCGCGGCTTGTTGCCTGCTTTATGACCCTCCCTCGGACTGCATCCTGCCCTAACTGACAGTGATGTCAATACGAGTTTCGATTGGCCACCTATTTGGCAGTCATAGGTCCTGCGGTTGAGGGGTTGGCCGCGCGATTCCAGAAGCGACTTTTCCTTTCGCGCCCGGCCCCGCCCGATTTCATCACTCGCTTGCGGAACAGCAATGATCCGCCCTTGACCAACAAGGCAACCCAGACTGCTTGCCACACCAAAGCCGCGGCATGGGTCCAGATCGTCGCGTCGAGCGCGGCGCGAGCCAGCATCGCAAAGGGCGAGGACAGCGGAAAGCCGATCGCGAACATCTCAAGGCCTGAACCGGGTTGCGTGATCGTGTAGGCCGCCAGAAAGAACACCATAAGCTGCATCATCGTGACGGGCATCGACATGGTCTGAACCTCACGTACGGTGTTGGCCATCGCCCCAATGGTCAGAAACAGCGCACCGAGCAGCAGATAGGCCATCGAAAAATACAGGATGGAAAGCGTCAGGAACACCGGCCATCCCACTGCTGGGCCGGGCAGATTGCGATAATCGGTTTGAGTGACGGTGACGATGGCGTCCTCGGCAATGGCCCAGAAGCCCCAGCCAAGCGTGCCCCATACCGCGATCCCGACGAATGACACGGCGAGCATGGCAAACAGTTTGCCCATGAACACCGCATCCATCGGGATTGCTGCGGCGAGGATTTCGATAATCTTGTTGCCTTTTTCCTCAGCCAGATTGGACAGCACCATCCCGGCTAGCAGCATGGTCAAAAGGAACATCACCATTTGTGCCGCCTGCGCGGTGCGGATGCGGTTGGACCTTTCGGATGCTGCGCTGGAAGCGACAGTCTGACGCTCTGCCATAGGTACCGTGAGCGGCGCGGCGGCCATCGCATCTGCTGCGATGATCTCTATCGCTCCCTGCCAGCGGCGCAATTGCCCCTCGGTTCCGACGATTTGCGGAGCGGCAGGTGTTCCGGTGACGATAGCGGCATAATTGCCGCGGCGCGCCTCCATAAAAGCGCCCGCATCGAAGTTGGAATTGCCAGCGGCCTCGGGCACGGGGCGCAGAGAAGGGACCGCTCCGCGCAAATGCGGGGCGAGCCGTTCGCTTGCGGCGATCATGGCGGCATTGTCCTGCGCGTTCATCGCGAGGCCGACTTCCATTGTGACCGCCTCACGCGATACTTGACCGCCGATGCTGCCAGCCAATCCGCCTACTAGCACCGGGAACAGCGGTCCGATAAGGAAGAACAGAAACGCGCGGCTGAACAACACGGCGACGAAATCGCGCCGTGCTATCACCCAAGCCGCTTCAAGCCGGGTCAGGCTGGGCTTGGCATCGATTGCAGCCTGATTGTGGGCGCTCATGGTTGGCCTCCTGCGGCATCGGCTTCGAGCTGGCGGGCGGCCGCCTCCCCGGCAATTGAGACAAAGGCATCGTGCAGTCCGGCCCGCTCAATCGAAAGCGATAGAATGCCCGCCTCGCCCTCGATCAATTGGCGTAGCAGCGGTTCGATGCCGGTTTCGGGCAGCGAGAAGTAAAAGAAATCGCCCTCGCGCCTTGTGTCGCCAGGCAGGGCCTGTGTCCAAACGCCTTCGCGCATCCGGGTTTCGAGCCGCACCTGCGCCGGAATCCGGTCGCGCGCGGCCTCGACGCTGCCAGCATAGGGCACCTTGCCCCCGGCAATGATTGCTACGCCTTCGCACAGGCGCTCGGCATGGTGGATGACATGGGTGGAGAAGATCACGGTCACCCCGTCATCGGCGAGGCTGCGGATCATCCTTTCCAGCTTGCCCTGATTGATCGCATCAAGCCCGGAAAACGGCTCATCCAGCACCACCAGCCGCGGGCGGTGCACGAGCGTGCCAAGCAATTGGACCGTCTGCGCCATGCCTTTCGAAAGCTGGCGAATGGTGCGTTCTGCGGCATAGCCGAGATCGTGACGCTCCAGCAGTTCAAGCCCGCGCCTGCGCCCTTCCGCCAGCGGCAATCCGCGCAGCGCGCCCATGAAGGCGATGGCTTCGATGCTTTTCATGGCGGGATACAGCCCGCGTTCTTCGGGAAGATAGCCGATCAGCCGCCCAATATCATGCGGACGATCGTGTCCGAAAACCCTCCGAACGCCCTCATCTGGGTCAATAATCCCCAGCAGCATCCGCAAAGTGGTTGTCTTGCCCGCGCCATTGGGGCCTAGCACACCATATATGGCACCCACCGGCACGCTAATGTCCACGCCGTCGACAGCGCGCGTCCCATCAAAGCTTTTGACCAGCCCGCGTGCCTCTATGGCCAAGGGGCGCGGGTCAGGCGCGGCGAGGGTCAAACCGACCTCTTCACCTGCCATTGCGGAATTGTTCATGAAAGATCGATTGCTTGACGCCATATCCATGCATGCGAGGGTTAACGCATGAGACTAAACGGGAGTGTCCCCAAGCGTGGTTAATGGCGCAGTTACCAATGACTTTGCCGCCCTGATAGAACGGGAGGCCCGAGCGCTCGGCTTTGCGGCATGCGGCTTTGCCAGCGCGGATGAAGATCCGCTTCGCGCCGCACGGCTGGAACAATGGCTGGGCGAAGGGCATCATGGGTCGATGGAGTGGATGGAGACCCGGCTCCAGCACCGCCGTTCACCGCAAGGCCTGTGGCCAGAGGCGCGCAGCGTAATCGCGTTGGGCCTGTCCTATGCGCCCGCAATCGATCCGATGGCACTGGAGGATGCAAAGGACCGGGCGCGGATTTCGGTCTATGCGCAGGGCCGCGATTATCATGATGTGGTGAAAAAACGGCTGAAGGCGCTGGCCCGGTGGCTGGTCGCGGAAACTCCCGGCGCGCAGGTCAAGGTGTTTGTCGATACGGCGCCGGTGATGGAAAAGCCGCTGGGTGAGGCCGCGGGCATCGGCTGGCAGGGCAAACACACCAATCTGGTCAGCCCAGATCACGGCAGCTGGTTGTTTCTGGGGGCGATTTATACCGATCTGGAACTTGTGCCGGCCGCTCCGCACCGCGATCAATGCGGATCGTGCCGCGCGTGCCTCGATATTTGTCCGACCAATGCTTTTCCTGCGCCCTATCGCCTCGATGCGCGGCGTTGCATTTCCTATCTCACGATCGAGCACAAGGGTCCGGTTGCGCTCGACTTGCGCGAAGGGATCGGCAACCGCATTTATGGCTGCGACGATTGCCTCGCGGTGTGCCCGTGGAACAAATTTGCCAGCAAGGCGCATGCGGCGCGCGAGTTTTTGCCGCGCGCGGAGCTAACTGCGCCGCGCATTGGCGATTTCCTGACGTTAGACGATGTCGGTTTTCGGGCGCTGTTTTCCGGCTCGCCAATTAAGCGCATTGGCCGCGACCGGTTTGTCCGCAACTGCCTTTATGCAGCGGGAAACAGCGGGAATGCCGCGTTGATTGACGCTGTGCGTTTGCTGATCAGCGATCCCGATCCCGCTGTCAGCGACGCAGCGCGGTGGGCATTGGCACGGCTTATGCCATGTCCTTGAGCGGTATGTCGGTATCTGCAAGCAGCGCCGGTTCGATCTCTCCCACGCCGCTTTCGAGCAGTTTGCGGCCCTGAACGTAATCCTTCATCGCATTGACGCAGTCGAATGCAATCGGGCGACCATTCTTGAGGTAAATCACTGTGAATTTGCGGGTCGCCGGGTCTCCGCGCAGCACCGTGCTGTCGTAACCAAGATTGAGCCCGGCGGTCTGCAGTTTCAAATCATACTGGTTTGACCAGAACCACGGCAGTGCATGATAGGGCTGTTTATCGCCCATGATTGCCCGAGCGGCGGTGTTCGCCATGTCATGCGCATTCTGCACCGATTCAAGCCGGATTACAGCATTGTCAGCGAACGGATTGGCATGCGCCGCGCAGTCACCGATAGCATAGATGTCATCCAGCGCGGTGCGGCAGAACTCATCGACATCGATTCCATTCGATCCAGCCGCGCCTGCGGCGATCAGCGGCGCGACCGCAGGCACGATCCCGATGCCGACGATCACCATGTCGCATTCTGCACTTGCGCCATTGCCCAGTTTGACTCCGGTCACCGCGCCGTCTTCCCCGAGAATTTCTGAAATCCCGCGCGAAACCTGAATGTCGACACCCTGACGGCGATGTTCCTCTTCGTAAAAGCGCGACAATTGCGGCCCCGCGACCCGCGCCAGCACCCTGTCCAGCATTTCCAGAACGGTCACCTCGCAGCCAAGCTTACGCAGGACCGCCGCGGCCTCAAGCCCGATATAGCCGCCGCCGATTACCACCGCACGTCGAGCGCCCGATTCCAGCGCGGCCATCATCGCATCCGCGTCGCCTTTGTCGCGGACATAGAAAACGCCTTTGAGGTTTGCGCCGGGCACGCCAAGCCTGCGCGGGTCCGCTCCGCCCGCCCAGATCAGCTTGCGGTAACCGACGGTGCTTCCATCCGAGAGCGTAACGACATGCGCCGCCGGATCTATCGCGCTGACGCCGCTGCCAAGCCGCAATTCGATGCCCTTGTCCGCCCAGAATTTTTCCGGGCGGATCATGATTCGCTCAAAACTCTTGTCTCCGGCGAGATATTCCTTGGACAATGGCGGACGTTCATAGGGCGGCACATTGTCGCGCCCGATCATCGTGATCGTGCCATCATGGCCCTGTTGGCGCAGGGTAATTGCTGCCTGCGCGCCGCCGTGCCCGGTGCCTACAATGACGATATCTGCCGCTGACGAAATGCCTTGATTGTCCATGCATCAAGGCGTTTCCGAAAATTTGTGCCCGCGTCAAGCGGGGATGCGGGGCTACCGGTCTAGCAGATTGCGCGCTTGACTGGCAATTTGTGCCAGAACTGCGGGGGCAAACGGGGGTCGTGATCGTGCGCGTGCGATCATAGCGCGAAACTGCGCGACCGCCCCCTCGTTGCGCGCCGCCCAATCGGCAATCGCGCCTTGTGGATCGGCTTTGCCGTTCTTGCGGCGCATCAACCGGCGCAGGAAATCGAGCCGCATCTGCTGAAAATCGCGCGCCAGACCGTCCACCAACAAGCGCTCCCAAATATCCGATGGCGACATATGCGCAGCGGTGCCCTGTGCCCAGTCCAGCCCGATCCGTTCACCAATATCGGTAAAAGCACGGGTCAATTCGGCAGGGTCTGTCGCGCTGTTGAGCGCCAGCTGCGCCAGTCCGATCGATCCGTCGTAATCGAACAGGTCCGCAACCCGGTAAGCGAGGTCCTGCGGCGATCCCTGCTCTATAAACTGCGCACGCAGCGTTCCGGAACGCTCCACCGTGTCGCCAGAGATCAGCTCTCCGCGCGCCTTGGTCAGGGTCGACACGCCGCCTTGCAGCGCTGCGATCATCGCGCCCGGCTCGACCCGGCCCGCAGCGGTTCGCAGCACATCGGACATCAAATTGCCGACCGCTGCGGCGAGCCGGTCGAGCAATGCCAATCGGGCGGTTTCGTTCATCGATCTTGCATCAATATCTGCCCACAGCGCCTTTAGGCCGAACAATCGTTCCACCACCACAAATGCGGCGGCGACATCAGCCAGTCCGACGCCTTCTTCTTCGGGCAATTCAAAGGCGTGGATCAGGCCCAGCCGGTTGACGATGCGGTTTGAAAGATCGGTCGCCACCAATTCGCGGCGCAAACGGTGTGCGCGGATCTGCGTGGCAAATTTGTCCTGCATCGGACCGGGGAACATGGCGATCAAATTGCTTGCCAGCACCGGTTCATCGGGCAGATCGCTGGCTTCAATCGCGTCTTGCAGTGCCAGCTTGGCAGACGAAAGCAACACCGCGAGTTCCGGACGGGTCAGCCCGCGTCCCTCGGCCGCGCGCCGCGCATAGGTTTCCGCATCGGCCAGTCCCTCGGTCTTGCGGTCGAGCGCACCTGCTTCCTCCAGCTGTTCGATCAGGCGAATATAGGACGCTGCCGCATCTGGCCCGCCGGTCTCGGCGATCGATAGCGCGAGCGCTTGCAACCTGTTGTCCTCAAGCACGATTTCAGCGACTTCATTCGTCATCGCAGCCAGCAGCGTGTTGCGCTTGGCTTTGGTCAGCACTCCTTCGCGAGCCGCTGCGGCCAGAGCGATCTTGATGTTGACCTCATTGTCCGAACAATCGACCCCGGCGGAATTGTCGATAAAATCGGTGTTGATCCGCCCGCCTTTCAATGCATAGGCAATGCGTGCGGCCTGCGTGATGCCCAGATTGGCACCCTCGCCGATAACCTTTGCCCCGACTTCATGCGCGTCGATGCGGAGCAGATCATTGGCCGGGTCACCGACGTCGAGATGGTTTTCCTGGGCGGCTTTGACGTAGGTGCCAATCCCGCCGAACCACAACAGATCGACCTGAGCTTTCAATATGGCGCTGATGAGCGCGTCAGGCTCGATCTCCTTGTCCTCGATCCCGAGGGCTTCACGCGCCTTTTTTGAAAGCTTGATGCGTTTCAAATCGCGCGAATAGACGCCGCCGCCTTTGGAAATCAACGCGGGGTCGTAATCGTCCCAGCTAGAACGCGGCAGCTCAAACATCCGCCGACGTTCTTCCCAACTCATTGCCGGATCGGGATCAGGATCGATGAAAATATGGCGATGATCATAGGCGGCAATCAATTTGATCGCCTTGGACAGCAACATGCCATTACCGAACACATCGCCTGACATATCGCCGCAGCCCACAACCTTGATGCTGTCGCTCTGAACATCCACGCCCATTTCGAGGAAATGGCGCTGCACGCTGACCCATGCGCCGCGTGCGGTGATGCCCATTGCCTTGTGGTCATAGCCGTTCGATCCGCCGCTGGCGAAAGCATCGTCGAGCCAAAAACCCTGACCCTCGGCTATACCATTGGCGACGTCTGAAAAGCGCGCAGTGCCTTTGTCGGCGGCGACCACGAAATAGGGGTCTTCGCCGTCGTGGATGACGATTCCTTCGGGATGCACGACTTTGCCGTCGACGATATTGTCTGTGACGGACAACAGAGAACGGACGAAGATTTCGTAGCTCGCCTGCCCTTCGGCGGCCCAGGCGTCGCGGTCAATCGCGGGCGAGGGCAGCTGTTTGGGATAAAAGCCGCCTTTCGCTCCGCTTGGCACGATCACCGCGTTCTTGACCTTTTGTGCCTTCATCAAGCCAAGGATTTCGGTGCGGAAATCATCGCGCCGGTCCGACCAGCGCAGCCCCCCGCGCGCGACCGCACCAGAGCGCAAATGGATGCCTTCGACTCGGCGCGAATAGACGAAGATTTCCCGCCACGGCACCGGCTTGGGAAGGTTCGGAACCAGCGCTGAGTCAATCTTGAATGCCGCCGCTTCTTCTGCGGCCGGGGCAAAGGCGTTGGTGCGCAGCACTGCATCGATGACGGCGCGATACAGCCGCAGCAGTCGGTCGTCATTGATTGCAGTGACTTTTGCCAGACCGCGTTGATACGCGCCGTTTGCAGCGGCAATCGCGGCCTCGCGCTCTCCACCGAATGCCGGATCGTGGCGCGCGGCAAACAGATCAATGATCGCCTGCGTTACGCCGGGGGCACGGCGCAAGGCATCGACAACGGTGTAGATGGTAAAGCCCATTCCGGTCTGCCGCAGATAACGATAGACCGCGCGCAACCACATTGCTTGCCTTGATCCCAGCCCCGCGCCGACCACGAGCCGGTTGAATGGATCGTCCTCTGATTGGCCGTTGAGCACCTCGGATATCGCCGTTTCTATCGCCTCAGCGCGGGACAGCAATTGCTCCACTTCCGATCCATCGGACAGTTCGAGCGTGAACTCGTGGATTGTCCCAAGCGCACCATCATCCAGCCGCGTGGGCATTTCGGCAAGCACGCGGAAACCAAAATTCTCCAGCGCTGGAACGGCATCGGACAGTGGCATCTCGCCGGTCGTGTGGTAAATCTTAAGCCGCAGATCACCGATTGGGTCATGCGGCAGACGGTACAGGCGGCAGGCCCGCGCCGCAGGATCGCTGCCCAACGCAAGTGCGCGCATTTCCATAATGTCGAGCGCCGCCTCTGCGGCGCCATAGCGCGCGCGGTAACCCGGCGGGAACGCCCCGGCATAGCGCATGGCAATTGCCGGAACGCGCGAACTTTCGTCGGCCTCGGCCAGATGCGCCTCGACCGCCTCGTTCCAGCCTTTGAGCAGGTCGATCATTTCACCTTCGATGCGGCCGGCGCCGGGCATTTCACCGGTCGACCGCGAATCGAGCAGGAACTGCAGCATCGCCAGCGTGCTGCCTTCAACCTCGAGACTCCAACTCAGCAGACCGACCCCGGTGGTCTGCGTCAAAAGATCCTGAATCTGCAACCGGACGTCGGTCGAAAGGTAATCGCGCGGCATCCACACGAAGGCGAATATGTGCCGTTGCAGCGCTGATTGCACCAGCACCAGCCGCGGACGCGGGCGGTCGACCAGGCTCATCATTGCCGTCGCCAGCCGTTCGATATCGGTGGTGGAAAATGCCGTCAGAAGATCATGCGGCAACGAGGTAAAGGCATGGACCAGCGCCTTGCCCGCGTGTCCCGCCGGATCAAATCCGAGCGTGCCGGTAATATCACTGAGCGCCTTGCGTAGCACCGGCACTTCGCCCGGAGGGGTGGCCAGCGCGGCACTGGTCCAGACCCCGGCGTGGATCGAAAGCGCGGTTACCTTTGCGCCGTCCGCACCATTCCCGCGCTTGGGAACGATAAACAGGTCGAGCGGCACACGGCGGTGGACTGTTGAAAGATGATTGGCCTTGATGACCAACAGATCGCGGGCCTTGCCGTCAGGGCCGGCCTCATCGAACCAGGCAAAGGCGCGTTCGTACGAGCTGTCCGCGAGAATTTGCTGTGCGCTTTTGCGGCAAATTCCCAGGGCATCTGCTTCCTCGCCGCTCCGCGAGCGGGTGAGATGGCCCAATTGGGTCAACATGCCGCCGTTCAGCCATTGCAGCAATGCGGCGCTTTCGCTGCCGTCAATAGTCAGCGCATCATCCGCCATTATCTGACGCATGCGCGGCCAATCGCTGACTGCGGCGCGGACATCGCCCAAAGTGACTCGCAATTGCGCGATCAGATCGCGCCGCTGGCGCGCATCGATGCGCGGTGTTTCGATATAGATCATCGATTCGTCAGCGCCCGATCCGCCCTTTTTGGAAAGGCTCTGAAGCGCACCTGATGAACTCCGCTCTATGGCCACGACAGGGTGGATCAACTGGTCGATGCTGAGCCCGACTGCCGTGATTGTGGCAGCGATGGAATCGACCAGAAAGGGCATGTCATCATTGACGATCGCGATCCGCAAACGCCGTCCGCCAGTGTCTGATTCGAGATTGAGTGCAGAGCGCGAAGCGGGTCGCTGCAACGCCGTCTTGAGCAGGAATTCGGCAGCCTCTGCCAGACCATCGCCATCGAGCGGCGCGTCGCCCGGCAGGATCGCGGCCTTCAAGTGCTGTTTGAGCGCCTTCAGCAATGTTGGGGTGGCCGTGTTGCCTTTGCCTTTGGGCGGTTTTTCCCCTGCTGCGCGGCTGGTTTTTGTGCTCATCGCCCGTATGCTCCTGGCATGCTGCATCCGGCGTAAACTTGTGTAATAAAATTATGCCGAATTATATTTATCGTGCCCTAGGCAATACCCGCATTGAGGGGGGCGGTGCAAGCGGGATTGCAGCTTGTCACAGCGTCGCCAGTCTTAAACAGCGACCGCGCGGCATGCGTCTATCGTCAATTCGAGCGAGCTTTCGCGGGCTTGGCTATCATAGGTTGAACCGCACAAGATGATTTCATCGGCACGGGTGCGGCGGATGAAGGCCTCGATATCGGCGCGCACCTTCTGCGGATTGCCGACCGCTGCCGCCTGACTCAGATGGTCAAGCATGGCGCGCGTTGGAGCAGGCAAATCAGCGGTGTAACCTGCGACTGGCGGCGGCAATTTGCCCGGATTCCCGCTCCGCAACGCGACGAAACTTTGCTGCTGGCTGGAGGCAAGCAGCTGCGCGGCTTGGTCGGTTTTGGCGGCAAAAACATTCATGGCGACCATCACATGCGGGCGTTCCAGTGCCGCCGATGGCTGAAAATCGCGGCGATACAATTCCAGTGCGGCATCCAGATGATCGGGCGCGAAATGCGCGGCGAAGGCATAAGGCATCCCTAGCTTGGCCGCGAGGCTTGCTCCGAACAGGCTCGACCCCAGCATCCACATTTCGACATTCGAACCCAGCCCCGGGGTTGCGGTGATTGGCAGTTCAACATCACCGGTCAGCAGCGCGCGCAATTCGAGCACGTCCTGCGGGAAATATTCCGACGCCTGATGCAAATCCTTGCGCAGCGCGCGCTGCAATTGCGGCCCGGCACCGGGCGCACGGCCCAGCCCAAGGTCGATTCTGCCCGGAAACAGCGCATCCAGAGTGCCGAATTGTTCGGCAATCTGGAACGGCGTGTGATTGGGCAGCATGATCCCGCCCGAACCGATGCGGATGCGGCTGGTCGCGTTGCCGATATGCGCGAGCACAACCGACGTCGCTCCTCCTGCAATCCCCTCCATTGCGTGGTGTTCGGCCACCCAAAAGCGCCTGCAGCCCAATTCCTCGGCCTTGCGCGCCAGATTTACGCTGGCCGCCAAGGCTTCGGACACAGTGCCGCCTTCGCGGACAGGGACCAGTTCAAGGACAGAGAATTGGACCATTATGATGCCTCTTCGGGCGTCGTCGCGGCGTCGGGCCCCAGTTGACCGAGGTAATCGCGGGCAATCTCAGCCGCTGCGCCATCCGGTTGCAGGTCGATCACCGATTGCCAGCTGGCCCGCGCCGCATCTTGGCGGCCGGAAAGCACCGCGATGACCCCGGCTTCCAGCCCTACTTGAGGTTCCATCGGGGTAAGCTGGCTGGCGCGCTCAATCGCGGTCTGCGCTTCACCTAGCCGTTCGAGCCGCCGCAGCAGGGTCGCTTTCAGCAGCCAGCCTTCCGCGACTTGCGGTTGCAAACTGGTTGCGGTTTCGAGCTGCGCCAGCGCTTCGTCAGCGCGGTCTTGGGCCACCAGTGCGCGCGCCAGATCGCTCGCGGCAATCGCCTGCATCGGCGCAGAGGCAGCGTTGACAGCATCGTCCTGAGCCACTCGCAGGATCACCTCGGCCCGGACGGGATCGCCGCTGGCCAGCGCGGCATTGCCCGCCATCGCGCCGAACCGGGCGCGCACGCGAAGCTCGTCTGCCGGGGTATCATCACGCGCCGCGCTAAAAGCTGCAATCGCATCGTCCCAAAGCGTCAGTTCGGTCGCTGCCAGGCCAAGGCAATGGTTGGCCAGCACCCGTTCTGCCCCCGCGCTCTCATTGCGCCGCAGCTGTGCCAGCGTATGCGCCCGCGCCGCGTCCTCGGCCACCAGCGCAAGGCATTGGGCCAGCCATTCGCTTTCAGCCGAACCTTCGATCCCGCCTGTTTCACGCGGCGGGCGCTCGCGCAGTTCGTCATGCCCGTCAGGCAGCGGGGTCGCCAACGGGTTGGGTCCGATCTGGAGCGCGGCAAGGAGCAGGGATTGAATCAGGGGCACGTGGCAATTCCGTAAGTATGAGTGGGTCCGTCAGTAGAAACTGGCGACCTGCGCCGTTAGCAGAGCAATGTCGCCGGCACGTGAGAGACGGTGATCGCCGTCCTTGACGAGGCAAACCTGTATATCGTCCGAACGCAGCGCCTGTGCCAGCCTTAGGCTGATCTCCCAAGGCACATCGGCATCGCGTTGACCGTGGAGCAGGCGCACCGGGCAATCAATCGCAATCGCGCTACCAAGCCGCATCTGACGCTCGGCATCGGCAAAGAAATGCGCGTGGGTCGGCGTCGGTTCTGCGCCATAGGGGTTATCTTCGTAGATCGTATTGCCTTTGGAAAGTTGCGTGCGCTGTTCCTCTGAATAGCCCCAACGGGTAAAGTCCGGTGCAGGCGCGATCCCGATCATTCCTTCCAGCCGTCCGCCCAGGGCCTCTGCCACCAGCAGCATCAGCCAACCTCCCATCGAAGAGCCGGTCAGCAGCACTGGCCCTTTAACCAGTGCGCCGACCAGCGTCAGCACTTCCTCGCGCCAACGCGACAGCGACCCCTCGGAAAATGCGCCCGAACTGTCTCCGCAACCCGAATAATCAAGCAGCAGGCAAGCGCGGTCCTTCGCCTCTGCCTCTTCGAACAACGCGGTCGCCTTGCCGCCCGCCATATCGGACATATAGCCAGGCAGGAACACCAGCGTCGGGCCATCTCCCTGACGATGACGATAGGCGATCCGGCGGCCATCGGGCATGTCATGAAAAGCAATTTCGTGCATTCGCGCCTTTTGCCTGCACCGATCCCACTTGTCACGGCTGTGCAACGCATGCGATCTATCGGATCGCCATGATCAAGCCAGAGACTGCGGCTCAGCCCGCTCCTTCGCCCACCGCTATCACCCGCCGCGGAATCTTCGCGCTTGCCGGAGCAGGGGCTGCGATGGCCGCAACACCGGCGAGCGCGCGGACATTTGGCAAGGGCTTTACGCATAGCGTCGCCAGCGGAGAGCCGCAGAGCAGCAGCGTGTTGCTTTGGACCCGCTATGTCGCCGATGCAGAAACCACGCTTGAATGGCAGGTCAGCGAGAGCGCGGAGTTTTCCGGCAGTGTGGCAGCCGGGCAGGTCAAGGCTTCACCGGACCGCGATTTCTGTGCCAAGGTTACTGCTGGCGGGCTCGCAGCCAATCGCTGGTATTTCTACCGCTTCATGGCGCCCGATGGCACTGCATCGCCAGTGGGCCGCACGCGCACGCTGCCAGCGGGGCCGACGCATAAATTCCGTCTCGCGGTGTTTTCCTGTGCCAATTTCGGGTTTGGCTATTTCAACGCCTATGCCCACGCGGCGCTGGCCAATGATTGCGACCTTGCGGTGCATCTGGGCGATTACATCTACGAATATGGCGGCGGCACTTATCCGTCGGCAGAGCAACGCCACCCGGATCGGATGGTGGCACCGGAAACCGAGATCGTGGCGCTCACCGATTACCGTTTGCGTTATGCGACATACCGCGCCGATCCCGATTTGCAGCGCATCCATCAGGTGCTGCCGATGGTCGCGGTCTGGGACGATCACGAAAGCACCAATGACAGCTGGAAAGACGGCGCGCAAAACCACCAGAGCGACACCGAAGGCGAATGGTCGGTGCGCAAATCTATCGCCAAGCGGGTTTACCGCGAATGGATGCCGGTTTCGGATGAGCCCTATGCTGCCTATGATATTGGCGACCTGGCGACCATCTTCCGGCTCGATACCAGGTTGGAGGGGCGCGACGAACAATTCAGCCTGACCAAGGTTCTCGAAGGCAAGGACAATCCGCAGGCCATGGTCGCAGCGTTGTCCGCATTCCGCGACGGGGATTACGCAGACCTGCAGCGCCAATTGCTGGGCGCGGCGCAGGAACAATGGTTGACCAGCGGGCTGGCAGAATCGCGCGCGCGCGGTGCCACCTGGCAGGTGCTGGCGCAGCAAGTGCTGATCGGGAAGGTTTCCTCTCCCCGGGGCCTGCTGCAAACTTTGGGCGATTCGGTCCCCGAATTTGCGCGCGCCCGATTGATGGCCGCCGCATTGGCGAGCGAGGCGGGCCTGCCGCTTAACATGGATGCGTGGGATGGTTATCCTGCGGCGCGTAACCGGGTGTTCAAAGGCGCGCTCGAAGCGGACGCCAATCTGCTGGTGCTCGCGGGTGACACGCATAATGGGTGGGCCTTTGACCTTACCCATGATGGTGCGCAGGTTGGCGTAGAATTTGGCGTCTCTTCGGTCAGTTCGCCGGGCTTCGAAAGCTACCTTGCAATGGTTCCGCCCGATCAGATGGCGGCCTTGTTGGTTGGCGCGAATGATGAACTCAAATGGGCAGACACAGCGCAGCGCGGTTACATGACGGTCGAATTGACACCGGAGCGAGCGGTGACAGAGTTCCGCTTTGTTGCCGGCATCCGCCAGCGTTCCACTCAGCTCGCGGGGACCAAGCGGGTCTCTAGCGAGGCCGGGTCGAAGACGCTCTCGGTCTGAAACATCAGTCGCGGCTGAAAATCGCCTCAATCGTTAGGCCGAAAACGTCGGCGATCTTGAAAGCCAGCGGTAGCGAAGGGTCATAGCGTCCCTTTTCGATCGCATTGACGCTCTGCCGGCTGACGCCGAGGCGTTCGGCAAGGTCCTGCTGCGACCAATCCCGTTCGGCGCGCAGCACCTTGAGGCGGTTGTTCATTGCGTAATGCCCCGCAGCCGAAACCAGTAATAGCTGGTCACCCAGCCGATCACCATGATCCCGATGATATTATCGCTGTCGAGTTCGGGCAGGCCAAGGGCCTTTTTGGCAATGATCCAGCCCAGATGAACCAACATGGTCGCCGCCAAGGCGACAAGCGCGGCATTGGCCATGATTTGAAAGGCGTATTCTTCAGTGCAACGCCGGTCGATGGCGGAGGCTGCGGCGACAATAACGCTCGCCGCCAGCGCCATTGCGGCCAACACTGCGCCTTTCGCCCAAGGTCCTATTTCGATCAGAACTGCGCGCGGCGCATCTATCTCTGCGACCATAACCAGCGCTGAGATGAATGGCAGAATCAGGAACCAGTCGAGATATTTGATGGCCATTTTCATAATGCTAAACCTGTGTTCGTAATTCCGGGAAATGGTGCGTTGCACCTCATGCTGCACCCCAAGTGCCATATTCGATGCGGTTGGCGATCGCGCCGACCCCAACTCCGAAAAACCAGATGACCGCGTACCAATAAGCATCGATATGCATCACCAGATCTGCCGCTTCGAGAAAGCCCCAGATTGATGCGGCACTTAGAGAGATTGCGGTGGCAATCAGCGTTTGCCGGATTGTCAGCATGCGCAGGAATTCGTCCTGCTCCTCGATAATCAGGCGTCCGATTGCCCAGAAAACGCCGATCACGGCCAGTCCAGGCAGTATTGCAACGATGTAGCGCACCGCTTCGGGCACCGCGGAACCTGCATCAAGAAGCTCCATCAGCGCAAAGGTTGCCAGATAGAGCGATGTCGAGATTGCCACGCGTTTGAGATAGCGCTTCTGGGCCGTGTTCTTGGGCGCGCATGATCCGTCACCGCTCGCTTGATTTTGCGCTGATTTATACAGCGCCCCGATCTGCAGAGCAGGCACGATGAGCAGAAGCATCAATATGCCCGTGCTCTCGATTGCACCAGTGATCTTCAATCCGGCGACGGCCGCTGTCGAGGCAAGGACCAACCCCAACCAGAATCCTGGCCCACGCCCTAGAAAGCCCGATCTACTGTGTTCTTGCGCGTTCACAGCAAACACCTGCGCCCGCACGAAAAATCGCTGTTCAGCGATCCCATGGCTGCGCCCGAAAGTCCGGCAACGACACCAAGGCTCGCGCTATCACTCATGCCCTGTGCCTGCATAACAAAGGCTGAGGCGAGGATGACACCGGCCCATGCAAGTGCCTTCAATATGTTGTTCATTAGACAGGCTCCCTTTCTACTATGGAGAAGACACTTGTCACTATCTCAGGCGAATGTCAAGCATACTTTCCAAAAAGAATAGTTAGCTTTCCGTTAGATGCTCATAGTCTATTGCACCTCGAGGGGGTCGGACCCAGATTGCGGTCGAAAGCGAAATCAAAAACCCGCAATCCCGGCCTTCCTGTGCGCGCGCGCATGTGGCAGTGCGCGTGACAATTCCTGTCCAAAAGTAGCGAACGCCTGAAAAATGACCGAACTTGTGAAAATCAGCCTGCCCGATGGCTCCGTGCGCGAAATGGAGCGAGGTAGCACTCCGGCCGATGTCGCCGCCGCGATCGGACCCGGCCTCGCCAAGGCGGCACTCGCCGCGCGCGTGGACGGCGAACTGCGCGACCTGAACCGCCCCTTCGAAGGCGATGCCGAACTTGCGCTCGTCACCGCCCGCGATGAGGCCGATGCGCTCGAACTCGCCCGCCATGACTATGCCCACGTGCTCGCCGAAGCGGTGCAGGCTTTGTGGCCGGGCACACAGATCACCTTTGGTCCGGCCACCGACGACGGGTTCTATTACGACGTTAAGGCGCCCGAGGGCCGCGAACCGTTCAGCATGGATGACCTCCCCGCCATCGAGGAGCAAATGCGCGCCATTATCCGCGCCGACAAGCCGCTGCGCCGCGAAGCGTGGAGCCGCGAGGCGTTGATCGCCAAGTGGGCGGCCGAAGGCGAAAGCTTCAAAGCCGAATGGGCCAAGGAACTGCCTGAGGGCGAGGAACTGACAGTCTATTGGAGCGGCGACGACTGGCTCGACATGTGCCGCGGCCCGCATCTGCCATCGACCGGGAAACTCGATCCCGATGCCTTCAAGCTGATGCGCGTCGCAGGCGCATATTGGCGCGGCGATCAGAACAATGCGCAGCTGACGCGCATCTACGGCACGGGCTGGCTTAACAAAAAGCAGTTGAACGCCCACCTCACGCGGCTGGAGGAAGCCGCCAAGCGCGACCACCGCAAGCTGGGGCGTGAGATGGATCTGTTCCACTTGCAGGAAGAGGCGCATGGCAGCGTGTTCTGGCACCCCAAGGGTTACCGCATCTGGCGCGAGCTCGAAGCCTATATGCGGCGCAAGATGGATGGTGCAGGCTACCGCGAGATCAAGACCCCGCAATTGATGGACGTGCGCCAGTGGGAGCAATCGGGCCATTGGGGCAAATATGCCCAGAACATGTTCGCAGTGCCCGACATGGTCCCCGAAGTCGACGAAAGCGACGGCGGGGCCCACCCCGCCGTTGTCGCAGATGCGGAATGGATGGCGCTGAAACCGATGAACTGTCCGGCGCATGTGCTGGTGTTCAAACAAGGCATCACCTCCTACCGCGATCTGCCGATCCGGCTGGGCGAAATGGGTTGCTGCCACCGCAACGAACCGCATGGCGCGCTGCACGGGCTGATGCGGGTGCGCCAGTTTACGCAGGATGACGCGCATATTTTTTGCACCGAACGCCAAGTGGTGGGCGAAGTGCAGGCCTTCCTCGCGCTGGCCGATTCGGTCTATCGCGATTTCGGCTTCACCTATGACATCAAGCTGGCGCTGCGGCCGGAGCAGCGGTTCGGCAGCGACGCCGATTGGGACAAGGCCGAACAGGAATTGCGCGATGCTTTGACCGCGAATGGCCTCGAATGGGAGGAACTGCCCGGCGAAGGCGCGTTCTATGCGCCCAAGCTGGAATGGCACCTGACCGACGCAATCGGGCGCACCTGGCAGGTCGGCACGATCCAGTCCGACCGCGTGCTGCCCGAACGGTTAGATGCGCATTACATCGGCGAGGATGGTGACAAGCACCGCCCGGTGATGCTCCACCGTGCGATCTTTGGCAGCTATGAACGCTTTATCGGCATATTGATCGAACATTATGCGGGCCGGCTGCCCACATGGCTCGCCCCGGTCCAGGCGGTGGTGGCGACGATCATCTCGGATGCCGACGAATACGGCAATATGGTCGCAACAAAGCTCAAGGCGGCAGGTATCCGGGTCGAAGCCGATCTGCGCAATGAAAAGATCAACTACAAGGTGCGCGAACACTCGCTTGCCAAGGTTCCGCACCTGCTGGTGATCGGCAAACGCGAGGCGGAAGAAGGCACGGTCGCGGTGCGCACTCTTGGCAAGCAGGTGCAGCGCGTTATGCCGCTGGATGAAGCGGTTGCAATGCTGATTGAAGCGGCTACGCCGCCCGATCAACGCGATTGACCCACTGCCGTAGATGGAAATCCTTGCGGCTTACACACCGGGGCAGATTGCAGCTGTGCTGATCGCCGCATTCGGCTCTGCGTTCGTACGTGGGCTTACCGGGTTCGGCATGGCGATCCTGCTGGTGCCTGTCCTCGCGCTGGCGCTGCCACCGGTCGAAGCTGTGCTGCTGGCGAATTTCCTGTCAATTTTCATTGGCATGTCGGAAATTCGGCGGCTGGTGCGCGGTGCGGAAAAGTCCGCCTGGATCATTTCCTTGATCGTGCTGGTGACCGCGCCGCTGGGTTTTATGGCGCTGTTCTGGACCTCTCCCGATGCGGCAAGGCTAACTATCGCATTGATCGCTTTTTGCGCCTTTTTGGTAATCCTCTTCCCGAGCAAGGCACACGGCAAACCGGGAGCGCTGGTCACCGGCGGCGTCGGCGTGATTAGCGGTCTAATGACAGGGTATGCCGGTATGCCCGGCCCTCCAGTTGTACCCTTTTACCTGATGCGCAATCTGCCGCGCGAAACCGCCAAGTCGAGCATGATGCTGATTTTCACGATCGCACCGTTTGCAGGGCTGGCTGCGGGCGCGATGATGGGTATTCTCGACTGGCGGTTGGCGGTGCTTGCTATCCTGCTGTTTCCCGCTGTGCTCGCGGGGAACGCGCTTGGCGACCGCGTATCGGGCCGGATATCTGATATGGCATGGAGCACAGCCGTTGGGTTGGTGCTAGCGGCGGCCACAATTGCCGCTTTCGTGCGGCTGATTTAACGCCATGCTGGGCTTTCCTATTGAGGCGGTCATTGTCGCCGGGCTCGCGGGCTTTGCAGCCGGGTTTGTGCGCGGGCTCGCCGGGTTTGGCCTTTCGGTTGTGCTGGTGCCGGTTTTGCAGCTTGCGATTGATCCGGCAGCGGCAGTGCTGGTAGGGATCGTGTCACTGTTCCTGATCGGCCTCACCGACATCGGGCGCATTCGCCGCGACGCGGATCGCTCTGTCTTGCCAATAGCGCTGATTGCGCTGGCTTCCATGCCGCTGGGATTGTGGGCGCTAACAGCGATCCCGGTCGGTTGGGCGAGGGTGCTTATTGCACTCGTCTCACTGGGCGCATTCGTGCTGGTGGTGGTCCCGCTGGGCAGGCTTACGTTGCCGCGCGTACCGGCGATGGCGTTGTCCGGGTTTGCCACGGGATTCTTCGGCGGCTTTGCCGGGATGCCCGGACCGGGAATGGCACCGTTCTATTTGCGCGGAAGGCTTACTCCCCTCGCCGCGCGCGCCTCGATGATGGCGATCTTTCTGGTGCTGACCCCTTTATCCGCGATCTTTTTCATTGCGCTGGGTGTCGGCGGCTGGCGCGAAACCGTGTTGGCGGCGGCGCTGTTTCCGCTGGTCTTGCTGGGGGACCTGCTCGGCCACCGCGCATTTGGCCGGGTCACCCCGATGCAATGGCAGGTCAGCACGGGACTGGTGTTGGCGGCCGCAGCGCTGGGTGCTGGTTGGAAGTTGCTTTAGCCGGGTAACTCAGAAAGGCAGAGGTCGTCCGGCGAGTATCAAGGCCGCGCTGCAGCCGAGCACGATAACCACGCGGGCCACTTCGGTCCGGGCCAGTTCGTTGAGGTTCAGTTGGGTAAGGAAAACAGCCATGGCTCTGCTCATGACTGCAGTCTTCGCGTGAAAATCCTAAAGGATCGTTAATTCCATCGGTCGAGTGCCGGCATTTGCTGGCTGGCGCAATGGAAACCGCCCCCGCCCGCCAGCACCGCAGTGCCCGAAAGTCCGATTGTCGCGCGGTCAGGAAACTGCTCGGCAATCGCGGCAACGCCGGCCTCGTCATGCTCAGAACCGAAGGTGGGCACCACCACCAGATGCGACGTGATGGCAAAGTTGACGTAACTCGCGGGCTCGACAATTTCCCTGCGCATAATCAGCCCGGGTGAAGGGATTGAGACGACCTCAACCCCGAAATCCTCGGCCCTGCGCGCGGCATCGGAATAGATCGCTGCATTGGGGTCATCCGCGCCGGTGGCTTTGGGAACAACGAGGCGATTGGGGCCAATGAAACGCGCAAGATTGTCGACATGGCCGTCGGTGTGATCGTTCACCAGCCCGTCGCCCAGCCACAGCACGCGGGTGAAGCCCAACATTTGCCGCAATTCCGCTTCGATCTGAGAGCGTGAAAGCGACGGGTTGCGATTGGGGTTGAGCAGGCATTGTTCGGTGATCGCCACCAATCCGGTCCCGTCCCCGTCAATGGCGCCCCCTTCGAGGATCATCGTGGATGTTTCTATCGGGAATCCCGCGTCTTGCGCCAGATCCACGCCTATGGTCTCATCACCTGGCATCAGATATTTGCCGCCCCAGCCATTGAAGCCAAAGCGCCGCGCCCCGACTTGTCCGGCATGATCCATTACGATCAACGGGCCGGTGTCGCGCAACCAGATGTCGCCATATATTCGGCGGTCAAGCTTAACGCCTTCGCTGACCAATGCCCGGGCCCGTGCCTCATTCGCATCATCGCGGACCAGCAAGCGCACCTCTTGCCCGCTATCCGCCACCGCATTGGCGAAGGCCGCAATCTGTTCCTGCGCCTGCTCAAGAAAGCCGGGCCATTCGTCGGCCAGATGCGGAAAGCCGATCCACAGCCAGTCCTGCGGCGCCCATTCGGGGGGCATCAGGGCGGCCATGGACCTGCTTTTTCCTTCAAGAGTCAGCTTAAGCGCTTCAACAACCAGCTTCGGAGCTCGCGCAGCTTTCATCGCGCACACCGCGAAACTCGTCGCCGTCATTCCAGTTCGGCCAGCTTGTGCTCATCGCCATGCTGCGTCCGATGCGGTAGAACAATTGCAGATCGGCCATCACACCGGACCAATCCCACTCTTCGTTGAATTCGTCCTTGGGACCGTGATAGCGGTTGTCGGTATAATCCTTTGCCACTGCAGCGCCCGCCTCGCGGCCGCCATCGATCAGGTCTTCGCCGCCATCGATGTAAAGCATCGGGACGCCCTGTTTGGCGAAGGCAAAGTGATCCGAGCGATAGTAATAGCCCGCCTCAGGCTTGGGATTGGGGGTTGCCACCCGGCCATCGGCAGCAAGCGCCGCGTCAAGGAACGCATCAAGCTGCGACTTGCCCGGCCCAACGACAGTCACGTCCTTGGCCGGTCCAGCCACCTGAAACGCGTCCATATTGATGCCGCCCACCGTCTGATCGAGCGGGAACACCGGGTTCGATGCATAATAATACGCGCCGAGCAAACCCGACTCCTCTGCGGTTACGGCCAGGAACACAAGGCTGCGGCGCGGCGCGCCAGCCTTTGCGTGAGCCTCCGCCAGCGCAACCAGTGCCGCAGTGCCGGTGGCGTTGTCGACCGCGCCGTTGCAGATGTTGTCGCCATCATCGGCAGGCGGATTGCAGGTGCCGAGGTGGTCCCAATGCGCGGTGTGCAGGACATATTCGTCTGGCGCTTCGCTGCCCGGAAGCACCCCGATCACGTTCTGCGAGGTGAAGCTGCGAAAGGTGCTTTCGAAACTGGTCGATGCGGTCATGCCCAGATCAACCGCTTCGAACCCTTCGGTTTTGGCTGCTGCGGTCAAAGCGTCAAGATCCTGACCAGCTGCGGCAAGAATTTCGCGGGCGACCTCTTTCTGCACCCAGCCATTCAAGCTGGTCAGCGGCGGCGCGTTTTCGCCGCGCTGCGGATAGGCCTGAGGACCGCCCCACGAACTTTCGACCACGTTCCATCCATAGCTGGCGGGATCGGTGTCGTGCACGATCAATGCCGCCGCAGCGCCCTGCCTTGCGGCCTCTTCGTATTTATAGCTCCAACGTCCGTAATAGGTCATCGCCTTGCCATTGAACGGGCCTTCGAGTCCTTCGGTCTCCCAGTCAGGATCATTGACCAGAATCACCACGGTCTTGCCCTTGACATCAACGCCTTCGTAATCGTTCCAGCCCTTTTCCGGGGCATTGATCCCATATCCGACGAACACCAGATCGCTGTTGGCAATCTGCGTCTGCGCGTCTTCGCGGTAGGTCACGGCGGTCCATTCGGTGCCGTAATCAAAGGCCAGATCGGTTTCGCCATTGGTGATGGTCAGCGGCGCGAAATTGGTGCCGGTGATCTCGATCAACGGCACCTCCTGCACCCAGCTGCCATTGTTGCCGGGCTGCAGCCCTGCCGCTTCAAACCGCTCAGTGAGCAGCGCGACAGTCAATTCCTCGCCTTTGGTGCCAGGCATTCGGCCGCCAAACTCATCGCTGGACAATTGCCGGGTGATGTCGATCATCGTCGCTTCGGACAACTCGCCCGCTTCAATCTCGGGGATGTCGAGCGCCGCCTCTGCCTCGCCCATTGGCAGCATCCCGTCGCAGCCAGCCAGCGCCAGCGCCCCGGCGGCCATTGCACCAAAGATGAATGCGCGTTTGATCATCGAAAGCTCCTCTTTCATTCCTGTTTGCGGACCTCTTCGCAGAGCTTCCCTTTGCTCGCAAGCCGCATGGTCAAAGTTGCAGGGTTGCGGGCAGGTCGGCTGGCGGTCAAAGACGGATGCGATGGAAATCTCCACTGCCCTTTCTGCCGCCGCGGACTGGACCGGCGCAATCGCGCGTGCGCAGGCCCATGCGCCGTTCCTAGCGCGGGCGCTTGAACGGCAACCGGAATTGCACGCGCTGCTGGCCAAAGGCGAAGGCGTGGCGGCGCTGGAATGGGCGCGGTTGCAGGGCGATGTTGGGGATGCCGACACCGGACTGAGGCGACACAGGCTGGGCGTTGCCTGCGCGTTGGCGATCGGCGATTTGGCAGGGGCATTTGCTCTACCACAAGTTCTGATCGCACTCAGCGCCTTTGCCGATTACGCACTCGACACCGCGATCCGCACGGCGATAGCAGAACGCACTGGCGAGGAGCGCACCGATGGCATGATCGCGCTGGCGCTGGGCAAGCAGGGCGCGAGCGAGCTCAATTATTCCTCCGATATCGACCCGATCCTGATCTATGATCCCGCAACACTCCCCCGCCGCCCCAGCGATGATCCGGGCGAAGCGGCGCAGAGATATGCGCGCCGGATCATCAAACTGCTGTCGGAGAACACCAGCGAAGGTTATGTCCTGCGGGTCGATCTGCGCCTGCGACCTGCGGCTGAGATCAGCCCGCTGGCGGTGCCCTATGGATCGGCATTGGCGCATTATCAGGGTCAGGCGCTGGCGTGGGAAAGGGCCGCGTTTATCCGCGCCCGCGCTGCCTCGGGCGACATTGCGGCGGGCCAGGAATTTCTGGTCAAGATCGCGCCCTTTGTCTGGCGTCATGCGCTCGATTTTGGCGCAATCGAGGAAATTCGCGCGCTCACTCTGATGATCCGCGAAAGTTACAAGGGCCCTGTGCGCCCGGGTCCGGGCTTTGATGTCAAACGCGGGCGCGGCGGCATTCGGGAGATCGAGTTTTTCGCGCAAACCCACCAGCTCATCCATGGTGGGCGCGATCCATCATTGCGCGTCAGGGGCACCCGCCCGGCGCTTGATGCGTTGGCCGCTGCGGGCCGGATCGGGACAGAACAGGCGCGCATTCTCGGCGAAGGCTATGACCGGCTAAGGGTCATCGAGCACCGGTTGCAGATGGTGGGCGACCGTCAGACGCACAGCCTGCCCGGCGGCGTAGCGCTCGACAATGTCGCGCAGCTTGATGGGATGCGGGATGGCGCGGCCCTCATCGCTGAGCTTGCTGAATTGACCCAGCGGACCGGAGCCATTTACGAAGATCTGATTGGTGAGGAGCAGCGCAATGTGCCAAGCGCTCCGCTGCCAACGCAGCAAGCGCAGACGCTGGCACAACTGGGCTTCAAGGAACCCGAAGCGCTCGCAGAACGGATCGAGGAATGGCGCGATGGGCGTTATGCGTCGATCCGCACTCCGCAGGCAAAGCATGCATTTGACCGGCTCTTGCCGACACTGCTTGATGCCTTTGCCGCGAGCGACGATCCGGCCCGCGCCATCACCCGCTGGCAAAGCATGATTGAGCGCACCCCATCGGCGATCAACCTGTTTCGATTGTTGGTCGCGCGCCCGGCAGTTCTGGACCGGCTGGTTGCGGCGCTTACATTGTCGCCGCTGCTTGCCGACGAATTGGGCCGCCGACCGGAATTGCTGGACGCCTTGATCGACCTTGAAGAGATCGATTTCTCGAACTTTTTCGAAACCAAGGTCCGGCAGATGCGCAGCGGCCCCGCGCGCGGCGATTATGAAGCGCAGCTTGACTGCATCAGACAGGTGACCAGCGAAGCGCGTTTTACGCTGGGGGTCGGGCTGATCGAGGCACAATATTCGCCCGTAGAAATCGGCGGCGCGCTCTCGGCGACGGCTGAGGCAGCGATTGCGGTTGCGGTAGAATCTGCATCGGACGAATTTGCGCAAACCCACGGCAGGATTCCGGGCGGCGAACTGGTGGTTCTGGGGCTGGGAAGGCTCGGCGGAGGGGCGCTGACCCATGCGTCTGATCTCGACATTGTTTACCTATTCACCGGGGATTTTGGCGTGCAATCGGATGGTCGTCGACCGCTTGGCGCGACGCTTTATTTCAACCGTCTTGCCAGCCGGGTCAGCGCCGCACTTTCGGTTCCAACCGCTCAAGGTGCGCTTTACGAAGTGGACACAAGGCTAAGGCCGCAGGGCAACCAAGGGCCATTGGCAGTGTCGATCGAGGCTTTCGGCAAATATCAGCGCGAAAGCGCATGGACGTGGGAACATATGGCGCTGACGCGGGCGCGGGTGCTGACCGGGTCTGATAAGGCACGCGCCGAGGTCGAGGCGATCATCGCCGATGTCCTCCACCGGGCACGCGACCACCGGGAACTGCGCCAGGCGGTGCTGACGATGCGCGGCGAAATGGCGCAGCACAAATCGCCGCGCGGTCCGCTCGACGTCAAATTGCTGCGCGGCGGGTTGGTCGACATCGAATTTCTGGTGCATTTCCTGCAATTGCGCGGTGCTGGCGAGCTGGCGGAACGCGCACCCGAAGCGTTGAGGCCGGATCTGGCGCGCGCCGTTTCTCGTCTCGCCGAACTGGGTCAGGTGGACAGATCCATCGTCGCTGCGCATGGTTTGATGAGCGATATGTTGATCGCTGGCCGGCTGCTTGCACCCGATTGTGCAGAGCCGCCGCCAGCCGGAGCAGCCGCGCTGGCGCGGGCTTGCCAGCGCCAAGGCTACGCGGAACTGATGCGCGATCTCACCGTTTCGCGCAAACATGTCGCGCGCATCTGGACCGGCATATTCGAACAGAAACTGGAGTTATGAACGATGAGCGATTATCCTGAAATCGGTGATGCCCTGCCTGATGTCGCGATGGAAACCCCCGATGGCGGCACTGTCAAGCCTTCGGATTTCCGGGGCAAGAAGCTGGTGATTTTCTTCTATCCCAAGGACAACACGCCCGGCTGCACGACCGAGGCAAAGGATTTCTCCGCGCTCAAGAGTGACTTTGACGCAGCAGGCACCGCGCTGCTCGGCATAAGCAAGGACAGCGCAAAGAAACATCAGAACTTCATCGCCAAGCATGATTTGACCGTCCCGCTTGCCACTGATTCGGAAGAAGGCGGGCTGTCCGACGCGCTCGGCATCTGGACCGAAAAACAGATGTATGGGAAAACCTATCTCGGCATGGTCCGCACGACCTATCTTGTGGATGCCGATGGCAAAATCGCGCGCATGTGGGGCAAGGTGAAGGTCAAAGGCCACGCCGAAGAGGTGCTCGCCGCTGCCAAGGCACTCTGAGCCTCAGCCATGCAAACCGCTGCTTCCGCCATCCGCGCCGCGCTGCTGACCGGCGACCCACGCGCCAAATGCTTTGCCGCGCGCGACGTGGCGCGGCGCTGGCGCATGGGGCGACTTGCGGAAGAATTTGACGTGGCGATGCCCGATGAGCCCGCGCGGCCCGAGGCCCCGGAATTGCTCGACCCAAGCCAGATGCCCCGGCGCGGCAAGTTCGGTTCAGAGCGCGGGCGGATCGCACTTTGGCACAGTCTGGCGCATATTGAATTTGTGGCGATCGATCTGGCGCTCGACATGGCCGGGCGTTTCGGCGCGCAAATGGGGACGGAATTTGTCTCCGATTTCCTTGCCGTCGCCGCCGATGAAGCGATGCATTTCGCGCTGCTCGCCCGCAAGTTGGAGCGGCTCGGCAGCCATTACGGGGCGCTCCCTGCGCATGGCGGCCTATGGGAGGCGGCGGATGATACGCGCGGCGACGTTGCGGCCCGGCTTGCGGTGGTGCCGATGGTGCTGGAGGCGCGCGGACTCGACGTAACCCCCGCCACGTTGGACCGCGCCCGCGCAGCCGGCGATGAACATGGCGCAAGAATCCTCGAACGCATTCTTGACGACGAGATTCGTCATGTCGGATTCGGCACCAAGCATTTTGTAAAGCTTGCCAAGGCGCGCGGGGAGATTCCCGAAATCTTCTGGAAATCCTTGGTTCGCACGCATTTCAGAGGCCCGGTTAAGCCGCCATTTAACAACTCAGCGCGTCTTGCAGCCGGTCTATCGCGGGACTTTTATGAAGATGTTGCGGTTTAACGAATCGCAGCGATAACCCCTGTCTGTAACGAAGAGGGACGTCAGAGCCCTGTTGAACCAAGTAAGGCGCTTGCCGCCGGACAGGACCGGGTCAGTATGAATACGCTTAAACGGCGTCCCATTTCCAAGCTTGCCGCCGCTATATGCGCTGCGGCGGCTGTGATCGCAGCAAGCCCGGCATCTGCCAATGCTTCTGCCAATTCCGCCACCAGCGCCGACATTGCCGAACCCGTTCGTGATGTGCAGGAAAACGAGCTGGAAACAGGCGATGTGCGGTTTCGTGAATTGTTTGCGCGCTGGTCTGCATTGGACAGCGCCGCTCCTCAGCCTTCGGGCACTGTTCCTGCTATCCTTGAACCCTCGACGATCTCGATTCCTTCGCGGATGCCGCTTGATGGTGCGCGGATGAGCAGCGGATATGGCATGCGCGACCATCCGGTTCTGCGCCAGCGCCGCCGCCATAATGGCGTCGATCTTGCTGCGCCGATGGGCACTCCGGTCTATGCAACTGCCGACGGAATCGTGGGCCGCGCCGATTGGTTTTCAAGCTACGGCCTTTACATCAGCCTTGATCACGGTGCCGATCTGGAAACCCGCTATGCGCATCTTTCGCGGCTTGCCGTCGCCGCCGGTGAACGCGTCCACAAAGGTGACATTATTGGCTATGTCGGTTCGACCGGCCGCTCAACCGGCCCGCACCTCCATTATGAGGTCCGCGTTGATGGGCTTGCAGTAAATCCGATTCCCTATATGCTGGAAAGCGAAGAGCATGCCCGGATGGCAACCAGCAGTGCTGATTTGCTCCCCGGACGCCGCAGGGCCGGTGCCGCAGGCGGTCCGTAAGCTGCTTCTGAATTTTTGACCCGCATTTGCGGGTGCCGAGTTACCCGCCTGGAAGCGGGTCGGACATTGGAGAGGGTGTCCGAGTCTGGGCGGCGGGTTTACCCGCCGCCTTTTTTTGCGCCTGCGCGGTTCGCGCAGCAATGCGATCTCCTAGTCATTTTCGCTTGAGTGATGGCCGCGCTGCGCTAGCTTTGCGTGCGAGAGATAGCAGGGGTAGCCCGCTTCCCGGTTCGGGGGGTCAGGCGCGGCTCCTGAAACGGAGAGAACCATGAGCCTGCACCCAATCGCGCATGCCGCGAACCGTCCCGATCACCCTGCTGTCATCATGGCGGCCAGCGGTAAGCAGATGACTTACCGGGAAATGGATGGGGCCGCGAACCGCTTTGCGCAATTGCTGCGCGGACGCGGATTGGCGGCTGACGATGCCTTTGCGGTGCTGCTGGAAAACCGCATCGAATATTTCACTCTGGTTTGGGGATCGCAGCGGGCTGGCACTTTGCTGGTGCCCATCTCGACCCGGCTGACCGCGCCGGAAATCACCTATATCCTGCGGGACAGCGGTGCGAGGCTGCTGATAACGTCACCGGCGTTTGCCCATATCATGCCGGATATACGCGCCCATTGCCCGGATCTCGAAGTGCTGATCACCGATGGCGGGGGTGAGGCTGATTTCAACGCTGCGCTGATCAGCCATCCCGCGCATCCGATTGCGGATCAACGCGCCGGGGCGATCATGCTCTACAGTTCGGGCACGACCGGGCGGCCCAAGGGGATTCGCCCTGCGCCGCCCGAAAATCCCGATCCTCAGGCGGTCATCCCGTTCATCGGCCTGGCCACTATGGGGGCCGGGATGCCGGCCGACGGTTCGATGATCTATCTGTCGCCCGCCCCGCTTTACCACGCCGCTCCGCTCGCCTGGTGCGGGGCAGCGCAGCGGCTTGGGGCCACTCTGGTGGTGATGGAAAAATTCGAACCCGAAGCCGCGCTTCAGGCGATCGCGACTTACAAGATCACTGACAGCCAGTGGGTGCCGACGCATTTCGTGCGCTTTCTCAAACTCGATCCGGCGATCCGCAGCAAATATGATCTGTCGAGCCATCAGCGTGCGCTGCATGCCGCAGCCCCCTGCCCGGTCCCGATCAAGCGCGAGATGATCGAATGGTGGGGCCCGATCGTGAATGAATATTACGCCGGAAGCGAAGGCATCGGCATGACCATGATCGGGTCACAAGACTGGCTCGCCCACCCCGGCTCTGTGGGGCGGGCGATCTATGGCACGGTGCATGTCTGCGGCCCCGATGGCGAAGAGGTTGCAGCGGGCGAGGACGGCCTGATCTATTTCGAGAATGCGCTGCTGCCGACCTATCATAACGACCCTGACAAGACCGCTGAGGCCATGCATCCCAAAGGATGGATGACGTTGGGCGATATTGGGCATGTCGATGCCGATGGCTTTCTGTTCCTGACCGACCGCAAGAGCCACATGATCATCTCGGGCGGGGTGAATATATATCCGCAGGAGATCGAAAACCTGCTGATTACTCATGATAAAGTGATGGATGCTGCCGTAATCGGTGCACCATGTCCCGATCTGGGCGAAAAGGTCGTCGCGGTGGTGCAGCCCATCGACATGGCGGATGCAGGCGAAGCCTTTGAAGCGGAATTGCGCGAATTCCTTGCGCCGCGCCTTTCAAAGATAAAGATGCCCAAGCTGTTCGATTTCCGCCCGGAATTGCCGCGCGAGGCCAATGGCAAACTCTACAAGCGCGAATTGCGCGATGAATTTGCGGCAAAGGCGAAAGCTGACGCCGCATGAGCGGCGACACCGTATTGTCCGGCGATCTTGCGCGGGCGGTGATCGATCCGCACGCTTATGCCGAGTGGAACGGGCTGCTCGACACGTTTGACCACATTCGCGCCGCTACTCCGGTGGTGAAGGTGCAGCCCGATATGCCCGGTCTGTTCGATCCCTTCTGGCTCGTCACCAGCTACGATGACGTGATGCGCATTTCGAAGGATAATGCGACGTTCCTCAACAATCCGCGTCCTGTGGTGTTCTCTTTCAATCAGGCGATAGAGTTTTCCCGCGCGGCGACCGGATCGAACATGTTGGTCGATTCGCTGGTGGTGTTTGACGCGCCAATCCACCCGAAATACCGCAAGCTGACGCAGGACTGGTTCATGCCGCGTAACCTTGGGCGGATAGAGGCGGAAATCCGCAACCTGGCGCAGCAGACCATAGACCGGATGATTGCAGCAGGGCCGGAACTGGATTTCGTGAAAGAAGTGGCCGGACCTTATCCGCTGCGGGTCGTGATGCAGATCCTGGGCGTGCCCGAAACCGACGAGCCGCGCATGCAGATGCTCACCCAGCAATTGTTCGGTGGGCAGGACAAGGATCTGTCGGGCACCGGGCTCGACCAGATGACCCCCGAACAGGTGGTGCAATTGGTCGCGGGTGCGGTCAAAAGCTTCGAAGATTACTTCGCCGCGCTTGCCGAAGAACGCCGCGCCAATCCGACAGAAGATGTGGCCAGCGTGATCGCCAATGCTCTGGTTGATGGCCAGCCACTGCCTCCGCGCGACATGGCGGGATATTACATCATCGTCGCCACCGCCGGGCATGACACGACCTCGGCCAGCACAGCAGGCGCGATGCAGGCGCTGGCGAGCGACCCGGAGCAATGGGCGCGGGTCAAAGCCGACCGTTCACTGTTGCCCGGTATCGTCGAGGAAGCAATCCGATGGACCAGCCCGGTGCAGCACTTCATGCGCACCGCAGCTCATGATGTCGAATTGGGCGGGCAGCAGGTGAAAGCCGGCGACTGGCTGATGATGAATTATGTCGCGGCCAACCACGATCCGGCGCAATTCCCAGACCCGCGCCGATTCGACGCCGCGCGTTCGCCCAACCGGCACCTGGCGTTTGGGGCGGGCGCGCATCAGTGCCTCGGCCTGCATCTGGCGCGGCTGGAGATGCGGATTCTGTTTGAGGCCGTGCTTGACCGGATTGATGCCGTCGAGCTTTCTGGAAAGGCCAAACGCGCGACAAGCACATTTGTCGGCGGCCTGAAAACACTGCCGCTCAAAATGACACCGGCATGATTGGTCGCCAAAAATCGGATTTGATTAGTCCGTTTCCGCTATTGTTTTTGCCGCTTTTGCCCTAGTTTTGAAGGCGTGGAATTTATCAATCGCCTGGAACCAGCGGGGCTGACGGCATGAACTTGCTTGCGCCGCACAACTTGCCGTTTCTGATCGCGTTTGGGGCGCTTGCGGTGATAGCCGTGTTGCAACTCACCGGCGCGTCCGAAGCGATTGAGGCTGAGGGCGATTTTGATGCGCCCGATGGGCTGGAGATGGGCGGGTTTGGCGAGGCGCTGGCCACGCTGCTGGGGCTGGGCCGGGTGCCGCTGCTGATCTGGCTGGCGGCGCTGTTGTTCGTGTTTGGCACGACAGGCGTGATCGGGCAGGCGGTCCTGACCGGCCTGTTGGGCGCGCCGCTTTCTGCCGGATGGGCCGCGCTGGCGGCGGGCGCCGCTGCGCTGCCGCTCAACAGCATCGCGATGCGGCCTCTGGCTGCGATCCTGCCCAAGGACGAGACCACCGCCATCGATATTGACGACCTTGTGCGGCGCGACGCCGAGATTCAGATCGGCACCGCGCGCGCCGGTTCGCCCGCGCGCGCCAAGGTCATCGACGGGCACGGTCAATCGCATTTCGTCATGGTCGAACCGCACGACACCACCATCGAATTGAACGCAGGCGACACTGTCCTGTTGGTGCGCCGCGAAGGTCAGACCTTTTTCGGCGTCAGATATGAAAGCCCGCTGCTCGGGCTTGGCACTTAAAGGGGAACGCACATGGCTTTGACCACAACCGACGGTTCGGGGGCGACGGACGTTTTGAGCTCGTCCGGAGATTTGATTTCTTACGGAGCGATCATTGGGGGAGTTGGAATCCCTCTCCTCGTCATCATCATGCTGGTGGTCTTCATCAGGATGTACCGCCGAGCGACCAAGGAAACCGCCTTCGTGCGCACCGGCATGGGCGGCGAAAAGGTGGTGATGAACGGCGGCGCGCTGGTGTTCCCGGTGTTCCACGAGGCGATGCCGGTCAACATGAACACGCTGGTGCTGTCGGTGGTGCGCCGCGATGGTGAGGCGTTGATCACGCTCGATCGGCTCAGGATTGACGTGAAGGCCGAATTCTATGTCCGCGTCCGTCCTGATGCGACAGCGATCGCGATGGCCGCGCAAACGCTGGGTCAGCGCACCATGCAGCCCGAACTGCTGAAGGATCTGGTCGAAGGCAAGTTCGTTGATGCGTTGCGATCGGTCGCGGCGGGGATGACCATGAACGAGTTGCACGAACAGCGCGCCGATTTCGTGCAGAAAGTGCAGCAGGTTTCCTCCAACGACCTGGCGATGAACGGACTGGAATTGGAATCGGTTTCGCTCACCGGGCTGGATCAGACGAGCATCGAACACTTCAACGCCAACAACGCTTTCGACGCCGAAGGTCTGACCAAGCTGACGGAGCAAATCGAAGCGCGCAAGAAACTGCGCAACGATATCGAACAGGATACGCGCGTCCAGATGGAGACCAAGAACCTCGAAGCCGACCAGCGCAGCTTCGAAATCGGGCGCGACAATGAATTTGCGCGACTCGAACAGGAACGCGAAGTCGAAATGCGGCGGGCCAAGCAATCCGCTGAAATCGCCCGCGAACAGGCGGAGCGGACCCGCGAAGCCGATGCCGCCCGGATTGAGGCCAAGAAGCAGGTCGATTCGCAGCAGATCGAAGCCGACAGACTGGTCGAGGAAGCGCGCATCGATCAGCAGCGCGCGCTCGAAATCGCTCGGCAGGAACAACAGATCGCGGTGCAGAACAAGAGCCGCGAGGAAAGCCAAGCCAAGGCCGAGGCCGATGATGCCCGCGCCAAGGCGGTCGAGGCAGAGGAACGAGTTGCCACTGCGCGCGAAAGCGAGATTGCCGAACGCCAGAAAAAAATCGAACTGATCGAGGCCGCCAAACAGGCCGAACGCGACGCCATTCAGGTCAAGGTCGAAGCCGAAGCCGAAAAGGATGCCGCCACCAACCGCGCCGAGGCGACCAGGCTGGACGCCAAGGGCCAGGCCGACGCGGAAATCCTCCGCGCCGAAGCCGACCGCGTCCGTTTCGAAGTCGAAGCCGCAGGTCAAAAGGCGGTTAACGAGGCAGCCAATATCCTGTCGATGGATCAGATCGGCCTGCAAACCAAGCTGGCGCTGCTCAAGGTCCTGCCCGAAGTCATCCGCGAAAGCGCGAAGCCGATGGAGGCAATCGATTCGATCAAGATCGTGCAGGTCGACGGGCTTACCAATGGCGGCGGTTCAGGCGGCAATGGTTCCGGCGGTGCGGGCGGCAGAGGTGGCGCTGGCAACCTCGCCAGCGATGCGGTGTCAGCCGCGCTCGCCTATCGCGCGCAGGCCCCGGTGCTCGACGGGTTGATGAAAGAACTGGGGCTCGACGGCTCCTCGCTCGGCACTTTGGTCCAGGCGGCGGCGCTGGACCCGGAGAAAGATCCGGGCCCGGTCAATTCTGATCTGTCGTTTGACGA
The DNA here is from genome assembly GCF_047872805.1 of Qipengyuania sp. ASV99. NCBI lineage: Bacteria > Pseudomonadati > Pseudomonadota > Alphaproteobacteria > Sphingomonadales > Erythrobacteraceae > Qipengyuania > Qipengyuania sp. ASV99. The sequence goes on along the minus strand of NZ_JBLQUK010000001.1, from coordinate 71,744 downwards.
AAAGGACGACTGAGCCGACTTCGATGCCAGTGAAATCCCGCCGTGCCAATTATCCGGCCCGGCGGGTTTATCGTCTGGCCGCTGAGCCGAGCAGCCGCCTCAGCCCAACAGCCGCTGCGCCATTGCCCGCACTTCGGCGCCCATATCCTCGCGTTGCAATGCCAGCGCCAGCGTGGCCTCGACAAACCCAAGCTTGTTGCCGCAATCGTAGCGGTGCCCATCGAAGGTCACTGCGTGGAACGGCTGCGTGCCGATCATTCGCGCCATGGCGTCGGTCAGCTGAATTTCCCCGCCTGCGCCTTTGCCCTGCGTTTCCAGCGTGCGCATCACTTCGGGCTGGAGGATATAGCGGCCCGAAATGATCTTGTTCGATGGCGCCTGATCGCGGGGCGGCTTTTCGACCAGCCCCTTGACCTCGGTCAGCGCGCCAGAGGCTTTGCCGGGGTCGATCACCCCATAGCTCGACACCTCTTGCCACGGCACTTCGAGCACGCTGATAAGGTTGCCGCCGACTTCTTCGTAAGCATCGACCATCTGTTTCATGCATCCGGTCCCGCCGGCCTTGCCGACCATCAATTCGTCGGGGAGGAAGATCGCGAAGGGTTCATCCCCGACAATCGCCCGCGCGCACCAGATCGCATGGCCCAGCCCCATCGGCACCTGCTGGCGTACGGTGATGATGTCGCCCGGCGTGAACCGGCTCGAATCGAGCACCGACAGGTCCTTGCCGCGCTCGCTCATCGTGTCTTCAAGCTCGTAAGCGACGTCGAAATGTTCGACGATGGCGGTTTTGCCGCGCCCAGTGACAAAGATCATCTGTTCAATCCCCGCCTCTCGCGCTTCATCGACCGCATATTGGATCAATGGTCGGTCGACGATTGGCAGCAATTCCTTGGGAATGGCCTTGGTCGCGGGCAGGAACCTTGTGCCTAGTCCGGCGACGGGAAAAACGGCTTTCTTGATCGGCTTTTGTTTCATTGCACCGGGCCTCTTTGGGTTGCGCCATGGTTCCGTTATGGGAATTCCCGTGCCGTGCCGAACCTGCGAGGTCAATGACCCGATTGCCGGCCTGCACCATGATGCGCAATTTGCACGCCTGCGATCTTTCGCTAAGGCATTGGGCCATGGACAAACTGATTATTCGCGGCGGCCACAGGCTGTCGGGCACCATCCCAATTTCCGGGGCGAAGAACGCGGCATTGACGCTGATCCCCTGCGCGCTTTTGACCGATGAGCCTGTGACTTTGCGCAATCTGCCCCGGCTGGCGGATATTGACGGTTTTCAGCATCTGATGAACCAGTTCGGCGTGACGACCGCGGTTCAGGGAACCCGGCCAGAGGATTTCGGGCGCACCATGCGGCTGGAGGCGACGCGCATCACATCGAATGTCGCGCCTTATGATCTGGTGCGCAAGATGCGCGCCTCGATCCTGGTGCTTGGCCCGATGCTGGCGCGCAGCGGAGAGGCGACCGTGTCGATGCCCGGCGGCTGTGCCATCGGCAACCGCCCGATCGACCTGCATCTCAAAGCGCTCGAAGCGTTCGGCGCAGAGATCGAACTTGCGCAGGGTTACGTCAAAGCCATGCAGCCCGATGGCGGATTGCCCGGCGGCGATTTCGACTTTCCGGTCGTATCGGTCGGCGCAACCGAAAACGCGCTGATGGCGGCGGTGCTCGCCAACGGCACCTGCCGCCTCCGAGGGGCCGCGCGAGAGCCCGAGATTGTCGATCTTTGCAACCTATTGACTGCGATGGGCGCAGAGATCGAAGGCATCGGCTCGTCCGAACTGACAATCCACGGCGTCCGGCGTCTCCACGGTGCAACCTACCGCGTCATGCCCGACCGGATCGAGGCCGGTTCCTATGCCTGCGCCGCGGCGATCACCGGCGGGGATGTGCGGCTCGAAGGGGCGAAGGCCGCCGATATGCAGGCCACGACCGCCGCCTTGCGCGCTATCGGGGTCCATGTGGAGGAAGATGCCAAGGGGATGCGCGTGGCTGCCGATGGCGCTTTGAAACCGGCGGATCTGACCACCGCCCCCTATCCGGGGCTGGCCACCGATATGCAGGCGCAATTGATGGCCTTGCTGTGCAAAGCCAGCGGGGCGAGTGTGCTGAAAGAGACGATCTTTGAAAACCGTTTCATGCATGTCCCCGAACTGACCCGCATGGGGGCCGACATCACCACCGAAGGGCGCACCGCCATCGTCAAGGGTGTCGAGACGCTGACCGGCGCAGAGGTGATGGCGACCGATCTGCGCGCTTCGATGAGCCTGGTGATCGCAGCTTTGGCTGCCGAAGGAGAAACGCAGGTGCGGCGCATCTATCACCTTGATCGCGGCTATGAACGGCTGGAGGAAAAACTTCAGTTGGTGGGCGCGGATATCGAACGGGTGGACGACTAGACCGGCGATCCATCACCGGAGCCGCTGCGGCCGCCTGTCACCAGCCACACTCTGATCGCACTGGCGAGACCGGGGGGCGTCGGCGATTTGATCCGCTCGGCATCGATCTGCCCGACCAATGCGTTGATCGGCAGGCCCGCGCGCTGGGCCGCCTGTTTCAGCATGTCCCAGAACAAGGGTTCGAGGCTGATCGAAGTCTTGTGTCCGGCGATCTGGACCGAGCGTTTGACCGGGGGGTGATAGGGATTCTCGGGCATCGAAGCAGGGTATAGCGCAGGGTGGGAACGCATGACACATCGGACCATGTGTCAACCGGCCAAATCGGCCTTAAAATTCGGTTTTATATAAGGAAACTGCATTTTGGGTCGCTTGACACTTTTCCAACAATTTGACGTTCTCCCGGCATATTGACGAATTGGACCGATTGGGAACGCAGCGCCGACAATGAGAAAGAGCAAGACCGCCGACTATCCGAAACGCCGCCTGTAGGAAAGCCGCACCGCAAACGGGCGCGTTGCAGGCGGAACGCCGGGCAGTTAGCCCTACAAAAGCGCTACAAGAAAATCGGGGTGGCGGCGGCTGGCTGAGCGGCTAGTTTGCCGTCATGGACGAACCATCCGACACCTTGACCGAGAAAGAAAAGCAGACGCTGCGGCTGATCGGGCGCGGGCATGACGCAAAAACCGCTGCGCGCACGCTCGACCTGTCGGTGCACACGATCAATGAACGCCTGCGCGGCGCGCGGCGAAAGCTTGGCGTCACCAGCAGCCGCGAGGCGGCGCGCGTGTTGCTGAACGCCGAACGCGATCGCCCCGAAAATCTTGTATCCAAACAATTGGGGGAAGCATCGCGCCCATCACCAGACGACAAGGAACCTCACCGCGGAGGCAATCTCGCGCCGTGGATCGGAGGTTCTTTTATCATGTCTGTTCTTGCTGCGATTGCCGTTTTCGCCCTTGCCGGGGCTTACCCTGCATCCAATCAACTCCCGGCAGCCGAGCCCGCCGAAGCGGTCGCCAGCGCAGATGCCGAACGCGAAAATGCCGCGCGCGGATGGCTGACGCTGGTGGATGCCGCGGTTGATGCCGGGGTGGATGATGGCGATTGGGAAGTCAGTTTCGAGGCTGCTGGTTCGGCCTTTCGCGCACCCAACACTGTCGAAACATGGCAAGCCGTCTCTGAGCAGGCGCGCGGCCCGCTTGGCGCGGTGCTTTCGCGTGAGGTGATTGCGATAAATGACATCGCCAGCCCGGAACGTTACCAGCAGGTGCAGTTTCGCAGTGATTTTGCGAACCGCAAGGGCGTGATCGAATCGGTCACGCTTCAGCGCGAAAATGGCGAATTGCGCGTGGTTGGATATTTCATCAATTAGGCCGCGCGGGCGCTTGCCTGTTTGCTGCCCACCGGATCGGGGATTTGGGCGGCAAAGGGTTGCAGCCGCAGCGCCATCTCCGCCAGCTGGTTGATCGACAGCGGATGCTGAAACTGGATGCCGTAGGTCTGGCCATCCTGCCAGCGCACTTCGGCGAGCCGCTGCGGCAGGCCAAGCGCGTCGAAACTGATCAGCCGCCCCTGCGGATGTTCGCCGCGGCTTTCAAACTTCGCGCCCTCACGCGAGATGTCGATCAACTGCACCTTGGCGAACATCTGGCCATCGGCGATGCGCGCCTCAGCCGCAATATTCAACCGCACCGGGCGGGTTGCAAACGGGCTTTCTTCATGCAGGAATTCCTCGATCGCAATGTCGCTGGCAAAGCGGTAGGCGGCCTGCCGCCGCCCTTCCCAGGCGCGTTCGATCGGATAGGTCAGGCCATTGGTGGTTTGCAGGATGATGCGCGCCTCGGGCGGGGTATCGTGGAGATAGCTGAGGCCCAGACCGTCTTGCGAAATATGCCGGATCAGACAGACATATTCGCCCGACTGGCACACCACTTTCGCGGTCCGCAGCATCGGCGATTTGCGCTCTGCAACGCGGCGTTCGGCGGAAATGCCGCGATCATTCTGCACTGCGGTGTCGCTCATGGAACAGCCTCGTCCTGCCGCGCGCATCATGCGGTGCGGTGAACGAAAAATAGCGCTGTTTGGTTAACGAAGCGCAAATATTCGTTAAGGATGAACTTGTAACGAGCCTCTGCGAAGTTTGCGTCAGGCGACAGCGGTGCCCTCTATCTCGATCAGAATATCGGGATGGTAAAGTTCGCGCACGCCCAGCAGCGTGCAGGCAATCTGCGCCCCCGCTTCGGCATGGAGCGGCATGATCTGTTCGGCGACTTCCATGAATGCCGGCACGTCAATAGTGTACATGTTGAGCCGCACCAGATTGGCGGGCGTCATATCGGCGGCGTTGAGCGCATCGACCAGATTGGCCCAGGCGCATTTGTATTGCGCAACCAGATCACCGGGATGCATCGGCGCTCCTTCTGCGTCGGTGGAGGTTTGCCCTGACATATACAAAACCCGCTCACCCGCGCGCACTTCCACCGCGTGGTTCAGGCCAAAGCCCTGCATCCAGGGAGTCGGATTGTGGACCGAAATTTCCATCTTCATTTCCTTTGGTGTTGGAATGGCGGGGTGCCGATCCGGCCCTGCCGCGCATCAATACATATGTTGCCCGCCATTGATGCTCATGGTCGATCCGGTGACAAAGCCCGCGTCCTCTGAGCACAGGAAGCTGACCCCGCGCGCGATTTCATGCGCCTGACCCAGCCGCCCGACGGGGATCCCGGCGACAATTTTCTCCAGCACGTTTTCGGGCACGGCGGCGACCATATCGGTGTCGATATAGCCCGGTGCGATGGCGTTGACGGTGACGCCGAAGCGCGCGCCTTCCTGGGCCAGCGCCTTGGTAAAGCCGTGGATGCCCGATTTCGCCGCCGCGTAATTGACCTGACCATATTGCCCGGCCTGACCGTTGATCGATCCGATATTGACGATCCGGCCCCATTTGCGTTCGCGCATTCCGGGAAAGCATGCTTTTGACATGTTGAAACACCCGCCCAGATTGATGCGCATGACATCGTTCCAGTCGTCAAAGCTCATCTTGTGCAATGTGCCGTCGCGGGTGATCCCGGCGTTGTTGACGACAATGTCGATCGGGCCGACTTCTTCGGCGACGCGGGCGCATCCATCCATGGTCGCGGCGTGATCGCCGACATCCCATTTGTAGCATTTGATGCCCGAAGTTTCCTCGCAGTGGCGGGCCGCTTCGTCATTGCCGGCGTAATTGGCGACCACGGTGAAGCCGTCGGCGGTCAATTGGTCGCAGATGGCGCGCCCGATCCCGCGTGTTCCCCCTGTTACGATAGCGACACGGTTCATGCTCTCTCCCCCATATTGTGGTTATGGTAGGAGACTAGCGTTGACGTAGCGTCAGGCAACAAAAAACCCCGCGAAAGCGAGGTTTGATGCGCGAATTTTGCAGTTTGCGCGATCAGAAACGGATTTGTGTTCCGACATAGACCGCTTGGCTGTCCTGCACCGAATTGGTCACCGGATCGAGCCGGTCGCGCTCCTGCGACAACCGCACCCCGGCGGTCACGTCGAAATTGGGCGAGAGGCGGAAACTGCCGCCGACATCGACGGTTTGCGAGCTCAGTGCATCAAGCGTGTTGGGCGAACGCCCGGCGACCGCTCTGTCTTCGAGTTCGATGCGCGGCTGGAGGCGGCTCGGCTCTTCCTTGCGGGTCGGTTGGATCGGTTCGAATTCCGACAGGTCCGGCATCGAAAGATTGCGGGAAAGGTTGCGCGACAGGCCGCGCGCGCCCGTGTCACGCCCCGTGTCACGCCCCGTGTCACGCAATGCTTCTGGCAGCGAGGTCGCGGATACCCTTGCCGGGGCCGCTTGCGCGCGGGCAAAGCTTTGATAGCCGCGCGCCGTGCCCAGATTGAACCGGCTCGCCTGAAGCCCGGCAAGGCCCGATGCAGCGCCCGGCTTTGCCTCTGTGGCAGAACGGATTGAGATCGCCTGAGCGGTCTCTCCGTCGATGCGCACCGCGACGGTCACGGTCCGCTGTCCCGGTACGACCGTCCCAGCGCTTGCGGGAGTGAACTGGAAGCCATGCACCCGCGCTTTTTCCGCGACGCGGGCGGCCAATTCGGGATCGACCGAGGCGGGGGTAAACACATCGAAGGCCGAATCGCCCGCGCGGTCATCATTGCCCAGCCCGGCGACCGCCAGGCCAGCCGTCGGCAGGCCCAGCATCAACGCGGCAGCCATGCCAAACAGCGGCAGCTTAAGCTGCTGATCCGCTGTAAAGGTGCCCTTGCGTGCCATAGTCTGCCTGTTTGCCCAATCCGATTCGCGGCGCGTATATTACCAAAGACCAAGGTGATCCTTAACCCACGCTGAGTCCGGCGATATCCCGAGCCCGACCGCGGTTTTACAACGCTTCCGTGATAGGTCCGTGACAGACTGACTTGCAATCTTTTCCACAAACTTCCCTAGCGTTAAGCAGCGCAGTGTTGCGCAGACCACACAGATGGGTTTCGGGAAATTATCCGCAATTCCCTGATCATACAGCCGCCATAAAGGTTGCAGGAAGCAGAACCCGGCGCGTGTTGCCTTGCCCTTTCGCAGGCTTCAACACGCTTGCCGCGCGCATCAGGGCGGGTATAGAGCGTGCTCAGACAGAACGAGGGAATTTTTCGCAGTGATACGCGCCCATTTCGCATTTTCGAACCCGGTTCGGCCCGCAGCCCGTCTGGCATGTCTTGGCGCGGCGCTTGGCCTGCTGGCCGCATGCGGCGGCAATGACCGCCCGACCACCGATGTTGCCGCTGCGCAGGTCAACGCCATTGGCGTCAACGCCTATCTGTGGCGCGGGGCGCTGGAAACGCTCAGCTTTGCACCGCTGCTCTCGGCAGACAGCGCGGGCGGGGTGATCGTGACCGATTGGTATGCCAACCCCTCCAATCCCGATGAACGGGTCAAGGTGACCGTGACGATCCTCGATCAGGATCTGCGCGCCGATGCGCTGCGCGTCGCGGCCAGCCGTCAGGTTGCGCAGGGCGGCGGCTGGGTTGATGCCCCGGTGCAGGCCGCGACAGTGCAGAAACTGGAGGACATTATCCTCACCAAAGCGCGCGATCTGCGCCGCAAGGCGGTAGCGGGTTAAGCGCTTTCGCTCTAGCGACCTTGCATGACTGACACTCGATTCGATCCGTCCAGGGCTGACGGGCACTGGCAGCGCGCATGGGAACAGGCGGGCACATTCACCGCCGATTCAAACAGCACCAAGCCCAAGAGCTATGTGCTGGAGATGTTTCCCTATCCCTCTGGCCGCATCCACATGGGCCATGTGCGCAATTACGCGATGGGCGACGTGCTGGCGCGCTACAAGAAAATGCGCGGATATGAAGTGCTGCATCCGATGGGCTGGGACGCTTTCGGAATGCCGGCCGAAAACGCCGCGATGGAGAAAAAGGTCCATCCCGGCGCCTGGACCCGCGCCAATATCGAGGCGATGAAGGCGCAGTTGAAGCGCATCGGCTTTGCGCTCGACTGGACCCGCGAATTTGCGACCTGCGATCCCGAATATTACGGCCATGAACAGGCGCTGTTCCTCGACATGTATGCCGCCGGGCTGGTCTATCGCCGTTCTTCGACCGTGAATTGGGATCCGGTCGACATGACCGTGCTCGCCAATGAACAGGTGATCGACGGCAAGGGCTGGCGTTCGGGCGCAGAGGTCGAAAAGCGCAAGCTTGACCAGTGGTTCCTCAAAATCACCGATTTCGCGCAGGATCTGCTCGATGGGCTGGGCGAGCTTGAGCACTGGCCCGACAAGGTCAAGCTGATGCAGGAAAACTGGATCGGCAAATCTTCGGGGCTGGAATTTTCGTTCGAATTGTCGAGCGGGGAGCATCTGCCTGTCTACACCACCCGGCCAGACACGATTTTCGGCGCGAGCTTTGTCGCGATCGCCGCCGATCACCCGGTCGCGCAAGGCATGGCTGGCGATCCGGCGGTCGCTGACTTTATCGAGCAATGCAAGAAAGGCGCAACCACCGCCGCCGCGCTCGAAACTGCGGAAAAGCTGGGCTATCGCACCGAAATCACCGCGCAGCATCCCTTCACGGGTGAGGCTTTGCCGGTTTTCATCGCCAATTTTGTGCTGATGGATTACGGCACCGGCGCGGTGATGGGCGTGCCGGGGCACGATCAGCGCGACTTTGAATTTGCCACCAAATACGCCCTGCCGATCCAGCGTGTCGTCGCGCGTGACGCGGCAGATGCCGATGCGCCGATGGGCGATGAGGCCGAGGCCGGTGACGGCGTGATCGTCAATTCGGATTTCCTCAATGGCATGACCGTCGAGGATGCCAAGGCCGAGGTCATCACCCGCGCCGAATCGGGCGGCTGGGGTAAGGGCACGACGGTATGGCGGCTGCGCGATTGGGGCATTTCGCGCCAGCGTTATTGGGGCACGCCGATCCCCTTCATTCATTGTGACGCCTGCGGCATTGTCCCCGTGCCCAAGGATCAATTGCCCGTCACCCTGCCCGATGACGTTGATTTCGAGACGCCCGGAAACCCGCTTGAACGGCACCCGACATGGAAACACGTCGATTGCCCCAGATGCGCGGGCAAGGCGCGGCGCGAGACCGACACTCTCGACACTTTCACCAATTCATCGTGGTATTTCCTGCGCTTTGCCAGCCAGCCTGCCGATGCCCCGTTTGACCCTGCAGAAATCGCCAAGTGGCTGCCGGTCGAACATTACATCGGCGGGGTCGAACACGCGATCCTGCATCTGCTCTACGCAAGGTTCTGGACCCGCGCGCTCGAACGGATCGGCAAACTTGACGTCAAGGAACCGTTCGCGGCGCTCTTCACGCAGGGGATGGTGACGCACGAGACCTATAGTCATGGCGGCAATGGCTGGCTGTCACCGGAGGAGGTGAACCGCACCTCCGACGGCGCTACATTGAAGGCAAGCGGCGAACCGGTCGAAATCGGCCGCGTCGTCAAAATGTCGAAGTCGAAAAAGAACGTCGTCGATCCGGACAATATCATCGAAAATTACGGCGCTGACGCGGTGCGCTGGTTCATGCTGTCGGACAGCCCGCCCGAACGCGACCTGCCGTGGTCGGAGGCCGGGATCGAGGGCTGCTGGCGGTTTGTCCAGCGGCTGTGGCGGCTGTTCGGGCAGATCGATCCTGCGGCAGCGGGTGAGGACAAGGCTCTGGCGCGAAAGGCCCATCAGGCGATCGTCGCGGTGGCCGACGATATCGAGGCGCTGTCCTTTAACAAGGCGGTGGCGCGCATTTACGAACTCACCGGCGCGGCGGAAAAGGCCGCGCCCAGCGAAAGCCGCAATTTCGCGATTCGCACCGTGCTCCACCTGATCGCGCCGATGATGCCGCATCTGGCCGAAGAGGCTCACGCGATGCTCGGCGCAGACGCGTTGATCGCAGATGCCGCTTGGCCCGTGCATGACGCGGCCATGTTGGTTGAGGATGAGGTGACGATTGCGGTGCAGGTGCTGGGCAAATTGCGCGATACGATTAATGTGCAAAAGGGGATTGCGCAGGACGACGCCGTCAATCTTGCGATGCAAAGCAGCAAGGTCCGCCAGCATGTTGGCGAAGCGCCGCCGCGCAAGATCATCTTTGTGCAGGACAGGTTGATCAATTTCGTGCCCGGTCCGGTAACGAAACCGGCACCTTGACGTCTTTGTCGTCACCCTGAACTTGTTTCAGGGTCCATTGTGCCGCACACTGCGATGTCAGCGGATCGGTGAGTGCTGAAGCATGTTCAGCATGACAAATTGTCAGCGGAGGATTGAGTTGCGCGGAATAATCATCTTGCTGGCACTGATTCTCTCCGCTTGCGGGCTGCAACCGATGTATGCGGGGGGCGCGCGCTCTGCCGTGGCGCAGGGGCTGGCGGCGGTTCAGGTGCCCGCGATACCGGGCCGTGACGGGTGGCTGGTGCGCGGCGCGTTGCAGGACCGGTTGCATGTCGCGGGCGAAGCGACCCCGCAATACCGGCTCGACGTGCGGCTCGATGATGAGCTGGAGGGACTGGGCGTGCTCAACGATGACACGATCAGCCGCGAACGCCGCATCCTGCGCTCGCGCTATCAGTTGATTGATTTGGCGAGCGGCGAGATCCTGCTCGATGCGACCGCCGGATCGGATGCGGGGATTGATGTCGTCTCGTCCGAATATGCCACGATTGCCGCCGAACAGACCGCGCTGGAAAACCTCGCCAAGGAGGTCGCCGACCGGATGGCGGTGCAGATTGCGCTAACCTTGAGAGAACGCGAGCGGGCCGTGGCCGCCGCTTCCCGATGATCGGGCGATGAAGGGCAGGCAGCAGGATTTTGCGCGCGGCGCGCCCGCCGCGGCGCGGCAGGCGGCGATCCTGTTTTTCTGCGGCCCCGATGAAGCGGGCGCATCTGCCGCCGCGCAAAAAGTGATCGACGCGCTGCCCGATGCGGGTGAGCGGGTCGAATTGTCGGGAGCGGAATTGCGCCGCGATCCCGCATTGCTGGGCGATGAGGCGCGCTCCGCTTCGCTGTTTGGCGATGCGCGGCATATCTATGTCCGGGCCAGCGGGGACGATGCGCATGATGCGCTGGTCGCGCTGATCGAGACGGAGGCGGCGGGGGCGGGCAAAGCGGCCCCCATCGTGATCGTTGCGAGCGCTGCAACCGACAAATCGCGCACCGCCAAATTGCTGGAAAAGCGCAAGGATGCGCTGGTGGTGATGTTCTATCCGCCCGATCTGTCTTCTGTCTCCGCAGCGGTTCGCGCGATGGCCGATGCAGCAGGACTGCGGCTGGGTGGTGATCTGGCCGAACGCATTGCGCGCGGCGCGGGGCTGGATGTGCGGCTGGCGGGGTCGGAGATTGACAAGCTGGCGCTGTATCTCGACGCCGCGCCGCAATCGCCCAAGACCGCCACCGTCAGCGACTATGCCGAAATCGGCGCGCCGACCGAAGAGGACGGCTTTGGTCCGATCGTCAATGCGGTGATGAACGGCGATCTGGCGCTTCTATCTGCAGAACTGCGGCGGATGAAGGAGCTGGGCCTCAACCCCGTGGGTTTGCTGCTGGCGCTGGAACGGCGCACGGCGCAGCTGGCGAATATTGCCGCCCGGCTGGGGCCGCGCGGGTCGATCGACAATCTGGGTTACGGCGAAAAGGCGCAGCTCGGCATTTTCAAGAAAGAAGAGCCCGCGATCAGCCATCAACTGGGCAAATGGCAGGCCCCGGCGGTGCGCGGAGGCAGCGAACGCAAGCTCGACCGGCTGATTCCCCGGCTGACCGCGCTGCATTGCAGCCTGATGGCGAACAGCCCGACCGCTGAGCTGTTGCTGGCGCAAGATCTTGCCCAAATCGCCCGATTCGCCGCGAAACGGTAGCATTTCCGGACAGAATTCGATTTCGCCGTCGCACAAACGCAGGTTTTGTGTGTAAGGGCTAAGCGCTATATACGGGTTTTTCCTTAAGGGATGCTCCGGGGGGAGCGCGAAACTTTATGAATAAGCTTACAGGGCCGCTCGCAGAAGTTGCCCAGGCAGATCAGGTTGAACGCAAGATAGCGCCTTCACTCGAACGGCGGCGGCTGCGGGCCTATGCGCTGTTGATCCTGTCCGATGCGATCCTGCTCAATCTCGCCTTTGCGCTCGCCAGCCTTATTTACGAGGGCGAATGGTGGCAGGCGCGCAACATGCTGGTGGTGCAGACCATCCTGCCGGTCTATTTCACCATTGCGCTGTATAATGAAAGCTATGGCGGAAAGGCGCTGAGCAATTGGATATTCGCTGCAAAACAGGCGCTTACGGCGTTGCTGATTTCGGCGGCCTTGCTCAATTTCGTGGCCTTCTACACCAAATCCAACGCGCAGTTTTCGCGCGTTTCGGTGACACTCGGGTTGATTATCGCAGCGGCTGCGCTGCTGGCGCTGCGGCGGCTGATGCCGGTGCTGGTGGAACGATTCTGGGGCGGACGGACGCTCAACCGACTGATAATTGCCGATGGCGGGCCCCATTTCACGCTCAGCAAAGCGGTGACGATTGCAGCGCAGAAATACGGGCTCGACCCGGCCAGCCACGATCCCTTCATGCTCGACCGACTCGGGCGGTTGCTGCAAAATCAGGACAAGGTGGTGGTCAGCTGTCCGACAGAGCGCCGTCAGGCCTGGGCTTTCCTGCTCAAATCCGCTGGCGTTTACGGCGAAATCGTGAGCGAACCTGCGCATGCGCTGGGCGCGAGCGATGTGCACCGTTACGAAGGGCAGGGGCGCACCACGCTGGTGGTTTCGACCGGCCCGCTGGGCCTGCGGTCGCGCATTTCAAAGCGGCTGTTTGACATCACGGTGGCGGCCACGGCGCTGATTGTTCTGTCGCCCGTGCTGATCTTCACTGCGGTCCGGATCAAGCTGGACGATGGCGGCCCCGTGCTGTTCATTCAGCGCCGTCTGGGCCGGGGCAATCAGTTCTTCAACATGTTCAAATTCCGTTCGATGCGAGTGGAACAGAACGACGCCAATGGCGACACCTCGACCGCGCGCGAGGATGACCGGATCACCCCGATCGGCAAGTTCATCCGCCGCACCAGCATTGATGAATTGCCGCAGCTTATCAACGTGCTGCGCGGAGACATGTCGATAGTCGGCCCGCGCCCACATGCCTTGGGAAGCCGCGCGAACAACAAATTCTTCTGGGAGGTGGATGCCCAATATTGGCGCCGGCACTGCCTCAAGCCTGGCCTCACGGGGCTGGCGCAGGTGCGCGGTCATCGGGGCGCGACCGAACAGGAGAAAGACCTGACCGACCGGCTTCAGTCAGACCTTGAATATATCTCGAGATGGTCGCTGCGCCGCGATCTGGAGATCGTGTTCAAGACGGTCCTCGTGCTGAGGCACGACAACGCCTATTAGCGTGCTGAGGCACGACAACGCCTATTAGCGTGCTGAGGCACGACAACGCCTACTAACAAATCAATCGTTTTGCGGGACAGAGAAGGTGCCGGTGACGCGGCCATTGGCGCCTTCGGTTGCCGCAGCGCCCCCAGGGCTGCCGCTGGCTCTGCCGTCAATGGTGGAAAGCCCGCTGGCCAGATCAATCACCAACCGCCCTCCGCTCAGCCGGTCACCGCCTCGGCGCAGCTCAACATTGCCGGCCATGGTGATCAGCCGCCGGTTGAAATCATAGACCGCAACATCGCCGCTTGCGCGTTCATCGCCGCGGCTGACGATGACCCCGCCATTGGCGGTAATCCGCTCCACATCGAGCGATCCGTCATCGGTGTAATTGGCCAGCATCCGCTGCGAACGCACGGTCAGACCCGCTTGATTAACGATCACCCCGCCGGTCAGCACCACACGGTTCGCCCGATCATCCAGCACGATGTCGCCCGCATCAAATGACACCGGCGCATTGGTGTTGTGCGAAGCGATCGCCTGTGCTTTGAGCGCCATTCCCCCGGCCAGCGCCGCGGCCAGCGCAAATCCGCCTGCGGCCCATCCTAATGCGACCTTGGCCAATGCGACCTTCCGCAGTCCGGCGTGTTGCGAAACTTTCATCAGGGCATCCTCAATTCGCCCGGCGTCATGGTCAGCCGGGCATTACCTTTGAGCGCAATTGTGCGTTTGTCGAGATCGGCGCGCATGGCATTGGCCGAAAACGTCCCCGCCGGGACCGCGCCTTCCACCCCGCCATCGCCGCGCATTGTCCGGGTTTCAAGGTCGAAGGAAACGCCATTGGCGGTCATCGCATAGCCATCGGCGGTGCGCACCCGGACCGTCCCGTCCACACTCACGACCTCTTGGTTGATGTCATAGACCCCGCCCGGGGCTGAAAGCCGCGCCGGGCCATCTTCCAGCAATAATTGCGCCATCAGGCCTTGCATCCGCACCAGACCCTCTGCGCTTGACCGTTGCACCGCTTCACCGGCAGTGATTGAAAACGGGCGTCCGTCATCGTCGCGCCCCCGGTACATCGCATTGTCCACGCTCAACCGTTCGTCGATCACCGCGACCTTGGTCCGGTCGAGCAGAAAGCTGACCTCGCCGCGCGGCGACAGCGGAGTGACAATCATCAGCGCCGCGATGATCCCGACCCCCATCGGCAACACGCGGGCCAGCACGCTGACGAGCCGGTCATGACGGCCGCCGGGCGCAGCGAAATGCTGCCGCTTGCTGCGCAGTTCGCGGGCCTCGCTGGTTTCGATGCGGCGTTTGATGACCATGCTGCGCTTTTAGGCGTAGAGCCCTTCGTTGTGGCTGAATATGTCGCGCCCATCCCACCCGGCAATATCGAGCAGCGCGCGGGTCGGCAGGAAATCAAAGCACGCCTGCGCGATTTCCATCCGCCCTTCGCGTTCCAGCCGCACCGTCAATTCATCGCGCAGCGCGTGGAGATAGCGCACATCGGACGCGGCGTAATCGCGCTGCGCTTCATTCAGCACCGCTCCGCCCCAATCGGAGGATTGCTGTTGTTTAGAGATATTCTCGTTCAGCAATTCATCGACCAGATTTTTCAAACCGTGGCGGTCGGTGTAGGTGCGCACCAGCTTGCTGGCGATCTTGGTGCAGAACACCGGCCCGGCCATCACACCAAGGTAATATTGGATCGCGGCCAGATCGAACCGGGCGAAATGATACAGTTTTTCACGCGCCGGATCGCCCAGCACCGCGCACAGATTGGGCGCTTCATATTCGCTGCCGGGCGCAAACCGCACGAGGTGTTCATCACCCGAACCATCGCTGATCTGGACCAGGCACAGCCGGTCGCGGTGGGTGATGAGACCCATGGTCTCGGTGTCGACTGCCAGTGCGCCGGTGCCCTGGAGCACGCCTGCGGGCAGGTCTTCTTCATGGAAATGGACTGTCATCGCCCCTGCCATTACGCGGATTGGGGATAGAGGGGAAGGGGCGTCTCGCCGCATCCGTGCCCGGCGGTGTAACCTCATGGCGTGATGGCAGGCGAGACGATCCCCGAAAGCTGGCGCGCGGCGCTCGATCCGGTGCTCAACACCCCCGAAGCGCGGCGGCTGGGCGGCTGGTTGCAGGCCGAGGAGGCCGCGGGCAAGGTGATCTATCCGCCGCGCGGAATGCGGCTCGCCGCGCTCCATGCCACACCGCTGGAGGAGGTGCGCGTCGTGATTCTGGGACAGGACCCCTATCACGGACCGGGACAGGCGCATGGGTTGAGCTTTTCGGTGCAGGACGGGGTCAGACCGCCGCCGTCGCTCGCCAATATCTTCCGCGAACTGCAAAGCGATCTGGGCATCGCGCGTCCGGCTACCGGCAATCTGACCCCCTGGGCGCGGCAAGGTGTGCTGCTGCTCAACAACACGCTGACAGTGGAAGAGAGCAAGGCGGGCAGCCATGCCGGGCGCGGCTGGGACGCGATCACCGATGCGGCGGTGCAAGCGGTGGCGGCGCGCGGCGAGCCTGCGGTGTTCGTGCTGTGGGGCAGCCATGCGCAAAAAAAGGCGGGGCGGGTGCGCGGGCTGGCCCGGGCGAGCCATCTTCTGGTCCTCGAATCTCCGCATCCCAGCCCGCTATCGGCGCATCGCGGATTTTTCGGATCGCGGCCTTTCAGTCAGGCGAATGCGTTTCTGGAAAGCCATGGGCAGCAGGCGATTGATTGGGGGCTTTAGGCTGCGCGTAGCCCATCGATGTTGAGAACGGCCAACCTGCTCAAACTTGCCCTTCATCAGCCGAAATGCGCCGGCCTTAAAAATCCGCAGTAATTCGCGCTCCGATGGTTACGCCGGTGTCGCGCAATGCAATGCCGCTATCGACCACTTGCACATTGGCGGTCAGGCCCAGCCCCTTGGTGATGCCGTAAGTGTAGAATGCCTCGACCCCCTGTTCGTCTTCGATGCCGAGCCGAAACGCGATGTCGTCGACCAATTCATCGGTCAGCGAATATTGGAAATAGGCAAGGCCAAAGCGGTCCTGCGGGCGGAACCTTGGATTGCCCGACACGCCGAAATAGCCCGAATAATCGAGGAAGGTGGGATCGCCCGCCGATGCCTGAAAGCGGGCGAGGATGCCCCACCCCTTACCCGGAGCCTCCGGGTAGGTCGCGAGATATTGATAGGCGGAAAGCTGCACCGCAAATTCGCCGCTGCCATTGCCGAAACCGCTTCCGGGCGGCGGGGTGAGTGCGGCGGGCAGGATGTCACGCGCGAGTTCGTGCCGCGTCGAACCGACAAAGGCGATGTTCACAAAGCCGGGCTCGCCGCCAATCTTAACGCGGCGCGCGGCTGAAACGAGGAATGCCACGCCGCTGTCAAATGCGGTTTCGAACCCGGTGCGTTCGTATTGGCTGTCAGGATCGAACACCCAGGCGCGGTAGAGCATTTTGCTGGTCGGGACGGTCAGCATTGCGCCGGTAATTGTGTTGGGCGCGATGCCGGTTGGCGGCAGGACAATGCCGAGATTCTGAAAGCCGAAATGCCCGTTGCTCGCCATGATCGGAATGGTCAGCGAGGTGTCGAGCAGGTTCATCTTGCCCACTTCGAGCGTCGCGCCCGAATCCCAGCGATATTGCAGGCTCGCCGCAAGATCAAAATCGCCATTGCCTTCGGAGCGAAACAGCGCCGCATTGCCGGGAATGAGGCCGACCGCGCCATTCGAGGATTTGCCCCAGGTGTATTCGGGGCGCAGCTTGATGCTGAAATTGGGCGTCGCATTATAGGTGAAATAGCCATCGACCCGCCCGCTATAGCGCGCAATGCTGCGGGCATCGCCCGCGATCGGCACATCGACGAATTGTGAGGCCACGACGCGCAGATCAAGCGGCATAGGCGAAGGGCGTGCAGGTGTCGCAGGCAGGGCAGCGGAAGAGGCTGCGGGTGCGGCCTGGTCTTGAGCAGCTGTTTCGGGGCGATCATCGGAGGATGGCGCGACAATTGCATTGTCACGCTCCTCGGCAATGGCAAAGGTCTCGCTGAAGATTTCAGCTTCCGCCGCGATGGCGGGGCTGGCCGCAATGCATGCGGCCACGCCCATGGCGCAGCGAAGTTTGAAAATTGTCACGACCCTCGTTCCCTATGTTTTACCCGCGCGGCTTCTTGTGGCCCGCGATGTGCACCGTTAACCGGCGGCTTACTTTCGACCTTCACGTGGTTGCCAAGTCAAGCTTTGCTATCAATTTTGGCAGGCACGACAGTCGCGGTTCCGGGCCTCAATAAATTGGATAGAAACGACATTCATCCGGCGAATGTAACCCGGAGTTAAGGGTATTGCCGCGTTATCAGGGTTCAACGCGGCAATTCTGTCACCCCCATCAATGCCTCGTCCACCGCGCGGGCTGCTTGCCGGCCTTCGCGGATTGCCCACACCACCAGGCTCTGCCCGCGCCGCATATCACCGCAGGCATAGACATTGTCGGCGCTGGTGGCGTAATTTTCGGTATCCGCATCGACATTGCCGCGCTGCGTCAAGGCGACGCCTGCCTGTTCGAGCAGGCCCGCTTTCTTGGGGCCGACAAAGCCCATGGCGAGCAGGATCAGATCAGCCTTCAGAGTGAAGGTGCTGCCTTCGATCTCGCGCATCTGGCCATCCACCCATTCGACCCTCGCGCATTCCAGTCCGGTCACCCGTTCGCCGTCACCGATCACCCGTTTGGTCAGCACCGCCCAATCGCGTTCGACGCCTTCCTCGTGGCTGGATGAGGTGCGCAATTTGAGCGGCCAGTCGGGCCAGGTCAGCGCCTTGTCCTCTTTTTCCGGGGGCTTTGGCATGATTTCCAGCTGAGTAACGCTGGCCGCGCCTTGCCGGTTGGAGGTGCCGACACAATCGCTGCCGGTGTCGCCGCCGCCGATCACGACGACATGCTTTCCGGTAGCTTTCAAAGTGCCGCGCGGGGCGGCGCGTTCTTCGTCGTCGCCTGCATTGCGCTTGTTCTGCTGGGTCAAAAACTCCATCGCCAGCCGCACGCCGGGCATTTCGGCGCCAGGGATGGTAAGGCCGCGCGGGTCCTCTGCGCCGCCCGCCAGCACGACGGCGTCAAAGTTTTCCTGCAAGCTTTTGAAGGAGATGTCGACGCCGACTTCCTTGCTGGTGCGAAATTCTACCCCCTCGGCCTCCATCTGGATGCAGCGGCGCGAAATCAGGTGCTTTTCCATCTTGAAATCGGGGATGCCGTAACGCAGCAATCCGCCGACCCGGTCGGATTTTTCGAACAGCGTGACCGAATGGCCAGCACGCGCCAATTGCTGCGCGCAGGCCAGACCCGCCGGGCCGGAGCCAACCACTGCGACGAGCTTGCCGGTCTTTTTCTCCGGCACCTGCGGTGTGACCCAGCCTTCTTGCCATCCGCGATCGATAATCGCCGCCTCAATGCTTTTGATCGTCACCGGTTGATCGATGATGTTGAGCGTGCAGCTTGCCTCGCATGGGGCGGGACAGATGCGCCCGGTAAACTCAGGGAAATTGTCGGTCGAATGCAGCAGGTCGAGCGCGTTTTTCCAATCCTGTTCGTACACCAGATGGTTCCAGTCGGGGATCAGATTGTTCACCGGGCAACCATTGTGGCAATAGGGAATGCCGCAATCCATGCAGCGCGACGCCTGCGCGGACAGCACATCGTCACCCGGCGGGATAACGAATTCGCGGTAATTGTTCAGGCGCTCTTTGGGATCGAGATAGTCGCGTTCGCGCCGATCCAGTTCGAGAAATCCGGTGTCCTTGCCCATTGGTCCTGACCTTTATTCCGCCGCCACGCTGGCGGCCTCTTCGCGCTCGGCTTCGAGAGCCTCAAGCGCGTGTTTGTAATCGCGCGGCATAACCTTGACGAAGCGGGTCAGCGCGGCGTTCCAATCTTTCAGCATCGCGCTCGCCACGCTGCTTCCGGTGTGAAGCAAATGCCGTTCGACCAGCACCCGCAGCCGCTCGGCATCATGACGCAGCATATCTCCCATGCCGAAATCGCGCACATTGGCGCCGCGCTGCTGCGGCCAGCCGGTTCCTTCATCGCGGTCTGGCTCGGCGCAAACCGCCACCAGATCGACCTGCGCATGGTTCACCAATTGCGGGAATGTGCCGTCGGGATCGTAGACATAGGCGACCCCGCCGCTCATCCCGGCGGCGAAATTGCGCCCGGTCTTGCCCAGCACCACCACAACGCCGCCGGTCATATATTCACAGGCATGATCGCCCGCGCCTTCGACCACGGCAATCGCGCCCGAATTGCGCACCGCGAACCGTTCGCCCGCGACCCCGCTGAAATAGGCCTCGCCCGCAATCGCGCCATACAGCACGGTGTTGCCGACAATGATGTTATCGCCCGAATTGCGCGGCACGCCTTCGGGGGGGCGCACAATGATGCGGCCCCCAGACAATCCCTTGCCAACGTAATCATTGGCATCGCCCACCAGATCGAGCGTCACGCCATGCGCCAGCCACGCGCCAAAGCTTTGCCCGGCGACCCCGGTAAGGTTCACGCGGATGGTGTCCACCGGCA
The DNA here is from genome assembly GCF_047872805.1 of Qipengyuania sp. ASV99. Taxonomy (NCBI): domain Bacteria; kingdom Pseudomonadati; phylum Pseudomonadota; class Alphaproteobacteria; order Sphingomonadales; family Erythrobacteraceae; genus Qipengyuania; species Qipengyuania sp. ASV99. Next base: position 51,908 of record NZ_JBLQUK010000001.1, on the reverse strand, counting down.
GCCCTTCGTGCCCATGCTTCCGCGCGATTTCGCCCGACAGCATGGCCCCGACGGTGCGGTTTACATTGCGGATATCATAGCTGAGCTGCACCGGCGCTTTCGCCGTGATGGCTTCGCGGCAATCGGCGATCAGTGCATTGTCGATCGCAGCGCCAAGACCGTGATCCTGCACTTCGGTGTTGAGCAGCGGCGCGCCCTCGGCGATCCTGACGCGGTGGAGCACCCGCGAAAGATCGATTCCGCGCGCTTTCCAGTGGCGGTGCATCCGATCCATGTCGAGCCGGTCCACCCTGCCGACCATTTCGGCGACGGTGCGGAAACCCATTTCGGCCATGATCCCGCGCAATTCCTCGGCCACGAAGAACATGTAATTGACCACATGTTCGGGCTGTCCGGTAAACCGCGCGCGCAGCACCGGGTCTTGTGTAGCCACGCCCACAGGGCAGGTGTTGAGATGGCATTTGCGCATCATGATGCACCCCGCTGCGATCAGCGGGGCGGTGGCAAAGCCAAACTCGTCTGCGCCCAGCAACGCGCCAATGGCGACGTCGCGCCCGGTGCGCAGGCCGCCATCAACCTGCACCGCTATGCGGCTGCGCAAATCGTTGAGCAGCAATGTCTGTTGCGTTTCGGCCAGCCCGATTTCCCACGGACTGCCCGCATGCGTCAGCGATGTCAGCGGCGATGCGCCGGTGCCGCCGTCATAGCCGGAGATGGTGACATGATCCGCGCGCGCCTTTGATACGCCCGCCGCGACCGTGCCGACGCCCACTTCGGACACCAGCTTGACCGAAATACGCGCCGCCGGATTGACGTTTTTGAGATCATGGATCAGCTGCGCAAGGTCTTCGATCGAATAGATGTCGTGATGCGGCGGCGGGGAAATCAGGCCCACGCCGGGGGTCGAGTGGCGCACCGCGCCGATGCGTTTATCGACCTTGTGACCGGGCAATTGCCCGCCCTCGCCGGGCTTTGCGCCCTGCGCCATCTTGATCTGAATATCGTCGGCATTGACCAGATATTCGGTGGTCACGCCAAATCGTCCGCTGGCGACCTGTTTGATCGCGCTGCGCATCGAATCGCCATTGTCCAGCGCGGTGAAGCGGAACGGCTCTTCACCGCCTTCGCCGGTGTTGGAACGTCCGCCGATGCGGTTCATCGCCAGCGCCATGGTCGAATGCGCTTCATGGCTGATTGAACCCAGGCTCATCGCGCCGGTGCTAAAGCGTTTGACGATTTCGCTTGCTGGTTCGACTTCCTCAATCGGGACCGGACGCTTGGCTTTTTTGAGTTGCATCAGCCCGCGAATGGTCAGCAGCCGTTCGGATTGTTCGTTGATGCTGCGCGCGAATTCTTCGTAAGTGGCGGCGTCGTTGCCGCGCACCGCGTGCTGCAATTGCGCGACATTCTGCGGGGTCCAGGCGTGTTCCTCGCCGCGCAGCCGGTATTGGTAGATGCCGCCAGCGTCTAGCATCCCCTTATACAGCGGATTGTCGCCGTAAGCCTGCGCATGGCGGCGCACGCTTTCCTCGGCGATCTGGTCCAGCCCGGCGCCTTCGATCATGGTGGCGGTGCCGGTGAAATAGCGTTCGACAAATTCGCTCGACAGCCCGACCGCGTCAAAGATCTGTGCGCCGCAATAGGACTGATAGGTCGAAATGCCCATCTTGGACATGACCTTGCGCAGCCCTTTACCGATCGCCTTGATGTAGTTTTGCTGGACCGTCTCGCTGGAGGCTTCGGGATGTTTGCGCGCGCGAATATCCTCCAGCGTTTCGAACGCCACATAGGGATTGATCGCTTCGGCACCGTAACCGGCGAGCACGCAGAAATGATGCACTTCGCGCGGTTCGCCCGATTCGACCACCAGCCCGGTCTGCATCCGCAAGCCCTGCCGCACGAGGTGATGATGCACCGCCGCCGTTGCCAGCAGCGCGGGCATTGGCACGCGGTCGGCGTTCTGCGCGCGGTCGGACAGGATCAGGATGTTCTGGTCCTGCAGCACAGCCTCGGTCGCGGCCCAGCACATTTCGCGCAGGGCCAGTTCAATCCCCTCGACCCCTTTTTCCGCGTCAAAGGTGATGTCAATGGTCGCACAGCGAAACGCCCCATCGAGCACCGCCTCGACCGAACGGATCTTGGCGAGGTCTTCATTGGTGAGGATCGGCTGTTCGACCTCAAGCCGTTTGTGCGTCCCGGCATCGTGACCCAGCAGATTGGGGCGCGGACCGATCATCGACAGCAGGCTCATCACCAGTTCTTCGCGGATTGGATCAATCGGCGGATTGGTGACCTGCGCAAAATTCTGCTTGAAATAATCATACAACAGCCGCGCCCTGTTCGACAGGACTGCAATCGGCGTGTCGGTGCCCATCGACCCGATCGGATCGTCCCCGTTCAGCGCCATCGGTTCGAGAAAGCGCGAGACGTCTTCCTGCGTGTAACCGAAAGCCTGCTGGCGTTGCAGCAGTGTGGTGGTGTGTTCAGACACTTCGGACAGCTCAGGCTCAATCTCGCGGATATCGTCGAGCTTGAACTGCGCTTCCTCGAGCCATTTGGCGAAGGGTTCGGCCCCCGCGAGCTCTGCCTTCAGCTCCTCATCTTCGATGATGCGCCCCTGTTCGAGGTCGATCAGCAGCATCTTGCCCGGTTGCAGCCGCCATTTGCGCACGATGTCTGCTTCGGCAAAGGGCAGCACCCCGCTTTCCGAGGCGAGGCAGACGATGTCGTCCTTGGTCACACAGAACCGCGCCGGGCGCAGCCCATTGCGGTCGAGCGTCGCGCCAATCTGGCGCCCGTCGGTGAAACACACCGCCGCCGGACCGTCCCACGGCTCCATCAAGGCGGCGTGATATTCGTAAAAGGCGCGCCGTTCCGGATCCATCAGATCATTGCCGTTCCACGCTTCGGGGATCAGCATCATCATCGCATGGGCGAGGCTGTATCCACCCGCCAGCAGCAATTCGAGCGCATTGTCGAGACAGGCAGTGTCCGATTGGCCGTGTGGAATGATCGGCCACATCTTGTCGAGATCGGGGCCGAGCAGTTCGCTTTCCATCGTCCGGCGGCGCGCGTTCATCCAGTTCACATTGCCGCGAACCGTGTTGATTTCCCCGTTATGCGCGATGAAGCGGAACGGATGCGCCAGTTTCCAGCTGGGAAAGGTGTTGGTCGAAAACCGTTGATGCACCAGCCCAAACGCGCTGACGCATTCGGGGTCGCGCAAATCATCGTAAAAACTCTGCACCTGCGTCGCCAGCAGCAGCCCCTTGTACACGATTGTGCGGCTCGACACGCTGGGCATATAGGTGTCGACGACGCGCGGCAGATCGTGCTTCACCGCCAGCTTTGCCAGCGGGTTGAGCGTCTGTTTGCGAATGGCCAGCAATTTGCGTTCAAATGCGTCCTGGTCGGCGCAGCTTTCGCCGCGAGTGATGATCGCCTGCCGGATGACCGGCATTGACGCGATCACCGCATCGCCCAGCCCGTCGAGCGTGGTCGGCACATCACGCCACCCGATCAGTCGCTGCCCTTCCTTCGCGGCGAGCGCGGCAAAGCGTTCCTTGACGAAAAACCGCGCGGCATCGTCCTGCGGCATGAAGCACATGGCGACCGCATAATGTCCCTCTGGCGGCAGATCGTGGCCGTTCTCATTCGCCCAGCGACGGATCAGCGCATCGGGTATTTGCATCAGCAATCCCGCGCCGTCGCCCAGCAAGGGGTCGGCCCCAACCGCGCCGCGATGATCGAGATTGGCGAGAATTTCCAGCGATTGTTCGACAATCGCATGGCTGCGCGCGCCTTTGATATGCGCGACCATGCCCACACCGCAGGCGTCATGTTCGTTGGCGGGGTCGTAAAGACCCTGGGAATCAGGGTATCCCATGGCAAGAATCCGTTCTGTCAGATGCCCCAGCCAAGCAACCGTCAAGCGGATCGCGGCAGCGGCGTGAATGGCGAGCGCACCAGACGGGCGGTCCGGGCCGCGCTGTGTTCGCCTTCCTATTGCCGATGGAATTGCGATTTTGCAACCGCGAAACGCGCAGTAAAATTACACGGACGCAAAGCCTGTCTTTAGCTTGATTGCGCGAATTGACCTAGCCCGCGCCGCGCAGGGACCGCAATTTGACCAGCGCATCGCGCAATTGGCGTTCGGTCTGGCCCAATTCGTCGGGTCCATCCTCTGCCGCTGTCTGGTCGGTAGCATCATCGCTGTTCAGATCAAAGCCTCCTTTCGTGAACAGGTCGAGCGCTTTCAATGCCTCCGCCAAGACAGTCTCGCCGCCGGTTCCATGGCGGCTGCCGCGCCGGGATGGGCCGCTGCGCTCGCTTTCTTGGCGTTCGTGCAGCGCCGCGGCAAAGCGTTCAACCATCTGCACCAGGCTGAGGTCTTCGGGTGGCGTCTGGCGCAGCTTTTCCAGCGCGGTCGCAGGCGGCTGAGCAGGGCGGATGGAAGAGGGTGATGCCGAAGCTTTCTCCGCACCTTGTTCCTCTACCCACACCGCATTGCGGCCCGGCAGTTCGGCAAATTCGCTGAGGTCAAGCGCCCGCGGGCGCTCTGCAAGCGGCGCAGATCCCGCTTTGGGTTTGGGAGAAATCCGGCTCAGGCTCGAATATTCGCCCGCTGCCGTGTCAACCACACCGGCGGCGGCTTCGCAGGTTGCGCCTTCGCAGGTTTCGATCAGCGCGTCCTTGAAATGCCGACGGGTGAATCCGCCCGTTGTCTCGGGCGCCGCAGCGTCTTGCGGTTCTTCAATCTCATATCCGCGTTTTGCCAGTTCGCCCAGCGTCGGCTCGCGCCGCGCTGAGGCAATGGCTGCCGGGTTGCCGGTATAGGCGGCGGGATCGAAGGCGTCCTCCTCATCCTCAACCCCAAACGGCATGGTTTCGATCGGGGCATCGAGGCTGTCGCTGCCAAGGTCGGTCACCGGATCGATTGGACGCACTCGGCGCGAAGAAACCGCGCCCACCACCGAAACTTGTGCTTCATTCCCGCGTGCGCGGTCCCGCAGCGCGTTGGCGATGACAAAGGCGAGACCGCCGCCCAATGCCGCAGCAATCCCGGCGAACACGAACTTTGCCGAACCGCCCAGCGACACAAGCCCGCTCACCATGCTCATCCGGACAATCGCGCTATCAGGCAGGACGATGATCGCCAGCCCCAGCAGCGCCGCGCCCCAGATTGTCAGCATGGGCACGAATGAACCATGCGCGGCAATCGAACGCGGCGCGCTTTTGCTGCGGCCATGCGCCGCGCTATAGGCGGCTGGCTTTCGCTCGAAATAATTCCTGAGACGCATGTCGGCCCTTATGCTTCTTGGGGCCGCAGGATCACCATGTCCCTAGGCCCGCAAACCCTGTTCGCACTGGTCGGGCAAAGCGCCGCCGCAGTGACCGCCATGCGCTAGCAAGAGTTGGTAAACGTCGAGATAACGCCGGGCATTGGTGTGCCAATCGTGCCGGGCGCGGACATGGTCCACCGCGCGGTCGCGGACCGCATCCCAACCGGCGCGCATGTCGAATATTTCGCCCAGTGCAGCGGCGCAGGCGGCGGGATCATCGGGCGCGAACAGGAAACCCGTCTCGCCATGCGCGATCAGTTCGCGGTGGCCGCCGACATTGGAGGCCGCGACGATCCGCCGCTGCGCCATCGCTTCGAGTGGTTTGAGCGGGGTGACCAGATCGGTCAGCCGCGATTGCTTGCGCGGATAGGCGAGCATATCGATCAGCGAATAATAGCGATCCACCGCATCGTGCGGTACCCGTCCGGCAAAGATCACCGCCTCTGGCTCGGGCAATTGCGCTGCAACATCGCGCCATTCGCGTTCCATCGTGCCCGCACCGACCAACAACAGCCGCGCGCCCGGATGCGCAGCGCGCAGCATAGGCATGGCGGCGATCAGATCGTCCACCCCTTCGTAATCGTAAAAACTGCCGATGTAGCCGGCGACCGGTGCCCCGGGCTCGATCCCCAGCTGCGCCGCCAGAGCATCGTCGCGCGGCGGCGGATCGCCAAACAGCGTTAGGTCGACCCCGTTGGGCATCACCCCGATCTTGCCTGCGGAAATGCCGCGCCCGATCAGATCCTCGCGCAGGCCCTGACAGATGGTGAACAAAGCATCGGCGCGGGTCGCCACCTGCGTTTCAAGGCTGCGCGTAAGGCGATATTTGGCCGAGCCATGCGTGCCGGTGCGATTGCCCACAGCGGCGTCTTCCCAGAAGGCGCGAATTTCATAAACGATCGGAATGTCCAGCGCGCGCGCGGCCCGCAATGCGCCGCCGCCATTCAGCGCCGGGGAATGTGCGTGGATAATGTCAGGCCGCCAATCCTGTGTCAGTTTCTGGATCGCCGCCGACAGCGCCGCCATCTCGCCAAGCTCACTGACCAGCATCGGGCCGCTGGGCGTGCCGGGGGTGCGGTGAAACGTCAGCGCGTCGATGACTTCCTGATCGCTGTCCGCCGCGGATTCGAGGTTGTGGCGCTGCGACGTGATCCCGCGCACTTCCAGCCCGGCTGCGATCTGCGCCTTCATTATGGCGCGAGTGCGGAAAGTGTATCCACTGTGCAGCGGCAGCGAATGATCGAGAACGTGTAGAATGCGCGTCATATCATCCGCGATAGCCCCATTGTGCTTAACGCCGCGTCAACCGCATGGCGCTATGGCCCGGAATTGATGATCGACTATTTCGCCCTTGCGCTTGGACATGGCCTGCTTGCAATTGCCCTGCTGCGGCTGGTTATGAGCGGGCATCTCGATGTTGATCCGCTAATCAAACGCTATTCCGACAAGGCCCGGGCCGAACGCGAGGCCGCCATTGCCTCACGCCGCCCATCTAAGCGGGCTAATGCTGCCGCGGGCACGGGCGAGGAAGCGGCGGAGCGATGATTGATCTCGTTCTATTGAGCTTTATCGCCTTTGTTCTGGTGCTGGGCCTGCGCCGCCCATATCTTTGGGTGTTGCTGTATATCTACATCGACATCCTCGCGCCCCAGCGGATTGGCTATTCGCTGATCGTCAGCCTGCCCGTCTCGCTGATTGCGTTCGCCGCCGCATTTGGCGGGTGGCTGCTGCTGGACCGCAAGGAGGGCGCGCGATTCTCGCTGCGCCAGTTTCTGATGCTCGCGCTGCTGCTCTATTGCTGGTGGACCACAGGCTTTGCTGATTTCCCCGAGGACGCCGCGACCAAGTGGGACTGGGTGTGGAAAGCCATGCTGTTTGCGATGTTCCTGCCGCTGACGCTGACCACGCGACTGCGGATCGAAGCCGCCCTGCTCACGATGCTGCTATCGATGGCGATCATCATCATCGGCGGCGGGATCAAGGTGGTGTTTGGCGGCGGCGGATATGAAAACCGCATGCTGATCGTGAACGACAATTTCGGGATCTATGAGACTTCCGTGCTCGCCTGCCTGGCGATTGCGATTATCCCGGCGATCCTCTGGTTCATGCGCCACGGTTCGATTTTCCCGCCCGACTGGCGGGTGAAATTGTTCGGCTATGGCTTTATCTTCGCCTGCACACTGATCCCGGTGGGCACCGAGGCGCGCACAGGTCTGGTATGCTTCGCGGTCCTTTTGCTGCTGATGTTCCGCCATGTGAAGAAGAAGGCGCTGTTCGTGGGGCTCGGTGCCATTGCGATGGTCGCTGCGATCCCGTTTCTGCCCGCCAGCTTTACCGAACGGATGAGCACGATCAACGAATTCGATCAGGACCAGAGCGCCTCGACGCGCGTAGCGGTTTGGTCTTGGACCCTCGATTACGTGGAGGATCATCCGTGGGGCGGCGGGTTTGACGCCTATCGCGGCAATAAATTCGAATATCGCATGCGGGTCGAGGATTCGGTCGATGGAACTACGACCGTCACCTATGAGGACGTGACCGACGAAGCGCGCGCCTATCATTCAGCCATTTTTGAGGTGCTGGGCGAACAGGGATGGGCGGGGCTGCTGCTTTGGGCTCTGCTGCAAGGGACCGGGCTTTGGCAAATGGCGCGCATCCATAGCCGCTGGAAAAAACGCACTGGCGAGGGCGAGCAATGGCAAGCACCGCTGGCCGCGGCACTGGGTCAGGCCCAGATCATCTATCTGGTCGGCGCTTTGTTCACCGGGATCGCATATACGCCGCCTATGCTGATGCTGCTTGCCTTTCAGATCGGGCTGGCGAATTATCTTCGGCGGTGTGAAGGCGAACGCAAGGCTGCCGTGCTTGGCGCTGCTATCCCTGTGCGAGAACCCGCATTAACGGCAAGCGCGGCGTGAACCTCGCGCAGGCTCCTGATATCAGCGCAAGCTCGGCGCAGCTCGATCAGCTGACCGGTTTGCGCGGGCTGGCGGCGTGGTTCGTGGTGCTCTACCACATTCGCCTGAGCCTCGCCGAAATTCTGCCAGCGCCCGTGATCGCGGGCTTTTCCAAAGGCTATCTGGCCGTGGACTTGTTCTTCATGCTGTCGGGTTTCGTGATGTGGCTCAGCTATCAGCAGCGATTTCGTTCGCAAGGTGCTGCGCAGATCGGGCCATTCCTGTGGAAACGCTTCGCCCGGATCTGGCCACTTCATGCGTTGATCCTGGCTCTGTTCGCCGCATTTGCCGGGGTGCTGGCGATCACCGGCAGGCCCTTGGAGGACTATTCCTTTGCCGAGCTTCCGCTGCATATCCTGTTGATCCACAATTGGGGTCTGACGAGTGAGATCGCATGGAACGATCCTTCTTGGTCGATCAGCACCGAGTTCGGTGCCTATTTGCTGTTTCCCCTATTGGTGCTTGGCGTTCGGTGGGAGCGGCTGGGAATTGGCGTTCTCGTGATGGTGCTCGGCGCACTTGCGCTGGGATTGCACAGCTGGTTTGCGCTTCAGGGGCACGTGATCCTTGACGCTGACATCGCCCGCACCGGCCTGCTACGCTGCCTGATCGAATTCACGATGGGGATCGTGCTGGCAAATATCTGGCAAAGGCAGCGCGATGCGCGGCACCGGGCTCTTGCTCCATTGGCTGCGATGATTGCCGCCGCGGGAGCAGGAATTGCCGGTAGCCTGCCCGAAACCTTGTTCGTGCCCGCAATGATCGCGGCGCTCTTGCTAACGCTCGCTCTCGATCATGGATTGGCTGCGCGGCTGCTGGGTTCGCGAGCGCTGGTGGCGATCGGGGACTGGAGCTACGCCACCTATCTTTCGCATTTCCTGCTCTTCATCCTCTTCAAGATCCTGTTTGTTGGCGAGGATCTCCAGATCGGGTGGGCAGGGCTGGGGGGTTTTGTCGGGATCGTCCTGTTTTCCTCTGCGATCCTTTATACCTGGGCCGAAAAACCGGCGCAGCGGTGGCTCAATTCGCGCCGCCCCCTGACCCTTCGCTCCGCCTGACGTTAGGGTGCCGTAGCGGCGACCATGGGGGACTTGCCTCTCGTGCAATTAACGCTCAAACCGCGCCCGCAGAATCGTTACTTTGTTTCACAAACAATAGAGGGAGCGCCTCCATGACACCGCAGGAATTGGCCGCCAAGGTCGGCGAAAATATCGGCACCAGCGAATGGGTCACCATGAGCCAGGAACGCATAAACCAGTTTGCCGATGCGACCGGCGATCATCAATTCATCCACGTTAACGAAGAAGCCGCGAAGATGACCCCGTTTGGCGGGACCATCGCGCATGGGTTCCTGACGCTGTCGATGATGCCCTATCTCGGCGCGAACAGCGACACGCCAAAGCTGGACGGCGTGAAAATGGGCGTCAATTACGGCGGCAACAAAACCCGTTTCTTGTCGCCCGTGCGCGCCGGAAAGCGGATTCGCGGCCACTGGAAATTGACCGAAATGATCGAAAAGCGCCCCGGCCAGTGGCAACAGACCTGCGAAGTGACGATGGAAATCGAAGGCGAACAGACCCCTGCGCTGATCTGCGAATGGATCACGCTCTATTTCGTCTGACTCATGCGTGAGCTCCCGCGCAGGCGGGAGCCTCGATCGAGCCCGCACCAAGTTTCAAGAGATCCCCGCCTTTGCGGGGATGCGCAATTGAGGAGTTTTTCATGACCCGCGAAGCCGTTATCGTCTCCACCGCCCGTACGCCGATTGGCCGGGCTTACAAGGGCGCTTTCAACGCCACCCCCGGCGCGACGCTGGGGTCCTATTCGTTTGCCCCTGCGGTTGAGCGCGCCGGCATCGACCCTGCTGAAATTGACGATGTGGTCTGGGGTGCGGTGCTGACGCAAGGCACGCAGGCGGGCAATATCGCCCGGCAGGTCGCTTTGCGCGGCGGGGCGCCGGTTTCGGTTCCGGCTCAGACCATCGACCGTCAATGCTCTTCGGGCCTGATGGCGATTTCGACCGCAGCCAAGCAGATCATCGTCGACAATATGGATATCGTCGTCGGCGGCGGGCAGGATTCCATTTCGATGGTGCAAACGCCTGAAATGCGTGTGGCACCCGACCGCTCGCTGATCGCGATGCACAAGGATGTGTATATGCCGATGCTCGGCACCGCAGAAACCGTGGCCAAACGTTACAACGTCAGCCGCGAAGCGCAGGATGAATACGCCTACCAATCGCAGATGCGCACCGCCGCTGCGCAGGAAGCGGGCAAGTTCGATGATGAAATCGTGCCCGTGACCACCACCATGGCGGTCAAGGACAAGGAAACCGGCGAGGTCAGCCACCACGAATTCACCCTGACCAAGGACGAAGGCAACCGCCCCTCGACCACGCTCGAAGGGCTCCAGGGCCTGCAGCCGGTGATGGGTCCGGGCATGTGCATCACGGCGGGCAATGCCTCGCAATTGTCCGACGGTTCGTCAGCCAGCGTGCTGATGGAAGCCAAGTTGGCCGAACAGAAAGGCCTCCAGCCGCTCGGTCGCTATGTTGGCATGGCGGTGGCGGGCACTGAGCCTGACGAAATGGGCATCGGCCCGGTCTTCGCGATCCCCAAGCTCTTGAAGCAAACCGGCCTGAAGATGGACGACATCGGCCTGTGGGAACTCAACGAAGCTTTCGCCGTGCAGGTTCTGTATTGCCGCGACAAGCTGGGCATCGACAACGACATCCTCAACGTCAACGGCGGTTCGATCTCTATCGGCCACCCATACGGCATGACCGGCGCGCGCTGCACCGGCCACGCTTTGATCGAAGGCAAGCGCCGCGGCGCGAAATACGTCGTCGTCACGATGTGCATCGGCGGCGGACAAGGCGCAGCGGGACTGTTCGAGGTCTATTAAGCGCGCGCATGATTTGCCTTTCGGGGCGCAAGCTATCAAACTCCTGCTTACCGGAAACGGTGAGTGGGAGTTTTGCGTTTCGGACTTCGCTTGCGAAGGCCGCAAGGGCGACCGCCCGCCCGAGCATGTGCGAGGAAAGCCAAAGATGCGGATGCATCTGCCGGCGTTTGAGGCGAAACAAATGCCCATCATGGAAATCATCGGGATCGCGGGCAGCGTCAGCCTGCTTTCAGGCTGGCGGCTGTACCTGTGCATCTTTGCCACCGGCCTGGCGATGCGTTTGGATGCGCTGCCGGTGCCGGAGCATCTCGCCAGCCTTGGCGTGCTCGAAAATCCGTGGGTGATGGGAATCGCCGCGCTGGGCGCGCTGGCGGAGTTTTTTGCCGACAAGGTAATGTGGCTCGATTCGCTGTGGGACACGGTGCACACTCTGGTGCGCCCGGTCGGCGGCGCGCTGCTGGCGCTCGCCATCGTTGATCCGTCGGACCCCGCGATGCAGGTGATCGCGTTCCTGCTGGGCGGCGGCGCGAGCCTGCTTGCGCATGGCGGAAAGGCATCGGCACGCGCAGTGGTCAACACGTCGCCAGAACCGTTCAGCAACGCGCTGATATCGAGCGCGGAGGATGTGGCGACGGTTGGGCTGCTATGGGCGGCTTACGAATATCCCACGATTGCCGCAGGGATTGCGGCGGCGCTGCTGGTGATTGTGTTGGCGTTGATGTGGTTGGCGCAGCGGATCATCAAGCGGGTGTTTTTTCGAAACGCGCGAAACAACCATGCGCCTTAGGCTTGCTATACAGTGGTCAGCGTCTCCAGAAGCGTTCGATGGCAGCATCGAAGGCTTCGGTGTATGCGCCCACAAAATCGATCCTCGGCGCTGACCCCGGTTCTGCGGGCAATTCGACGTGGGGCGCGAGCAGGGCCGCGCCGCCGAGCCTTCTGATCACAGGATTTTCGGGTCGCTCGCGAAAGTCTCGCGTTACAAAGTGAACACCGACTTTCTTCTTTGAAATCGCGCTGTCTGAGAACGAGATGTAGTTGACTACAATTTCGACGTAGCATGGCTCAAGCGAGGCAGTCAGGCGACCCGCCCGCGCAGATGTGCGCTCGAATTCGACAGCTTCATAGTGCTCGATAAACCGAAACCCGGGAAGGCGCCCGCTGCGCTCTATCAATCCGGTCGCGACCTCGAATTGGGTGTCAGCCTTGATTTGGGCGAGCATTTCTTCTGCAGGAACGGGACCGCCAGAGAGCAAGTCACTGATCAACCCATAGTCGCCGAGGCTGGTGAAGCCCTGCACCTGATCGGTCGGAAAGAAATGGGCTTCGCAGTTTGCCACGGCATCGCCCGCTGGAGTGGCTGCAAACGCCAATAGCGCTGCCGCTGGAACTTCCATCATTCCGAAGAAACTCGAAAACCAATTCTCATCGAGGAAGCATCCCGGCGAACTAACTGTGCTGAGATATAAACTCCTCGACCACCGGGGCAACCTTGGTGCGCCAGCGGCTGCCGTTGAAGATGCCGTAATGCCCGGCGCCCTCGGCCATGTAATAGCGCTTCTTGTCCTCTGACAGCCCAGTCGCCAGTTTCAGCGCGGCGCGCGTCTGGCCCAGCCCTGAAATATCGTCGCGCTCGCCTTCGATCGCGAGCAGGGCGGTGTCGGTGAGCTGGGTGAGGTCGACCACTTCGCCCTTATGTTCAAACGTGCCATTGGGGATCGAGTGTTTCTGGAACACTTCCTCTACCGTCTGGAGGTAAAATTCGGCGGTCATGTCGCACACGCTGCGATATTCGTCGTAGAAATCCTTGGTCGCCTGTGCGCTGGCATCGTCGCCTGCGGTCAGATGTTTGAACATCTCGTAATGGCTCATCATGTGGCTTTGCAGGTTCATGCTCATGAACGCGGAAAGCTGCATGAAGCCGGGATAGACCCGCCGTCCCGCACCGCGATAATTTGCCGGGACGGTGGCAATCACGCTTTGGCGGAACCATTCGATCGGGCGGTTCATGGCGTGATTGTTGACCGTAGTGGGGCTTTCGCGCGTGTCGATTGGCCCGCCCATCATCGTCAGCGTCAGCGGTGTCGCGGGCGATTTGTGCTGATTGAGCAGCGCGGTCGCAGCAAACGCAGGGACCGAAGGCTGGCACACCGCGAGCATATGCGGACGCCGGCCCGGCTCCACGGCTTCGATATATTCCAGAAACTCGATCAGATAGTCGATATAGGTATCAAGGTCGAAATCGCCCTCGCTCAGCGGCACCATCGCAGCGTCGGCCCAATCGGTGATATAGACCTCGTATGTCTCCAACATCCGTTCGACCGTGCCGCGCAGCAGCGTGGCGTAATGGCCGCTCATCGGGGCAACGATCAGCATTTTGGGACGGTTTGCCGTTTCGCCTGTATCCACCCCGTCAAGCCGGAAGCGTTTGAGATCGCCAAACGGGCGGTTGACCACGGTCGCTTCGATCACGGGGAAGAGTTTGCCGCCGGATTCGATTTCGGTGATGCCGAACTCAGGCTTGCCATAATTGGCGGTGGCATGCGCAAACACGTCAAGCGCGTTGGCAGCCATTGGCATCATGCCCATCTTGCCGAATGGGTTGGCAGGATTGGTAAGCATAGAAGAACTGATCGAAGCCCAGGAGCTGACGCTGTTCATCCAGCTGCGCTGTATTTCATAGGCGTGGTAAAGCATGGTTTTGCCCGTCCGGTTTGGCGCGCGACCCCCTCACGCGGCGTAATGTTTGGAGGTTAAATGGCGCTTTACGCCCCATTGTGCAATGCACAATTAACTGTCCACTGTGGTTCCGCCGCCGATAGAGGCGCATCCCGGTGCTTTTTAGACGTGATATTTGCGCCTGCGATAGCTAGATGAAGCCCGATATGGACGGACAAACCAATGAAGTCGGCGCTGCAGCGGACGAAATCGATGCGGGGATCGATACAAGCATAGCTGATGACGAGGGCGCAGGCGGTGCCGATCCGGCACTGGCAGCGAAACGACCGCGCTCGCTCGCCCCGCTGACGATGGTTTACCGCGAGGCCGGCAAATATCCTTCGCAAATCGGGTTTGCGCTGCTGTCGCTGATGATTACTGCCGGAGCGACGCTGGCAATTCCTTGGCGCTTCAAGGTGATAATCGACGATGCCTTTGGCGGCACGGCTGGCGCGGAAGAGATCGGCCATGCGTTCCAGTATCTGCTGATGATCGTGCTGGTGCTGGGCATCGGGACGGCGGCAAGGTTTTATTTCGTGAGCTGGATCGGTGAACGGGTGGTCGCCGACATTCGCCTTAAAGTGCAGGAGAACCTGCTTCGCCTATCGCCCGGCTTCTATGAGGAAAACAGCCCCAAGGAAATCTCCAGCCGGATGACTTCGGATACCGCGATTATCGAAACGGTGGTCGGCACCACGGTTTCGGTGGCCTTGCGCAACACGCTGACAGGGATCGGGGGCATTGCGCTGTTGCTCTATCTCGCGCCGACGCTGACGCTGGGCCTGCTGATCGGTATTCCGCTGGTGATCCTGCCCATCGTATTCTTTGGGCGCAAAATCCGCGCCATATCGCGGTCGAGTCAAGACCGGGTCGCCGATGTCGGTGCCTATGTCACCGAAGTGCTTTCAGCGATGAAGATCGTTCAGAGCTTTGGACAGGAATCGCGCGAAGCAGGCCGGTTTGGCGACGTCGTGGAACGCACCTTTGAAACCGCGCGCAAACGCATTATCCTGCGCGCGGCGATGACCTCCATCGTGATCCTGCTGATTTTCGGCGGCATTACCCTTGTGATGTGGCGCGGCGCGCTGGCCGTGTCGGAAGGGACGATCAGCGGAGGGACGATTGCCGCGTTTGTGCTCACCGGCGGATTGGTCGCTGGCGCAATGGGGTCCTTGACCGAAGTGTATGGCGATCTGCTGCGCGGTGCGGGTGCGGCCAGCCGACTGGCTGAATTGCTGGAAGCGAAGCCGGCGATTGCGCCACCCGCCCGCCCCGAGCGCCTGCCAGAACCGGCCCGCGGCAGTCTGTCGTTCCGCAATGTCACGTTCCGTTATCCCGCGCGGCCCGAAACTCCGGCGCTCAGGGACTTCAGTCTAGAGATCGAACCGGGCGAGACGGTGGCTATCGTTGGCCCATCGGGCGCAGGCAAGTCGACGCTGTTTCAACTGGTGGAGCGGTTTTACGACCCGCAGGTCGGCACGATCCGGCTCGACGGAGTGCCGCTGACCAAAGCTGATCCGGCGGACATTCGCGCGCGATTGGCACTGGTGCCGCAGGACGGAGTGCTGTTCAGCGCCAATGCCCGCGACAATCTGCGCTATGGCAAATGGGATGCGAGCGACGATGAAATCTGGGCGGCGGCGCGCGCCGCCAATGCCGAGAGTTTTCTGCGTGACCTGCCTAGCGGGCTCGACACCTATTTGGGCGAAGGGGGTACGCAATTGTCGGGTGGTCAGCAACAGCGCATTGCCATCGCCCGCGCGCTGCTGCGTGATGCTCCGATCCTGTTGCTGGACGAGGCGACCAGCGCGCTGGATGCGGAAAGCGAACAATTGGTGCAACAGGCACTCGACGTGCTGATGCAGGACCGCACCACGCTGGTGATTGCCCACCGGTTGGCCACGGTGCGCGCGGCGGACCGGATCATCGTGCTTGATGGCGGCGCCATCGCCGAACAGGGCACCCATACCGAACTCAGCGCGGCAGGCGGGCTGTATGCACGGCTGGCGTCGCTGCAATTCACTGCGAACGAAGCCGCCTAGGGACAGGGCACTAAAGCGCTTCTTTTCGACCAAAGCGCGCGTTTGAGCGACGAGCGACACCCTTGATCCGGAACGCTCGCTAAACCAGCATCAGTCTGGATTTCCAGAACCACATATCGGGGACACGCATTTATGATCCGCATCACCAATCTCCTGCTCGCAGGCACCGCCGCGCTGGCCTTCACCAGCACAGCCATGGCCGAAGACCAATCGGGTGTCGTTGCTGCCGAAATCCAACCGCTCGAAACGGAAAGTGAGACGGGCGGCGAGCCCGCGGCCACGCCGAGCATGGATTTCGGCACTTGGGGCGTCGGGCTCGCCACCATCGATCAGGGCGTCGACCCGGGCAATGATTTCAACGCCTATGTCAATGGCAAGTGGATCGCGGCCAACGAAATTCCCGCCGACCGTCAGCGGTTTGGCGCGTTTGATATGTTGCGCGAAGGGGCGACCCGCGACGTGCGCAGTCTGGTCGAAACTTTGGTTGCATCCAATCCCGCCCCTGGCACGCAGGCGCGGCGTATCGTCGATGCCTACAACGCCTATATGGATGTCGAGGCGATTGACGCGAGCGGACTTGCCCCTGCTCAGCCATACCTTGCCGAAATTTTCGGCGCATCCGATCTTTCGGCGCTGGCGCGATTGTTTGGCACCCCCGGCTATCCCGCTCCGGTCAGAGCCGGGGTGACCATCGACGCCCGCAACCCCACGCAATATGTGGTCGAAGTCGGGTTTGACGGCATGGGCCTGCCCGACCGCGATTATTATCTGGTCGATTCCGAAAGCAATCTGGAAATCCGCGCGAAGTATAAGGAATATCTCGCTGTGCTGCTGGGAGCGGCGGGCTACACCGATCCGATTGCCGCGGCAGAGGCGGTCTATGCCTTTGAAAAGCAGTCTGCCGAGGTCGATTGGGCACGGCAGATTTTCCGCAAGCCGACGCTAACCTATAACGAGCTTTCCCCGGCGGAGCTGACCGCGATTGCGGGCGATTTCCCCATCGAAACGCTGCTTGCCTCGGCGCAGCTTGATGGTCAGCCGCGCTTCTTGGTCGATCAGATCCCGCCCACGCCCGAAGAGATCACCGAAGCCGGACTGACCGCGGAACAGATCAGCATGATCGGCGGCGGATTGCCCGCAATGATGGAGTTGATGGCCAACACCCCGCTCGCCACGATCAAGGCCTATATGGCAGCGCGGTTCTTGTCTTCGAACGCAGCCGTCCTTTCGAGCGAACTCGATGCCGCGAATTTCGCGTTCTACGGCCAGACCATTGGCGGGCAAGAAGCGCAGCAGGACCGCTGGAAACGCGCCATCGATGCGGTTGAAGGATCGCTCGGCGAACAGCTTGGCGCGCTGTATGTCGATCAATATTTCCCGCAGACCAGCAAGGCGCAGATGGATGCGTTGGTCGCCAACCTCACAAGGTCGATGAATGAGGCCCTGGACAAGAACCAGTGGATGACGCCCGAAACCATCGACCAGGCGCGCGCCAAGCTGAACGGTTTTGTCCCGATGATCGGCTATCCGGGCGAGTTCAAAAGCTATGACGGGCTGGAGATTACCGCCAATGATCCGCTGGCAAACCGGATGGCAACCGTGCGCTGGGAAGATGCCGACGCCCGTTCACGGCTCGGTACAGAGGTTGATCCGGAGGAATGGGGCATGTTCCCGCAGACGGTGAACGCCTATTATTCGCCGCTCACAAACCGCATCGTGTTCCCCGCTGCGATCCTGCAGCCGCCGTTCTTTAATGCAGACGCCGATCCGGCGGTCAATTATGGCGGCATTGGCGCGGTCATCGGTCATGAAATCGGCCATGGCTATGACGATCAAGGCTCGCAATTCGACGCCAGTGGCACCTTGCGCAATTGGTGGCAGGATAAGGACCGCGCCGGGTTCGTCGAATTTACCGAACGGATGGCTGGGTTCATCGAATCCTATTGTCCGGTGGACAGCCCCGAAGGTCCTGTTTGCCTGCGCGGCGGCCAGTCGATGGGGGAAACTCTGGGTGATGTGGTGGGCCTGCAAATGGCTTACCGCGCGTACCGGATGTCGCTCAATGGCGAGGAGGCCCCCGTCATTGATGGTCTGACCGGCGATCAGCGGTTCTTCCTCGGCTTTGCGCAGATCTGGCGCGGCATGGAACGCGAAGCGAGCCTGCGCAACCGAGTGATGACCGCGAACCACCCGCCGGGCGAGTTCCGCCTGAACAATGCGGTCCGGCATCTCGATGCGTGGTACGAAGCGTTTGGCGTGACCGAAGGCGATGCGCTGTATCTGCCGCCAGAGGAGCGCGTGCGTATCTGGTAGAGTAAGCCGCCAATGACAGGCCCGCCTTGATCGATCGGGGCGGGCCTTTTTGGTTTGACAGGCCCGCCGCCCTCGCCGAAGCGCTTTCCCATGAATGAAACTGTCGTCGCAATTCTGCTCGGAATCCTTGAAGGGTTGACCGAATTTCTGCCGGTATCGTCGACCGGACACCTGATCCTGGCCAGCGAATTGTTCGGCTATAATTCCGCGCAATGGGCACAGTTTAACATCGTGATCCAGCTTGGCGCGGTGCTGGCGGTTGTGGTGGCATATTTCCGCTATTTGTGGGGGATGGCAATGGGACTGCTCACTTGGGAGCGGACCTCGGTGCTGTTTGTTCGCAATCTGCTGGTCGCGTTCATGCCCGCGGCAGTGATCGGGATTTCGGTCAAGGATCAGATCGACGTCATGCTGGAAAGCCCGTTTGTGGTGGCCTGGGCATTGTTGGTTGGCGGGGTGGCGATGATCGGACTGGAAAAAACCGTGCGCCCCGGTGCGGACACCGGGGTTGCCGATATCCCGCTCGCCAAGGTGATCGGCATAGGGTTCATTCAATGTCTGGCGATGATCCCCGGCACCAGCCGTTCGGGCGCGACAATTCTGGGCGCGCTGGCGATGGGCGTGGGGCGCAAGACGGCGGCCGAATTCAGCTTTTTTCTGGCGGTGCCAACCATGCTGGGCGCGGCAACGGTCAAGATTGCGTCAGAGCCGGAAAAATTGCTCTCAGGCGGCGGGCTGATTGGCTGGGACGAGATAGCGATCGGATTCATCGTTGCTTTCCTGACTGCGCTGGCGGTGATCCGCGCCTTTGTCACCTATGTCAGCCGGTTCGGATTTGCCCCCTTTGCGTGGTATCGGATTGTGATTGGCGCTGCGGCAATCGCGTGGCTGATGTCGAGATAGCACGGTCAATCACGGAACCATGCACGCCAATGCGGGTTGAAAAAGCGAACCGGCTGCAGTCGGCTATATTTGGGATGATGCGGAAAATGGCATTGCTGTTGCTGATCGTAATCGGGCTTAGCGCGGGGTGGTTTGCATCCATCCTGGCGCGTGACGAGGCGTCCGGTGAAATTCTGCGGCAGATGGGTGCGGGTCTCGCCGCGAGCCTGCTGGCCGGGCTGATGGTCAATTCGGGAACGGTGCTCGGCGGATTGTCGCTGTTCGCGTTGTTGGCGGCAATTGCAGCGTCGGCGGCTGTGTTGGCTGGCTATCACGCAATCATGCGCCGCCGGACCGAAGTTTAGACCGCCGCTGCTCCGCTGCCGCGCCCACCGCGCAGATGATATTCCTGCGTCCCGCGATCGACCACATTGTCGACATCGATAATCGCCGAATTGGCATAGGTGAAATTCGGCGCGAGGCTGCGATACAGCCGGTCAAAATCGCGCTCGACCGTCTGGCGATAGAGGTCTTCAAAGCTTTCGATTACGAAATAGGTCGGTTGCAAATCGCTGATCACGTAATCGGTGCGCATCACCCGGTCGACATTGAGCATAATGCGGTTGGGGCTGCGCGCCTCAACCGCAAAGCGCGCCTCGGTCGGGCCTGACAGGATTCCAGCGCCATAGGCCCGAATGCCTGCGTCCTCTTCAATCAGGCCAAATTCGACGGTGTACCAATAGAGCGCGCCCAAGGCCTTTAGCCGGTTATACCGCATCGCCTTCCACCCGGCGCGGCCATATTCCTGCATGTAATCGGCATAGACCGGGTCGGTCAGCATCGGGACATGGCCGAACACGTCGTGGAACACGTCCGGTTCCTGAATATAGTCGAATGTTTCGCGTGTGCGGATGAAATTGCCCGCGGGGAACCGGCGATTGGCCAGATGCCAGAAAAACACGTGATCGGGGATCAGCATGGGCACCGGCACCACGCTCCACCCGGTCAGCTTTCCCAGCTCCTCCGACAGCGCGCCGAATTCGGGGATGCCTCCGCGCGACAGGTCAAGCTTTTCCAGCCCGGCCATGAAAGCGCTGCATGCGCGGCCGGGCAACACCTCCATCTGGCGCGCGAACAGATCGTTCCAGACACTGTGATCTTCCGATGAATATTCGGTCTGCGCCGGTTCCAGCCAATCCTCGCCCAGATGCGGCGGCTTGGCCAGCGGCGCAGTGAAAACCTCCGCCGGAAGCTGCGGCAGGGCGGTAAAATCAGTATCAGCAAGTGTGGCCATGGCTATGCTTTGCAGACTACCATCCCTGCGAAGCAAAAACAAAAATAAAGGATGGACCGATGGGGCTTAAGGGTAAGGATTACCGCGAGGCATTGGAGCCGATGACCGAGGAACTGGTCGGCATGGCGCGCTGGGCCAAGGCGAGCGGCGCGCGGATCGTGGTGTTGTTCGAAGGGCGCGATACGGCGGGCAAGGGCGGCGCGATCAGAGCGGTGCGCGATCAGCTCAACCCGCGCCAATGCCGCACAGTCGCCCTTTCCAAACCAAGCGAGGACGAGCAGACCCAATGGTATTTTCAGCGCTATATCGCGCATCTTCCGCATGCGGGTGAAATCGTGCTGTTCGACCGCAGCTGGTATAACCGCGCCGGGGTCGAAAAAGTCATGGGCTATGCCGATGATGCGCAGGTGGAGGCGTTTCTCAAATCTGTGCCGGTGTTTGAAAAATTGCTGACCGATGACGGCATTTTGCTGTTCAAATATTGGCTGACTACCGATCAGGGCAATCAGGAAGAGCGGCTGAAAGAGCGCCTCGAAGATCCTCTGAAGCGCTGGAAACTCTCACCCATCGACCTTGCCGCGCGCGAGAAATACGATGACTATACCAAGGCGCGCGAAGCCATGCTGAAAGCGACACATACCAAGCATGCACCGTGGACACTGGTGGATTTCAACGATCAGAAGCGCGGGCGGTTGACGCTCATCCGCGACCTGCTTGACCGGCTGCCCGACACATATGTCGAACCAGCCGCGATTGAATTTCCCGAATTGGGCCGCGAACCAAAGGCAGAAAGCTATGCGGTAATGAAGCCGGTTGCGGATTATCCGATAGCAGATTGACGGAGCTCCTGATTTAATATAAATATGATATCATAATTATATCGATGGAGATTCGCCATGTCTGACAATGTTGCCTTCGCAAACCCTAGCCGCGAGTGCCCTGGCTCGGCGTTCAACGGCTACCTGATGTTGGCTGTGCTCGCCGCGATCATAGTGTTTGAGGTCCTCCTGGTGACCAACGCTCTACCCGGCGGAGAGGCGGGCAAGGCGTCTAAACTGCTGTTTGTCGGCCAGCTTGTTTTCAGCATATTGGCGCTGGTATTCATCGCCATCGGTTTCTTCATGATTCAACCAAACCAGGCGATGGTCCTTACGCTATTCGGTGAATATCGCGGAACGGTGCGAAGGGATGGGTTGCATTGGACTTGGCCGTGGATTGCCAAGCAGAAAGTAAGTGCGCGCGCGCACAACATCCATTCGGAAAAGGTCAAGATCAACGACCTTCGCGGCAACCCCATAGAGATCGCTTGCAACGTTGTATGGCGAGTCGCCGATACCGCTCAGGCCGTTTTCGATGTCGACGATTACAAGGAATTCGTAAACATCCAGATTGAAGCTGGCCTGCGCACAGTCGGCGCGCGACACCCTTATGATGATATGTCGGATGAAGATGAGACGACGCTGCGCGGCAGCGCCGATGTGGTCAATCATGAACTGCGTGAGGAACTCAACGACCGGTTGGCTGTTGCTGGGATTCATGTCGACGAAGCCGGACTGACCCACCTTGCCTATGCGCCCGAAATCGCCGGCGCGATGCTCCGCCGCCAACAAGCCGACGCGGTGATTGCGGCGCGCAAAAAAGTGGTGATTGGTGCCGTCAGCATGGTCGAAGACGCACTCGAGAAACTGTCGAGTGACGGCATTGTTGAACTCGATGACGAACGCAAGGCCGCTATGGTATCCAACCTGATGGTGGTCCTGTGCGGTGACCGCGACGCGCAGCCAGTGGTCAACGCTGGCACGCTCTACCAGTAATATAGTGATATTCGAGGAGGCAGCGATGGCTGCACCCGCTCAGAAAAAAGCCTTCGCTCTGCGGCTCGACCCGGCGGTCCACGCCGCGATCGAGCGGCTTGCGGGGGCGGAACTGCGCTCTGCCAATGCCCAGATCGAAATGCTGCTGCGCGAGGCGCTCTCGGCTCGCGGGATCGGGGTGGAAAGAGCAAGACCGCCAAAGCGCGGAAGGCCGCCGAAAAAGGAAGGCTAGATTGCCGCTTTGGCGCTTGTTATTTGCCGCCCGTCACCGGCAAAAGCACCCAGGTCGAAACCGTCATCATGCTTTCGAATAGCCAGGATCAGCACCTCGTTACAGATCGCCGGAGATACTCCGCGAAACTCAAAATGCCGTAAGCGGTTCTCGCCCAATTCGCGCGCCGCCAGCTGTAACAACAGGCTGGCGGTCAGTGGCCCATGCACCACAAGCCCGCGATAACGCTCCACATCGCACGCATAGGTCGCGTCATAGTGAATGCGGTGGGTGTTGAAGGTCAGCGCCGAATAGCGGAACAACAGGCGCGGGTCGGGGGTGATTGAGTGCACTGCGTCCCATTCCGCTGCGTCAAATGCGGCTTCGCCCGGTTCGGATGGGCTTAGCGGCGCATCGGGCATAGCCGCTTCGCGGTAAACCAGCGTCTGCGTCTCCTCCACCGCCACCGTTCCGTTGGCGCGGGTTTCATGCTCAACATCCACGAATGCCAGCTTGCCGCTGCCGCCGCGCTTTTCATTGATGGAGGCAATGCGGCTGGTGCGTTCGATCACCGCGCCCATGGCAATGGGTGCAGCAAAGCGGATCGTGCTCGACGCCCACATTCGGCGCGGCAAGGGAAAGGGGGGCAGAAAGCTGTCCGCGCAGTCTTCGCGTGCGGGATGTCCGTCCTCACCCAGCGCTGCGGTTGGTGCGTCGGGGTTGCAAAGCGCGAAATGCACGCCCTGAGGCAAATTCGCCGGATCGGGCATTGGCAGATCGAACGTCGCCAGCCAGCGCCTTGCCAGGCTCTCATCGAGTCTATCGCTGGCGCGTTGTTCGCGCCCTGTCCACGCGCTGAAATCGCTCACACTGCTCTCTCAAACACCGCCGCGATGCCCTGACCGCCGCCGATGCACATCGTTTCGAGGCCAAAGCGCACCTCGCGCCGGTCCATTTCGGCCGCCATATCGGCGAGGATACGCCCACCGGTCGCCCCGATTGGGTGGCCTAGGCTGATGCCCGACCCGTTGACGTTAAGGATCTCGCGGCGCGAATCGTCCGCACTCCAGCCCCAGCCCTTGAGCACTGCGAGCACTTGCGGCGCAAAGGCCTCGTTGAGCTCAACCAATCCGATATCGTCCCACGAATAACCGCGCCGCGCGAACAGCCGCTCCACCGCCGGGACCGGGCCGATCCCCATGCGCGCAGGATCGCACCCCGCCGCCGCCCAGCCACCGAACCATAGCGTCGGGGTGAGGCCCAGTTCCTCAAGCTTATCCTCCGCCACAACCAGGCAAGCTGCCGCCGCATCGTTCTGTTGGCTGGCGTTCCCGGCGGTGACAATGGCTTCCGGATCGCGCTTCAGGTCGATGGCGCGCAATTGCCCCAGCGTCTCCATCGAGGCATCCGCGCGGTAGCCTTCGTCATGGTCGAACATGATCGGATCGCCGCGACGTTGCGGCACTTCGACCGGAACCAGATGCGCGTCGAACTTGCGCTGTTCCCATGCCGCCGCGGCGTTTTGGTGTGAGCGAACGGCAAATGCGTCGGCCTCGTCACGCGTGATGCCGTAATCCTTGGCAAGGTTTTCCGCTGTCTCGATCATCCCGGTGATTACGCCGAACCGTTCAATCGGCTGGCTCATCAGCCGCCCGCGCGACAGACGGTCGTGCAGGGTCATATCGCCCATCCGCACGCCATTGCGCAGGTCGGTGGTGTAATGCTCGACATTCGACATGCTCTCGCACCCGCCCGCAACGACGACATCGGCCATTCCGGTTTCCACCATCATCGCCGCATTGGCCACGGCTTGCAGGCCCGAACCGCAGCGCCGGTCAAGCTGATAGCCCGGCACTTCAAGCGGCAAGCCTGCTGCCAGCCAGCTCCAATGGCCGATGGCGGGGGCTTCGGCATTACCGTATCCTTGGCTGAACACCACGTCATCCACGCGCGCCGGGTCGATCCCGCTGCGCTCCACCAGCGCTTTCAGGATGATCGCGCCCAGCTCTCCGGCGTTCATGCTGGCGAGCCCGCCGAGGAATTTGCCCACCGGAGTGCGCAGGGGCGAAACAATTGCGGCGCGTCTGGTCATATCCGGTCCTTATCACTCAATGCCACGGTACCGGCATCCACCAATTTGCCAATCGCGCCGCTCGACAGGCCAAGCCGCTCGGCCAGAACCTCCTCGGAATGCTGGCCGAGATAGGGTGCGGGCGCAGGATCACCGGGGGTCTGTGCGGGCAGGTTGGCAAAGCTGCGTGTGGCGGGATAGCCGAAACCCGAAGGGTTTGCGGGAGAGGGGCCGAACAGCGGATTGTCGGTCACCAATTCGGGATCGCTAGCGGCTTCAAAAGCGGTGCGATAGCGTTCAAAAGTGCAGCCATGCGCTGCCATGCGCGCTGCCAGCGCTTTATAATCATGGCCGCTGGCGACATTCTGAAAAATGTCGAACAGCGCATGACGATGCTCAAATCTTGGTCGGTCGCCATCGACGAATTTCACCCCGACGCGCGCTTCAAGCTGGCCGATTGGGACCGCGACGCCAAACGCCTCGACCAGCCCGTCCCATTGCTTGGGCGTCAGCGCGGCGACCATGAAGCGCACTCCGTCCTTGGCCCTGAAATCGCGCCCGAACGCCCCCCAGATCGCATTGCCCAGCCGCTGCCTGTCGGCCCCGCGATAGAGCATTTCTGCCATGGTGCCCGAATTGGCGAGCGTGCCGATAGCCACATCGCCCAGCGGTACGCGCACTTCGCTGCCCTCTCCGGAAGCATCGCGGCGGCGCAATGCTGCGAGCAGGGCAAAGGCGCAGTATGCTCCGGTGATGAAATCCCAGGCCGGTAGCACCTGATTGACCGGCGGTGCAGTTTGCATGTCCCACTCCTCCGGCCCGGTCATCAGCGGATAGCCGGCGGCGGCGTTGACGGTAAAATCCATCGCCTGCCGCCCGTCGTGCCAACCCATGATCCGCACCGAGGTGAGGTCGGGCGCGGCTTTTGGTTGTGCCGCTTTCACCGCGTCATGCGCCAGGAAGCTCTGCTCCGGGAGATTGGTGATCATCTGCCCGGTGCGCGCGGCAAGCTCGACGCACAATTCGCGGCCCTCGGGCGAACGCAGGTCGAGCGCGACCGATTTCTTGGCGCGGTTGAGGTTTTCCCAGCTGAGCGAGCGCCCTTCGCGGGTGAGCATATACCGATCGTAATCGAGCCCGCCCGCCTTGTGATCGACGCGGATCACCTCCGCCCCCATCTGCGCGCAATACAGCCCTGCCGTGGGCGAGGCGACGAAGCTGGAAACTTCGATGATCGAGAGGTCGTTGAGAAGGTTGTACATCAGACCCTCCCCGTTTTGGGGTGAATCAAGAATCCCTCCATTCGCGGAGCATGTGCTTGGCGATCTGAAGCTGAAGGATCTGCGTCGTGCCTTCGTAAATGCGGTAGATGCGCGCATCGCGGAAGAACCGTTCGGCATCATATTCAGCGAGATAGCCCGCGCCGCCGTAAACCTGCACCACCCGGTCCACCACCCGCCCGCACATTTCGGAAGAGAACACCTTGAAGGCGGCGGCCTTTATCAGAATATCCTCGCCCCGGTCTGCGCGCGCAGTCACGTCGGCCATCATCGCCTCTGCGGCGTAGATTTCAATCTCGCTGTCGGCGAGCATCTGCTGGATCAGCTGGAAATTGGCAATCGGTTCGCCGAACGCCTTGCGTTCATTGGCATAGCGCAGCGCCGAATCAAGCGCGCGGCGGGCATATCCGGCGGCCGCCGCACCCACCGAAATGCGGCCATTGTCGAGGCTCTGCATGGCAAAGCGGAATCCCTTGCCCGTTTCCCCGCCAAGCAGCGCATCGCCGGGCACGCGCACATCGTCGAGCATGATGTCGGAGATATGGCTGCCCGATTGGCCCATTTTCTTGTCAGGCGAACCGGTTGACACACCCGGCGTGTTCATCGGCACGAGAAAGGCGCTGACATGCGCGTTTTTGGGCAGAGCCTCTTTCTCGGTGCGAGCCATAATCAACGCGACCTCGGCATGCGGGGCGTTGGTGATGTAACGTTTGGTGCCGTTCAGTACCCAGCCGTTGCCGTCCGGATCGGGGGTCGCAGTGGTTGCCATCGCCGCGCTGTCGCTGCCCGAACCCGGCTCGGTCAGGCCGAAACAGGCGATCTTGCCTTCTGCAACTTTCGGATACCACTCGGCCTTCTGCGCTTCGGTCGCGCCATTCTTCAATGCGCTGGCGAACATGCCGACATTGATCGAGAAGATCGAGCGATAGGCGGGCGCAGCATAGGCCATGATATTCACGACGCGCGCATATTGCGTCAGGTTGAGGCCCGCGCCGCCATATTCCTCGGGTACGCTCAGCCCGAACAGGCCCATCTCGCGCATTTCCCCGATGATCTCTGGCGGGATAGCGTCGTTGGCGATCACCTCTGCCTCTGCCGGGATCAGCCGTTCGCGGACATAGCGGGTGAGCTGTTCGGCAAATTGTTCAAATGTATCGCTGTCCATACCGGGATTGCCGGGATGGGGCTGCGCGCTCTGGATATTCATTCACTGTCTGCCTGTTCTTGGCTGTTCGGGTTGGCGGCCTGCGATGGGGATTCTGGGGCGGCGGGTGGAGGCACCGCGCCGACCGGGGGTAACGCGCCTTCGGGCAGGCGGCGTTCATCGAGCATCTCGGCGGCCTCCTCAAGCGCTTGGGCTTCGCCTTCACTTACCGCACCGGGCGCGCTGCTACCGGCAGAACCGCAGGCGGAAAGCGCCAGCGCCGTTGACACCAACGCTGCCAATGACGGCGCCCGCTTGCCTAAGCCGGTTGGCACTTTCCGCCAGATTTTCATAGACTATTCGACCGGAATTGCCGCTTCGGCAGCCTCTGCAGCAGCTTCAGCTTCAGCAGCGACAGCGGCGGCATCATCGGCAACCTGTTCGGTGGTCACCGGATCAGGCGCATTCTCGCTTGGATCGACCGGCGGGCCCAGCGCTTCGTCATCGGCAACCGGTTCTTCCGCAATCGGTTCAAGCGCTTCATCGGCGGGCATTTCGACCGTGTCAGGCATCGCTTCGGTCGAAGCATCATCGCTGCTGCCGCAAGCGGCGAGAAACAATCCGGCGCTGCCCAGAACGCCAAGGGTGGCAAATTTCTTCATAGGGGCGTCTCCTCAATAACCCGTGATTTGATCGCAGCGGTGTAGCGGGGTGAGCCGGGTTAAGCCAAGCGCGAATTGCTGCATCGAAACGGCACAGCGCCAAGACGGCAGCATCACCGCCGCGCGAATCGGAGTATGACATCCCTATGGCACAACTTTCCGCACCCGCCCGCTCTTCGATGGCCCATCGCTTTGCCCGATCGCTCGATTGGGTGTTCATGGTCTTGATCCTGGGGATGGGGTTGGTGATTGTGCCCTTCACGGCGGCGCAGGCACAGGCGCCAGCACAGGGCGGCGGGGCCTTCACCATTGCCGAGACCGGGCGCAGCTTTGGCTCGCTTCAAGCGGCGGTGAACGCCATTGGCGATCAGCGCGGCACGATTGAAATTGCGCCGGGCACTTATCGCCAATGCGCGGTGCAGACGGCGGGCGTGGTGATCTACGCGGCGCGCGAATATGGCAGCGTCACCTTCGACCGCACGGCCTGCGAAGGCAAAGCGGCGCTGGTGCTGCGCGGGTTGGGCGCGGAGGTGCGCGGCATCACTTTTTCCAACATCACCGTGCCTGATGGCAATGGCGCGGGGATCAGGCTCGAACGCGGGGCGCTCAATATTGCCTATTCGCAATTCCGCGACAGCCAGCAGGGCATTCTGACGGGCGATGATCCGCAGGGCCGCATCTATATCATGCGATCAACCTTCAGCGGGCTGGGCACTTGCGAGAATTCTGCCGGCTGCGCGCATTCGATCTATATCGGCAATTACGGCGATCTGACCGTGCGCGAAAGCCGGTTTGAGCGTGGGCGCGGGGGGCATTATGTGAAAGCCCGCAGCGCCAAGGTCGTCATCGAAGGCAACAGTTTCGATGATGCGGCGGGCAGCGCCACCAATTACATGATCGACCTGCCCGCAGGCAGCATCGGCACCATTGCGGACAATTGGTTCATTCAGGGGCGCGACAAGGAAAACTACTCAGCCTTTATCGCCTTGGGCGCGGAAACCGTCCTGCACCCATCTGATGGGTTGAGCGTGCGCAACAACGAAGCCCGCTTCGTCCCCGGCCTGCAGCGCCGCAGCGTGTTCCTCGCAGACTGGAGCGGATCGCGGGTGGACATGGCAGGCAACCGCCTCGCCAGCGGCCTCGTCAATTACGAGCGGCGTTGATGCGTCAAGGCGATGGCGGGTCGAAAGCGCGAACGTAGCTTTGCTCGGTCGCCGGGATCGGGGCACCAAGGCTTTTGACCTGAAAAAACTCTCCGAGATCACCGGCCAGCCACATCCGCGTGCCTGCTTCAAAGCCGAAGCGCGAATAAATTTGCGGATCGCCAAGCACCGTAATGCCCTTGGCTCCGCGCTCGCGCATTATCGCTTCACCTGCCTCAATCAGGGCGCGGCCGACGCCCTTGCTCTGATGCGCTGGTTCAACAGCTACCGGGCCAAGCACAACCCAGCCGGCATCACCATTGGCGAGGATCGCCGGCGAATAGGTAACTTGGCCGATGATCGCGCCGCTCGCATCGTCAGCCGCCACCAGCGAAAGCAGCAGATCGCCATCGGCACGCAAGCGGTCGATCACGTCCTGCTCATCGCCGTCGGAATACGGGTGTCCTGCAAAGGCGCGCGTTACCATGTTGTGGATCGGGGTTTCGTCTCCGAATTGCTCTGCGCGGATCGTCAGTGTCACGTCAGCAAATGCCCATGCCGGTCGCGCTTGGTCGCGAGGTAGCGCGCATTGTGGGCATTGTCGGGCAGTTGATGCGCGACGCGCTCACTTACCGTGGTCCCAGCCGCTTCGAGCGCCGCAACCTTGGCTGGGTTGTTTGTGAGCAGGCGTATGTTCGTCGCGCCAAGTAGCTCCAGCATCCGTGCCGCGACCGGGAAATCGCGCGCTTCATCAGGCAGGCCGAGCCGCTGATTGGCATCGATCGTGTCAAACCCTTCGTCC
This sequence comes from Qipengyuania sp. ASV99, assembly GCF_047872805.1. NCBI lineage: Bacteria > Pseudomonadati > Pseudomonadota > Alphaproteobacteria > Sphingomonadales > Erythrobacteraceae > Qipengyuania > Qipengyuania sp. ASV99. The sequence continues at coordinate 22,330 of NZ_JBLQUK010000001.1, read as the reverse complement.
TGCAAGCGATAGGCGCGCAGCTTGTTCACGAGGCCAATCCCGCGCCCTTCCTGCCGCAGATACAGGAGCGCGCCCCACCCGCCATCCTCACGGGCATGGTCGGCCATCGCGCGCAACGCCGCATACAATTGCGGTCCGCAATCGCATTTGAGGCTGCCCAGGATATCGCCGGTGAGGCATTCGGAATGGAGCCTGACAAGCGGCGGGCGGTCACCCGTCTGTTCGCCAATGATCAGCGCAACATGCTCGCGCGTGTCGTCGGGAGAGCGGAAAGCGACGATCTGCGCCTCCTCATAAGCCGACACCGGAAGGTTTGCGCGAGTGACAATGCGCAACGCACCGGCGGAGGTGTAAGCGTCAAGGTCGCTGGCGCAGACCCGTTGAGCTTCGCCCGCAGTTTCAGGATTGACCAGAAAGGCCGGAAGAATGCCAGCGATCCGCGCCAGTTCCATGGCGGCGTGGGCGGCATCTTCCCATGCGATCGGTTCAGCGCGAAATGGCCCTTTCAGCGGGTTGGCCAGATCGAGCGCCGGGTCCGCAATCGGTACGGCAGTGCGCAGGTTGAACGGCTCCGCACCGTGTATCAGGACCGGCGCGTGCGGAACTGCAGCCGCGCGCTGATTCGCCAGTTTGAGCGTCGCTGCGCGCGCCGATGAAATGAGCATGTGCGGCGCACTCGCCCCGCTCGCAATCGCGGTTTCGACCGGCAACAATGTGGGGCCGTCCGCAAACGCCAGCGGCCAGCCGTGGCGCAAGGCGTCCACCGCCTGTGCAGCGCGGCGCGCCGGGGATGCGGACGGGGGCGAGCCGTTCAAATATCAAACTCGGTGATCAGCGGGACGTGGTCCGAGGGCTTTTCCCAGTCGCGCGCTTCTTCAAGCACTCGGTGCGCCGTCGCCTGTTTTGCCAAAGGTCCGCTCGCCCACATATGATCCAGCCGCCGCCCGCGATCGTTCTTGCGCCAGTCGGGCGAGCGATACGACCACCAGCTGTAATAGCGTTCTGGATCGCGGATATGCTCGCGCCCGATATCGTGCCATCCATGCGCATCCTGAAACCGCTTGAGAGTTTCAACTTCGAGCGGGGTGTGGCTGACGACCTTGAGCAATTGCTTGTGGTTCCAAACATCGGATTCCAGTGGAGCGATGTTGAAATCGCCAACAATGAGCGTCGGCGCGTCAAGCGCGTCGGCCCAGCGGGTCATCCGCTCCAGAAAATCGAGCTTCTGCCCGAATTTCGCGTTGATCTCGCGGTCGGGCTCATCGCCGCCTGCGGGAATATAGACATTGTCGACAAACATGTCCTTGCCCACGACTTCGACCCCGACGTGCCGCGCTTCGCCATTGGCTTGCCAGTCGTGTCGCGTGACCTCGCGGATCGGCACTCGGCTGACGGTGGCGACGCCGTGGTATCCCTTTTGCCCGGAAACCGCCTGATGCGTGTAGCCCATCGCCGCCAAAGCTTCGGCGGGGAATTTCGATTCCTCGCACTTTATTTCCTGCAGGCACAAAATGTCGGGCGCGTGATGTGCTAGGTATTTTTCGACAATCGGCAGGCGCAAGCGGACCGAATTGATATTCCAGGTGGCGACAGAGATCATGCCTGCGATCTAAGCCGATGCTGCACAGTTTTCCACCTTTCACTTTCCCGACGCATTCAGAAGCGATAGCGCAGGGCAACATACCAATCGGGAGACCCGCCATGATTACCAAGCGCATTTTTGCCAGCCTGCTTGCCAGCGCCGCCCTGCCCCTTGGCGCGTGTTCGACCACGGTGAATTATTACGGAGAGGAGCGCGGCGTGCAATCGGTGCCGCTGGCACAGGCAGGGGCGGTTGAAATGCCGGCTGATGTGCAAAAGTCACCGCGCGCCAAGAACGTGATCCTGTTCATTGGCGACGGGATGGGCATTTCCACCATCACCGCCGCGCGCATCTATGCCGGGCAGAAACTGGGCATGACCGGCGAAGAATATGTCCTGCCGTTTGAGAATTTTGAACATGTTGCGCTGGTCAAGACCTACAACACCAACGCGCAGGTGCCTGATAGCGCAGGCACCGCGACTGCCATGCATTCGGGAGAAAAGACCAATATCGGGGTGCTCGGCATCGGTGCAGCGGCGGGGCGCGGTTCATGCGCAGACGCGCTGGCCCACCCATTGCCGCTGCTGGGTGAGGAAGCGAAACAGCGCGGCTTGGCGCTGGGCATTGTATCGACGGCGCGGTTGACCCATGCGACCCCGGCCAGCGTTTATGCGCGTGCCGCGGATCGCAATTGGGAATCGGACACGGCCATTCCCGAAGACCAGCGCGGTCTTGGCTGCGATGACATTGCCAGCCAGCTGGTTTCGGCGGATTGGGATGTTGCCCTGGGCGGCGGATTGGGTGCGTTTTTCGGCAGCACAATGGGCGGCCGCAGGAACGAAGCGGATGCCAACCTTCCCGGCGCATGGGCGGCCCGCACCGGCGGAACCTATGTCACGACCTCCACCGAACTCGCAGCCGCGCCCATGGATGCCCCGGTTCTCGGCCTGTTTTCGCCCAGCCACATGACTTATATGGCACAGCGCGAGGAGACCTCCACCGAGCCGACCCTGACCGATATGACCGCGCAAGCGATCACCCGGCTGTCGGGCGATTCGGATGGCTTCTACCTGATGGTTGAAGGTGGGCGGATCGACCACGCGCATCATGGCGGACAGGCAGGCCTCGCGCTGGAGGAAACGGTCGAGTTTGCGCGCGCGATCCAATATGCGATCGACAACACCGACCCCGAAGAGACGCTGATAATGGTTACCGCTGACCATAGCCACGTCTTCACAATCTCGGGCTATCCGCGGCGCGGCAACGATATTCTGGGACTGGTTGTTCCGCCCGAAGATGGCGGCAGCGAAGTCGCTGAGGTAACGCGCGCCAGTGACGGCAAGCCCTACACAACCTTGGGGTATGCCAATGGTCCCGGATCAATCGCGGGTCAGGCCGAGCGTCCGGTTCCCGAAACCGGCGTTGAGGCGCGCCAGCAGGCGACCGTTCCGCTCGGCTCGGAAACCCACGGCGGAGAAGATGTTGCGCTCTATGCCAACGGCCCGGGTGCGGACAGGGCGCGCGGTGTGATCGAACAAAACATCATCTACGACATAATCCGCCGGGCGTTTGGCTGGAACTGACATCGCTCCAAAACACAAAAAACCCCTGTGCCGGGGGCGATGGCACAGGGGTTTCGGTATTAGCGTTCGTCACGCTTATGCAAGGCGGGCTTTTGAGGGGAAGGGCAACAGGGGGGAAACCCTTCCTTCGACCGCCTTGTTGACCATTATTAGACTGGGTCAGCTTTCACTTCTATGAACACTGACCTAGTTTTGTCGCAAACCTACAACTGCGGCAGGCCGAACCGTTCAGCGGGGCCGACGAGACGAACGGCGCGGATCGCGGAATTCAAATGTGCTTTCCGGCACTGCCAGACCGTAATTGTGATTCGTCAGACGCACGGTGGTGCGGTGATTCTGCGCATCCAAAGCGACCCAATGGGTCAATTGCAATCCGCCCGGCGCTCCGGCCTTGCGCACAAAGATGAGGTTGATGCGCCCAAATTCGGGCTTGTCCGGATCGCGCACATCAATGCTGAGCACGTCGGGGCTGCCGGTCGGGATCAGCGTGCCATATTTGCGCACGTCGCGGTCCGGATCGAGCAGCGCGCCGAGCGGTGAACTGCGAATCGGCCAGCGTTCGACCTGATTGACCTCGTAATCGACCATATAGAGCGAACGACCGTTAGATATGACGAGCAGATCGGCATCGCGTCCGTAATCAAAGCGGATCTTGCCCGGCCGTTTCAGCGTCATCACCCCGCGTGCAGCGTTGCCCGCGCGGTCGGTTTGCGTGAAATCGGCCCGCATTGTCGAAATCGCCCGCAGGGCTGCAACCGCGCGGTCAAGATCGGCGGCATTGGTCTGGGCCGCAGCCTGAGGCACAAAGTGCGGCGCAGCAGCGCCGAACGAAAGGCCAAGCGCCAGAGTCCCCGCAGCAGCAAGGGTCAGGCTGGAGCGCCGGATATGGGTCAAGATGTTCATTCTCGCTCCGCTAAAGCCTGAGCGTTGAACTGTCGATGAATTAGAAAGCCAGAAGCCGCAGCGGCCCAGATCTTACTTGATCTTGGCTTCCTTGAATTCGACATGCTTCCGGGCGACCGGGTCGTATTTGCGGAACGTCATCTTTTCGGTGATGTTGCGCGGGTTCTTTTTGGTCACATAGTAAAAGCCCGTGCCCTCGGTCGAGACGAGCTTGATCTTGACGGTTGCGGGCTTCGCCATGACTTTATCCTAAGATCGGGTGGTGGCCCAAGGGCCATAAATACAACGGGCGGCGCGCTCCACAACAGGGGTGCACCGCCACAAGAGCGCGCGCATTTGCCGATTCACGGGGAAAAGTCAAGCAGACTCGCCGCCCTGCCTACCAATCCGCCCCGCTGACCTTGCCGCGCTTGGACTTGATATCGCCGCGCGCCTTTTTGGCCTTGAGCCGCTGGGTCTTGCCGGCCCGGTTCAGCCGGGTCTTGGCGCGCTTTTTGGGCTGCTGATGCGCGGCGGTGAGCATTTCATCGAGCTTGGCGCGGGCTGCGGTGCGATTGGCATCCTGGGTCCGGTGCACCCGCGCTGTGATCAGCAGATCGCCGCTGCCGGTCAGTTTCGACCCGGCGAGTTCTTTCAGCCTTGCAAAAACCTCAGGCGACAGGCCGAGCGCAACGACATTGACGCGCAGTTGCACCTCGGTCGCCACCTTGTTGGCGTTCTGCCCGCCGGGGCCCGAGCCTGCGAGGAAACTCTCACGGACAAGCCCATGCGCGCGGTCGAGCAGGCTATTGTCCATTACCCATCTCTGGCAGACCTATCTCTGGCAAACGGGGCGGTTCAGGGGGTGCAGGGATTTCCGGTGGGCTCAACCCGGCGCGCAGAAAATCCTCCGGGAATGGGGCAAAGGCAATGATCGGCATCTTGCCTTCGCGCTCAACCGTGATTGATTCGGCGTGCAGCATGGTGCGCGGTGCGCCCTTGTTCTGGCCGTGCACGGGGCCGTAGATCGGATCGCCGAGCAGCGGCGCGCCCAGCCCCTGCAGCGCGTGAACTCGCAATTGATGGGTGCGCCCGGTCTTGGGACGAAAGCGAATCAGCGAGCGCTTCCGGTCGCCATCGCCGATGGTTTCCAGCAATTCCCATTGCGATATAGCGGGCTTGCCTTTCTTCGCCGCGATCATCCGCCAGCCCTTTTCGGCGGAGCTGATCTTTGACAGCGCCAATTCGATTGTGCCGGATTGCTCCCGCGGTTCAAAGTCGATCACCGCGAGATAGGTTTTGCCCACCAGCCGGTCTTCAAACGCCTTGTTGAACCGTTTTAACGCCTTGGGATTGCGTGCCAGCAGCAGGCATCCGCTGGTGTCAGTGTCGAGCCGGTGGACTGCGACGGGTGGACGCTGAAACCCGAGCTTGAGTTGTTCGATATGGTCGAAAAGTGCCGGACCGCCGCGCTTGGGCCGGTCAACCGGCAGCCCGGCAGGCTTGTCGATAACCAGCGCTTCGGCGTCTTCGAAAAGGATAGGGATGTCGATGAAATGTGCTCCGGTAATGGGACGGCGCTGCGCCTTGCGTGTTGCGCGTATCTAGCCCAGCAGCCGCGCTGGGAACAGCCCGCGCACTGCATTGCCCAGCTTAAACCCGCCGGCGAGGTCATCCAGCGTCAGTTCCGCTTCGCGCGCCTGGCCCTTTTCGATCAGATATTCGCGCAGGATTCCGGGCAGCAGGCCGAGCGCGGCGGGCGGGGTCAGCAACTTGCCCCCGCGCTCCACAAAGATGTTGGTAAAGCTGCCCTCGGTCACCAGACCATCGCTGCGCACCAGGATCGCTTCATCCGCGCCCATTCGCCGCGCGGCGGCATGGGCGTCTTCGTAGAACCCGCGATCAGTCGTCTTGTGGGCAAGCCTCCAGTCGGACGGATCGAGCGGATTGGGCAGCGCCACGGCAGCCACCGGGCTGCTGATTAGTGGGGGCATTGGTCCCGCTTCCAACGCGGTCGCTCCGCTGCGGGCGACCAGCAATCGGACCTTTGCAGGCTGTTCCAGATCAAAGCACAGCGCGTGGATCTGATTGCGTGCGGCGTGGCGATCAAATTCAAAGCCCAGCGCTGCGGCGCTGTTCTTGAGCCGCGCAAGGTGCAATTCGAGCATCCCGATGCCCACTTCGGGATCAAATGCCATCGTTTCGATCAGGTCAAATCCCGCAGCCGTGTGTTCGGCAGAGGAATGCCGGGCAAAGCCTGCCTTCACCTCGCATTCGCGGCGTTCTGACAGCGCATCGCTATCCGCCACGATCGCCGAACCTACCCCCAGCACCGCGCTGCCTTGACCGTTTTCAATGGGTGTCAGCCGCAAGGTGCGGATCGCCACATTGAAGGCGGCGCTGCCGTCTGCTCCAATCCGGCCAATCGCTCCGCAATAGGGCCCGCGCGCATCGCGTTCTACAGATTCGATCAACTCCATCGCGCGGATTTTCGGTGCGCCGGTGATCGAACCGCAGGGGAAGATCGCGCGGATCAACTCGGCCGGACCATTGCCAGGGGCAAGCGTGGCGCGAACGCTGGAGACCATCTGGTGCACCGTGGGATAGGTTTCGACCGAAAACGGCGTATCGACCTGCACACTACCCGGCACCGCGACGCGCGAGAGGTCGTTGCGCATCAGATCGACGATCATCAGGTTCTCGGCCCGGTCCTTTACCGATGCGGCCAGCTCGTTTGCCAGCGCGGCATCAGTGACAGGATCGTCGCTGCGCGGGCGCGTGCCCTTCATCGGTTTGACCTTGACGCGGTCACCTTCCAGCGCGGCGAACAATTCGGGCGAAAAGCTGAGCAGCCAGTGGGTTCCGTCAAACACCATCCCGCCATAGCCTGAGTGTGCCGCGCCGCGCAGCGCAGCATAAAGCGCGATCTCATCGCCGCGATACGACCCGGCGAGCGGATAGGTGAGATTGGCCTGATAGATGTCGCCTGCAAGGATAGCCTCGTGCAGCGCCCCGAACGCCGCAGAATAGCCGCCGGGTGACACCTTCGCATCGAGCGGGCCGAGCCGTGCTGTGCCCTGTGCGCGTGCGGCCAGCCATTGCGCTACATCTGCCGCTGCAATCCGCTTTGGCGGATCGAACAGGCCAAGCCATATGAGCGGACCATTCGCTCCGGTTTTTGAGCCCAGCGCCGCCAGCCGTGGTTCCAGCGCCAGACCAGCTTCATAGGCGATATAGCCCGCCAATTCGCCGCCCGCGCGCCGCGCTGCATCCGCTGCGATCAGCACATCAGTGACGTCTTCGGGTCGATAAGCGACGAAAATTTCGCTCGGAGATTCGTAATAAAGCGCATCGACCGCACGCTCACGCTGGGTTTGCAGCAGCACATTGCGCGCGTCGTCCAGCAAGACAAATGGCGCTGGCGATGGCTGCGGAGATGCGGGCTGGCCCATGGCCCCGCCTTAGCCGATTGACCGGCCAAGTCGATAGATATGCATTGCATCGGCGCAAGGCTTGACCGCCCTGCCTGCGCCCTGCACATCCCCGTTCCAACAGCAGCAAAAGGGGTGACAGCGGCGATGAGCGACATTTTTCTGGGTCTGGGCGGCAATGGTGAGCGGCAGAATCTGGCACTCAGCCGCGCCAATCGCCACGGATTGATCGCGGGCGCCACCGGGACCGGTAAGACTGTAACGCTGCAAGGGCTGGCGGAAAGTTTTTCCGCCAACGGCGTGCCGGTCTTCGTTGCCGATGTGAAAGGCGATCTGTCCGGCATTGCTATGCCCGGTTCGCCGACTTTCAAACATGCCGACAAGTTGGAATCGCGCGCGCAGGAATTGGGGATGGAAGATTACGCTTATTCCGACAATCCTGTGATTTTCTGGGATTTGTTCGGACAGCAAGGGCATCCCATCCGCACCACGATCAGCGAAATGGGGCCGCTGCTGCTCGCCCGGCTGCTGGACCTCAACGACACGCAAGAAGGCGTGCTGCAAATCGTGTTTCGCCACGCCGATGAAAATGGCCTGCTGCTGCTTGATCTCGGTGATCTGCAAGCGATGCTGCAATGGGCGCATGAAAACGCCGCCGAACTTTCAGGCGTTTACGGCAATGTGTCCAAACAATCGGTCGGCGCGATCCAGCGGCAATTGCTATCGTTCGAAGCGCAAGGGGCGGCCAATTTCTTTGGTGAGCCAGCGCTGGAAATCGACGACTTTTTGAAAGCGGACGAGAATGGCCGCGGCTATGTCAATGTGCTCGCCGCTGACACTTTGATGCGCAGCCCGAAATTGTATGCGACGTTTCTGTTGTGGCTGCTGGCTGAATTGTTTGAAAGCCTGCCCGAAGTGGGTGACCCGGAAAAGCCCCGGCTGGTGTTCTTCTTTGACGAGGCGCATCTGCTGTTCGACGACGCGCCCAAAGCCTTGCAGGACAAGATCGAACAGGTCGTTCGCCTGATCCGGTCAAAGGGCGTCGGGGTGTTTTTCGTAACCCAGAACCCGATCGATATTCCCGAAGAGGTGGCGGGCCAGCTTGGCAATCGGGTCCAGCACGCCTTGCGCGCCTTTACCAAACGCGATCAGCGCGCGATCAAGGCGGCGGCGGAAACCTTTCGCATCAACACCGACATGGACACAGAGTCGGTGATTACCGAATTGAAAGTGGGAGAGGCGCTGGTCTCGACGCTTGATGAAGACGGTGCGCCCACCGTGGTGCAGCGCACGCTGATTAAGCCGCCGCGATCACGGCTTGGCCCGGTCACGCCCAAAGAGCGCGCGATCATCCAGTCGGTCAGCCCGTTCGACGGCAAGTATGATGAGGCGGTCGACCGCGAAAGCGCCGAGGAAGTGCTGCTTGCCAAGGCGCAGGACGCCGCCGACACCGCTGTCGAAGTTGCTGAACAGGGCGAAGAGGCGGTCCGCAGCCGCCCTCGCAAAACCACCTCGATGTGGGAAAAAGCCATCTCACGCGGAACTCAGGTTGCCGCCGGAGGAATGGCGGGCGCGGCGGCGGCCACGATACTGGGCAAGAAAAGCCGCTCCAATCCGGTCGCCTCTGGCATCACATCGGCGGCGGGGTCGATTGCAACCGATCTGGCCGGGCCGATTGCCGGGCGGTTCGTGCGCAATCTGATTGGCGGGTTGATGCGCTAGCTCGGCAAGGCGCAGTCTCAGCCGCAACCGCAGGTGGGGTCATAGCGGCAATCTGAGTTCGGCGCGCAGCCCGCCTTCGCTGCGATTGGTCAGCACCAACTCGCCGCCATGCTGCTGTGCGATCGCGCGGGCCAGTGTCAGCCCAAGACCAGCGCCGCCTGTGGCGCGGTTGCGCGATGCCTCGCCTCTGGTGAAGGGCTCCATCATCGCCGCGATCTGATCGGGCGCAATGCCGGGGCCGCGATCCTCGACCCGCAGCACCGCCATGCCGTTGTCCTGTAGCACCGATATTTCTGCGGCCTCGCCGTATCGCACCGCGTTGGACACCAGATTGCGCAAGGCGCGTTTGAGCCAGGTCTCCTGCACCCGTGCGACAAGTTTGCGGGGGTTTTCAGCCGCCTCGATCATGGAGACAGGCTCACCCAGATCCTCAAATTCCTCTACCACGCTCAGCGCCAGTGCGTTGATGGCGACAGGCTCAACCCCCTGCCTGCCGACATGCCCGACCCGCGCCAGCGCCAGAATATCATCGAGCGTTGCGGTGATGTCTTCAATACTGGCGGCCATCTTGCTGCGCTGTGCTTCGTCGGGCACACTTTCGATCCGCACCCGCAGCGCCGCGAGCGGGGTTTTGAGATCGTGCCCGATTGCGCCCAGCATCACGTTCTTTTCATCGAGCAGCGCGGCGATCCGCGTCTCCATCGTGTTATGCGCCGCGATCAACCTGCGGGTATCGGATGGGCCGGTTTCCTCTAGCAGGACGGCGCGGTCCGGCTGACGGGAAAAATCGCCAACCCTTTCGGTAAGCCGCGCTAGCGGACGGGTGATCCTGCGCAGGACAAAAAACAGGATCACGATGAGAAACGCAAAGGTCAGCAAGGTCTGAAACAGCAACACGCCCAGCGCGGCTTTGGGCGATACGGGTTCGAGAATGCGCGCCGCCTCCCACGGCCCGTTGGGATCGCGCTGGATGGCTGCGATGAACAGCCGCCGTTCGCGCCAATCGTCGCGGTCCTGATAACGCGGGCGGGTGCGCGCAAACTCCAGCAGCTCGGGATCTTCTCCGGCGCGGCGCACGGCGACCGCGACGCGATACGGTTCTATGCCCTCCAGCGCCAGAGCCGCGCGTAAACGTTCCTCGCGCGCTCCTTCGGGGCCGGCTTGCGCGTCCGGAAGCGGGGCATTTGGAGACACGATATAGCGCAATTGCAGCGGCAACCGGCCTCCTTTCGCAGCCTCGCGGTTGCCCCGCAATATCCGCCGCTCACGGTTCCCGGCATCGCGCGCGCGTCTGGCTTCGTCGCGGCGCAGCTCTGCCCGGCTTTCCCGCCGTTCAGCCCGCTCTGCTCCGTTGACAAGTTGAAATGCCGCCGCTGTCAGGATCGCGGTTTCGCGGCGGTCCTCTGCTGCACGCGCCAGCAACACGACCGAGACAATTTGCGCGACCAGCAATGTCAGCGCTACGCTGACCATGACCTGTCCAAGCAGGCTGGTTGGGAACAATCGCTTCACGCGCCATCCGGTCGCGGCGGGGTGCGCTTTACCACAGCAGCAAAGCGATAGCCGCCGCCGCGCACTGTCTGAATGAAATGCGGATCGCCGGAATCCGGCTCAATCTTGCGGCGCAGGCGGCTGACCTGATTGTCAACCGCGCGGTCGAACAGATGCGCGGTGCGGCCTTGTACCATATCGAGCAGCCGGTCGCGGTCGAGCACCTGGAGGGGATGATCGAGAAAAGCCCTGAGCAGCCGAAATTCTGCGGTGGAAATCGGCACGGTCACGCCTTCTGGATCGATCAATTTGCGTTTGAGCGGATCAAGCAGCCAGCCTTCAAAACTATATAGCCAATCCTCGGCCTGCGCCTGCGGTGCGCTGCCACGCCCGACCCGGCGCAGCACGGTGCGGATGCGGGCGACGAGTTCGCGGGGTTCGAACGGTTTGACGATGTAATCGTCTGCGCCCAGTTCCAACCCCACTATCCGGTCGGTTGGCTCGCCGCGCGCGGTCAGGAAAATCACCGGCAATTGCCGCGTTTCCACCAGATGGCGGCACAGCGCCAGACCGTCTTCGCCGGGCATCATGATGTCGAGCAGGACGATATCGGGCGTCATCGCAGTTAGCGCCGAGCGCGCGGCGGCGGCGCTGTTCACGTCTTTGACCGCGAACCCCTGGCCAGCAAGATATTCAGCCAGCGGTTCGCGCAAGGTCGCTTCATCATCGACCAGCAGGATTGTGGTTTTGGGAGCGATTTCATCCATGGGAACGGTGGTCATGAAAGGTGCCGGCCCGGCATGCAACCCATTCGGGCGCAGACCGGACCGGCGATTGGTAAAGTCGTGAGCAAACGGGGCGTGATGCGTCACGCATTTACCAGGTTCAATTACTCGCTGCGATTGCCGCGTTCGCGCCGCTCTGCGCGCATTGCAGTGCGCGCCGCTGAGCGTTCTTCGGCGGTGATTGTTCCGGAGCCATCGGTATCAACACGGGCAAAGCGGGCTTCGACAGCTGCATCATATTCGGCCTTGCTGATGGCGCGATCCTGATTGGTGTCGGCGGCTTGCAGCATCCGCATTCCTCGGTCCCGGCCGCCTCGTTCACCGCGCCTTTCGCCGCCGCGTGCTCTGCGTTCACCGCGTTCACTGGCCTGCCGCGCTTCGTGGGCTGCGCTGCGCGCTTCGCGGGCGGCGGCCAATTCGGCCTGGCTCAATTCGCCATTGCCATCGGCGTCGGTGCGGGCAAAGCGTTCCGCGCGCCGAGCCTCGCGGTCTTCGGCTGAAATCTGACCATCGGAATTGGCATCCATCTTGGCGAAACGCTCGGCCGCTTTGGCCTTGGTCTCGGCAAGCGAGATGACGCCGTCGCCATTGGCATCGGCGTCGCTACGTTCCCCGCCATGATGCTGGGCGAGCGATGCGCCCGCGCCGCCAAGCGCAAGCGTCAATGCAAGCGCCGTTGCCGAAAGTGAAGTTGTAAGTTTGCGCATGCGAAATCCTTTCCAATTTGCCTGATCGCCAGATTTGCTGTCGTCAGGTCCAGGGCTCTTGAAGAGTTGCGGCAAGGCGTATCCGGTGCGACCCGGAGAAGGGCAGCAGCGAGCAGTGCTCGCAGCGCCATCTTGGCCACCGCATCAGGGGAGTGAGGGTGCCAGACGCCAACCTCACCGCAACTCATGAAGCATTGTCTAAAGGGTCAATGTCGCAGGTTTATGCCGAAACCCTGCGACATTGTCGCGGCTTGTATCGCGCAACGCGGTGTGTTCATGATGGCGAAAGGCCAACGCCGCAGCGGTCCATCGGCGCGTAAGGTGGGGCGGTCTCAACCCGTTTGGCGTGGGCGGTGCTGCGTGCCTTCGCCAGCGGTGATAAAGATCGCGGTCGCCTGTGCGGCGATATCGGCGATGTGCCAGACGCCGGGCGGGTTAATGGCGTATTCCCCGGCCTTCAGCGTCACCTGAGCAAGCGATCCGTCGGGAAATTCCTGATGCAGCAGCATTGCGCCCTGGGTGCAGATCACCACTTCGGCGCCCATGGGATGCATCTCCCAGGACGGCCAGTCATCGGTGAAAGTATACTGCGAGACCAGTCGTCCCTCTGCCCCGTCATCGCCGTGTCTTGCACCATAGGCTTCGTACCAATCGAACCCGGTAAACGGCGGCTGGGGAACCGCCGACGCGCCAAGCCCGAGATGGATGAATGACTCCTCCAGCCGCGCGGTCATGCAGAAGGCGCAGTCATGCAGAAAACATTGAGCTTGTTGCCATCTGGGTCGCGGAAATAGCCAGCGTAAAAGCCGTCATCGCCGCGCGGACCCGGCGCGCCTTCGTCGCTGCCGCCATGCGCCAATGCCGTGTCATAGACGGCTTGCACCTTTTCCGGACTGTCCACTTGCAGCGCGACCATGGTGCCATTGCCCACGCTCGCCGGATTACCATCGAACGGTTTGGTTGCGGCTACTCCGGCTGGCCCGCCCATTTCACCCCAGGCCACAAAACTGTCGAAATCCATCATCCGACCCACGCCGAAATGTTTGGCGATCTCGTCATAGAATGCCGCCGCACGAGGCAGATCATTGGTACCCAAAGTTACATAGCCGATCATGTTCATTCTCCCTTTGCCGCAGTCGCCTGTGCGACTCGGAATATGAGAACAATACTAGAACATCTGTTTCGGTGCAATCGCCCGTCAGAGCGCCGCAGTCTGCGCCTCCAGCCACGCGAGGTCATCACTTGAAAGTTGCGGAGCGACAATCGCCCGAACCTTTGCGTGATAAGCATCAAGCCATGCGATCTCGCTGTCTGTCAGAAGGTCGCGGTCGATCAGGCGGCGATCAATCGGCACGAATGTAAGGCAGTCAAAACCGAGAGAGTGGCCCTCTGCGCCGTCAATCTCGCGTTCGACTGTCAGCACGAGATTTTCGATCCGGATCCCGAATGCACCCGGTTTGTAATAGCCCGGTTCGTTCGACAGGATCATGCCTGCCAGCAATTCCTGCGCAGTTCCGGCCTGCCCGCCGCCGGGCTTGGCAATGCGTTGCGGGCCTTCGTGGACGCCTAGGAAACTGCCGACCCCGTGGCCGGTGCCGTGGGCGTAATCGACCCCGGCTTCCCACAGATATTGCCGCGCCAAGATGTCGATCTGGCCGCCGCAAGTGCCTTCCGGGAACACCGCGCGGTCGATCTGGATGTGACCTTTCAGCACGCGGGTGAAGCGGTCCTTCATTTCCGCTGTTGGTTCGCTGCCTGCGGGCGTGTCGATCCACACGGTGCGGGTGATATCAGTGGTCCCGGCGGGATACTGGCCGCCCGAATCCACCAGATAGATCGAACCGGGCGGAATCGGAATGTTGCTTTCCTCATCGACCTTGTAATGCGGCAGCGCGGCGTGTCCGGCGGCGGCGGAAATCGTGTCGAAGCTGGTGTCGCGCAGGTCGCCGTGTTCGCGGCGGAAGCCTTCGAGTTTTGCTGCGGCGGTGAGTTCGTCGATCTCGCCCGCGGGTGCGGTTACTTCGAGCCAGCGCAGGAACCGGCTGACCGCTGCCCCATCGCGCGCCTGCGCGTCGCGGTGCCCCTGCACCTCGGCGGGGTTCTTGACCGCTTTGGCAAGGATCGTCGGGTCCTGTTTGAAGGTGAATTTCGCGCCGCCCGCGCGCAGCGCCTGCGCAATGCCGACCACGCCGAAATCGGGATCGACGCTGACTCGCTTACCCGCAAGCTCGCCTGCCAGTGCCGGGGCGAATTCAGCGCGCGGACGCACGGTCACGGCATTGCCAAGATGCTGCACCAGCTCGGGTGTGACTTTCCCGGGCGCAATGAACAATTCCGCATGCCCGTCGCTATGCGCGATCACGTAAGACAGCGCGACCGGAGTGTGTGCCACGTCACTACCCCTGATATTGAGTAGCCAGGCAATCGAATCGAGTGCCGGGATCACCACCGCGTCCAGCCCCTGATCGGTAAGCCAGTCGGCCACCGCCGCGCGTTTGTCCGCCGATGGTCGGCCGGCGAGGTCTTCGGCGTGGACGACCGCCTGCGCGTCGGAGGGCTCTGGCTGATCGGCCCACACGGCGTCGATCGGGTTGCTGCCCGCTGGAACCATCGTAATCCGGCCTGCTTCGACGATCTTTTCCAGCCCTTCGACCCAGCTCCATGTGTGGAGCCAAGGATCGTAGGCGATCTTTGCTCCGGCTTCGCAGACCTCGACCAGCCAGTCGCCCAGACGATCGCCGGGAATGCTGCGATATTCGAACAGGCTTTCGTCGACCTGATCGCGCACCTGAACGGTGTAGCGCCCATCGACGAATATCGCCGCATGATTGAGCGTGACCGCGGCAAACCCGGCCGACCCGCCAAATCCGGTGAGCCAGTTCAGCCGCTGCGCATATTCGCCGACATATTCGCTCATGTGTTCATCGGAGATCGGGATGATGAAGCCGTCCAGATCGCGGCGCTTCAATTCTTCGCGCAAGGCTTTGAGGCGGGCTTGGTGGGTTTGCATCAGCATTTCGTCGTTCCCCGGATTGCTTCGCGCATGCTCTTGCCGCGCAAGGATCTATGGTTAGAAACCCTCACATAGGCCGCTTGCCCGCGGCTTTCCACCCGAGCCGCAATGCCCAAGGAAATTCTCGCCGTGATGAAAACCCGATCACCTGTTCTGAACAGGGCTGTCTTGGTTTGCGCTGTTGCGCTTGCGATTATGACTGCCGGCGCGGCATCCGCCGATACCCAATAGGGAAACAGCCCAGTGCCCGATAGCGCGACCACGACGCCAACCCCAACTTCACCGCCCATCGCAGAACAGCGCGAACACAGCTACACCCACCACGGGATTACCATCAGCGATCCCTATGATTGGCTTTACGACAAATCCTATCCCACCGTCGATGACGAGGACGTGCTCGATTACGTGAAGGCGGAGAATGCGTATTTCGAGGCGCAGATGGCTCCGCAGGCCGAACTGACCGAAGCGCTCTTCACCGAAATGCGAAGCCGGATCAAGGAGGACGACAGCACCGTGCCGCAGCGCATGGGCGACTATCTCTACTGGTCCGAATTCGAAGAAGGCGCGCAATACCGCAAACATTACCGCAAGCCCGTGGCAGGCGGCGATGCCCAGCTGATCATGGACGAAAATGCGCTGGCGGATGGGCATGAATATTTCAGCCTTGGCGCGCTTTCGATCAGCCAGAATGGGCGTTTGATGGCCTATTCCACCGATACCAGCGGTGCGGAACGTTATACCGCTCGGATCAAGGATTTGCAGACGGGCGAACTGCTCGCCGATGAAATCCCCAATCTGCGCAGCGATCTGGTCTGGGTCGCGGGCGACACCGCGCTTGTCTATGGCCCCTCGACCGAGGAATGGCGCACGCTGGAGGCCCGGCTGCATGTGCTGGGCACGAGCGTGGAGGAAGATGTTGTTCTCTATAAGGAGGAGGACGAAAGCTTTGGTGTGGGCGCGGGGCTATCGGCGCAGGAGGATTACCTCATCATCTCCACCGGCGACAATGAGACAAGCGAAGTGCGCATTGTCTCCGCCGCCAACCCCACCGCGCCGCTGACGCTGGTGAAGGAGCGGCGCAGAGGGGTGGAATACAGCGTCGATATCCGAGAAGGCGAAGTCTGGGTTTGGACCAATGATGATCACATCAATTTCCGGCTCGCGAAGGCGGACCTAGCAACGCCCGGCGACTGGCAGACGGTGATTGCCGGATCGGATGAATTCTACCTCACCGATTTCGACCTGTTCGAACAGTTCTTCGTCACCGAAGGTCGCCTTGGCGGTCTCGATCAGTTGCAGATCCGCAGCTACGACGCACCCACAGCGGCAAAGCCGATTGCCTTTCCCGAAACCAGCTACACCGCCGGATTGTCGAACAATCCCGAATATGCGCAGACCAAACTGCGGCTTTCCTATGAAAGCATGGTCACACCCGAATCGGTCTATGACTACGATGTCGCGGGCGGATCGCTCGAACTGCTCAAGCAGCAGGAAATTCCCAGCGGTTACGATGCTGCGCTCTACACCACCGAGCGGCTGACGGTGCAGGCGCGCGATGGGACAATGGTTCCGGTCAGCGTGGTGATGCGCAAGGACCGCGCAGAAATCCTTGCGGCGCAAGGCATCGAAGGGCCGGGGCCGCTGCATCTTTATGCCTACGGGGCCTATGGCTATGCCGTCCCGCCGGGGTTTTCGACCACGCGGCTCTCTCTGGTTGATCGCGGCTTTGCCTATGCCATCGCACATATCCGCGGCGGCGATGATCTGGGGCGGCGCTGGTATCTGCAAGGCAAGCTGTTTGAACGCGCCAACACTTTCAACGATTTTGTCGATGTAGGGCGCGGCTTGATCGCGCAAGGATACACTGCTGAGGGCATGGTAACCGCCAGCGGCGGTTCGGCGGGGGGCGAGTTGATGGGCGCGATCGTCAATCAGGACCCCAAGCAATATGGCGCGATTGTCGCGGCGGTGCCGTTTGTCGATGTGCTGAACACCATGCTCAACGAGAAACTGCCGCTCACGCCGGGCGAATGGCAGGAATGGGGCAATCCGATTACGGACAAGGCGGCCTTTGCCTATATCCTCAGCTATAGCCCCTACGATCAGGTGAAGGCGCAGGATTACCCGCCGATGTTGGTGACCGCAGGGCTAAACGATCCGCGCGTCACCTATTGGGAACCGGCCAAATGGGTCGCGCGCCTGCGCAACATGAAGACTGACGACAATGTACTGCTGATGAAGACCAACATGGGCGCAGGCCATGGCGGTCAGTCGGGGCGCTGGAACAGCCTCAAGGAAACGGCGGAGGAATTCGCCTTCATCCTGTGGCAGATGGGGATGACCGGGGAAAAATGAGCGAGCCGAACCGCTTCACCCGAACCTACACTGCCGAGCCCGGGCATATCGATCAGCTTGGCCATGTGAACAACACCGTGTGGGTGCAGTGGATTCAGGACATGGCGACCGCGCATTGGGAGAGTGTGGCGCGCCCACAAGATCGCGCCGCGTTCTTCTGGGTCGTGGTGCGGCACGAGATCGATTATCGCGGCAATATCGCCAATGGCGAGACGGTCACTGCGACCACCTGGATTGATGGCCCGGCGCAGGGCGCGAAGTCATTGCGCCGCGTCGAATTCACCGATGAAAGCGGCAAACAGCTGGTCAGCGCATCAACCTTTTGGGCGATGATTGACCGTGCCAGCGGGCGGTTGGCGCGGGTGCGACCCGAAGTGCTTGCGCCCTTCCATGCCTAGGGCTGGTTCAGGCTGCTTGTTCCTTATCGCGCATCCCTGAACGTATTTTCGGCGCCTTTTCAAAGACGCTCAACCGTTCGAAATACATGCGGTTACGGCCCGACGATTTTGCTTCGTAAAGCAATTGGTCGGCGCGCGAATAGAGGTCCTCAAAGGTCATTAGACCGCGCGAGGCGCGCGGCAGTTCAACCACGCCCATGCTGGCTGTAACGGGTCGGTCCAGCCCTTTGACCGCGCCCGCAATCCGCAGCGGGATCGCCTGACGCAGCGCCTCAACCCGCTCGACGCTGCGCTTGCCTCGAGCGAGGACTACAAATTCCTCACCTCCCAGTCGCACCGCAATAGTGTCGCGGTCACTACCTCCCCGGATCGCTGAAGCGCAGGCGATAAGCGCCTGATCTCCGACCTGATGCCCGAAAAGATCATTGATATCCTTGAACTTGTCGAGATCAAGCAGCGCAAATGTATCGAAGCCCTGTTCGCGCAAATCATCAAAACGGCTTTCGAGCATTCGCCGATTGGGCAGGCCAGTCAATGAGTCTTGCTCGCTGATCTGGATCAAATTGTATGCCTGCGCCTGGGCGATGTCGCGTTCGCGCTTCAATGCCATCACCCGGTCGACCACGCCCAATGCGGTAAAAATAACCTCGGTCACCGTTCCCACGCGAAATAGCCACGGCGCTTCGAGATAGCCGGCATCGGTTCCCAACATGCTGCCGATCCGCAGCAAGGCCAGCACGAGAAACGGGACCCAAGCGATGATCTGAAACCACACCGCGCGGCTCCCCCTGCGCGCGGCGTCGATGACGAACCACACCATCAGGATCAGGACCGGCAGGAACGAAGCGAAATAGACCTTGGCCGAATAGGGCTCAAATGCATCGATCCGCGCCATGCGCAGGACCGTAATCAGGATTATTGATATCACCGAATATTCGAGTAGTCGCCGCAATCTGTGCGATTGGCGATCCGTTTCCACCAGCCGGGTGGCAAACATGATCGCAGCGATAACGACAAGTCCGAATGTGCTGATCGCAAGATCGGTCATGGCAATGATATCGATCGGCCAGTAAACCGCAATCAGGCCGCTGGTCATCAGGTGGGCTGCCATCGAAAAAGCCAGCAGCGCATGCCAGAGCAGAAACTCGGCGCGCAATGCCCGGAAAAACCCCAGATTAAGGATCACGGGCAATAGTAGAAAGCCCACGAACATGGCCAATGTGACGCGCTGCCATTCGGCATCCAGACGCTCGCTTACGGGTTTTGAGACAAGCTGCGCGTGGCCGATCGTTGTTGGAAACTCGGCACCTTCGAACACGGCGATATAGCTGTCAGCGCGCTGATTGGTATCGGGCAATCGGGCGGCAAAGGACACCTCCGCCGTGCCCGATTTCAATGTGCTTGCGGGATAAGTCACCCCGGCAAGTGCCCGCGCACCACGAAAGGCGATCACGCTGAGCGAATGCAGATAGCCGGTGCGGGTTTCGAGATAGGCTGCGGTATCGTCCGTGGGCACCAAACGCACCGCAATTCGGCCCGGCCCGAGCTTGGGAACTGACCCGTCGCAGCGCCAATCCAAACTGGCAGATCCGGTCTCGACCAGAGTTATCTGATCGGGGACCTTTGCGATGCAATTCGGGACCGGATTCGTGCTGGCGATAACCGGCGCAGACAGCATTGCCGCGCCCACGCCGAACAGCGAAATCAGCAAGGTCAAGATGGGCCGCAAGTTCACAGGCCGACCAATAGCCTGCTGCTTCTTACGATCCTCTTAAATCGAGCCTGCGGCAGTGCCGGGAAAGTTACGCAATTGCAGCTATTTGGAAGCAAGGTAGCAGGCGGTTCGGTGATCGCCTGTATGGTCGTACCATGCAGCAACGTTCCACCCCGCGAAACAGCGTCACGCCGCTGTCACAGAGGCGGCCTAGCGGACTTCCTTGGACAATCACGAGGGTTTCATGGCACGCGGCAAATTTCTTCTTGGCTTTTGCGGGCTCGCAGCAATTGCGCTGTCCGGGTGCGACAGCGGCGCGGGCGGCGCGCGCGATTCTATCCGGGCCGTCGGGTCTTCAACCGTTTACCCGTTCGCCAAACAGGTTGCCGAAAGTTTTTCCCGGTCGAACCCTGAATACAAGTCGCCCTTGATCGAGTCGACCGGCACAGGGGGCGGAATTCAGCTCTTTTGTCAGGGTGTCGGCGCCGACACGCCGGATATGGCCAACGCCTCGCGCCGGATGAAGGTCAGCGAGTTTGACAAATGTCAGGCCAATGGCGTGACCGAAATCATCGAGTTGCAGGTCGGACTTGATGGGATCGCCTTTGCATCGGCGAGCGGCGGGATCATGCTCAATTTGTCGCCCAAGACGGTTTATGAAGCGCTTGCAGCGAAGCCCTATGGCCGTGAACAGACCGCGCAAACTTGGGCCGATGTTGATCCTGCTTTGCCGGATGAGCCGATCCTGGTGTACGGCCCGCCCAGCACATCGGGCACCCGCGATGCGCTCAAGGAACTGGTGCTAGAGGTTGGCTGCGACACCAATCCTGAAATGGCGGCACTCAAGGAAACGGACAGCGACCGTCATCAACAGATTTGCACCGAAGTACGGTCCGACGGGTCCTATGTCGATCAGGGCGAGCAGGACAATCTGATCGTCCAGAAGATCGAGAGCAATCCGCGCTCGGTCGGCGTTTTCGGCTTTTCCTATCTCGAAGAAAACGACGACAAGGTGCAAGGCCTGCCGATGAACGGCGTCGATCCGACCTATGAAAATATTTCGAGCTTTGCCTATCCCGGCGCTCGCCCGCTTTATGTCTATGTCAAGAAAGCGCATATGCGCGCGATCCCGGGCATTGATCTGTATTTGCAGGAATGGGTGAACAGCTGGGCCGCAGGTGGTTCGCTGGCAGCGATCGGCATGGTCGCATCACCGCCGGATGCGATGGCCTTGAACGCCCGCCGCGTGAGCGAGTTAATCACAATGACCCGCGCTGACCTGACAGGCGAAAAGGCTGCTGAATAACTGGCCGCAACTGGCCCGAACCTTCACAACTGTTTGAATTGGAGCAAATCATGACTACCCCCCGCTGTTCCGCAATCATCAAATCTCGCGCGCTGCTTGCCGGCGCGCCGGTCGCCATGTTGGCGCTGCTCGCGGCATGCGGCGGTGAGGCGGAAAGCGGTCCGGAAGCGATCTCGATCGTGGGCTCATCCACCGTCTATCCCTTTGCTCAGAAAGTGGCCGAAGATTACGTCGCAGCCAACGAAGGCGCTGCAGCGCCGGTCATCGTTTCCACCGGATCAGGCGAAGGAATCGAGGAATTCTGCGCAGGAGAAGGTCCAGCAACCGCCGATATCGTCAATGCCTCGCGCCGGATGACGGTAACCGAATTCAATCGCTGCGGAACCAATGGTGTTTCGGGGATCATGGAAATCAAGGTCGGGCGCGACGGCATCGTCTTTGTCTCGGCGCTGGACGAAGGGATCGAGCTGGATCTGACGCCCGGCATCGTCTACCGCGCGCTGGCCGCGAACCCGTTTGGTGAAGAGCAAACTTCAGCCAATTGGGCCGATGTCGATGCCAGCCTGCCAAACGAGCCGATCCTTGTTTACGGGCCACCAGCGACATCGGGCACGCGCGACGCCTTGCTCGATCTGGTGATGACGCCGGTATGCCGCACCAATGGGGCGATGGCTGCGCTAGAAGAAAGCGACGCAGCGGCGTTTGCCCGCAATTGCCATGCCCTGCGCAGCGATCAAGCCTATCTTGATCAGGGCGAACAGGACGATCTGATTGTGCGCAAGGTTGCCAACAATCCGCGCGCAGTTGGCATATTCGGCTATTCCTATCTCGAAGCAAACGCCGACAGCGTGCGCGGCTTGACCGTTAACGGTGTCGCCCCGACCGCAGAGAACATCGCCGATGGCAGCTATCCGGCGTCGCGTGGGCTCTATATCTACGTCAAGACTGCACATTTCGGGGTCACGCCGGGTCTTGAGGATTACCTCGCCCAATGGACGCAAAGCTGGAGCGCGGGCGGTCCTTTGGCGGCAATTGGTCTTATCCCAGCGACCGAAGAACAGCAGGCGGCGAGCGCGGCGGTGATTGAGGGTCGGACACCTTTGACGAGCGAAGCTCTGGCCGAGTAACTTCAGCGTCAAAGCTTTTGGGTTGAAGTTTGTCTCAGGCGAAGCTGCCTGACTGATTGAGCCAATGGGGCGGGGGGCCCGGGTGGGGGGGGGGCCCCCCGGGGTGGGGGGGGGGCCACGGGGGGGGGGGGGGGGTGGTGGGGGGGGGGGGGGGGGGGGAGGAGGTGGAGCAGCACCAAATGACTGACCTGCATTTAGGTCGCCGGGGCTGTCATCCGCTGGGCCGGTCCAGGC